>NZ_JBYUPV010000014.1:0-143635 GCF_058133325.1 Paenibacillus sp. MAHUQ-45
TGATTTGAAAGCAAGCTTTCAAATCAACCCCGCTCGACTTGCATGTATTAGGCACGCCGCCAGCGTTCGTCCTGAGCCAGGATCAAACTCTCCAAATTGGTATTTAGAAAGAGCGATTGCTCATTTTGAAACATCTGACGAGAATTAAATTCTCATTTGTGAATTCACTTGCGTGAATTCGATACTCACTCGTTGTTCAGTTTTCAAAGATCAAGCTGTTCTCGTTGTCCGCTTAATGTCTCAGCAGCAACTCTTATACTATACCATGCTGTCCTCGTTTTCGTCAACCCTTTTTTTAATTTCTTTTTTCAGGTTGTTCATCGATTGTTTTTCAACAAATCTCTGTCTCAGAGGGACGAGTTATAATTTATCACATCTTCATACGATGAGTCAACTATAAATTTTCTCTTACTTCGTATTTCCCATTTATAAGCTACAACCAAACAAAAAAAGAGAGTGCTTCGCCTCTCCCTACCCACAGCTTTTATCTATAGTATGTTGTAGCGGTGTGCTTCTTCTTATCTCTATACAGTATAGCGAACAGCATGACCTTCCCCAGGATTAGCTTCACCCCAGGAGGTGATCTCTCGAAGGAGTGAACGGGAGGCTAGTTTACGTAGAACAAGCGGAAGTTCAGCTTCCAGTGGTTTCAGTCCTGACTGCTGAAGGAGTTCCGCGATGCCCCATGGCTCCTTGCGACTCTGCAAAATGGAGAGGAGTAGACTACAACAATCCACCATCTTCGACATAATTGAGAAATCACAAGCTAACAAGATCAGCTCCACTCTTTGTTCCAGCGTCTCTGTGCTTACAGTGAGTTCCTCATACAGCTTATGAACAGGTGTGTTCATTTTTTTGACCTGATCCCATACAGCAGGCTCGGGAAAACTGCCACTTTCGCTCACTTCAATGCGTGCCCAATGATACAAAGCCATCAATATGCAATTGTAAGCATCCATAATACATGCAGCATCCATATAGCGCTTGGCCTTCACATACATATGCAAAAAGCGGGCGAACTCCATTAACAGTACCCGATCCTTAAGTGGTGCCGAAAATCGAGTGATTTCCTGACGCATATCCTCAAGGATACCCTTCGGATCCCAGATTATCTCTCCCGACATTAGACTAGTAAGCAGTTCATTGTTATCGCCCGCCATAACCGCCCGTTCGAGAGCAGACATACCTACGTGGAGCGAATGGGTGCGTCTCTCACCGGCAATTGTCTGACTAACCAGACGTTCCTTCTCCTGCCCTTCATGTAGCATAAGCACGACCATATCAAAATCGTGAAGCAGCGCGCTCTGAAAAGGAGCATTCCCCTTCCGCCGAAATGCCACAGCGCCGAGAACACTATCATCAAACGTTTCTCCACTTAACAAAGTCAAATTGGACAGTTCCATACTTCCCTCCATCAAATTTGGCGATTTTGCGTCAATTCAGTTATAATTCAGGTATAATTTACTTAGTAATGTAATTCTACATATCCAAGTTAGTTCCTTCTGGTCAACCGAACTATATTTAGGTTAGGAGTTAATACTCATGAAATTCAAATCGGCCAAAATCAACGCTTTCCGTACATGGGGACTTTTGCTCACAATGCTTGGAATGGGACTAATGATTTTGGGGACTGCCGGAATTGTATTCTGGGGCCCTGCCGGTAAAGTATTTGCCGGAATTGGGCTTGTAATCGGTTTAATTTCGATGGTGGCCAGTATGGCCATCTATTTCTGGGCTGGCATGCTCTCTACAAGCGCTGTGCAGCTAGAATGCCCGGAATGTCATAAGCTCACCAAAATGCTCGGCAAAACCGACCGCTGTATGTTCTGTCACACCATTCTCACGCTGGACCCAAACCAGGCGAATATTACTGCAGAACAGCTTAAGCAACAGCAGCTTAATCAGAATTAGAAATGCGTGAAGGCTCATCTGAACGATACTCCAACTAGATATGCATAGAAAAAGGGACTTCCGAAAAAGCGGAGTCCCTTTTTAGATCATTTTTATAAAATATTACTTATGAATTCCTTGCAAAGCTTCCCAGGCCGACTGATTAGCAAAGCTGCGGTTCCAAGAACCAATGCCTCCAAGTCCGAGGGACTGGGCAAGTTCCACTCTAGCCTGCAACGAAGTCTTATCCTCGATCCATATTTTGCGCAGAACGCCTTCCTCCTTGTACTCTACATAATTCTGCCCTGCACTCGCATCCAGGGTTGGTTTCAACTTCTTTTCATTAATGATCTTGTCCACTGTATTCATGCTCACTGCCTTGGAACTAACCTTCGTCTTGCCATCAACCGGTTTCTCGGTCCAGATACGTGTATACAGAGGCACCCCAAGAATCAGCTTCTCAGGAGGTACCTCATCTTCATTGATAATACGATTCATCGCATTCTTGACCCATGGAAGTGAAGCTACAGATCCTGCTTTGGGACTGGCTGCCCAATGTTCATCATACGCCATCACGATCAGGAAATCCGTAAGCGGCCCCAGGGCTCGGCGATCGAGGAACAACGACCACATTTCACTATTCGATTTGGGGGTGACGTCTATAGATACGATGAGATTTTTGGCTTGCGCCATCGGCTTCAGTTCGCGCATAAACTGCGTAACGTTCTCTCCGTCCTTCGTATACACATTCTCAAAATCAATATTGATCCCGTCAAGATTGTATAGATCTGCATATTCCAGCATCTGCACGATCGTCCTCATCCGCTTCTCATAAGTGGACAAAGCCTCCGTTGTCAGATCAGCCTCAAAGCTATTGCTGAGCAGTCCCCATACCTCCATCCCCTGAGCATGAGCCCACTGTACATACGCGCTATCCGCCTGACTGCGAACATTGCCATCAGTATCCACAATCCGGAACCATGTTGGACTGACCACATTTACTCCCGGCAGCTTGCCGATTGCATTCGGGTCTGGCTTGCGTTCATAGACAGCTTCCCAGATGAGGTTAACAGGCTTACCCTTCCAGCTACGCTCGGCTCTTGAAGGAACTACGGGCTTCAGCTCAACGGTTTTATCACCATCAGGGATAATGTCGCTCGTCTTGGCATACCCCGAATAGCCGCTGTCCAGCTGCACATACAGCCAGCCCTCCTCGGCTTCTTTCCAGATTCTCACCGAAGTGCCGGGAGGCATGTCCGCTACAATTGGGGCGTGAATCGTGGCTTCCGTACGCATGGCAACTGTTTTGCCCCCTACTTTACCCTTCACTTTTCCAAGCGGAACCGATTCTCCTGCACTCATCAACAAGACAGCACCGGTATCCTTGTCCTCCTGAACTTCAAACCCGTACAGATCCTCAAGTGTAGTCGTTGGCAGATAGGTCACACCATCCTTCACTTCCGGGGCGAGCCGAAGCTGCAGGGGCTTGTTATTGAGACTGGCATCTGTCTTATTCTCCTGCATATAAAGAAGTTCATTACCTGTGGAAAGGATCACTGATTTCGTGGCCGCTTCATAGCGGATAGACGAATCTACATACTCCTGAAGCAGCGGCAGCGGTAAAAGAAGGCCATCTCCAGTTCCAGTGGCAGAGTATCCTGTCAGCTCTCCTTTGACGAATACAGGTCTCTCCAGCCCCTTCCAATCAGGGTCAACATGCTGCCGGTTCGGCATTATATAAAAGATCACCCAGTAAGCTGCAGCCACGACAATCAAGAGCCCAAGTAAGCGGCGAAAAAGGCTTCCGCGTTTTTTAACATGTCTTTGTCCATGTCTTCTGTCCAAGATGCATCCTCCAACTATAGCATTTTTGAATTATTGATAAATACGGTTAACACTGCCTTTAAGTATACGCGTTAAATGCCTGTTTTGTTTCAAAAACTGCTGGCATACCTCCCTCATTCTGTAAAAATGATATAAAAAATAAAACGTGCAGCTTCCGTTGACCGGACTCCACACGTTATGAACAGACAGGCCATAGGTCTCCCGGATCATCCGAAGCGCCATGCTTTCCCGCCTTTTACTATTCAGCTGCCTGTAATTCTATTGCTGGATCTTCTTGTCATTACACTCTTCACATACTCCATAAAGCTCCATACGCAGTCCTGTAATTCTGAATCCCGTCTCCTCTGCTGCACGATGCTCCACATCATGAAGCGGCGGATAACTGAAATCCTCTATCTTGCCGCATGTCTGACAGATCACATGATAATGATCGGAGACATTGGCATCGAACCTGCTGGAATTATCGCCGTAGGTCAATTCACGAACCATGCCGGCTTCCATAAACATTTTGAGATTATTATATACGGTTGCCACGCTCATGCTTGGAAACTTAGGCTCCAGCGCCCGATAAATATCGTCCGCCGTCGGATGATTCATCGCTTCCATCAAATACGTAAGTATTGCATGTCGCTGGGGTGTAATACGGACACCGGTTGTTTTTAATTGTTCCAATGCATGTTGTACGCCACTACCCATAATTGCCACCGCCTTTAAATTAAAAAACTTCTGTAAAAGTATATTTACAATTGTAAGACCGCTCTTTCAATATTGTCAATGTGGTCTGTACATTATATTTATTATTATATAAGAAAAATTACTTAATTCAATATTTCCTCACATTTAGATTGCTGTTTCCTTCCACATGCAGCTTGAATTCTGCCATTCCCGCTTCTCCGGAGATTGTTTTCTTGTCTATAACCAGTCCTGGCAAATCCGAGATGATATCTCCATAACCGCTGGAGCCACTCAGCTGGTAATCTCCAGACTCGGGGAGATACAAGCTGATATCACCCACTGCGCTGTAAATATCCCAGTCCCCGCCAACCAAAGGTGAACGGACAATGATACCTCCATTCAGGGATTCTGCATGCAGCTTCAGCGGTGCACCATCAATCTCCAGATTTCCGTTCTTGCTGGTAAGATCAATATTGTCATTACTGTTCATGGCGCTGATGTTACCAACTACCGTCGACAGCTTCAAGGCCCCATTCACATCCCAGGCATTCATGTCGCCACCGTTCGTCGTCAAATCCACGCTGCCCTGCACCCCTCTGGCACGGACCGCGCCATTCAGCGTTTTCCCTTTGACATCGCCGTAGATTCGGTGAAGAATCAATTGACCGTTGCCCGTCTCCAGGGAAATGTCCTTGATCGCTTCTACATTCTGGAGCGTTATGCCACCGTTCATGGTGCGGACTTCGATGTCAAACCGCCGGTCCTCAGGAAGTGATATGTCCAGGTTCATCCGCGGTTGACGTTTTCCCGAATCGCCGTATGCTTTGCTTTTGGGGGTGATTTTGATGTTGGGGCCTACCGCTACATCCACAAAGGACTGCTCGGATATTGCTTCAGCCACTGCGCCTTCCAATTGATCCACCCATACAGTAGTATTGATCTCAATATTCTGGACTGGTGCACGGTGCAATAGAATATCTCCGTTGATCCCGTCTATAGAAATTTTCGCGGTATTAAGTTCAACCGGTACAATTAGCGTTGGCTTCTCAAATTGCCTTCCTTCTGCTTCCCCGTAATCAACGGCAGCAGCGGTCAAATTTAAGCTTACACGGTTCCATAGATGCAGATAATGACCCTGCTCCGCTACAAGAAAGACACTCGCCGCCAGTACAATGGCAGACAACAAGCCTCTAAGATCAAGCCTCGCTCTTGCAGCATGCTCAGCGTTCACACGGCGGGCAACAACATATATCACCAGGTACTCCACACCCCAAAGTACAGGGATCAGCGGCCACCACTTCAGCAGAAGCAGCATCCGTTCCGTCCCTTCTTTCCAGTCGAGGAAAAGAAGGATACCGACACTAACAAGCAGAGCGACAGCTGTATATCTTCCGACACGACGCTTGCGGCGCTCCTTCCGTCTCCACCGATCAGTGCCATTGGCAATCTCCCTAATCCCCATCAGCAAGCCTGCGCCTACTAAAACTATAGCGATAGTAGCCTCCGCATAATGCTCAATGAAATACTGTAACCATGGGGGTTTCTGTCGGAAAAGGAAGAGTAGTGCCCCGCCGAATAACAGCATCAGGCCAAAGGATAGGCCCGGTTCGGTAACAAAGGTCCGGCGTTTGGATGGTACTGGGGCAAGTCCGGGGTCTTGTTCTACCGGAAATCGTAAAATCCGATCTGCAGATTGCAGCACATCGTATACATTATAGAAATAAAGAACAGGGATCAGTAGCCCCAGCAGGATAAGCAACGGCACATTAATCTGCATGCCTATTGAGGAGAAGTATATTAGTGCAGAGATATCTAAAAGAATAGCAAAAATAAACGAAATCCCTTTACGGAGCAGCCCGAAATAGATATGCCCGGACCCAGGAATAATCGCCGCCAGCAAGCCCGCAATAAACTTAAGCTTACGTCTGCGCCGTTTGGGCCGCGGCGGAATTATTTTAGGCTGATCATCATCCTGAAGTGACTCTTGCATATCCATTTCGCCCTGCTCTTCTTCGGGCACGAACTCCGGCTTGTCTGTCATTCCAGGCTCCTCCTCTCGCCAAGATTGCTTGTCCCACTTCAAACGTGACCCCTCCGATAAAATTCGACCAGTTCAACACCGGGAACCACTTCTTCTACTCCCACCTGAACAAATCCATGCTTCGTATACAAAGCAACTGCAGGAAAGTTCAGTTTGCCAGTGGAGACGATGAACTGCTCCATCTCGCTGTATTTTCCAAATACGTACTCTAAAAGCGCACCGGCAACTCCCTTACGGAAATGCCCCGGGTTCACCATCATCCGGGTAATCGTCAGCTTGCCAGGTGATTCTTCTTCAACAGCAACTGCACCCATCAGCTCATAGGCATGGTCATGACAGCCGTAAAAAACCTCCGGGGAGCGTCTAAGCATCTCCCTCGTCTCCATTAGTGGAGGAATTTCGTGAAACCCGATAAGCTCCGCTTCCAAACGGTAAGCCTTGTGCTGGAGGCTCCACAGATCATCAACAGTCATCTCATCCTGAAGATCAAGTCTTGTTATATTCATTCCCGCCGTCCCCTTATATGCCGCGAAGGGCCTGCCGTTGCCGACAAGCCCCAAGTTATATATCGCTACAAGTACATTAGTTATTCAAAACCTCAGCCAGCAATTTGTTAACAAGGCCCGGATTCGCTTTGCCTTTACTTTCTTTCATTACCTGGCCAACCAGGAAGCCGATCGCTTTTTGCTTGCCCGCCTTGTAATCCTCTACGGACTGCGGATTGGCTGCAACAACGGCTTCGACGATTCCTTTAATGGCTCCCTCATCGCTGATCTGCACAAGACCCTTCTCTTCAACGATAACGCCTGGCAATTTGCCGGATTCCAGCATCTCCTTGAAGACAGTCTTGGCAATCTTGCTGCTGATAGTTCCAGCCGCAATGAGGCCAATCATCTCGCCGAGCCCCTGAGGGGTGATCTTCACTTGGGACAGCTCCAGATTGTTGCTGTTCAAATAAGCCAGCAAGTCACCCATGATCCAGTTGGCTACAGCCTTGGCATCCTGGGTATAGGCCAGACTTCCCTCAAAGAAATCAGCCAGCAGCTTGGATGAAGTGATCACACCAGCATCGTAAGCCGGGAGTCCAAATTCCTCACTGTAACGGACTTTCCGTGCATCGGGAAGCTCCGGGATACCCGCGCGGATGGATTCTCTCCATTCCTCATCAATGTGCAGCACAATTAGATCCGGGTCTGGGAAGTAGCGGTAATCATGCGCCTCTTCCTTACCACGCATGGACAAGGTCTTGCCTTGTGCTTCATCCCAACGACGCGTCTCCTGTACAACCACACCGCCGTCGTCGAGAATCTCAGCCTGACGGTATTCCTCATACTCCAATCCACGCAGTACACCACGGAAGGAGTTCATGTTCTTCAGCTCGGCCCGGATACCAAACTCAGCTTGTCCGTATGGACGCAAGCTGATATTCGCATCACAACGCATCGAGCCCTCTTCCATCTTCACATCGGATACATCGCAGTATTGCATGATCGCCCGAATCTTCTCTAGATAAGCTCGTGCTTCTTCCGGCGATCTTAGCTCCGGCTCAGAGACAATTTCAATCAGCGGCGTACCGACCCGGTTGAAATCGACCAATGAAGCATAACCGCCATCTACGTGTGTCAGCTTACCAGCGTCTTCCTCCAGATGCAGACGGGTGATGCCAATCCGCTTGGTCTCCCCGTTCACTTCAATATCAATCCAGCCGTTCAGACCGATTGGCTGATCGAACTGGGAAATCTGATAAGCCTTCGGCGAATCAGGATAAAAATAGTTTTTGCGGTCAAACTTGCTAACGTCACCGATGGTACAATTCAGCGCCATTGCCGCCTTCATTGCATATTCCACCGCTTGGCGGTTCAGTACCGGCAGAACACCGGGATGGCCCAGGCAGACTGGGCATGTGTGTGTATTAGGCGGAGCACCGAATTCAGTGGAACAGCCGCAAAAGATTTTGGACTTTGTATGAAGCTCCACATGGACTTCCAGCCCGATAACCGTTTCATATTTAGACATAAGTTATCTCATTCCCTTAAAAGTTTTGTGAGCCTATTCTTCACTATATAGATTGAACTTGTGATTTTTCTACTATGGGATGAGCCGTGACTCCAGAGAATGTTTGGACTTTCGGCCGCTGTTGTCTGCAGATTTCTTGATTTTAACCGCTATTAGCGGTAGAAATCCGCAGACAAAGGCGGACGCTCTCGCTCCTACAGTTCCAAAATTCCCCTACGCCACTTTCCCCTTCTTGTATATTTTCAAGTCCAATCTAGCTTCAAAATCCGATTAAAGCTGTGGACGCTGCTTATGATGATCTGTATTTTGTTCAAATGCGTGTGCGACACGCAGTACAGTGCTTTCATCAAATTCCTTACCGATAATTTGCAGACCCACTGGGAGTCCTTCAGCAAAACCGCAAGGAACGCTGACAGCCGGAATACCAGCCAGACTTACAGGAATAGTCAAAATATCGTTCAAATACATAGTCAGTGGATCTTCGGTCTGCGAACCCAGCTTAAAGGCTGTTGTAGGCGCAGTTGGCCCAATCACAACATCGTATTTCTGGAAGATTTCATCGAAGTCTTGTTTAATCAGAGTTCTTACCTTCTGAGCTTTCAGATAATAAGCATCGTAGTAACCTGAACTGAGCGCATAGGTACCCAGCATAATCCGGCGCTTCACCTCTGGTCCAAAGCCAAGGCTACGCGAGTTGTGGTAAAGGTCGAGCAGGCCGCTGCCATCATCCGCACGAACACCATAACGGACACCGTCAAAACGGGCCAGGTTGGAGGATGCCTCCGACGAAGCCAGCAGATAATAGGTAGCAACCGCATATTCGGTATGCGGCAAGGATACTTCATCCCAGGTAGCTCCCAAGCTTTCCAACACTTTGAGTGCTGCCAAAACCGGCTCGCGAACAGAAGCATCAACGCCTTCACCCAGATACTCCTTCGGTACTGCAATACGCAGTCCGGATACATCGCCAGTAAGCGCGCTTAAATAATCTGGAATATCTACTTTGGCGGATGTGGAATCCTTGGCATCATAGCCAGCGATAGCTTGCAGCACATATGCGGAATCCTCCACATTGCGAGTAATCGGGCCAATCTGATCCAGCGAGGAGGCGAAAGCCACCAAGCCATACCGGGATACGAGGCCATAGGTCGGTTTAAGACCCACTACGCCGCAATAAGAAGCGGGTTGGCGGATGGAACCACCAGTGTCGGAGCCCAGCGCGAAGAATACTTCGCCAGCTGCAACAGCAGCTGCGGAGCCACCGCTGGAACCGCCAGGAACACGCTCAAGATCCCACGGATTGCGTACAGCACCAAAGCTTGAGTTCTCATTGGAGCCGCCCATAGCGAACTCGTCCATGTTCAGCTTGCCGATGGTTACAGCATCAGCCTGACGCAGTTTGTCGGCTACTGTAGCATCATAGACCGGTTGGAAATTGTTCAGGAATTGGCTGGCACAAGTTGTACGCAATCCCTTGGTAGAAATGTTGTCCTTAATCCCCGCAGGGAGACCAAACAGCAGACCACGTGCCGCCCCGGAAGCTAGTTTGTCATCCAGAGAGCGTGCTGCAGCACGTGCCCCCTCTTCATTTAACGTCAAAAAAGCATGCACGCGCGCATCACGCTCAGCGATGGCGGACAACGATTCTTCAGTCAGCTCACTGACAGAGATCTCTTTGTTGTTCAGCATGTTATGTACTTCGGGCAAACGATATTGAAACAGGCTCAAGATTCTTCCTCCTTCTTAAATAGGTGTAGTTATTCCAGTACGGCTGGTACTTTGAATTGTCCGTCTTCCTGATCTGGCGCATTAAGCAGCGCCTCTTCCTGAGACAAACTCTCCTTCACAACATCATCACGCATGACATTGCTTACCTGAAGCACGTGAGTGGTTGGGTGTACATTTTCTGTATCCAACTCATTGAGTTTCTCTGCATATTGTAAAATGGCATTCATTTGTTCGGTAAAGGTTGCCTCTTCTTCCGGGCTTAACTGCAGGCGAGCCAGCTTGGCCACATGCTGCACATCTTTGACAGTAATGCTCATAACAAACATCCCTCCTGATTAAAGGGCTAAAGCGCCCGGATAACGTTTTTAATTATATTGTAGAAGCCTGGACAATTCAATGTGCTTGTACTGTGCCTCAGGCATGTTAAAAAAGCCGGCTTGCGCCGGCCCTTCTTAAATCCAAGCCCGGAGATTCACTTGCTTAATGAATTCCGCCTGGGACAGACTCTCTTTGGTTGTAGTCTCTATCTCTTCCGCATCGGCCACATCGCCGTTCATTAAATAATGGAACAGCTTCTCATTGTGCGTGGACAAGGCATAATCGATCAACGCTTCATGCGTCGCCCGCTCGGCTTCGACGGTCAGCAAAACTTCTTCTGCTTCAATGTCCTCTGCCGGAACATAAAAATTCCTGTTCGCCTGGGGAACTCGAATGACATAATCAAACGCATTATCGGGATTGCGATCGTAAGCAATCAGGTAGCCGTAGTCCCCGATAGGAAGACCCTGCTCGAAAGCGTCCGCGACAATGACAATCTTCTCTCCTAAACGCAGCATCGCCCTACCTCCTGGCCCAAAATCTATGATGATTTTACTTATTTCAACAGTCTACTAAAAAATAATAGAGCTGTCTAGCGGAAGGAGGAAGCGTTCAAGCTCTTTTTCCATAATATGCTTCGGGATTGGAAAAAAGTCGCGGATAAAGTGGCTTCACCTTCATTTCGGCAATTTATTCCTCCCCATCAATATGGAAGCACCAGCAAAGCAAAGGAGAATGAGCAGCACTGCTGACAAACAAGGACTTAAGTCCACCGTAGTGGCTTTCCTTCCTGCAGAAAGAAGCTGGGTAGACAGTCCGGGGAGAGCCGCTGGCGTCCAATCAAACCATGATGGCATCAGGCTGTTGGCAAGCGCCATTCCTGCGGACGACAGAAGTGACAGGAATGCAGCGGCAGATGCACGCAAAAAAGCACTGAACAGCAAGGTGAGTGAAAGGGCACATAACAGCCATAGTCCATAAAGTGCTGTTGCAGCCACGACATCCATCCAGGGGAGAGTCCCTATCAACTGCTCAGTATAATAGAGTGCACTAGCTACACCCAGGCCAAGCGCAAGCAACAGTAGTGTAAACAACCCAATCCACTTGGCAATTACAAATCCAGTAGGTGACAAAGGTCTGGATAACACAAGCTCAACACTTCCGTTGTACCGTTCTCCGGACAAGCTGTTCATGGCCGCCAGTACCAGTACCAGGATTCCGATCGTACTGTATTGCCCCAGCGCCTGGGACATCACCGCACCTGCACCTGGCATGACATAGCCTTCCAAAATCCCTTGAGGGACATTGTTCGATGCCTGCAAAATATCCGGCATATAGTAGGTTATTATAGGCTGCATGGCTCCCAGCAGAATAAAGACCACAGGTATCCAGATTAGTTTATAAGTCCGAACTGCTTCCAACATTTCTTTTTGATAAACAATCCAGGTATTTCTCATCCCCCGACCACCTTCATGAACATATCCTCAAGCGTGGAAGAACCTGCTTCGAATTGCAGAAGAGGGATATCCAAAGAGGCAGCTTCCTTCAGAATGGCACCGCGTGCTTGCTCCAAATTGTCCACATTGAACACAGCGTGTTCTCCATTAAGCCGTGCCTCTAATATAAAGGGCTTAGAGGCAACAGAGTTTAACCACTGGATAGCCTCTGCATTCTTCTCTGTACGAACCGTAATGACTGGCTGACTGTACTTGGAACGCAGCATGGACAATGCCCCCTGCTCTGCAATCAATCCGTCCTTCATCACTATAATTTCATCGCACACTTCTTCTGCGTCGTGTAGCACATGTGTGGAAAAAACGATGGTTGTCTCTTCCCGAATTTCACGCAGCAGTTCCATGACCTCCCGTCGACCAATGGGATCAAGTGCCGATACCGGCTCATCTAGCAGCAGTAGGCGGGGATGGTGCACAAGCGCCTGTGCCAAACCCAAGCGCTGCTTCATCCCACCAGAGTACCCGGCGATGCGGCGGCGTGCGGCGGCTGTCAGCCCCACCCGTTCCAAGGCCGTCTTAGCCTTGCTTACGGCTTCCTTCCCGTTCATTCCACTGAGCTTAGCAGCAAAAACAACGTATTCCTGCCCACTCATCCAGCCATAAAAAGCTGGCGATTGGGGTAGATATCCCAGTTCCCGCCGAAAATCTCCTCCTTGGTAACTCCCTGCAAAGGCAATGCTTCCCGCTGATGGCGGGAGCAGTCCGGCTATCATGCGCAGCGTCGTTGTCTTCCCGGCACCATTGGGTCCGAGCAGCGCGACACAGCTTCCTTGGGCAATCTCAAAGCTGATCCCGCCAACAGAGAGGTGGCTGCCGTAGTTTTTTTGCAAATTAGAGACTTGAAGCAACGGCTGCATCATGCCTCCCTCCTACCGACCGTGAAATAGGCTATACTGCCGAACAAACTCCCGGCTACAAGAATGATGATCCAGAGCCATTTGGGCCCCCGGACACTCTCCGCCTTCCAAAGTGAAATTAAACCGATGACCGCAAGTAGGACTTGCAGCACCACAAGCGGTAGTATAAGCCCCCAATTCACATTCTCCATAACCCACTCTCCTTCATTGTTACTTTCTATTGGCTCTTCGTCTTCTGGATTCAGGCAAAATAACGAACAGCAGATAAACAACCGTGGGCGTGGGAAACCCGGTAATCCCCCATAATCCCCAGAACCAGGCCTTCTTGCCTCTTCGTTTTGCATCCCGAAACAACAAGTTCCCTTGCAAAAATAAACAAATGGCGATAACGATCCATACCCATAACGGCACATCCTGCAGTTCGTTCATTCCCTGGCACCTTCTTTCCAGCGCCGGAAGCGTGATACAGTCAGAACTACTAATGCGGCTAGCGGTATAATTCCTTGAAGAGTCAGATAGATTACTGGCACATAGCCAAGTAAAGTTAATGTAGAGCTGAGCAGAATCACTGAGACGATGCAGAATAGCAACCTTTCCTTGCGAGCCTTCTTTCGTCTTGATTGTTCCTCTGCCACAATTAAAGATTCCAGCGCTCTGAGGGATGGAAGGGGAATATCATACTGCTCATCCAGGCGATCCATCTCCTCAGTAAGTTTGTGCAATAGCGCCTCCTCCTGCCCGGCATCCTTATTCATTGTCTTCTCTCAGCTCCTTCCGTAATTGATTCAGGCCATAAGCTACCCGTGATTTGACTGTGCCAGCAGGAATCTGCAAAATCTCTCCGATCTCCTCATAACTGTAACCGTAATAATGTTTCAGCAGGACCGCTATCCGCTGAGCGGAAGGCAGTCTGGATAATGCATCCAGCACGTCACTCCATTCCTCATCCTTGCTCTCAAACTGCCAGCGAATGGAGCGAATACCCTGCTCCTCCCGCTTCCATTGCTCCTCACGTTTCCAGCGTCGTTTTCGGTCAATATACAGCCGAGTCGCAATCGTAATCAGCCAGGAGGAAAAGGATGAGGAGCCATTGTAAGCCCGGATTTTCTCCATGCATCTGACCATGGTATCCTGAGCAATTTCCTCCGCCAGCAAAGGGTCCATGGTCACTTTGATCAAATACTTGTAAAGAAAGGTATAATGTTCACGGAGAAGCACCGCCAGTGATGAAACATCACCCTGCTGAGCCTGCCGTACCCTTTCCTTCATTGGATCGTCCATGGGCCCTTCCCTCCATAAAAGTTGTCAGCAAGTGAATCATTTTCATAAATCCATAAGTGAGCGTCTAATCATGGATATCTAGTTATACATGGTTTAGGTATAACTAGATATCGCACCTAATCGGATTGAAATCCGCATTATGAAATTGATTCATGTATAATACGATTATCTAGGAGACATCGTTCAATCAGCGATTCATATTTTATTCTGGTACTCCCAAAGCTTGCGCCGCCAAGGCTGGATGGAGCCTTTCCCGGCAGGAAAACACCAGAATAACGTTTCTCTCCCACGACGACGATCCGTAAGATTTCCTCCATGAGCACTTTCGTAGCTTCTACTCAAACAGGCCTCCCTAACCAAATCCTCAGGCATAACAACAGCCTTTTCTTCCCCTACATGCTGTCTGTACTCCATAAATGAACAAAAGCCGCCTTTCTCCGGACACTCCGAAAAAAAGCGGCAATTCTTGCTGCATAAGTGCTCGTATGTACCTTGAGATTGGGTGGATCCGTAATCCAAGTGCCCCGATATATCATCCTTCACTCCAAGTCCTCCCTAGCATGTAAATGAAATTCAAATCCATATGTAGACAAAAAAACACGCAAACCGGGATTATTCCACAGTCTGCGTGCTTCGCGAGGTAAATATTACATTTAATTAACAATATTGTACCAACTTTGTAGTCCCTTGTCCATCTGTATTTCCCCGATTTTTGTCGGTACTTCTGGGACGGTAGACTATAAAGATACGTATGGGTTGTGCTCGCGCTCGAACCCGATTGTTGTCCGTGAGCCGTGACCCGGATAGACCTTAACCTCTCCATCCAGCCGGTAGAGCTTGCCCCGAATAGAATCAAACAAATCCCGTTCCCGGCCACCGGTTAGATCCGTACGCCCTACTCCCAGCTTGAACAGCACATCACCGGAGAACAGGTCATCTCCACACAGGAAGCTAACGCTGCCGGGAGAATGCCCCGGGGTGTGGAAGACACGGAAAGTATGTCCAATAAAGTCCAAAACTTGGCCTTCACCAAGATCATATTCCGCCGGAGCTGTAGTTAAAGGAGCGGACAGATTCGGCCACATCAGGGAACCGTTCAGCTTGGGACTCTCCAGCCACTGACTCTCCAGAGGATGCAGATAGACTGGGCAGTTCTTCAGCTTGCGGATTTCATCCACACCGCCCATATGGTCAAAATGGGCATGTGTCAGCAGAATGGCTTCAATCTCCATCCCCTCTATGCTTCGCACCAGTGCAGCAGGATTCATACCAGGGTCGATAATGATGCCCCGTGCTGGATCAGCCCCCGTAAGCAGATAAGCATTGGTCTGAAGCGGGCCAAGCGTAAATGAACGAATATTAAGCATGACTCTTAGAAACCGGAAATCAGGCCACGCAGCTCTTTAGCGATAATGGCGTGGGATTCCGTTCCTTCCCCGTAGGCTTGACCCATTGCCTTGCGGACATCCCCGATTTTGCTGTCATAATCAGCAGCTTCGCGGTCAGGATTCTCCTGCTTAAACTCTCTCATCAGACGTTGTACATGCTCAGGACGAGGTCCCCAATGTCCAAGTACATAGCCGCCGGTATCGGCGAAGATAACGATTGGAACCGAACGACCGCCCATGGTCAGGAAGTTGTCCATCAAATCCTGATTTTCTTCTAAAATAAGCACTTCTGTCTTGATTCCTGCGGTCTCAAGGATATGGAATACAACTGGAACATTGCGCACAACATCGCCGCACCAGTCCGCTGCCAGAATGAGTACACGCAAATCATCACGGTGATTGAGGCTCTCGAAAAATTCCCGGTCGCTCTCGTCTTCCCAGGTAAACTTCTCATACCAGGCTTCGAAATCCTGCTGATTGCGGGTCATGCCCTCAACGAATTGACGGGGCGTGAGTCCTTGACCAAATTTAGGAGCTACATTTTGCTTCATGCTGCATTCCCTCTCTTCTTCTTGGATTGGTACCACTTGATTACAAAATAAATAACAATAAGGGCAATAGCGCCTAGAATAATTTCGTGAGTATACTTCGAAGCCACTTCATCAATGTTCTTCCACTTGTCACCTAAAGTCATACCTAAGTACACGAATAATGCACTCCATGGGATAACGGCAAGTGTAGTAAGCAGGGTGAACTTGCCCAGTGGCATCCGGGTGATTCCGGCAGGTACGGATATGGCATGACGTACAACCGGAATGAACCGAGCTGTGAAAATAACGCCTGTCCCATATTTGTTGAACCACTCTTCGGAGTGATCAATGTGCTTTTTGGAGATAAAAATGTACTTTCCGTACTTCTCCAGTACAGGTCTGCCGCCGTAACGACCGATCCAGTATACGAAAATCTGGGCAATAACGCCCCCGATTGTTCCGAATACCACTGCACCGAAATAATTAATATCCCCTGTCCAAACAAGATATCCTCCGTAAGCTAGAACAATTTCACTAGGAATAACTTCCATCATTAAGCCGATCATAATCCCGAAATAGCCAAGACTCTGGATCCATTCAAAAAGATTCGAGATCAGCTCAGAGATGTAATGCATGTAGGCGCTCCTCCTCCGTTTATTTGCATAGGCGGCAGGGCTCACTGCGTCGCTATGCTCTATGTAGCCAGTCTTCTCTTAGCCTATTCTAGCATATGGAAGGATACAACTTCTACTTACAGGAAAATGTATCTCCACAATACATTATGGACATGACGGGGAATTCTGCAAAATAGACGATAGGATCATTGACGGAACAGGAAATTTATTGCTATTATATATTTAGATAATTATTTAAATATCGAAAGGTTGGGTAGACATGAATGAATCCTTCAAAGCACTGGCCGATCCTACCCGCCGCCAAATCATTCGGCTGTTGCGGGAGAAGAATAGGACAGCCGGTGAGATAGCCGATTATTTTAACGTCTCGAAGCCCAGCATCTCGCATCATCTTAACGCCCTTAAACACGCTGGGCTCGTGCAGGATGAGCGCCAGGGCCAATTCATTCTGTATAGTCTGAACACCACTGTTCTCGATGAGGTGGTTGGCTGGCTGCTGGAGATGACGGGGACGGGCAAGCAGGAAAACGCACAGAAATCCGACAAAAATCCAAGAAGCAAGAGTAATCACGCTACTAAGGAGGATGGAAGATGAGAAACATCAAATGGAAATGGCAGGATACCCTTATTGTAGTGTTGGGTCTAGCCTCAATTGGTTTTGCCCTATTCAATTACAATGCCCTGCCGGACCAGCTTCCGGCCCAATTCGGAGTTACGGGAGAGGTTAACCGATATTGGAGCAAGAATTCGGCTATAGCCTGCCTGGGGGCGCTGGGCTTGCTCTTTCCACTGCTAATGCATTTTATACGCAGCATTGATCCGCGAAGAGAAAATTATGCAAAATTTGAAAATGCCTATGCTATGACACGTCTGGCCATGGCCCTATTGTTCGATTTTATTTTTGTCCTGGTCATCATGTACGGGCTCAACATCAATCTTCCTGTAGGCAAAATTGCAGTAGGTGCGATCGGGGTTCTCTTTATCGTTATAGGAAATTATATGCCCCAGGTCAAAGATAACTACTTCATTGGCATTCGCACCCCATGGACACTGCATAATCCCGAGGTATGGCGCAAAACACATCGTTTCGCAGGCGGTCTCTGGATGATTGGCGGACTTCTGATGATTGGATCCATATTTACGGGGGGAATATGGAACACAGTAGTGATTGTGATAGCTTTGGTGCTGTCCACTCTCGTTCCCGTCGTTTATTCGTGGATGATGGCGCAGCGGCTGAAGGCCTAAATCGTCTGGAAGTCCAGTCAATCACCATAGTGACAACCGATCCCTAAATCCAGTCCTTACATTTAGATCTTAATTTCCTCATATATAGTCTTATATAGCGTGTAAACAAAAATTCAAAGCAGCAGCGATCCAAGATGTGAATTGTACGTCTACCCTTTAGGATTGTTGCTGCTTTTGCTTCTTTTCTGCATCACAGGATAAAATCCGAGTGTTGACGCTAAACTAGTCGATTACGGATACAGAGGGTTCTTCCGAGCGACTTGCTGACCTTTTGTCAACAGCCATTGCAGCTTCTGACCTGCCACCTCAGCTTGCGCGGTCATTCGGAAATGTCGATCATTCCCCTTTCCTCCACTATTCAATTCAAGCAATCTGTATTCCCGCAGCAATTCCATACCGGAGTTGGCGATCCGGACAGCTTCTTCTTTGTCCCCGGACTGAAATCTGTTACGTCCCAACTCCCATACTCCTTCTACAGCCTTAGTCCATTTGAAATAGTTATACGTATCCGTCCCCAGGGCTTTGCGAATCCAATATACCGCAGTTCGCGGCTGACTTCTCCTCATGTATAGCTCTGCCATTTCCCAGTTCAATCCTGCATGGTGCTGTGATCCCTGGAGACCCGCTTGTAATACAGCTTCGCGCTGTCCATCTGGTACCAGCCTTGAAAGCTCAAGCCACGTCTCGGAAGACCACGGGTTCCAGTTCATGGATCGTTTCAACAGGCTGACCTTCTCCGCAGGCCCAGGCGCGTTGAGCGCTGCACGATATAATAATGCGCCCCGGTCTGCCCGGAATGAGCTGACTCCTAATATCAAGAGCAAAATACACACTAATCCCCCTGCTATCCAGCGGGAATGCCTTTGAATCGGGCTGTATGACATTGGACACAACGAGGCGGCCGGTTCTCTTCTTGGGGAAACAGCCAACGCCAGCAACCAGAAGAGCAGCAGCCAGACCAAGCCATAGCTCCAGTCAAAATCAACGGCACTGTGCAGAACCAGGACCAGAAATGGTGCCAGCAGATGCGGTGCCGCTCTTAGAGAATATGCAGCAGCCAGCAGCATGACCAGAACCACTGCCAAACCGACAACGCCTAGGTTCAGCAGTAGATCCAGGTAGCCGTTATGGGTCTGGCTGCCAACATAGGGACGGGACTGAATGGCGAGATACATATTTCGCCACGTTCCGCCCCCGCGCCCCAGCCAAGGGGCTTCACCCGCGAGGCGCAGGGCATCGCGGTACAACAGGCCGCGCGCGGCGACCGTGGACGACGGTCCGGTGATACGCGCGCTCATGTACGTCAGGACGGCGGTTCCCCCCGCCGTCCAGCCCGCGGCCGCGAGTGCCAGCAGCGCGGCCCGGGTCCCTTGCGCCGCGCTGTGCCAGCGGCGCTCCAGCCACAGGCCGGCTAGCACAGCGCCGGCCCAGCACCCGGCCAGCAGCAGCAGGCCGGGCAAGGGCTTTACCGCCAGGCCGGCAGCGGCCAATTGGCGGTAGAACAGCGCCGCGCTAGCCACGGGCGCGGCGCCTGTGAGCAGAAGCGGCGCGATCAGCCGCCGCTTCAATGCCAGAGCGGCGGCGCATGCGCAAGCCGCCGCCAGCCATGCGCCGCGCGACTCGCTGAGCAGCAGCGCGGCGGCGTACGGGAATAGCGGCAGCTGGCGCAGCAACCTGGCGGCGTACGGGAATTGCTGACGTTGACGCCGCAACTTGGGGGCATGCGAGAATTGCCCCCACTGGCGCTGCAACTTGGCGGTACACGGGAGTTGCCACAGCCGCCGCTGCTGCCTTAGTAGCGCCTCTCCACTTTCTGCACTTCCATACCCCCCCGCGACTGCAAAGAGTCGCTCCAGCAAAAAAACTGCCATGACCGCACCAAAGGTGTTGGGATATTGCAGCAGGCCAGCGAGCCGTGCACCTGTTACACTGACATCCGGGGTGCTGGTATAGGCTACATTAAAGGGAAGCGTCAAGCTAGTGCATAGTGGGAGCAATGCGCTAAGACATAGTGTCAAACCAAGTCCATGCCAACCAGCAGTCAAAATCTGGGTAGCGCCCTTGCTGTCCGCGCTGTTGTAGGCAATCAGAGCAAAACTACCGTACAGCGCCCAGCGCAGTATTTCATCAAGATTGGCCTGTGCCGACAACGGACCACGCAGCCAATGAATGACGTAAAGGCAAAGAATAATAATAGGGCTGGAAAGCACAATGTAGATCATTGCCCGATTATTGGCTCTGCTCCTACCTCTCTCTAATAACACTAGCTTCAGCAAAAGAAGCAAGCAGCACAACACAAACCATACGGTCAGAAAAAAATAGATTTCTCGCGTGAAAAAAAATCCTCGTAGCAGACATGCTGCTATTCCTGCAGCTACGACCATTGCTGCACACAGATATAAGAACGTGGTTTGCACTGAAATTTTGTGTTGATTATTGAACATTTGGAAAGTCCCCTGTACTACATGATGCTCACCAGTATTCCCAGCCTAGCTTTTATACAAAAGGGATATCGCAATCCTTTCGATATAAATTTTATATTCGATAGATTTTTTTGTTTTGGAATCTGGGATTCCTCTCATAATCAGTGCTTGCTTCGTCAAGAAACGGACTCCAGAGACCTTATTGCTTATAGATCCAACCAATCAGGAAGCTAACGGACTCCAAAGGCGCTATGGCGAGAAATACTGTCCAAATACCGCTGTCTAGAAGGAAATAGCGTCATCTGAGTCCACTACATCTCCAAAGCAACTTTATGCGGCAAATAACGGCTATACAGTCCGGTAGCTCTCATTAATGAGCTCCAACCTACTATATGGTTAGTTCCATAAAGTTAACTCCATGAAGTTGTTCTGATGAAGCTCTATGATGAAGTTGCTTATTTGAAGTTGCTTTAGCTGGCGCTGATTATAACATTGAGCCGGAATTTTGCTACAAAAAATGACCTCGTCCTCCACTGAAGCGTGGATTCTGAGGTCATTTTTAGGTTGAGCTCAACGATTGCGGACACGATTGAGACTGTTTATGCTCAACGAAATGTCGCTGGAACTTATGGTGTGACCAGTTTTATGCTCAACACAATTTCGTTGGAGCTTATGGTCTATGGTCACTTTATTTCAACACAATATCGTTGAACCTTATGGCATTTGCCCCGTTAACGCTCAACACAATGTCGCTGTAATCTATAGTGTACGGCCCGTCCATTTTCAAAACGATATCATTCGAACTTATGATCTTGGCAAGAGGTAGTCCGTCATTGTCAACTATTACGACTTGGAGACGCAGCTTCCTACGCCTCTGACGGCAGCAAATCTGCACATGCGCGTTCCAGATACGGCTTGGCGCCAAGGAAATCGCGGAAGGCGGTATACTCGCGCCATTTGGCAGCATTATCGCCTCCAGCACTGCGGACAGCACGGATCAAGATGTTCTTCGGCGTATGCTCCAGGTCGATAAACTCCAAAAGCTGACTCCGGTAGCCGAGAAGGTCCAGCAGTTTGGCACGAATAGCATCTGTCGCCAGCGCAGAGAATCGTTCCTTCAGAATGCCGTGCGACAGCAGCGGATTCAGCACTTCATTCTCGACCTGTGCGAACAGCTCATGCTGGCAGCAAGGTACGGAGAGGATGACTGAAGCGCCCCAACGAACAGCTTTTTCAAGCGCAGCATCCGTCGCGGTATCACAGGCATGGAGTGTGACGACCATATCGACTTGTTCTAGTTCGTCGTACTTGGCGATATCGCCTACCAGGAAACGAAGCTGATCGTATCCCAGCTTTGCAGCAAGCTCGCTGCAATGTGCGATAACATCGACTTTCAGATCCAGACCAACAATGTTCAGCTCGCGTTTCTCGCGCACCTTCAAATAATGATATAACGCGAAGGTCAAATATGATTTGCCGCAGCCAAAATCCACGATTGTCAGCGGACGTCCGGTTGGCAGATCGGCCAGTACATCCTCCACCATTTCCAGGAAGCGATTGATCTGCCGGAACTTGTCGTATTTTTTCGCCAACACCTTGCCTTCACTGTTCATGATCCCCAGCTCGACGAGGAATGGTACCGGCTTCCCGTCCTCCAGGACATAACGCTTGCGGCGGTTATGGGCCAGGTCCGGCTTTTCCTGCTTGGTTGGGGACTTCGTCAGAATGGAGACCTTGTACTTCTTGCTAATCAGCACTTGATAATCGGCTTCTATGGTACAGATCAGCCCTTGGCGGAAGGTCTCTCGGAGTAGCAGAGTCATCTCTTCGGCAGCCTCTTCGGCCGGGATGTTGCGATGCTCCACCTTTGGTCCAATATAGTAGGCGAACTGATAATGCAGCTTGCCTTTTAACTCAACAGGTTTGATTACCACCTTGTTGTAGGCGACTTCGCCTTTGCTGCGCAGTTGACTCAGCGTCGCCGTAATTAACGTACGGTCACTGATCACTTGTTCAATAAGAGCTTTCAAAGATTCCACAGGGCACATCTCGCTTTCGGTATTAAAAATGGAGAACCATGTTCTCCTGATAGTTCATCTATTATAGCATGTCATAACAATACTGGTTATAAACCGACCGGCTCTACTTGTAATTGCCCTTTGAGTATTGTGATGGCATGACCAGTTAGGGTGATCGTATCCGTGTCGACATCTAACAGCAGATAACCGCCGCGTGGGGAGGCCTGATAGGCATTCAGACGGGAACGATTCAATCTCGCGGCCCAATAAGGACCGAGTGCGGTATGTGCAGAGCCGGTTACAGGATCTTCATTCACACCCATTTTAGGGGCAAAGAAGCGCGAGACGAAATCAATGCCTTCTTCCTTACTCTCAGCTGTAACCGAAACAGCCCTTACAGCAAGTCCAGCCAGCAGCGTAAAGTCAGGCTTCAGTTCCCGAACCATGGATTCCTGATCCACATGAACCAGTAGATTGTCAGCGTACTGCATGATCTGTGAGACATGTCTCTCTGGTATACCGAGTGCAGTTGTCAGTCCCGGTACCTCCCGCACCGGTGTAAGTTCATAGGGCGGAAAATAGAGGCTGATCTTTTCAGCCTCCCGTCTTGCTACCAGGAGTCCGCTTAATGTATGGAACCTAGCCTCCTCACCGGGAGCCAACACTCCAGTCTCCCACAGTATATGTGCACTCGCCAGCGTAGCATGTCCGCATAGCTTCACTTCCGTAACTGGTGTGAACCAGCGCAGCCGATATGCACCGGCTTCCGGCCAGAGAAAGGCTGTCTCTGACAGATTCATTTCTGCGGCGGTCTGTTGCATAAAGTCCTCTCCGGCAGGGCCCTTCAGTAGGCATACGGCGGCCGGATTGCCAGAGTAAGCTTGATCTGCAAATGCATCAACAATGAATAAAGGCAGGCTCATTGCAGCTCCCACTCCTTTTCCCGGGCAGTCAGTCGATTCCATTCCTGCAATCCTTGCTTGACTTCCTCAAGGGGCAACTGTCCCCTCTCCAGTTCTTCGGGGTCCTTAAGCAGCAGCCGTTCATACCAAGCCTTCCCTTCAGCAGCTACATTCTCCCCTTGCTCTCTCAACCGGTACAGGCTGTCCTCCGCTTTACTATAACGGCCTTGGGATTCCAGATAGGGCAGCAGAAGCCGCTCTGTCTTGGCTGGGATCCGATAGCCCTGGACCTCTTGCAGGAGTTCATCAATTTCCTCTGTCATCGATAAAAGGCTCCGGTCAGCACCATGCATATCGGCGTACAAGTACAGATGTAGTGCCCGCATAGACCGGAATAGCGCTTCTTCCCTGTTGCCTGCAGCCGTGTAGATTCCGCTCTCCTCTTTGAGCAGTCTGGCTACTCCCTGAAGTTTATCGGATTCAATGATGCCGCCTAAACGGAACATCTCAATAACATCCTCCACAGACAATGAATTTAAAAGGCGGGAATTGAGCCGGAAATGCCTGTTCAGTAATTCATCGACTTCCCATAAGGCTTCCGTCGTCTTTCGTTCCTGCTTCAACGTAAGGACCTTTGCCACCATCGTTGTCATATCCTCAATCATGCGAACAATATAATCTCTCCGGAACATACCCTACACTCCTTTCTATTGCCGCAGCCGCGATTACAAACTCCCAGCCGCCACGCTGCCTCTTTCTTGCTCAGCTGTGTGCTTCTGCTTCCATCTTATACGATGGACAACGGCTTGACAAAAAACACTCGATCGGACGGACTGCATGGTAGATGAACGGCAAAGAGGCAGCGCTCCGCAAATCTGCGGGTGCTGCCTCTTTGCCTTCTTGGAGATCAGATATTAATTTATAGCCACAGCCTTGTCCACAAAATCCGCGATAATCTCCGACAACCGCTCGGGGTCTTCCATCATACTCATATGACCCGCGCCTGCAATCGTAGCCTGTGTGACGTTCGGCTTGTCTGATGTAAAGGTTCGCTCCGCAGGAACCAATCTGTCCTCCGCACCGGCCACCAGTAGAATAGGCAGCTCGCTGGCCGAGAGTACATCCCGGCGATCCGGGCGCTCGCGCATCGCCAGAGCCACTCCCGCGGCTCCCTGTGGAGGTGTTCTATAACCGATTTCCTTCGCACGCTCTAGCAGATGCGGCGAAGACTCCACTGTACCGGGGGCGAATAGACCTGGTACAAGCCCGTCTACAAACACGTTAATTCCTTCATTCTGAATGGTGCTTACACTCTTCAGCCGTTTCTCCTTCGCCTCTTCCGTATCCGGATAGGCTGTCGAATGGATCAGTCCAAAGCCTGTCAACCGGGACGCATGCCGCTGGGCAAAGGACAGCGCAACATAACCGCCCAGCGAATGACCAAGCAGTGTCACCTTGGACAACTCCAGGGCATCCAGCAGCGCAAGCACATCGTCCGCCATACTCTCAATTGTGTACGCTCCTAGCGGAGCATCCGATTCACCATGTCCGCGCAGGTCAGGTGTGATGACGCGATAACTGCTGCTTAGACGAGGGATCACCTTCTCCCAATATTCAGCGCTGCCGCAAAATCCGTGCAGCAGAACAATGACTTCACCCTTACCCTGATCACTGTAGCAGATCGTGCTTCCTTCATATCGAACTTTTTCCATGGCTGCTCCTTCTTTCTATGTAGAAGATTATGAAGCACGTTAGATATATATATTTAAGCCAAACTACTTCCCTTGAAACGCCCATAAGCTTCCAGACCGAAACCTGTGGCAGCCGCTTCCGCAATCTGCTCTGCCATGATCATCACCCGGTGCAGCGGCGTGGTCTGCAAAGTATGATAGGGCTTGGGGCCGTTAACATCCACAATAGCCGCTATACTGTAATGCCCAACAGCCGGAAGCTTCAGACCGACCGACTGTGCTGGCTGCAAGGGTCCCACCGCAGCGAGATAACTCCCCCGTGTGAGCAGCGTCCCCAGACAGGCATCTACAGCAATAATAATCTGTTCTGGTGGGATCGAAGCCACCCGTGCAGCCAAATTATCTGCATCACAGGGCTTTGGCAATGTGCCGATTACATGCGGAAAGCCATATTCCAGCAGCCTACTGCCTGTTAACGGGCCAAGCGCATCTCCGGTGGAGCGATCCGTTCCAATACAGAGAAAGGTTACCTGTTCCATACTATGAAGAGCTGCAATTTCGCGAAAGAAAGCGGTCAGCCCTTCCGCGTCCTTTTTATAGCGGCGTCCATCCTCTTGCTCCCTGATTCCCATCTGCCCCACCTCCTTGTTCTCTTGCTCCGTTATTCCAAAATGCTTTTATCATTCTACACGATTTCATCCTCCTGGACAAAAAAATGGTGGTGCCCCCTGCAAACATGGTAAAATACATGGATCAATGGTCAGAGAGGATGTAATAAACCCAATGGATTTGACACAGCCAAGTCAGGAAAATGTTGAATATATGATTGAAGCTATCAAGGATAAGCTGAAAATGGCCAGCGCAGCCGCGATGCAGGCTTCCGCGTTCTCGGTAGATAACTATGAGGATATTTTCGATGTGTATGAAGTCGCTATGGGTAGCGACAGACTCAGCATTTCCCAAGTAGAGGCGCTGGTGTCCGAGCTTGGTCGTCTTCGCCGCAAGTAACAGCGTAGACAAAAGCCCCTTGTTCTGGTCCATTCCGCGAATGAGCCATGAAGACAAGGGGCTTTTTTTCAATTAAACAAAGCAAAGTTCACTGTAATTCGCTGTCAATCATGCATTAATCGAGATTAGACTGTAGTTTGAACACCGTCTCTGCATGCCCGACTCTTGTTCCGCCGTCATTATAAATCATTCCTGTGAAGGCTGCACGGAGCTTTTCCATCGTAGTCTGCTCGCTGTATCCCAGTTGTTCCAAAATGCTATAGACGATCAGGCCCCACTCTTCCTCAGAACCATCGAGAATCTTGAACGAGATCCCCAGCCGCTCCCGGCGTAGCGCGAAGCAATAGACCCCCTTGAAGCCACCTTTGGCAATGATATTATCATCTGCCAGCAGAATAGAATCCAGCCGTCCATGACCAGCCACCATCTCTGGATGAGCATTCATAGCCGAAGTAATGACCTTGACCGCCTCACGGGTTGGTTCGTCGTCAATAAGATCGGGACAGGCCATCTTCAGGTAGGCATTAGCGAGTGCCGTCAGAGGGAGGGCAAATACGGGCAAGCCACAGCCATCCGTTCCGAGCCCAATGCTCTCCGAAGCTATGTCCGCCAAGTCTGCAATTGTATCTATAATTTCACGTTGAACCGGATGACTCGGCTGGTCGTATTCATCCAGCGGCAAGCCCTTCAGCTTGCTGTAGGACAGAATACCCATATGCTTACCGGCACAGTTGTGATAAATTTTTCGCTTGTTATAGCCACGGATGGCTTCTTCCCGACTGCTGCGGTCCAGCGGATAGCTAGTCGCGCAAATCATAGTAGATTCCTCAATGCCGACCTTAGCCGAGATGCTCTCCAGTGTAGACACATGATAGCTTTCGCCCCGGTGGGAAGCCGTCATAAGTGCAATTTCCGGCGGTGTGAGGCCATAATGCTCAGCGATTCCACCACGGATACCGGGAATGGCCTGCATAGGTTTTGCTGCTGAACGGGTAAAGGAAACAAAACCGGGATCTCCAGCGTATCCCTTTAATTGCCCCCCCTCACCGACGATGGCGATATGTCCACTATGAACACACTCCAGCAAATCCGACCGGTATTCTCGCACCAACACTGTTTCCATGATGTCTCTCCTCTTTTCTAAAAACTTCTATAAAATAATTCATATTTAATCCCAAGAAACTATATAATCTTTCGGCTTTCCGGGTTGTTTGTAAAGCCGCAAAAACAGCCGTTTATGTGCTTAAGAGTCGTTCTGTAGCGTCCAATCTGCGGATTTCTCCGTTAATCGTTCCCTTGCTGATTTGCTGTTTCAGCTTATACACTAACGTTTATATACCAAGTAAGATAACTTCAGGTTCCCCTGAGATTCCGATGCAGGAGACGGCAATTGTTCGTCTTCCGATCTGGAATACCCTATTCTGATAAGGAGTGATCGGTGATGAGTAACGTAGAGCATGAAACAGAGAACGGTAGCAACTTCCTAAAAGGTGTCTTTATTGGTGGATTGATCGGCGCGGCAGCCGCCCTACTGTTCGCCCCCAAGCCTGGCCGCGAGATCCGCAGCGATTTGTCGGACAAGCTATCGCTTGCCACAGACAAGACCAAGGAGGTAGCAGGGGCCGTGACGGATAAGACCAAAGCGCTGGCAACTTCCGTAGGCGAAAAGGCTTCTGACCTTGCCAGCACGGTCTCGACCAAAGCCTCCGACATTTATACTACCGTCAGTGACAGTAAACAGCAAATCGCAGCCACTCTGCAGGACACTGGAAGAAAGATCGGCGATACGGTTAGCGAAGCTTCCGCCAGCGTGGCCTCGGATGTGCAAGATGCTTCTAAATCCTCCTAATGGAACGACGGTGAAAACCAGCTATGCTCCATTGATTCAATAGCCAGCTCACCGTAGCTGGCTATTGCCATGTCTTCAGGATAGATTGAACTTAAAATATTGCCGCTAAAGAAAGCAGGGAAGCAATATGGGAGATTCAATGAACAGAAGCAAAACCTATGAATTGGACGAGCATCCCTTTGAGCTAAGGCATGAGGTCAAACGGCTAAATACACGGCTCGACCAAATTGCTAATTCGCTGGAACGATCAGAAATCAAAGATATTCTCGAAAACTATTCTAACCCGAAAAAACGAATTATCACCAACCTGATGGCTGGCGTTTCCCGGGGACTCGGACTTTCACTAGGAACATTCATCATCCTTGGTCTGCTTGGTTATATAGCCAGTTTGTTCATTAATGTACCAGTTATCGGAGATTACCTGGCCGAGATCAAAAAATATATTGATGCCAACAATTAACGCCCCTGCTGTCTGTGCCTGAACTTCCTTCAAGAATTGTTACGATAAATGGTGTTCGCAGATGGCCTTCATATGTTGACACAACAAAGGGTATGCTTCTCTCCACTCCGGAGAATAGCATACCCTATCATTCTTTCAGCAATAGCGTGCAGACGGCGTCATCGATTCTATTCATCATAAGTAATATCCGCTTCTTGTTCAATAGAAAGAATTGGACATGATTTGCTTCAGTTTCTCGGTGGCCCGCTTCTGAATCCGCGAGACACTCATCTGCGAAACACCCAGCTTCTGCGCGATAGCCCGCTGGGATTGCCCATCCTGGAAGGCCAATAGCAGCACTTGCTGCTCTTGCTCCTTTAATTGGCCGAGTGCTTGCTGCAAATCCATGCGTTTCTCCACCGTTTCGAAATCGTTGGCTTCCGAACTGATCAGCTCGCCAAGTGTAGCGCCAGTCTCCTCTTGAGAAAGCGGTGAATCCAGCGACACATAGTGATAACATTCCCTGCCCGCCAGTACTTCTACTGTTTCCTCCACAGACAGGTCGAGATAGTGGGCGATTTCATCCACTGCAGGCGAACGCTCTAGCCGGATCGTCAATTCGTCGATCGCTTGCTGAACGAGAGCGCCCTTCTCCTTGATCCGTCTCGGAACTTGTATGTACCAGGATTTATCGCGCAGGAAATTCTTCATATGCCCGATCATACTTTTCATGGCATAGGGTTCGAAAGGAATTCCCAAACTGATATCATATTGCTGCAGTAGCCGGATCAGCGCCATCTGGCCGACCTGGTACAGATCCTCATAAAGGTCGGGACGATTGCGGGCGATTTTACCAGCAGCCATTTTGACCATAGGCTCGTATTTTTGAATCAATGTGGTGGCTATTTCATTATCTTTGCTTTGCTGGTATTCCGAGATCAGGTTCACTGCTTCATTCATGGACTCGGGGGGAGTCGCTTTTTCATTCATACTTTCTCCTCACTAAAATGAAGCCGCTTGGTCAAGGTAACCACCGTCCCTTTCCCCGCTTCGCTTACTACGCTGACATCGTCCATCAATGCCTGCATCAGGTAGAATCCCAGACCTCCGACCTGAACGTCACTCAGCTCTTTATCGTGCAGTGTCGTGCGCTCAGCAGCCGAATCCACGCCGTCAAAGCTCTCCCCTTCATCTTTGACTGTAATGGACAGTGCATCTGCTCCAACTTCGAAAATCACATCCACCAATCCGTCATCCTGTCCGTAGGCATACAGCACGGAGTTATTACACGCTTCCGATACGGCAACTTTCATATCTTCAATGTCCTCGTACGTAAAACCCATTTTCGAAGCAATACCATATAGATTTAATCTGACGATATCGACATATTCTGCGCTGGCCGGCAACTGGAGAACTACTCTTTGCACATCATCACTCATTCTTTGTTCGGTCCTTTCCTAGTGGGAATTCTCTTGGGGAGCAAAAAACTTGGCAATACCAGTCATATCAAACAGCTTCTGAATTTGCGGAGGAACTTCCTCCACCATGAATTTAACATCCATACCATGTCTGGCTTTCAGGATCGAGAGCAGAATTCCGATGCCCGTGCTGTCGATATATCTTAATTCTTTAAGATTAATGACGAGGTCCAGCCCAGCTTCACCCACAAGCGGCTCCATGACAAGACGAAAATCAGGAGCAACCGACAAATCGAGTTCCCCGCTTAGGAAAACTGTACATACACTGCCTTCGGTCTTTGTCTTTGCATGAAATTTCTCGCTTTTATGTGTATTCATAGACATTCTCTCCTGATATATGATTTCTTTACCAATAACCCTAAAGGCATACTTTTGAAACAAAAAAACGGTTATTCAGACTCTAGCATTTGCTGAATTACGCATGATTAATGGACGTCCCATGCTCATTCATCAGAGCATCCTTTCGGGAATACCGTGAAATGATTTGTTTGATACTACCCATCTTGAGCGGCTTGCTGATGTAATCATTCATTCCGGAAGCCTGGCAGCGATTCTGTATGCCCTCCATGACATTGGCTGTCATCGCAACAATAATAGCTGTTCCAGCAGACGGTCCGCTTCCACGCCGGATCTCAGCAGTAGCCTCCAGGCCGTCCATCACCGGCATTTGCAGGTCCATAAAGATAAACTCATAAGTATGCTTCAGCGCCAGGGACACGGCCTGTCTGCCGTCTTCGGCGACATCAGCCTCAAAGCCCAGCTTGTGCAACATACTGACCATCAGCCTCTGATTGATGGGGTGGTCATCCACAATAAGTACCCTGCTCCGCTCCGCCTCACTTGGGAAGGTATGGGCTGCTGCTTCCTTCTCTCCGTTGCCTATCAATTCCCCTTCGGGTAACGTTGCCTGAATGGTAAAGACAAACGTAGCACCCTTCTCCTCCATCGATTCGACTCGAATATCGCCGCCCATCATCCCTACAAGGGACTTGCAGATGGCGAGACCTAGACCGGTTCCCCCATATTTGCGTGTCATGGAGGAATCAAGCTGCGAGAACGGCTGGAATAGCCGGTCGCATTTCTCCGGGGAAATCCCGATGCCCGTGTCCTTAACCGTAAATTCTACTACAACTTTATTATCCTTGCTTTGCACAGCAGACGCAACCAGATACACTCCACCCTGATTGGTGAACTTGACGGCATTCGCCACCAAATTGATAAGCACCTGGCGCAGGCGCGCCATATCACCGTACAACAATCTTGGAAGCTTGTAGTCAATGAAATAGGCCAACTCCAGGTTCTTCTTCCCGGCTTCCATCGCGAACAGGTTGAAGACCTCCTGTATACAGGTTCGCAACTCAAAGAGTTGCTCCTCCATCTCCATTTTGCCGGACTCCATCTTCGTGAAATCAAGAATATCGTTAATAACGGTAATCAATGTGTCGGCACTCTTGCGGATTATTTCGGTATATTCCTTCTGCTCTGGCTCAAGCTCTGTCTCCATCAGCAGGTCGATCATGCCCACGACACCGTTCATCGGCGTACGGATCTCATGGCTCATCATGGCCAGGAATTCTGTCTTGGCTTTGGCCGCGATCTCCGCCTCTTCCTTGGCCTTGATCAATTCCCCGTTGATCCGCTCCAGTTCCTGGGTCTTCTGCTGCAGCAGCATGGTTTGGGTCTGATGCTTCTTACTCGTTAAATACATATCGACAAAGCCCTCAATCTTGGATTTCAAAATCTGCGGAATGAACGGCTTCACCATATAGTCAATAGCCCCGGCGGAGTATCCGGCAAACAGATGCTCCGCCTCTCTACTGTTAGCTGAAACGAAAATAATCGGGATATCCTTGGTCTTATCTCTGGCCTTGATCATCTTGGCGGTCTCAATGCCATCCATACCCGGCATCTGTACGTCCAGTACAATAACTGCGAACTCATACTTCAATAAACACCGCAGCGCTTCCTCGCCGGAGGTGGCTTTGACAAGCTTATATTGCTGGCTCTCAAGCACTGCCTCCAGCGCCAGCAAATTTTCAGGACGGTCGTCTACCAGCAGTATATGAATCGGCTCTTGAAACCCCATGGGACCCTCCTACGCACACTATTTGATCTTCCGATAGATTTTCTCTACCCTGTCCAGGGGTTCGTAACTATCGCTGTACCTGGTGAAATGAATGGATTCCTTCGAGCCAAGCACGAGCACGCCGAATCGGCCAAGGCTTTCATTAAACAACCCGTGCACATGGTCTCGTAGCTCATCATTGAAGTAGATCATTACATTTCTGCAGAAAATAACATTGAATTCGTTAAATGAAGTATCTGTAGCCAGATTATGTTCGGCAAAAATAATATTTTTGCGCAAATAAGGCTGCAAAATCACCGAGTTGTATTTTGCTGTATAGTACTCTGAAAATGCGCGGGTCCCGCCCGCCTCGAGATAATTCTTGGTATACTGCTGCATTTTGCTGATTTCGTATACGCCTTCCTTGGCCTGCTGCAAGGACCGGTCATTCATGTCCGTCGCGTAGATGCGCGCCTTGTCATACAGCCCCTCCTCATGCAGCAAAATCGCCATGGAGTATACTTCTTCGCCTGTAGAGCAGCCAGCATGCCAAATGCGAATGTAAGGGTAGGTTCGCAGGAGCGGAATGACTTTCTGACGAAAGGTGAGAAACAGCCCTGGGTCCCTGAACATTTCCGTTACGGGAATAGAAAGACTGTAGACAAAACGTTCAAAACAGGACCGGTCATGCAGCACTCTCTCCTGCAAAGCGGATATGCTCGATAGATTCTCTGCATGGACATGATGCCAAATCCGCCGCTTCAAGGAAGGCAGCGCATAATTACGAAAATCATATCCGTATAAACGATGTACCCCGTCGAGGAGCAGTTCAATCTCAATTTGCTCTAATTCGTTCTTGCCCCCGGTCAATGCAGGTTGGCTCTCATATCCGTGATCCATTGCGGTCATGATTATCCTGACTCCTTGCTACTGCACCATCCAGAGATGGTCTGTTTATTAATCTTTACAACTATTACCCCAAAATCGTGGCTACGAATACAACCACACCCGCATTAATGAAAGAAGCTGATCTGTCTCGATCGGTTTCTTGATATAATCGGAGGCGCCGGCCTCTATGCATTTAGCCCGATCCTCTTTCATAGCTTTCGCTGTAAGCGAGATAATCGGCAGCTTCTGATACTGCGGCATCTCACGAATCCGGCGCATGGCCTCATATCCGTCCATCTCCGGCATCATCATATCCATCAGGATCAGGTCGAAATCCTCTTGCTCCACGAGCAGGTCCAATGCTTCACGGCCGTTCTCAGCGAATTTAACTTCCATATTGTAGCCTTCCAGTACACTGGACAGGGCAAATACATTCCGTATATCGTCATCAACGAGCAGTATTTTTTTGCCGTCGAATAGTTCTTCTTTGTTATGAAGCTTCTGTAAGATCATACGCTTGTCTTCCGGTAAATTAGCCTCCACCCGATGCAGGAACAGCGTAGTCTCATCCAGCAGCCGCTCCGGGGAGCGGACATCCTTGATGATGATCGACTCCGCGTATTTGCGCAGCCGCATCTCTTCCTTGCTGTCGAGATCCTTGCCGGTGTAGATGATGATCGGCAGATCATTCAGTTCCTCATCATCGCGAATCTGATCCAGCAGCTCAAAGCCATTCATATCCTCAAGCATGAGATCCAGCACCATGCAGTCGTATTTCTGCTTGCGCAGCTCAGCCAGCGCTTCACCGCCGCTAGATACCGCGGTGATGGCGACATCATCATGGCCTATCAGCTCCATGATGGAGAGGCGCTGAATCTCATCATCCTCCACAATCAGGAGATGCTTGAGTGTACTGGATGTATAGTTCTCGATTTGCGAGAATGCCCGCTCCAGTGCCTCGCGGGAAGAGGGCTTGCGAAGATAGGCCATCGCGCCCATCATGAGTCCCTGCTTCACCTCGTCGCTGACGGAGATGACATGAACAGGGATATGGCGGGTCTGTGAGGAACTTTTCAGCTCCCGCAAGATTGACCAGCCATCCATAACCGGCAACTGGATATCGAGAATAATGGCATCTGGCAAGTAGGACTTGGCCATCCCCATCCCGGTATCTCCCTGAAGAGCCACCAACCCTTTAAAACCACGGCCACGGGCCATACCGAGCAGTATCTTCGCAAAGCTCTCATCATCTTCAATGATCAGCAGCACTTTATCACTGGTATTGAGATCCTCCCGATCATCCTCTACAACGACCATCTCCTGAACCTCTGAGACAGTAAAAGCATTGGTGGTCTTGACTGGCAGCAGATCTTCGACATAGCCGGCCAGCGTCGCTGCTTCACTCGCTGCGGCGGCCTCTGATGCCCCCATTAGCTGGCTGTAATTCGCTTGGACCGGCAGGTATAGGGTGAATGTGCTGCCCTGCCCTTCCCGGGAATCCAACACGATCGCCCCGCCCATCAAACGAGCCAACTCGCGGCTGATAGACAAGCCAAGGCCCGTGCCGCCATATTTGCGACTGGTCGTTCCGTCCACTTGCTGGAACGCTTCGAACACGAGGTCCGTCTTATCCGCCGGAATACCGATGCCGCTGTCCTTCACAGCCAGAGCGATGTATTCGGCTTCAGTAGGTAAATAGAGAGGCAGGTCCCCTGTTACTGGGCTTACAGAAAACTCGACAAATCCTTCACTTGTGAACTTGAAAGCATTGGAGAGCAAATTCCGCAAAATCTGCTTCAATCGGTGGCTGTCGGCAATAATGATCTCCGGCAGCGGATCATTGAAGTTTGTGCGCAGGGACAGACCTTTCTTGAGGGCCTGCGGACCGAAATTCTGCTTCACGAAGCTGTTCAGATCATTCAGCCGGATCTCTTCGTGGTTCAGTTCCATTTTGCCAGCATCGACCTTGGACAAATCAAGAATCTCGTCGATCATCTTCAGCAGATCCGCGCCTGACATATAGATGGTGTGTGCAAATTCAACCTGCTTATCGTTAAGATTACCTTCCTTGTTCTCCGTGAGCAGCTGCGAAAGAATCAGCAGACTGTTCAGTGGAGTCCGCAGCTCGTGGGACATATTCGCCAGGAATTCCGACTTGTATTTGCTGGTCACAGCCAGCTGCATCGCCTGCTTCTCCAGTTGACCACGGGCATGCTCAATCTCGTTCTTCTTCTCCTCGACTGCCTGCACCTGTTCCTCCAAGGCGCGGGTCTTGGCAATCAACTCCGTATTGTAATGTTCCAGCTCCTCCTGCTGGCGCTGCAGCAGCTCTTCGGAGCGCTTGAGTGCCTCCGTCTGCTCCTCCAAATTCTCATTAGAGCGACGCAACTCCTCCTGCTGGGTCTGCAATTCCTCCGACTGGCATTGCAGCTCTTCTGTCATCGCCTGCGATTCACGGAGCAGTTCCTCTACAACAATTCGACGTGTCACATTATTGAGAATAATGCCCAGGTTGTTCGCGAGTTGGCGCAGCAGTTCCGTCTGCAGAGCCGTAAACGGTTCAAACGAAGCAAATTCCAATACTCCTAGCAGTTCATCCTCGAACAACACAGGATGAATGGAAATGTAGCCAGGCTGGGCATAACCGAAACCGGAGGCCACCTTGATGTAATCATCCGGTGCCTGTTCGAGTTTGATTGGCTTCTTGTCCAGAGCACACTGCCCGACAAGCCCCTGGCCGATGACGAAGCTTCCCTTCGGCTCCTTCTCGCCGTCGGCGGCGTAGCTGCCGCTACTGCGCAGGGACTCTGGATTATTGGGGTCCTTCAAATAGAGCGCTCCGTACTGAGCGCTTAGTATAGGGGTGAATTCATTGATAAAAGTCTGGGCGATTCCGTCCAGCGAGCTAACTCCACGCAGTAGTTCGGTGACCTGGGCAACATTAGCATTGAGCCAGGATTGATCGGTCTGTGCCTGAGTGTAAGCTTGTTCCATCTCCTGCTTCTGCTCGATATCTTCGGCCATTTCCTTGAACACCCGAGCCACTTCGCCGATCTCATCCTTGGAGGTAACTCTGATCCGGCGGATCGCCCTGAGCTTACCGTTGCCGAAGCTGCTGATCATCATCGATATCACATTCAGGCCGCGCGTAATGCTGGGAATGACCCACAGAATCACTCCCAACCCAAGCAGCAGACCCGTAATCATGATCAGGGTAACCATCTGGATGGAGCTTTGGTAGGCCTGCTCCGCCTGATTAGCTTGTTCATTCTGCTTATAATAGTTATAGTCAGACAAGTTGTTCAGGCTCTCAAGCACCTCGTTCTGCACATCCTGACCTTTGGCATTGCGGTAGGCATTGGCGCTTTGGATATCGCCAGCGGCAAGCATTACCATCGCCCGTTCCTGATAATCCTTATAAGCGGAATAGGCGTTCTCGATTCTTTTGACGATCTGAAGTTCTTCCGCACTAGTCATCGATTCCTTGATGTTGCCCAAATATTGATCCACCTTGGCAAGTTTCTCGTTAATCTCGCTCTTTTGCGACTCGATAGCCATGGAATCTGAATTCAACATCGAGGTTGTCAATATACGCGCCATATCATTTACTTCTCCGCGCATTCCGGAAGAATTACGCCCCTTCTGATACCGGTCCTGATAGCTGTCTAACTGGTGGTTCATATAATTTAACCGGTCATATCCAATAAGAGTGAGGGCAAACATAATTGCCAGCAACGCACTGAAACCGATAAGAAGTTTGGCTTTGATCTTCATTCCTTCTCCGGCTCCTTTTTCAGTGAGATCCAGACCAGGCACTTGTCATCATCGCGTTCCCGATTCAGCTTTTCATTAAAGAACGCAGCCTGCATCTCTTCTTCCCGCCAACCATGTCCACCTCTCAGGTGTCCGATCATAAAGTCCAACTGGTCCTCCTGTTCACCCTCTGCCATCTCCAAGAGCCCATCGGTATACAGTACGAGATGACCTTCTTTCTCAAAGCTGAGGCTTTGCGGCTCTGCATCCATACGATCAAACAGACCGACCGGATGACAGTTGCTCTTCAGCAGCACCGGTTCCTTGCTATCGCCTTCGAAGAAAAGCGCCGGCGGATGGCCTGCATTGACATAATCAATACGGCGCATACGTGTGTCCACAACCATATAAATTGCTGTGAAATAATACTGCACGAGCGATTTTTCAATATATAGCTGGTTAAAACGCCGGTTCAGTTCTTGCACGACTTTCTCCGGCTCTACATAGGTCGTGACCGTGTCTTTCAGCACGGAGGCAATAAACATACAAAAGAGTGACGATGAGATTCCGTGACCCATCATATCCAAAAGAATGACGCCGTAGCGACCATCCCCTAAGGCGTACCAGGCATATAAATCTCCCGCCAGTTCAAAGGACGGCTGATAAATAGCATGGACTTCAAAATCCGCCTCCTCAATCGGCAGGCTAAGCACAGCGTTCTGCACAAGCGCTGCGAGCTTCAGTTCATCCTGTATTCGCTGATCCCGCTCTTTATGCCAATCCTTCTCCTGCTTTAAACGTAGTGCCAAGCGGATTCTAGCCATCAGCTCCACCTTGTTGATTGGCTTCGTAACATAGTCTACTGCCCCAGCGTCCAGCGCTTCAGCCAGCTTTTTGGAATCGCCTACAGCAGTAACCATAATAATTGGAATATCCTTGAGATGCTCGTACTGCTGAACTACACGGCAAGCTTCAATCCCGTCCATCTCCGGCATCATCATATCTAGCAGAATCAGATCAATGTCCGAGGGACGGGGGCGTTCTTCCGGATTATTCTGGTCTATGCCCAGAAGCTCCAGCATCTCCTTTGCAGAAGAGGCCGTGATGAAATTCCGGTAGTCTTCTTTCTTCAGGATCTCACGGATAATGATCACATTAGTCGGATTATCATCCACGATTAGAATTCTCATTATCTTCACCTCGCATGAGTAGTATATCGACCGTAACATCCTGTACAACCTGTATCTTCATAATCATACGATACTTGTTAAGACGGTTCCATTCACAACCTTATTATACTAGGAAGTAGGTCTGCCTTCGGAATTCAACAAAGTAACCTCCAGCCCCACTACACCTAGTGGTTCTGGAGGTTACGTTATTGGACACTCCTTATACAAAGGGTCACTGTAACAAAAAGACAACTGAACCTTCATTAACCGCAATCCCCCCCTATTGAAACGGTTAGGAAGAATTGCCATCGAACAAGTCAATGCCATCCCACGTTCCGGTAGCCGGATTACGATAAATCTTGAGCGCTACATGTCCCCTCATATATACGTCGCCATCCTCAGCCAAAAAATACGGGGCTCCCAGCAACTCATGTAAAACATCCTTCTCCGGCTCAATCTTCACCCCGTTAATTAGCAGACCATATAGCCGCGCTTGTTCGGGGGCAACGTGAACATAGACCACTTTTCCCTCATACACTCCTGCTGACATGTCTGCATATTGATACTCCAGACAGTCAGGCCAAGGATCTTGTGCAATGTGAAGCGGTGTCCCCTTGATCTGCAGCAGTTCTTCCGCTGTAGCATCCAAAGAAACACCTGCCAAGGAATCAAAGCTGTCCAGGTAAGTTGTAGGACGGGCAGCATATAGTAGCGACGAAATCACCTGCGCCTGCGGCGCCAAGGCAGCTGCGGAGTCCGGCTTCTGCGGACCCGCATCCAACATCGGAGAAAGGAGACTAAGCAATAGAATGATCATATTCATCTTGTTGTTCCACCTCTCTGATCCGTTTCCGTCTTGCCCTTTACGTCGTACCTAAGGTCGGAACTTCTTCCAGAGAGTCGCGGCCACATCCACACCCTTCAGGACGGCGGAGACTTTGCCCCCTTCTTTTTTAGCATTGGTGTCCTCATTAGACTTCACCGTACGCTCCTCAGATGAGGTTAACGGAATAGAATCAATGGATACTGCCTTACTCTTTTCCTTCAACTCACGAGATTTACGGTATTTCTCAATGACGGTCACAGATACTTGCTTTGCGGTTAGCGTCAGTTCATTCATGACCTCTCCCAGATTCTTCACCGAATCCATAATAGGATCGATCTTCTGAAGCTGATTCTGTACATCTACAGTAATATCATTCGCGTGCCGGACTGTGGTTTTCACTTCATACGTAAGCTCATCAATGGTCTTTTGGACCTCCTGCAGCGTCTGGCTGACATTATCGAGAGAATCCTTGGCCGAACGCAAGGTTTTGATTAAAAAGAAGACAAGTACAGCGAATGCGACAGCCACAAGGGCTACGCTAAGTTCAATAATCATATCCAAAAACCCCTTCCAAAATCATAAATGAATGATGGCTAACCTGCCTTAATACTGCATAGTTACCCCTTCCCCAAAAAGCCGAAACAACATGTCAAGCGTCCAAAAGACTATTCACAAGCCCTTTGTTTCAATGGCCTACCTCACTGTTTATACAATGACTATCGACACAACGAAAGGGTGAAGTCATCATGCTAAAATGGTCTGTAATCCTGCTAGTAATTGCCTTGATTTCCGGAATCTTCGGTTTCTTCAATCTGGTAGCCGCAGCAGCAGGCATCGCCAAAGTCCTGTTCTATATCTTTCTTGTTCTCTTCGTCATCTCGCTCTTTACCGGACGCAGAGGAAGATCAATGTAACCACCCGCTATTCCTAAGCGTTTGATTCAACCGGCCTCCTTTGGGTTTACTTGAATAGCAACAATCAGCGATAATAAAAAATCTCCAAACCAATACCTGGCTGGGCAAAGTCTGGATTAACATCCTTGCTTCAGCGTATGTATTTATACCATAACTCTACCATAGCCCCAGCAAATGGTGGCTGTCCATGGTTTTTATTCCAGAAGCATGAATAGTCTCGGCAAAATCAAAGCGAACCCTATACTTTATTGAATTTCCTATATGAAAAGAAGAGGCTATCCCCACAGTAGAACTTCTACTGAAGGAATAGCCTCTTCCTTGTACCCGCTTTGCGTTCACCCGTCACATACTCTTGCTGCTTGCTGCCGCTTCTGTGCCTTGATCGACTTATCTATATCAGCGGATGACCGATCCTCCGTACAGGAAACGGTTCATCCAAGAAGCGCTTAAATTATCCACTCTAACCCCGCCGGAAGCAACGGAGTAAGTGTGCAGTACTTTGTTGTCGCCCAAGTAGATGGCAACATGTGTGATTTTTTCAGTCAACTTGTTGACACCGGCGTAGGCCGATGCGGAATTGCCGCGGTAACTCATAAAGAACATCAGATCTCCGCGTTTTAAACCAGAGATATTCTTAACAACAGTACTGTTCTGCTTCACCCAATCCCCTTGCTGACGAGAATCTGCGGGCAGCTTCACAACACCTGCATCCATGAAAATCTGGCGGATAAAATCAGAGCAATCGAAGGTATCTGTATTATTGCGGCTGGAGCCGAACTCGTATGGCGTGCCCAAATATCCCATGCCCGCACTGATTACCCGTTCTACTGCGTTGCTCGGATTGGGAACAACGGGAGCTGGAGTTGGTGCAGGGGTTGGTGCAGGCTTAGCCCCAGCACTGCCAGCGCTGGTCAAAGAGATATACTGACTCCCCGAACTGACATACCCGACCTCACCAGTAGCAGACTGTACTTTATAGAAATAACTGTTCGTCACTTCCAAAATCGAGACGATTTCACCCTTCTGCAAATACTTCAGCACATTGCTGTTTACAGATGGGGCGGTACGCAGACGAACACTGGATTCAATTTTGGCGGACTGTCCGGCAGCAGCCACAACCATTGATGAATTTAGCGATTCGGATTGGGCGGACACCTGCTGAGGGCTAACAACCCCAAGCGTCAACGCAAGTGCAGCAGAAACCAATAATGTAGATGTAAGCTGTTTGTGTGACTTGATCATTCCGTTCCTCCGGTTCATTAAAATAAGAACCAACAAGTGTGCGCGCTACATTTGTTGCTTTCTGCCCTCATTATAGGCTTGACCGGGATTTAGAACATGCCCCAAATTTCATAAATAAGTATGCCACTTTATGGTAAGATACAGGTCTATAGTCGCGATTTCTCCTTGGATTTGGTGGAAGATGGAATGTATTAGGTAAAGCTGATTCTTACCTAGGCTTAAGGTTCCAAGTGACCTTCCTATGGATAATATTACGCAGGTTGTACATGCGCTCCTCAATGAGCCACTAGTCCAGAATGTGTTCAATAGTCGGCAGAATAAGATGGGTTGTAATGCTGAGCGAGGCCCCATGTTACCCTGACGTATATCGTCATAAATATCCCGCAGATATCTGCCGCCCCCTGCTGCTCCATCAACGTACGTAGAGAATTCCTTCAACTATTCTCGCCCTTGTAGCAGCATTTAAAAACCATTAAAATAAAGTGAAGGACTTGCTCCCAAGGAGGTTAGCACTATGAGCGAAAACACCGAAAAAGGAAAAATCAATCTTGCCGATGCGATCCGCAAAAAACTTGAGCAGAAGAAGCAGCAATCTTCCGCCAAGCCGGGATCTTCATTCCAGGCAGGTTCGGCCAAACCCTTAAAAAGCCAGAACAACAAAAAGCCCAACAATCAGCGCCGTCGCACTGGCGGGTCCTAGGGGCTCCTGATCCCCTATCAGATTCACGGGCAATGTCAATGCTCGGCCTGATTCAAGGGGCAGGTACATAGGTTACAGCCAAACGGCTGCGTACTCTCTTCTGGGAGCATGCAGCCGTTTTTGCTGCTTCCCGAAATTCAAAAAAAGGCAGCCTGTTCAATCCCTCGGGATTTGATCAGGCTACCTCGTCTTGAGCACTCCCCGCTGGGGCGGGGAACAGCAATATGATATTAAACTTCTACAGGATACATACGCTTACGCAGGTCCTTGATCTCATCGCTCTCCAGATACTCGTCATAACTCATGGTACGATCGATAACGCCAGCCGGTGTGATCTCAATGATCCGGTTAGCAATCGTCTGAATGAACTGATGGTCATGCGAAGTGAACAGGATCGTGCCGTCAAAGTCGATCAGCCCGTTGTTCAGCGCTGTAATGGATTCGAGATCCAAGTGGTTCGTAGGCTCGTCAAAGACCAGCACGTTCGCCCCGTTCAGCATCATTTTCGCCAACATACAGCGAACCTTCTCTCCCCCGGACAGCACACTCGCCTTCTTCAGTGCTTCCTCTCCGGAGAATAGCATCCGGCCCAAGAAACCGCGCAGGAAGGTCTCATCCTGATCCTTGGAGTACTGGCGCAGCCATTCCACAAGGTTCATGTCCACACCATCAAAATAGTTGGAGTTGTCTTTCGGGAAATAAGCTTGAGTGGTGGTAACCCCCCAAGTATATTCACCGGCATCGGTTTCCTTCTCGCCCATAATCACATCGAACAGCAGCGATTTTGGTTGGGAATACGGACCTACGAAAGCAATCTTGTCGCCTTTGTTAACTACAATGCTAAGCTCATCCAGCAGCTTCTCACCGTCAAGCGATTTAGACAATCCGCTGATGGTTAACAGTTGCTTGCCAGCTTCACGCTCTGGTTTGAAGTTAAGGAAAGGATATTTACGGTTGGAAGGACGAATGTCATCCAGTGTAATCTTCTCCAGTTGCTTCTTCCGGGATGTCGCTTGCTTGGACTTGGAGGCATTCGCCGAGAAGCGCTGAATAAAGGCTTGAAGCTCCTTGATCTTGTCTTCCTTCTTCTTGTTGGCATCACGCTGCAAAGTCTGTGCCAACTGACTGCTCTCATACCAGAAGTCGTAGTTGCCGACATACATCTGGATTTTACCAAAGTCGATATCCGCGATATGCGTACACACCTTATTCAAGAAGTGACGGTCGTGAGATACCACGATTACGGTGCCTTCATAATCCATAAGGAAGTTCTCCAGCCAGCCAATGGATTCGAGATCCAAGTGGTTGGTAGGCTCATCGAGCAACAGGTTGTTCGGACGACCGAACAGGGCCTGCGCCAGGAGCACGCGAACCTTCTCATTGCCGCTAAGTTCGGCCATGTTCTTGTCATGCAGTTCACGCATGATGCCCAGACCGATCAGCATTGCTGCCGCATCCGGCTCAGCGTCCCAGCCGTTCAGCTCCGCGAATTCGCCTTCCAGCTCACCGGCACGCAGACCGTCAGCTTCCGAGAAATCGGACTTCGCGTAGAGAGCATCCTTCTCTTTCATAATCTCGTACAGGCGAGTGTGACCCATGATTACCGTCTCAAGTACCGGGAATTCATCGTACTCGAAATGGTTCTGCTTCAGAACCGCCAGACGCTCGCCGGGAGTGATATGCACATCCCCGGTGTTTGCTTCAATCTCGCCGGACAGAATTTTCAGAAAGGTAGACTTACCTGCCCCGTTGGCGCCGATCAGGCCGTAGCAGTTACCAGGAGTGAATTTTATGTTTACATCTTCAAATAGTGCGCGTTTTCCGTAGCGGAGTGTTACGCCGCTTGTACTAATCATTAAGCATTACCATCCTTTTCACATAGGCTTCCGGCTCATTATAGCATAAAAACCATTATAATAACCCGTCAAAGTGGCGTATCCAGCGGGAAGTTTACACCAAAAATGCACTTTCGTGCTCATTGCTTCACTGTCCGGGCCTCCGGCTTCACGACAAGCGTCTCTCCATGGCTGAGGACCTGCACTCGTTCCTGCGAAATACCATGCGCCTTTCTTGCTTCCTCCATCCGGTCGAGAGCCTCTCTGGCCGTATCATCAGCCAGCCGGAAGGTGCCATAATGCATCGGAATCATCGTTTCCGCACCCACATCAATAAAAGCCTGCATCGCTTCCTCGGGATTAACATGCTGTGAGGTCATGAACCACTCCGGCTCATAAGCGCCAATCGGCATAAGGGCAATATGGATTTTGAAGCGCCTGCCAATCTCCTTGAAACCTGGAAAATAACCACTGTCCCCGGCAAAATACAGATTGGGCGGCAGTTCACGCTTAACGCCACCTTCAGAAGGATGCTTCTCTGGCTGCGCCGGTTCCAGAATGAACCCTCCCCAATGTGAAGTATTCGTGTCAAACGGAGTGCGCCGTGTCCAGTGCTGGGTGGGCACAAAGGACAGCTTGATATTACCAATGGTGAGCTCCTGCCACCACTGCATTTCCACACAACTGCGAAAACCTTTGCGAACCATCTTCCGCTTCAATCCGACAGGTACAACAATGGTCGTTCCTGCACCGTAGAGCTTGCGAATAGAAGCAATATGCAAATGATCATAATGGGAATGCGAGATGAGGATCAGATCGATCGGAGGCACATCCTGCAGACTCATGCCGGGTTCTCCCAGCCGTTTCTCAAAACCAAGCCGCCGGGCCCAGATCGGATCGGTAATAATGTTCATGCCTTCATATTGAATCAAAAAGGTAGAATGCCCAATCCAGGTGATCGTGGTCTCCAGACGGTTCTCCGCCAGATAGGATAATCTAGGGGGAACATTCGGCACTACATAAGAGTAATCTTTGATCTTTCGACGGCGTTCTTCCCGCCATTGACGAAATTCTTTAAGCTTTTTGTCGGTGCTGACGTTATCAATATTGTTGTAGCGAATTTTTTTAGCCATCGCGGTTCTCTCTCCTTCACAGGTTTGCCGGGCAAACTCCGTGGCAAGCTAATATATATTAACTATAGGTTTTGACAGACATATTTGCAAAATATCCAGTTTGCAGCACAAGCGTGCGCCCTTTTATTCGAAAGATCACTTGTCGGGCTTTTCCTGTTCAAGCTTGATTCTACTCATTTTACCCATTCCTGCTACAGACTAAGCTTGCCCTGAAAGGTTGATACGCTTTGTGTTCAACGGGAGAAATGATGTAAAATGTCAATAGGACACTATCCGTTTGAGGGGGAGCTACGTATGAAGATTACTTTTATTGAACCGACGCCAAGTCCAAATACGATGAAGCTTCATCTGGACGAAAGTCTCGAAGCGGGCATCCGCAGAACCTATACGCCGGAAAGCCAGCGTTCCGCCCCTTCCTGGGCGCGGGAAATGCTGACTATTCCCGGTGTAACCAGCATCTATCATGCCGCAGACTTTGCCGCGCTGGAGCGCAAGGGCAGTGCCGACTGGGCAGCCATTCTCCGGGAGGTTCAATCCCGCTTCGGCGGCGGAGAAGGCTTGACCGACGACTGGAGTTTAACCGACGAGAATGCCGGGGCCCACTTCGGGGAAGCCCAGGTATTCGTGCAAATGTTCCGCGGCATTCCGATACAAATCCGCGTCAAGACCGGCGCGAATGAAGAGCGCATTGGCTTGTCCTCCCGCTTCACCGAGGCGGTCACCGCAGTGGCTAGCGCCGTGATGATCAAGGAGCGCAAGCTCACAGATTACGGCGTCCGCTACGGTGAGCCCGCCGATATCGCGCGCGAGGTGGAGCAGGAACTGGAGGCGGCGTACCCGCAGGAACGCCTGAATTCCCTCATCCAGCAGGCCATCGCGCACGGCACTGCTGACGAGTTCGTCGAGCAGCGGGCCGACAAGGACAGGGATGAACTGCTGCAAGACCTGAAGAATGAAGACTGGCGCGTCCGCTACGCCGCGCTGGAAGCCCTAGCGCCAACGCCAGAGCTGCTTCCGGAGCTGGGCGCGGCGCTGCACGATCCCAAGCTGCATATTCGCCGGCTTGCGGTAGTCTACTTAGGCGACCTGCGCACGCCAGAAGCAATGGAGCTGCTCTATGCAGCGATGAAGGACAGCGCCCCTGCAGTACGGCGTACTGCGGGCGATACCTTGTCCGACATCGGTGACCCTGCCGCCACGCCTGTCATGACGGCGGCGCTGACGGACAGCAGCAAGCTGGTCCGCTGGCGCGCTGCCCGGTTCCTCTATGAGGTCGGAACCGCAGAAGCGCAGGATGCGCTGGCCCTTGCGGCAGAAGACCCCGAGTTTGAGGTGGGCTTGCAAGCGCGCATGGCGCTGGAGCGTATCGCTTCCGGCGAGGAAGCAGCCGGAACGGTCTGGCAACAAATGTCGGAGCGCCGCCGCACATAAGGCCAACACTTCCGTATTTTGTCATTGCTCGCTGCTGGAAGATGATCTATACTGATTGCTGTTGTGTTTATAAACGAATGAAGTAGTAAAGATAGCCTCATCATACCTAGGATGAGGTAGAGGTCGCGGATAGGAAGAGTACGCGCGTAGAGACGTTGAAGAGCCGTCGATGACACGCCGCCGAAAGGACTATCCGCCGAAGCCTGTGCCGCCGCTCTCACTGCGGCGCAGGCTGGGACCGTTTCCGAAAGGAACGGAACTGTCACGGAGCATTTTCCTATAGTCATGGGGGAATGCACTGTGTTGCGCTATCTTCTCAGGGAGTATGATGCGGAAGCTGTCTATCCAGAAGCCGCAGCGACCGTCTGCGGTTTCTTTGCGTTCATAATTTGACGCAGATGCCCCGTTATCCGGTGCATGGCCTTCACACTCCCCGTTCATGAACAGAAACATGCGAATAGAAGGAGTGTTCATTTCATGCAAGAAACAAGTCATTCACCGACCGGAAGCGGCCCTGCGACCGAACTGAAGAAATCATTCAAAGCCAGACATCTCACGATGATTGCACTGGGCGGGTCGATCGGAACCGGGCTGTTCCTCGCCAGCGGCGGCACCATTGCCGCCTCAGGTCCAGGTGGTGCGCTGCTCGCCTATAGTGCTGTTGGGATCATGGTTTATTTTCTCATGACTAGCCTGGGTGAACTGGCTACGTACCTACCAGCTTCCGGATCCTTCAGCACATACGGCACTCGTTTTATCAGTCCTGCCTTCGGTTTCGCCATCGGCTGGAATTTCTGGTACAACTGGGCGGTGACGATCGCCGCAGAGCTGTCCGCCGCCACCGTCATCATTAAATACTGGTTCCCGGACAGCCCATCCGTACTATGGAGCTTGGTATTCCTGTTGCTGATGTTCGGCCTGAATTTCCTGTCTTCAAAGGGCTACGGAGAATCAGAATACTGGTTCGCTATTATTAAAATCATTACCGTCGTTGTCTTTCTGGCTGTAGGCGTACTCATGATCTTCGGTATCATGGGCGGTGACGGAACCGTTGTCGGCTTCAGTAACTTCCAGCTTGGAGGCACCTCCTTCCATGGCGGATTCTTCGCCTTTGTCGGGGTCTTTATGGCAGCCGGATTCTCTTTTCAGGGTACTGAGCTTGTCGGCGTTGCCGCAGGTGAGAGTGAGAATCCACGCCGCAATGTGCCGCTTGCAATCCGTCAAGTATTCTGGCGCATCCTGATTTTCTATATTCTGGCCATCTTCGTCATCGGAATGCTGATCCCGTATACGAATCCTGATCTTCTTCGTGGCGGGATCGATGATATTGGTGTCAGTCCGTTCACGATTGTCTTCAACAAGGCAGGCCTTGCCATTGCCGCTTCGGTCATGAATGCCGTCATCCTTAGCTCTGTACTATCGGCGGGGAACTCAGGCATGTATGCTTCCACCCGCGTCTTGTACGCCATGGCCAAGGACGGCATGGCCCCGCGTGCGCTGGGTAAGCTTAATCGACGCGGTGTACCTGTAGGTGCCCTGTTGGTAACTACAGCCATTGGGATGCTGGCCTTTCTTGCTTCCTTTTTCGGTGACGGCGCCGTCTATAACTGGCTATTGAACGCCTCCGGGATGTGCGGCTTCATCAACTGGCTCGGCATCGCTGTCTGCCATTATCGTTTCCGGCGCGCTTTTGTCGCGCAGGGGCATTCACTTGATGAGCTTCCCTATCGGGCAAAATGGTTCCCATTTGGACCAATCTTCGCCTTTGTACTGTGCATGATCGCCATTCTGGGTCAGAATATGGGCGCATTCACAGGTGAACGTATCGACTGGTACGGCATTCTCGTCTCCTACATCAGCTTGCCGTTGTTCCTGCTGATCTGGATCGGTTATCGTTGGTTCCGCAAGAGCTCCATCGTGCCGCTGGATCAATGCGACCTCAGCACTGAGGCCAAATAGATCCCGACCGTTCACTCAAGCAGCGCAAGGGAGTAAGAACATAAAAGAATACGAACATATTAAAAAGGAAGAGGCCCGAGCGCCTCTTCCTTTTTTTGCAGCTAATGCATGTACACTTTTCTTTTAGCAATGGCGGACAGCATTAGAATTACCCTGCTCTTCTTCATGACTCTGTCCACTCTAAATGATTCTGTGACCAATGCCGCGACGGCCCATTTCTTATACAAGGCTACTTCCAAACCACATACACTCTAAGATCACTGGTATTATCGAACTTGCTGCTGGAATAGGAAGGATTACTCAAGCCCAGCGCATACAGCACCTGAAGATCGTTTGTCAGCGATTTGGCACTGCCTCGGTAGCGGAACAACAGCGATTGCTCCCCGGAAGCAACAGTCTTCTCAGCCAACACCTTCAGATCGGATACCGAACGGATGATTCGTCCTTCATCATACAGTTCATAGTGAAGCTCTTGCTGCAGCTTTTCGTATACAGCGACTTTCGACCCGCCTTGGCTAACCAACTCCGCAAGTGTCTTGTGGTACCCCTTAGTTGCTGCCGGATAAGGCTTCGTCCAGGTATGGTCACGGCGCATCTGCGCATCCGTCCTCATATAATAGGTGTGGCTAGCTACCCCTGCCTGGTCGGGTGTCGGATCATCCCAAGTGGTATCTAGGTGATACCAGTGTCCATCAAGCTGGACCAGGTTCCAGGCATGCGACAGGGTCGAGCCTCCCTCTGGTTTGGCGGTTCCCTCCACGATCTTGTTCGGAATACCGGCCCCTTTTAGCAGCTTGTAGGTCAACAGCGAATAGCCCTGGCAGACTGCATTACGGCTCTGAAGCGCTTCATAGGCAGTATAACGGGTGTAAGAGGTATCGTATTTCAGATACAGTACTACCCAGTCATGGATCGCCTTCACCTTCTCATGATTGTTCATTCCCGGTTTGATGATATCTTTAAGCACAGCTGCCACCTGTTTATTGACGTATGCGGTCTGCTGCAGGGTCTCCCGGTATTTGACCTGTACGGTAACATTAGCGGAGCGGCTGCTTCCCCGATAGGTGAAGCCATAGCTATCCACAATATAATAAAGGTAAGGATCACTGCCCATCGCCTGATCCAGTGCAGTTTGGATCCCATTTTTCAAATTAGAGGTCTTGCCTTCGTAAGTAAACGTGATTGTCTCTCTCCGATTGTTCATTGCGCCCGTTAGTCTCTCGGTCATTTGGGATATCGAACCTAGCGCAGCGGGCTTGTCAGCCGCGTAGGCATAATCCCAGCCCCAATAAATCGCCGGAGGTATAGCTGCAGCAATGATGATCCCGCCGAGAATAGCCTTTCCCAATGTGATACGAATCTTCCTCATACTATTTTCCTGCCCCCCGCGCCTCATTACTTGTATATCTTTAATCTTAAATAGAGCACGCACGCAATTCAATAGCCTGACTATATATTAAATGCCCGAAACTCCGTTTCCACGACTGCAATCTCCACGATGTACACAAAAGATTATGCAACCCTTGCTTCTCATTATCAACTCAGGAGATCAAAGGATCAAGGGGATATCTTGGGGAGGTTGAATTTGCGCTCAAACCCATGGATTTCACCATCGCCCGAGAGACCACCAGGTCCCTGGTGCAACAGAAATTACCGGAATCCCCAGGTGCTTGGTCGCAGAGCGTCCGCTCCAGGTGCTAACCTACATCTAATTCAAGCCAAGGTTGAGCCGAAGAGCCATTCCATCCAATGAAAATAGCCCTACCTCCTCAACTAAGAGCATTTTTGTACCTTATATTTCTGAAATTGAGGTATATAGGGAGAATAAGAGCATTTCTGTACCTTATTTTTGCAAAAAGTACGCTGAGAGGGCTATTGTGGAAAATTAATGTACAATATTGCACTTATTTTCCAAATCACCTTGAATACTGATAATTTAAGGTACAAAAATGCCGTTAATTACACTTGGGAACTCACTTCTAGGCTTTATTTGTTATTTTAATGCGTTCTATATAACCTGAAAGAAGATTTACTAGCGAATATATAGTATCTTAATAAGCCTATTTACCTGATGTAGTAATTTCACGCTCAATTAAGTTGCCGAACTGCCGATTTCGAGCTACTAGTGATGACTTACCAGTCACGACGCACAAGCCACCAACACTAATCATTAACTCACCAACCACCAACCACCAACCATCAATCACCAATCACCAATCACCAATCACCAATCACCAACCATCAACCATCAACCATCAACCATCAACCATCAACCATCAACCATCAACCATCAACCATCAACCACAAATCATCAATCATCAATCACCAACCAACTCACCAATCACCGCCCACAAACCATCAATCACATCATCATCTCATTAGAGCGAATCATGCAAAAAGAGAACGTCCCTACGCCTGTGGCTCTTAGGACATTCTCTTCGTTTTATTAGGTCAACCGGAGAGTACTGGTAGGCCTTTGTTATAGCCGACTTTATTTTACTTGCTAGACTCGATTATTGCCGGTATGCAGCCAGGCTGCGGTTCAGCTCGCGAGTCTGCCCGTACACTTCCTGATAAAGACCGAACAACGCGTCATACGTTTCGACTTGCTGTGGCTGTGGCGTGTACACCTCCGCCCGGCGAATGAAGACATCCGCACATTCACTAAGTGTAGCGAACCAGCCGCTGCCGTAAGCGGCCAGCATTGCTGCTCCCATCGCCGGTCCTTGCTCGCTCTCCAGCTTCACGATGTCCGCGCCGAAGATGTCTGCCTGCATTTGCAGCCATGTCTCATTCTTCGCTCCGCCGCCAATAGCAATAACCTCGGTAATTGCCTTCCCAGAGTCCCGGACGATCTCGATGGACTCGCGCAGCGAGAAGGTGATACCTTCAAGCACTGCCCGCGTAAAATGATCCAGCGTATGACCGGAATCCATACCGATAAAGCTGCCGCGGATGGTAGCATCGGGATGCGGGGTCCGTTCCCCTACGAGGTAAGGTGTGAACAGCAGGCCCCCACTTCCTGCCGGTATGGAGGCTACTCCTTGCAGCAATTCGTCCAAGCTTTGGTCTGCGGCAAAAGTTTCTTTGAACCAAGTCAGGCTGTGGCCCGCCGCAAGGGTAACCCCCATGATGTAGTAGGCATCCTTTTCCCCATGGTTGAAGAAATGTACTTTCCCCTCCAAATTCAAATCCTTGTTACTCTCATAGGAGAGGACCACCCCGGAGGTTCCGATGCTGCACATGGTCTTCCCCTCACCCAAAATGCCTGCCCCTAGTGCCCCGCAGGCATTGTCCGCTCCCCCGGCAAATACTTTCGTCGAGGGCAGAAGTCCACAAGCTGAAGCGCTCTCGGGCAGCAAGGTGCCGGTCAGCTCAAAGGATTCGACCAGTTTAGGGCAGAGTGACAGCGGCAGACCGAAGGCTCCAGCGATGTCAGCACTCCATTCTTTTGCACCTACATCCAGCAGCAGCGTTCCGGCAGCATCCGAATAATCCATCGCATAATTTCCTGTCAGCCGATAACGCACATAATCCTTCGGCAACAAGAACAGGCTAGCCCGGGACATCACCTCCGGTTCATGGCTCTGCACCCAGAGCAGCTTCGGCAACGTAAATCCCTCCAGCGCCCGGTTTCTTGAAATCTCGGTCAACTGCGCGCCCAACGTTGCTTCAATCCTACGACACTCAGCTGTAGTTCGAGTATCATTCCACAGAATAGCCGGACGTAGCACCTGACCTGCATCATCCACCAGAACCAGGCCATGCATTTGTCCCGAGAAGCTAAGCCCCTCTACCGCCAAAGGGTCTATCTCCGATTTCTCCATTAACCGGCGTAGACTAGTAAACGTTCCCTGTACCCAATCCTCGGGACTCTGCTCACTCCAGCCAGGTTGGGGTCGGCTCAGCGGGTAAGCTTCCGAATGCTCACAAACTACCGTTCCCTGCGGGTTGACCAGGACGGTCTTGACCGCGCTGGTCCCGAGGTCGACACCGATTACATATTTCATCATAATCCCCCTAGTTTGCTATTAGGCAAGTTTATTCTATCAAAATACGGTATAAAAAGAGGTTGCCGAAGAATGCCCCTTCGGCAACCTCCGTTGCGATATGGCTTGTGTGCTCGCACTTTGGCAGTATGGCTTGATGCTCACATTTCGCCAGTATGGCTTGATGCTCACATTTCGCCAGTTTGGCTTGGTGCTCACATTTCGCCAATATGGCTTGGTGCTCGCCTTTTTCCTGTATGACTTAGTGCTCACATTTCGCCAGTATGGCTTGATACTCTCGTTTTGCCAGTATGGCTTGATGCTCACATTTTAACAGTATGGTTTGGTGCTCGCTTTTTGCCAGTATGGGTTGGTACTCACATTTCGCCAGTACGGCCTGTTGCTCGCCTTTTACCAGAAAGCTCTCGTTAGAGTTCGAACCCTTCCTACTCAGCCAAAATGTATTGGTTCAGGGTCGCCTTAAGCAGTTCCTGACGGCCCGACTCGTTGCGACGCGGGTTCTCATTGTTCAAAGCGTATTCAGCCAGTGAAGCCAATGTGGCTTTGCCGGAGACGATATCAGCACCGACGCCTTCCTTGAAGCTGCTGTAGCGCTTGTCGATAAAGTCATCGAATACACGGTCTTCAATCAACTTGGCGGCTACCTTCAGACCCTTGGCATACGTGTCCATTCCGGCAATATGCGCCAAGAACAAATCCTCAGGCTCGAAGGAAGGACGGCGGACCTTCGCGTCAAAGTTAATTCCGCCACGGCCCAAGCCGCCATTTTTCAATACTTCATACAGAGTCAATGTAGCATCATAGATATTGACCGGGAATTCATCGGTATCCCAGCCCAGCAAGGTATCGCCTTGGTTGGCGTCCAGCGAGCCCAACATGCCATTGATACGGGCTACGCGCAGCTCATGCTCGAAGGTATGTCCAGCCAGTGTAGCGTGGTTCGCTTCCAGGTTGAGTTTGAAATGCTTATCGAGACCGTATTTTTGCAAGAAAGAAATCGTTGTCGCCGCATCGAAGTCATATTGATGCTTGGTAGGCTCCTTCGGCTTCGGCTCAATCAGGAACTGGGCGTCAAAGCCAATCTCCTTGGCATAATCCACAGCCAAACCAAACAAACGCGCGATATTATCCAATTCAAGACCCAGGTCTGTATTCAGCAACGTCTCATAACCTTCACGTCCGCCCCAGAAGACATAGTTCTCAGCGCCAAGCTGCTTGCCGATCTCCAGCCCCTTCTTCACCTGGGCCGCCGCATGCGCAAAAACATCTGCGTTACAGGTGGAACCTGCACCGTGCATATAACGCGGATTGGTGAACATATTGGCTGTGTTCCAGAGTAGCTTTTTACCAGAAGACTTCATACCCTGGTCGATCAGTTCTACAATGATATCCAGATTGCTATAGAATTCCCGCAGGGAAGCCCCTTCTGGTGCGATGTCCACATCGTGGAAGCAGAAGTACGGCAGATTCATTTTCTCCAAAAATTCAAATGCTGCCTCTACCCGTGCCTTCGCTTTGTCCAGACCGTTCAATTTGTCCCAGCTCCGCACAGCGGTCTCCGCGCCAAACGGATCGGAACCTCCAGCAGTCAATGTGTGCCAGTATGCCATAGCAAAGCGCAGGTGCTCCTCCATCGTTTTGCCGGCTACGATTTCCTCGGGATTATAGAATTTGAATGCATATGGATTGGTGGAACGGCTTCCTTCATAAACGATTTTATTCACGGTTTCAAAATAGGCCATTGTGTAATCCTCCTCATCAATTATGCTCGCTCGCAAGCGTTTACAGCATCATATTAACACACCTTTTAGACTTTGTATATTGGTTAAACAAAGTTTTTATTTTGCTGTTTATCTCATCCTATGCTAACTGTTTGAACTGCATTTCTTGACTCCTCTAACCTAGGGTCCGTGGTGGAAGTTGCATTTTGCCGACTATCGTTTTAGACTAAATGGCATGTTATTCGTGGGAACGTTCTTAAGAAGGAAGTGTGATTCGTGAAGGTAACCGGTGACCAGGCGTTGGTCAAAAAGATAAATAAATCGATTGTGCTCCATACCATTCGCAAGCATTCCCCCATCTCCCGGGCCAAGGTCTCGGAAATGACCGGACTCAATAAAGCGACCGTTTCTAATCTGGTAGCAGAGCTGTGCAACGAACAGCTAGTCACGGAAGCCGGGCCAGGGATCTCCAGCGGTGGCCGCAAGCCGCTGATCCTGCACTTCAACAGCATGGCCGGCAGCGTTGTCGGTATTGAGCTGGGCGTCAAGCAGATCACGGCTGTGCTCTGCGATCTGGGCGGAGGGATCCTTGAGGAGATCCATACCCCCTTGGACAACCACCGCCTGCCACATGTGCTTGGCGAGATGAAGGGCATGATCGCCAGCCTGATCGCCAAGGCACCCGACACCCCTTACGGAATCGTCGGCATCGGTGCCGGCGTTCCTGGTATGGTCGATGAGAATGGCGTTGTCCTGTTTGCACCCAACCTGGGCTGGGAAATGGTTGAGTTGCGGGCTTTGCTGGAGGAGGAGTTTGACGTTCCGGTCACTATCGACAATGAAGCCAACGCCGGAGCCCAAGGGGAGCTGAACTTTGGTGTGGCACGAGATATCCGCCATCTCCTCTATATCAGTGCTGGTGCGGGGATCGGGTCCGGGATTATTATCGGCGGCGAGCTGTACAAGGGTGCACGGGGTTATGCCGGTGAGACCGGACATATGTCCATCGAGGCAGATGGTCAGCCCTGCAGCTGCGGCAATCGCGGCTGTTGGGAATTATACGCTTCGGAGAAAACCTATGATCAGCCTGATCTCCGCCTTCCGGCGCGGACAACGCCGGAACTGGTCCGGTACGCTGAGAGCGGCCAGGAAGATGCCCTGCGTCATTTCAATGTCATGGGCGAAGCGCTGGGCATTGGATTAACCAACGTGATCAACAGCTTCAACCCGGAGCTGATTGTCATCGGGGGGACACTCTCCGTGGCCCGGGACTGGCTGATCGAGCCGTTGCAGCGTGTGGTAGCGGAACGAACACTGCCCTATCACAAGCAGCAGCTACAAATTGTATTCTCCGAACTGGGCAGCCGCGGAGCCATGATTGGCGCAGCTTTTGCCGCTGTCATGCATTTTCTCGGAGACACTCGTGTAACACTTTAGGAGATCTCTTGCTATCTCTTCGAGCAAGATCCGTGATTGGCAGCCGAACGAAACGCATAGATGTAAATTGACGTAAAATCGCCTATTTATTTTGGTCTCAGGTGCAGTAAAAACAATGTCAATCCTATATAATGAAGGGTACGCGGTGTGATATTTATCACCATCACCCTTTTTTCTGAAATGGAGAGAGCGTCTATGACCTATGTGGATACGTCTGATATTTCGGCACAAATGTTCATCACTGTACTGCTATTTCTGCTCATTATCGCGCCTTTAGTCAGTCTCGGTGTGTTGCGCCTATTCCAGTCCAGAAAAAAATCCGGATTCATGCTAATCGGCGGCGGTGTTGCCGTATACGTGGTTTTTCAAGTGATTATGTTTTTAGTTTAACAACTAAGAAGAACTAATGAAGCCCATTAACTTTTAATAGGGTAAAAGAAACACGCTGCGTCTGCTCCACCGCCTGCTGTTTCATCGCCCGCAAAAAAGCCGCCTCCATAACGGAAGCGGCTTTTTCTCCGGCCAAATGGCCGTCTATTATAAAGTTGCCAAGGCCTTGTCAAATTGGAGCTTGTTCATGCCTACGATTTTGAAATCGCCAATCACAGTTACAGGCACAGCTCTCATCCCCATATCCCAGACCTGCTGAGCATAATCATCGTTTTGCTCGATGTTGCGCTCCTCATAGGAAATACCTTTCTCGCCGAGAAAGCTTTTTACCTGACGGCAATGCGGACAGTTGGTGGATGTGTACACAATTACGTTTTCCATCGTATGATCTCCTCCTGTTCAAAATGGGGCGTCAGCCCTCTTGTATACCAAATATAGCATCATCTATTGTAGCACCGCAGTGCGTAATGTACCAAGTTACAGAATTACTGCGCTGTGCTCCAGGCTTTCGATATATTTCTCAGCATCCATCGCTGCCATACAACCGCTGCCTGCTGCTGTAATGGCTTGTCTGTAGCGTGTATCCTGTACATCGCCGCAAGCGAATACGCCTGGGATGTTTGTTTCGGAAGTACCAGGGTTGGTCACGATATAGCCGTTGCTATCCGTAGTAATCTGTCCGCCGAGGAACGATGTATTCGGGTGGTGGCCAATTGCCACGAACACGCCGCTAGCTTCGATGATCTCTTCTTGTCCGGTCTCATTGTTCAGAACCTTCAGCCCGTTCACGCCGTTGTCGCCAGCGGTCACTTCCAGCGGACTACGGTTCAATGCCCATTCTACTTTAGAGTTAGCGCGGACACGATCCTGCATGATTTTGGAGGCACGCAGTTCATTCCGGCGATGCACCAGCGTTACTTTCGAGGCAAAACGGGTCAGGAAGCCTGCTTCCTCCAGCGCGGAATCGCCGCCGCCGACAACCACGATCTCTTTGCCACGGAAAAAGAATCCGTCACAAGTAGCACATGTGCTAACGCCCCGTCCAACATTATCCTGTTCTCCAGGAATGCCGAGGTACTTAGCTGTTGCACCTGTGGACAGAATCAGGGTATCTGTCTCCAGAACGCCCAGCCCTTCCACATTCAGCTTGAACGGACGCTCGCCCAGTTCCACGCTGTTCACCCAGCCAGTGCGGAATTCCGCACCGAAGCGTTCAGCCTGCTTGCGCATATTGTCCATAAGTTCTGGACCCATAATTCCTTCCGGGAACCCCGGGAAATTCTCTACTTCAGTAGTTGTAGTTAATTGTCCGCCCGGTTGCGGTCCTTCGATAACCAATGGGTTCAGGTTGGCACGGGCCAGGTAAATTGCAGCAGTCAATCCGGCAGGTCCAGTACCCACGATAATAGATTTATACATGACTATATCCTCCTTATGACGGACGGCATTAGCGTCAGTTCTTATTTAAAATAATTATAATGTAGTACTTATTATGATAAAAGAAAAGGAATCTGTCAATATGCCAGACTCCTCCCTCACGGACTATTTTGTGAACAATTCAATTTCTAGAAATTAATAGGCTGAACAAGACGCTCCTATGCTTTTTACAAATTCAATTTAGGATTAATGTCAGAATCAGTACTTGCCAAAAGCAGCAGACTAGAAAGCTCGGTCTCACGCTTGAAAGCCAACGGACAGTATAGTCCTTATTGATACTTGAAGCTGCTCACTAGAATATGCAATGGACTCAGGAGACGCTATTTCAATCCCAACCCGTGGATTTTGACCTGGTATTCTACCGATAAGGTCCCTACGGTCCTTTATCCTCCTAAACGGTGAAATCTGTTGGAAATAAAGCCTCTGGGGTCGTTGCTCCATAAAGCAAGCACTGATGTTGGGGCAGCGCCTTAATTTAGACCTCATTAAAGATCCTTATTATAAAATCTCATCCACTCTTGATCTCAGCGCAGCAGCCGCAGTCCGTTCAGAATAACCAGAATGGTGCTACCTTCATGGCCCACGACGCCCAGTGGAAGGGCGATACCTTGAATCAAGTTGCTGATCACGAGTGTGGCAATTACCATTACGGCAAAAATCATATTTTGCTTCACAATGCGCTGAGAACGCCGGGCCAAAGCAATGGTCGATGCAATTTCTTCGATATTGTCGTTCATCAGAACAACATCGGCAATCTCCAGCGCAGCCCCGCTGCCCTTCATGCCCATCCCGAGGCCAACTGTGGCCGTTGCCAGTGCAGGCGCATCATTCACACCATCACCAACCATAACCACATGCCCGTATTGTTCGCGCAATGCCTTAACATGAGTCACTTTATCCTCTGGCAGCAGATCCGCAAAAATCAGGTCCACTCCCGTCTTCGCCCCGATGGCTTCAGCCGTTGCGGCCCGGTCGCCAGTCAGCATCGCCACCTTGATCCCAAGCTGCTGCAGTTTCCGAACCGCTGCCTCCGCTTGTGGACGCAAGGAATCCTGCAACGCGATCATTCCCGCGACCTGCTCTCCATCCATAATTAGCGATACTGTCTTACCTTCACCCTCCAACCGGCGACGTGCGGACATCCATGATTCCAGATCAGCACTGACTGGGGAGGAAGACAGCTCATCCAGCAGATTGGACTTGCCGATCCGCCAGCTTTTTCCGTCAACTGTTCCTTCAATACCCCATCCCGTCAAGGATTTGCTATCCTGCACACTCCGCAGCGCTAGCCCTGCTTCATCTGCCTTTCGCACAATCGCTTCCGCTAACGGATGGCGGGACATGTTCTCGATCGAGGCACTAACCAGTAGCAGTTCACTCTCGTCATATCCCTCTCCAGCAATGAAATCTGTCACTTGTGGCACGCCTGCGGTCAATGTCCCCGTCTTGTCAAAAGCGACGACAGCGGTCCGCGCCATATTCTCCAAATGCAACCCGCCCTTGAACAGGATGCCTTTGCGTGCACTCTTGGAAATGGCCGACAGCATCGCAGGCATAATGGAGGACACCAATGCACAGGGTGAAGCGACAACCAGGAACACCATTGCTTTGTAAAAAGTATCGCTCCAGCTCCAATCCAGCAAAAACGGAGGGGCCAACATCAGGACCAGGGTTGCTCCTACGACCACCCGGGCATACACCGCCTCCAGACGTTTAATGAAACGCTGCGAATCCGGCACCTCGGTCTCCGCTTCCTCCACCATTTTAATGATTCTGGCAAAAAGCGTGTTCCCCGCAGCTTTGGTCACTTCAATATATAGCGGACCTTCCCCGTTCACCGTACCGGCAAACACCTCATGCCCGGAGGACTTCTCTACAGGCAGCGACTCTCCTGTAATAGAGGATTGATCGACAGCCGATTCCCCCCGGCAAACCAGACCGTCGGCAGGAATCAGTTCACCAGGACGAACCAGCAAGAGGTCGCCGATGGAAAGCTGCTCAATATTGACCTCGTTCATAGCTCCCTGTTCAATCCGAATCGCGGTGGCTGGCTTCAAGGCCATGAGTGAGGAAATGTCTTTTTTGCTGCGCTCCATCGTATAGCTCTCCAGCGCGCCGCTCAAGGCGAAAATAAAGATCAGCATCGCCCCTTCATTCCAGTATCCAATAGTCGCAGCACCTAGCGCCGCAGCAATCATCAGCAAGTTGACGTCGAGGTCGCGTTCCTTGACCAGTGTCTCCACACCTTCCTTGGCCTTGATCCAGCCGCCGATGGTATATGAAATTACGTACAGAATAATCGAAAGAATCTGCGACCAGCCACCCACTGCCCAAGCCAGCAGCATGATCAGCCCACTGCCCAGTGCGGCTTGCATTTCTGAGTTCCTCAGCATTGCGCGAGGATCGAACCTCCGGGGCTGTGGAGCACCGGGTGGCTTAGCGCCTCGGGATAATGCCCCTTCGCGGGGGAGTTGTTTAGATGTTGCTTGCATAGTAATCACCTTCCTGTAAAGTTTTGTGAAGCATAAGCTTCCTGTGTTCCTTCGCAATAAAACTTGCTTCGGGAGCGTGTGCTTAGTTTTGTGAAGCTGTACATCTTGGAGTCTCCTTCGCAACAAAACTGCTTCGGGAGCTTACGCTTAGTTTTGTGGAGCCATACTTCTTGGAAATCCCTTCGCAACATAACTTGCTTCGGGAGCTTACGCCTGCCTCTCACTGAGAATGAGAGCCATTCTTATGACCCCTAAAATGACACATGCTGCCCCGGCTAAGCCGGGACAGCATGTTAAAAAGAATATGGAATTGTATTCAGGTTGTCATTTTGCCATGAGTCTGATGAGAAAGAACGTCATTGAGAACGATAATCATTGTTGCAACAGTCCAAATATATTTCCTTAATGCAACTTAAGGTCATGATACTCCTTTCCGCAAAATATGTAAAGCGGTAGATGCCTCGAACAAAAGAAATTAATAAAAAATGAAGATGAGCGAACGGGGAAGTTAGGAACTGTAGGCGCAAAGCGCTCACCTGAACGCTTTGCATAGGAGAGCCAGCACCGAAACATAGACTGTCGATAGCAAGACCTGTTATCCATGGCTGTTCAAATCCAACGATTTCAATAGGAGCGGTAAATTCCCCCTCACTAGTCGTCTTAACGATTGAAAAGAGTAATTACCTTCTCAACTAACGGCATTTTTGCACCTTATTTTTCTTTAATATAGGCTAAAAAGTAAAATAAGGGCATTATTGCATCTTATTTTTCGAAAAGCACGCTGGAGTGGGTATTTTGGAAGATTTAAGGTACAATATTGCACTTAATCTCCACTAACCCTTAGCTGCAGAGGATTTAAGGTACAAAAATGCCGTTAATTACACGTCGATGCTTCTTCTTATGTAGACTCTCTTATTTCTTGGCTATGTTTGTTTTTTTAATGCGTTCTATTATAGATGCGCCTATTTTTATATAAGCGTTATGTACTGTTGAACGCAAAAAAGCAGGTCCATGGTGCCCGGACCTGCTCTTGCTCTACTACAGCCCGCCCCCGGCGGCTGTATCCATGTTCTCCTGCCGCGCGATCCACGTCAGGCAGGCCGCTCGCAGCAGCGCCTCGGTCCGCTGACCGGCGCTGCAAAAGATCCCGCTGAGGCCGATCTCATACAGATCGGCCAAGGCCGGCGCCGCCGCAGCTCCGGCGGCGAACACCACAGCCGCCGGCCGCACGCGGCGCACGGCGGCCAGGACCTGGCCCGCCGCGGCGACGAAGTCTTGCGCGGCGTTCTCCCCCGGCGCGGCTTCTGCCGCCGCGCCGTCCAGCACAAGGAAATCGGCGATACGCGCGATTTCCCCGGCGGCGGCACGCTCGGCATCGGGCGCGATCAGCGCCCCGATGCGGCAAGCCGCCGCAAAAGCGTGGCCGAGTGTCTGATCGGCCACTTCTTCGATGAATTCGCGCTGTGCCGCGAATTCGGCCGCGCTGACGGGTGACAGCGCCAGCAGATCCAGGCGGCATTCGCCGCCTAGGCGCTGCCGCTCCGCCACCGCAGCGAACAGCGCTTCCAGCTGCGCATCCTGCAGCGCAGCCAGCCGGGACCGCCGTCCCGCAAGCTCCGGCGGGGATAGCAGGGTGACGGCGGCCCAGTCGCCGTCCGGGGACTCCAGCAGCTCGGCGGCTTCAGCCCGCAGCCGATAGTAAATGCGCTGGAGCGCACGTTCTGCTGGCTGGCCGTCCTCACTGGTCAGCCAGCTGTCATATAAGCTGGCCAGCTCTGGAGCCAGCAGCCATTCCTCGCTGCGGATCAGGCAGGGCCCGCCAGGCGTAGTCCGGACCTCCGGACGCGGGTCCGGGCGCTCGTTTCGACCGTCTCGCAGCACCAGAAAGGAGGGCTGCAGGCCGGTACGCTTGAAATACGTGCGGTTCAGCGGCAGCGCTGCTTCCCTACGTACGCTGGCTACTTCAGGTTCTGTAGTTGATGGAATTACGGGACCCTTTTGAGACAGGTCTACTTCATGCACCTGCTCATCTGCGCTATTCATTAACGGGCGCTCCTCATTCTTTTGGCTTTGATCCTGCTGCTGACGTTCACCCTTCATTTCCGCACCCACCTTTTCAGCTTTTGGTTCCTACCGGTACCTCATGAGACAACTTCCTTATTACCGGCAGTTTCATGCTTCACTTATAAATACTGGGATGGAGCTGGAAATATGCAAGCGTTGCCAAATCCAGCCGGAACGGACAAAACCAAAAAAAACATCCCGACTACGAAGAATCCCCCTTCTTCGAGAAGAGCTGGCAGTCTATTACCCCAGGGAACCGGGGTGAGGACTGCCAGCTGCTTGGAAAAAGGCTGATAACCAAGTAGCACAGGATGCTTGGTGGAAGAGGATTACTGCTGACTCGCAGCGATAGCCTGTTCCAGATCATATAGAATATCGTCAATGGATTCGGTACCAATCGACAGACGAAGCAGTTCAGGCGTTACCCCTGCCGAAGCTTGCTCCTCATCTGACAACTGCTGGTGAGTCGTGCTGGCAGGGTGAATAATCAGCGACTTGGAATCGCCGACATTCGCCAAGTGTGAGAACAGCTTCACGTTCTCGATCACTTTGCGTCCAGCATCGCTGCCGCCCTTGATACCAAACGTAAGAATGGCACCTTGGCCCTTCGGCAGATACTTCTGTGCCAGCTCGTAGGATGGATGGCTTGGCAGACCGGAGTAGCTAACCCATTCTACCGCATCATGGGCTTCCAGATACTGCGCCACCTTCAGAGCATTTTGGCTATGGCGTTCAAGACGCAGATGCAGTGTCTCCAGACCTTGCAAAAGCAACCAGGAGTTGAAAGGCGAGATCGATGCTCCCAAATCACGCAGCAATTGAACGCGTGCTTTGATAATATAAGCGATCGGACCTACAGCTTCCGTATAGACTACACCATGGTAGCTTGGATCTGGCTCGGTCAGGCCCGGGAATCTGCCGCTGGCCTTCCAGTCGAACTTGCCGCCATCTACAATGACGCCACCAATAGATGTACCGTGACCACCAATAAATTTGGTCGCAGAATGCACCACGATATCCGCACCATGTTCAATCGGACGCAACAGATACGGGCTCGGGAAGGTGTTGTCCACAATCAGTGGAAGACCGTGCTCATGGGCAATCGCTGCAACCGCTTCGATATCCAGGACGTTCCCCTGTGGATTACCAATAGTCTCTGCAAAGATGGCTTTGGTCTTCTCGTTAATCGCACTACGGAAGTTCTCCGGGTTATCGGAATCCACAAAATTAACCTTAATACCCAGCTTCGGAAGCGTGGTTGAGAACAAATTATATGTACCACCGTAAAGACTGGCAGAAGAAACGATTTCATCTCCCGCGCCAGCAATATTCAAGATAGAGAAGGAAATAGCCGCCGAGCCAGAAGCCGTTGCCAGCGCGCCTGCTCCGCCTTCAAGCGCCGCAATCCGCTGCTCAAATACGTCAGTAGTCGGGTTCATGATACGGGTATAGATGTTGCCAAACTCCTTCAGCGCGAACAGGTTAGCAGCATGCTCCGCATCGCGAAAGCCGTAAGAGGTTGTCTGGTAGAGCGGTACGGCACGGGACAAAGTAGTGGGATCGATCTCTTGGCCGGCATGAACGGCCAACGTTTCAAAGGACTGCTTGCGTTCTTCTGACATAGGTATTTCCTCCTTATAATTTAAAAAATAATGATTTCAAATAATTGGTTGGACTTATTTTCTCACAAACCTTGTTATTTGAAAAGAAAAAATTCTCATTATTCCGGTATGGATTATTGATTTTTCGCAAAAAAACACCCTTCTTCCTTCCAAGGGTTAAGAAAGCGCAAACAAATATAGGTTTTCACCACTTAAAGAGAACTCTATCACGAACCGATTATGGAAGTCCTGCTGACAGGGCATCTGACACCCCATGCTTCAGGCAGCTGTTAAAGAGGTTGAATACATGTTACAACAGGCCGCAGTGCTTGTCCAACCTTTATGTTAGAAGCAGCTCCCGCGAATAACAGAAAAGGCTGCCCCGCGCCTTCCTCAGGCAAGCAGGACAACCTTCCTTTTTACTCTCGATAATTTTATCTGCGCCCTTACGGCTGCTGCTGTGTGAGAGATTGAACATCCACGAACGGGGTAGCCCCTCCTGTCACGGTAGGCAGGACACCATTCCATTTATCGAGCGCCTTCTCCTGTACCTCAATCTGCTTCAGCTGCACCAGTTCAGGAGTAACCTCCTGCTTCTTGAGCCGCAGCGATTCTGCTTCGGCCTGTGCCTGAGCTACTTTCTGCTTTGCCTCAATCTCGATCCGCCGCAGATCATTCTCGGCCTTGAGCGCCTGCTGCTGGGCGACCTGCTTAGCTTCTATTGACTGATTGAAAGCGTCGGAGAATTTAAAGTTAACAATGTTAATATCATTAACGATCAGATCGTATTTAGCCAAACGGGTCTTGAGCTGGTCGCTAACCTCCCCGGACACCACATCACGGCGTGTGATCAGATCCTCGGCAGGATATTTGGCAGTGACTTCCTTGACAATCTCCTGAATGGCCGGACTGATGATGACCGTATCATAATTACCCCCTATATTGTTCATCAGGTGAAAGACAGAAGCTTTGTTCACCGAATAGTTGACCGCCACATGAGTTGATACCGGCTGCAGATCTTTGGAAGACGCAGAGGTATCGGTCTCGGATTTGGTGACTTGTGTATTGACCTGAATGACAGTCTGGATAAACGGAATTTTAAAATGAATACCCGGCGCCAAGGTATTATCATTTAGCTTGCCGAAGGTTTTGTACAAACCGACATGACCATATTCCACCGAAGCGTATGCATTAGTTCCAAGCACAGCTACAACCAGTACAGCGACAATACCACCAATTAGTTTGCCCGGGTGGAACTGCTTTGTCTTTGGGTTCAACTCCACATTCATTTAATCTCCTCCTGCTTATCATGAGCAGCCGGTAGCCCAGCTGCTGGCTTAACCCTCTATACGGTGGTTGTAACCGATCAGTTTCAATAAATTGGATCTCAACAAAAACAGCCCTTTCCTCCAAGGAAAGAGCTGTTTCATTCAGGTCTGAAAATATCAACACCTGGTTGTTCATATAGTCTAATGACCGCCGGATAAGGATAAGCCAACCCGCTTAAGCAGGCGTGAGCTTTCTTCATTCAGTCCTGTGATGATAACCTTCTTGTCATGCTGAGCATATTTGCCGATGATCTTCGCAATTGCACTCACTGCCGACTGGTCCCAAACATGCGAATGCGAGAAGTCGATGGTGATCTCCGTCGGGTCGGCTTCATATTGAAAGTGTTGAACGAAATGGCTTGTTGTGCCAAAGAATAATTGACCAGATACCGTATAGGTTCTGAAAGAAGAGGCTTCCTGAACGGTAACACGGATCGAGGCGATTTTCCAGGCAAACGACAAGGCACTAAGCAATACGCCGAACAGCACACCAATGGATAAATTGTCCGTTGCTACTACTGTAACCACGGTTACGATCATCACCAGCGCATCGCTCACAGGAACGCGGGCCAATGTCTTGAGCGCACCCCACTCAAAGGTGCTGATTGAGACCATAAACATTACACCTACAAGTGCGGCCATTGGAATCTGCTTGACGACATCCCCGAGAACGAGGATCAGGAACAACAAGAAGATACCTGATACGAATGTGGACAGACGGGTGCGCCCACCGGATTTCATATTAACCATAGATTGGCCGATCATTGCACAGCCTGCCATGCCGCCGAAAAATCCGGTCACAACATTCGCCAGACCCTGACCTTTCGCTTCCCGGTTCTTGTCACTCTCAGTGCTGGTAATATCATCAATCAGCGTCGCCGTCATCAGTGATTCCAGCAAGCCGACAACCGCCAGCGAAAGGGAGTAAGGCAAGATAATCAGCAAGGTATCCAGTGTAAAAGGCGCCTGGGGAATATGAAATACTGGCAGTGCCGCCGTAATATTGCCCATATCCCCTACGGTTTTCACATCCAAATGCAGTGAAATGCTGAGAATCGAAACTGCGATTATTGCAAATAGAGCTGACGGAATGACTTTGGTGAACTTCGGTACCACATAGATAATAACCAATGTCAGAGCCACCAGGCCGTACATGATCCAGCCTTGTCCTTTGAAATGTGTGAGTTGGGCCATAAAGACCAGGATCGCCAAAGCATTTACAAATCCGGTCATTACCGGTTGTGGCACAAAAGTAATGAACCGGCCCAGCTTAAGGGTACCCATCAAGATCTGGATTAGGCCTGCCAACACGGTGGCAGCGAACAGATACTCGATCCCGTGCTGAGCAACCAAAGTGCCGACCAGAATTGCCATTGCTCCCGTAGCCGCCGAGATCATACCGGGTCTTCCTCCCGCAAATGCTGTAATGATTGCAATGCAAACTGAAGCGTACAGTCCCACCATCGGACTGACTCCCGCCAGAATGGAGAAAGCGATCGCTTCCGGAATGAGCGCAACGGCTACCGTCATTCCGGAAAGAATATCGCTGCGGGTGTTGGAGAACCACCCATTATTCAATGTAAGCTGCTTCAAGATTCTGTGATCCTCCTATGTTGTTAAGGGTATTAAGGGCTTTTCTTGTAAAGCCCAAGTCCGGTGCAACGCTGATGCCAATTATTGTACCCGACTACCCGTCACCTTCACAAAAAGACATTGCCACCTTGTAAGCGCTTATAGCTCTCCATTGCTCTCGTATTCTGCAAATTTATCTTAAATCCAGTATATTTAATGGCGTTACATATAAATTATTGTTTGTATAAGCCCGAAGCCTTCACTTGATCGAAGAACGTGTTGAATTCATCAATATTCAACTGCTGCTGCGCATCAGACAATGCTGTGGCCGGATCAGGGTGCACCTCAACCATAATGCCGTCGGCACCGGCAGCAAGTGCAGCTTTGGCACAAGGCACCAGAATGTCCTTGCGTCCTGTGGAGTGGGTGACATCCACCAGCACCGGCAAATGACTCTCCTGCTTCAAGATCGGTACAGCTGAAATATCTAGTGTGTTGCGGGTCCACTTTTCGTATGTGCGGATGCCGCGTTCAATTAGCATAACCTGAGTGTTGCCGCGCGACATGATGTATTCTGCTGCGTGCAGGAATTCTTCCATCGTGGCCGCGAGTCCACGCTTCAGCAATACTGGCTTGTTCAGTTCTCCCGCTGCTTTTAGCAGCTCGAAGTTCTGCATGTTGCGGGCACCAATCTGAATAATATCCACATAGTCCAGGGCTGGCTCCAGATGGGCCGGGTCCACAATCTCGCTGATCGTCAGCAAGCCGTATTCGTTCGCCGCTTCACGCAGAATCCGCAAGCCATCCATGCCAAGACCCTGGAAATCATACGGAGAGGTCCGAGGCTTGAACGCTCCGCCGCGCATGACGCGAATTCCGGCTTTTTGTAAGGCTGCCGCTACGGTACGGGTCTGAAGCTCGCTTTCTACCGAACAAGGTCCGGCCACCATCAGGGAAGACAGGCCGCCCACGGTTACATCACCAGGAAGCGTAATGACTGTGTCCTCTTGCTGGCTTTTCCGACTAACCAGAAGAGTCTTCTTGTGTTCTGCCGATTGCAGGTCAAGGGAGGCTGAGAATATTTGCTTGAACAAGCTACGGATCGTACTGTCGGTAAACGGTCCCTTATTGCTCGCTACCAGCTTCTCTAACATTTGCTTCTCCCGCTCAGGATCGAACTTCGGCACGCCCTGCTTTTCCTTTAAGGTACCGATCTCCTGAACAATCTTTGCCCGCTCGGAAATCAGCTCCAGCAACTGACCATTAATTCCATCCAGACGCTCTCTCAGCTCATCCAATTCAACATTACTCATACCTTCCACTCCTCTTCTTGAAACGCAAAAAGGCCCCCGTCGCAAGGGACGAGGAGCCGTGGTACCACCCTTATTTAGAATGACCTCCGGTAATCGGCATTTCCAAAGAAACCTGGCGGTTGCTTCTGCCGCGAAAGAACATTCTGTCTTTCACCCGGTAACGCGGGGTGCGGGCCACCCTACCCATGCTTTTGCCGATTGGCAAAGGCACTTCAGGGGCCGACTCGGAAGTGAACTTCGGCGCTGGTCGTCTCATGAGGGTGCTCTCAGTCTCCGGCACGCCTTCCCTGTTAAGATCCGCTTCTTGCGCTTACTCTCTTCGTCATTGTCCTTGCCTGTATATCAGCATATTATACGCTGGTTTCTGCTATCTTAATCAAAAATCAAGCCAGTTGCAAGAGGTTCATTTAACGCTTTGTCGCTTCACTCAATCAAGAATACGTAACACACCTTGTCAGACTCAATCCTCTCGCGAATACATGTTTTGATCCTGTAGTCGAATCAGTACTTTACCAAAGCGTCCCCCCTCCTGAATGACTACTTTGCCGGTCGGATAGGCTTGCTCCAAATAGTCAGCAATGATATTCCGATTCCGTTCATCTACAGGCAGACGGTGATTGCGAAGCCAAGTCAGTGCTTCCTGCAACGCCGCTTCTCTCGTGACTTCAGTTGTTTTCGTTTCCCGCGTGATCAGCGATTCGTATGCATAACCTTTAAGATACAGCAGGTGCAGCAAGTATCCCATTTCCATATGTTTCGTATGGAAGGGCTGACCGGTGACAAGCGGCCAGATTTCCTTCACCAGGCTATGCTCTGGAGGACTTGCTGGCATACTGATATAACAGAACTTCCGAGCGCATTGAAGTACCTTTTCCACGCTATCCCAATTGTGAATGACCGGGCACATCGAGACAAAGACAAGATCGAAGGCCTCGTTCCAGCCTTTGGCCTGCACGTCGATATCTTCAAAAGGTTCGGGTACAATCCTCACCCCGTCTTCGGCGAACTTCGAGATGTTTTCTTTCAACAATTCAACCTGTGGAGGAGAGGTTTCTACGGCGGTTACATGGGCTCCGCGCTCCGCAAACGGCACCGTGAATACTCCCGATGCAGCGCCAATATCCAGAACAGAGGTATTTTCGAATGTAACGCCTTGCCCTTCAAGCCAGTTCATGATCCGTTGGGTTCGTTTTCTGCCTTCTTCGCTAAACGATTGTTCGTTGAAAGTCTTGGCTTTATGGTCAAAAGATCTGGTAGGATCGATTCCCGCCTTCTGTATCTTCTTTAAGACAGAATCGTCTTTCCATGCTTTTTCCCAGTTAGCTGCATCAAAAAAATTATTCATAGTTGTTCCTCACTCTTTCTATATGGTTTATGGATTTCTTAAACAGACAGCTACTCTCAACCTGCCGCCTGTTCATGTTTCAGATACTTCTTCATGGATCTATAATATCCATAATTAGAGTGCAAGAAGTGCATCACTTCTTGTTCACATCATGACTGCAACGCTTGGACGCCTCATCCAATACCGACTGAATCGTATGTTCCCGCAAGTATTGGTGAAGTTGTTGTTCCGCGCCGTTCATAACTTTTTCAACCAAACATTCATTTTTCTCCGAATGCTTCTGATCCCTCTGCACAGCTCCTTCATCCGCTAACAACTGATGCTGCTGCGAACTAGAATTCGAACATTCGAAAAGCTGCTGTCTTCCTTCAATCACCTGAATCACATCAAGAAACGTAATCTGATCCGCTGACCGGGCAAGCTCGTAACCGCCGTTCACCCCTGGCACAGCACGTACGATTCCATCCTGTCTCAGCTTGGACATGATTTTGGATAAGTAACTTTCAGAAACACCAAGTGCTCCCGATAGCTCCTTGATTCCGACGTTGTTGCAACGCTCCGAGTGTCCCAGATGAATTAAGGCGTGCAGGGCATAATCTGTACTTTTGGAAAACTGCAAGCTTCTCTCCTCCCTTCTCACAATCATCATTATTATAGACCTTTATTATCCATAATAAACGATTTCACTCTAAATGACAATGACCTGCTTGATCCGAACTTCGTTTCCAGTGGAGGGAGAAGATCGTCAGAGCTGTGTGTTCCCACTATTTCAGTTTATCTTTCTCCTAACGGTACGCCTAATACCGTAGCAAAAAGGACAGAATAAGCCTTTTTTCCGGCCCATCCTATCCTTCCCAGTTCTGCGCTCGCTTTTAAAAAAACTTGCGGATCACTCCCGTTAAGGTCTCGCTAGTGATCGGCTTGCTAATATATTCATCCATCCCTGCTGTAAGACACAGCTCCCGATCACCCTTCAGTGCATTCGCCGTTACCGCAACAATAATCGGATGCTGCTCCGGCGGGAGCGTCTCCTTGATGGACTTCGCAGCCTCCAGACCGTTCATGCGCGGCATCTGTATATCCATAAAGACCAGATCGAAAGATCCGCTGGTTATTCGCTGCATAACGACGGTTCCGTCAGCTGCCAGCTCCACGAAGTGCCCGCGTTTCTCCAGCATTTTTTTCAGAACAATCTGGTTAATCTCATTATCTTCGGCGACTAGAATCCGCAAGGGACGATCCTCGGCTCCAGTCATAGAGTGTGCGTCGTTCTGCCCTACTTCGGCTAGTGTGGCATCCTCGTCATCCAGAAAAACCGCGGTGAACACGAACGTGGTCCCTGACTCCGCTCTCCTGTGCAAGGTAATTTGTCCGCCCATAAGCTCCACCAGCTTCTTCGTGATGGCTAGTCCAAGCCCCGTCCCCTCATGCCGCCGATTCATAAAATGATCCAATTGGTAAAAGGGCTCAAACAAACGGTCCTGCAGTTCTTCCGGAACACCAATCCCGGTATCGGAGACGGAGAATTCCAGCTGGGTTCTGCCTTCTTTCCGCTCTGCGACCCTTACCTCCAGCACGATGCTGCCAGTATAGGTGAACTTGACCGCATTGCCCACCAAATTGAGCAATACTTGCTTAAGTCGCTCCCCATCTCCCCGCAGATGTGTGGGCACCTCAGCATTCACCTGAGTCTCGATGTGCAGTCCTTTATTCTCCGCTTTATGACATAGCACACTCATTACAGACGCAATGCAGAGCCGCAAATCGAAACGATCCTCGTGCAGCTCCGTCTTGCCGGCCTCAATTTTGGAAAAATCCAGAATATCGTTAATAATCGACAACAATGTATCTCCGCTCTGGCGGATAATCTCTAGGTATTCGTGCTGTACCGATTGCGGCTCGCTCATCTCCAGCAGCAGATCGGTCATCCCGATCACTCCGTTCATCGGTGTGCGGATCTCATGACTCATCATCGCCAGGAAGTCGCTCTTGGCGCGGTTCGTTTGCTCGGCCGTCTCTTTGGCAATCATGAGCTTCTTCTGCTCAGTAATATCTTTGACGATAATATAGAACCCTACCCGGTTTCCATTAATGACAATAGGTGCAATACTGGTCAGCACCTCAACCATATGACCATCCCTGTGTCTGATTCGGTCAATGTTCCGTTCTCCCCAGTGCTTCCCGGAAGTATGCTCCAGAATGTCATTCAGGTGCTCTGCTCCCACAATGTTCGATACGTTCATTCCAGCCAGCTCAGGGATCGTATATCCCGTCAATTCACAGGCCTTGTCGTTCCCATTGATGATATCGCCTTCCAGCCCCAGGGAAATCACCGCATCATGGTTATATTTCTTGAGGGATGTGTAGCGCTCCACGGATTCCTGCAGCTTCCGCTCTACTGTTTTGCGTTCTGTAATGTCGCGGCCTACCGCAACAATGCCACGAACGCCTTCCTCCTCCAGTACACGTAGCGTATACTCAATCCACAAATAATGCCCCTCCGCATGCCGGGTACGCAGTTGAACACTGCTATAAGCCAACGCGCCCGGCATCTGGAGCGCCATGAGATCATCTGGATGAATATAACTGCTGACATTTTGCCCTACCAGTTGTTCCGGCTCATAACCCAGCACTTCGTGAACAGAAGGCGAGCAGTACCGACAGAGGCTGTCCGGTGTCGCCACGTATACGACATCCCGGACTTTATCCGTAATCAGCCGGAACAAATCAGGGCTATCACATAGAAGATTCTCTTTGTATCCGGATTCTGATAGTCCCATTAGCAGCACCGTATAAAATAGAAGCTTCCCCGTCGACGGTTCATTGATCCGCGTGATCCGAATGCTTAAAGCAACAGGACTCATATCCTGATGCAACAGCTTCACCGTACACTCAAAAAAAGGGACCTCGCCCGCTGCCAGCGCTCCCATTCGTTTAAGATAAAGCTCCTTGTAGTCTTCGTGTAAAAACTCGCTCAATGGCCGTCCCAGTAGTTGCTCTTCTGAATAACCCAGCAATCCAGTTACACCAGAATTCACACTTGTCCAAGTTTCTTCCGGGGAGAGAAAAGCTTCACCTGCTCCTTCCCCGCCTTGCACGTTTTTTAACCGGGAATCTTCTTTATCCGACTGATGCCCCGTCATGTGTCCCACCGCCGTTTCGTGGAGTAAGGCTAGCATTAAGCAAGCTATTTAGTAGTTTAAATCTTTACTATAAATATCTGGTATAACTGCATGAAAGTCAATGTGAATAGAGGCGTTTATCGGCCCATAATAAACGTTAGTGATTACGATCCAAAGCATATAAAGAGAGGGACATCGGTTCCATCCGATCCCCCTCTCTTTTTTACATATTCTTTTAATTCATTCGCAGTGCCGTCGGTTCTTTAAACGCGACAAGATTACGCTCACCCTGTACGATAATAATCCCATTCTCAAGTATCGTTGGCCCGAACGATCGGCTTGTGAGGTTAATGTTTAATACAGGGGCAGCTGTAATCAGGTTGATCGCCGTCAGACTTCCGTCACTCTGTGCCACATACATGCCATGACCTAAAAGGTCAAAACGGGCAATAGAGTTGTTCAGCCCACTGTATGTAACGAGGGATTTATTAGCTGTTTTGACCCCATAGATCGCTGTTCCATTGCTGAATAATACCCTTCCATCGTATGGCCCTGCTGCATAATCCATATTCTCAGCTATAGAATAGTACTCCTTAGTAGCCTTGGCAGGATCTACATTCAACGGATAACTATATACGCTACGGTTCCCGTGAATATAAATCCGATCCCCGCCGATCCATGCTTTTCCTCCACTATTCAAACTCTCCTTGACTGCAGCTGTATCCAGATTGGTCGGGTTATATTCCACCGTCTTGATTACTTTCCCCGTCTTTGCATCAAGTGTATCCAGTGTGGTCACGGGCAAATGATCCAGCAAGGTGGGCTCTCTTTGTGAAAGAAGCGTGCCTGCTTGTGATGCTATCGGCAGATCATGGCGACTACTATCCCAAAGTTGTTTCCCGCTGTATCGGTCAAACGCATGCAAGACATTGTATGAATAGGCACCAGATACCTCATTTTGAGCCAAAATAAGGTCATCCTCCACCTTGATCTGATCGAATAGCTTTTCACTGAGCTGATCACGCCACTGGAATTGGCCATTTTTCAGATTGTAAGCGCCAATATCACCATTGCTCACAAACAACTGATCCTTATTAACAACCAGTAGTTTGGCATCCTTGCTATTCACCGACGAAGTCCACTTGTTTTTGCCACTTGCAGCATTAACAGCATAGAGAGTTCCCGCTTCCGATGAAATGTACACTATGCCATCCTGATAGAGCAGCGGCGCTGTTAACTTAGAGCCATATTTCCACATGATTGTACCGGACTGCACATTAATAGCAAGGAGTTGCCCCTTCTGAATTGCATAGACCTTCCCATCTCCAACAGTAATAACCCCATCGCCCATCCTGTAGTATGGCGGCGGAGTATCCATGGTGTTGCTCCATAGAACATCAGGCGAGGGTAAATTGGAATAATAGCTACCTAAATTTGAACCAATGTAAGAAGTAGGTGAGTCCGCTGCAACAGACTGGACGGGACCTGCAACAAGCAGTATTCCCAATGTGGCTACAGTCGCATGAATATAGGATTTCATTCTTTTTCTTAGTGCCATACCTACTTAACGCCTCCTCTAATGAGCGATTAATTCCTCCTCGTTTTGCTATAATTTAGAATATAACGAAAACCCAAATAATTACAGTAATATGTCACACAAACATAAAAACAATAACTCACAAACTTACAATTCGTAAGTGATTATGATATAATGCATGTATTGCATCCATACGGACATGCTTTAACCAATTAATCTATGAATAGCAAGGAGTTCGGAAGAATGAGTAATCCTATACAACAAGAGGCTGTACCTGAATTTGAATTTGGCATTTATACGCTTGGAGATATTGTGACCGACTGTCACACTGGAAAAACGATTTCCCCGCAACAGCGGCTGGATGAGGTGATTGCTGCCGCCAAGCTAGCTGATGAGGCAGGACTTGATATCTTTGGTGTCGGGGAGCATCACCGGCTGGATTTTGTCATCTCCTCGGTGCCTGTCGTCCTGGCGGCTGTGTCCCAGGTCACACGCCGAATCAAGCTGACCAGCGCCACTACCGTGCTTAGTACGATTGATCCCGTCCGGGTCTTCGAGGATTTTGCCACACTTGACCTGCTGTCCAATGGACGGGCCGAGATCATCGCCGGGCGCGGCGCTTTTCTCGAATCTTTTCCTCTGTTCGGTTATGACCTTGAAGACTATCATCGCTTGTTCGCCGAGAACATTCAGCTCCTTCTAGAGCTGAATCAACATGAGATTATCAACTGGGAGGGTTCGTTCCGCTCTTCTCTCAGAAATGCAGAGATTGCGCCTCGTCCTGTACAGCATAAGCTTCCGCTCTGGGTTGGGGTCGGAGGATCACCCGAGAGTGCCGAGAAAGCCGGTGCACTGGGTGCAGGGTTGGCCATTGCGATCCTGAACGGAAATCCAGCACCTTTCAAGGAGCTTGCCGATAGCTATCGCCGTTCCGGTGTGGAGGCCGGCCATTCCCTCGAATCTCTGAAGATTGCTATAACAAGTCATGGCTATATTGCGAATACTACGCAGCAGGCGCTAGATGAATTTTATCCATACTATCACAGCTACCGTAATTCTATCAGCCCGAGCCGAGACCAGCGATATACAGTGTCTCGCAGCGAGTTCGGTCAATACGCCGCCTTCGATAATACCTTGGCTGTGGGCAGTCCTCAGCAAATTATTGAGAAAATCCTCTATCAGCATGAACTGTTCGGACACAACCGCTTCATGACTCAACTGGATATCGGCGGACTTCCTTTCAGCAAGGTGGCATCGGCTATCGAACTGCTGGCCACCGAAGTAGCCCCTGTCGTACGGCGGGAAATTGCCAAAAAGACCTCTCCAGCCTCCCTATAAAAGGGTCTTCTGCCTGATTTTTTTGCAGCGTCTCCATGGTATAATCTATAGCTTCACGGGCTTTATCTAATTCCTTGATTCATGAATTGGGTAAAGAACCCAAGGCTGGTTCTTACCGATTCAGCCCCAGAATATCTCCCGGAAGCGAGGTACCTATGAAGAAACTATTAGGCATTGCTATGTTGGCCTTATGCATATTCAGCATAGGGCTGCAGCCTCCCAAAGCCGCTGCCGCGGTCAGCTATACTGCCAAGGTAAATGCTGATTCTCTGAATGTGCGCAGCGAGCCGGCCAAGAATGCAGTCATCACGGGGACATTGAAGAGCGGTATGGTGGTAAGTGTCACAGACGAACAGCATGGCTGGCTAAAGGTCAAATCCGGTTCAACTTCCGGCTGGGTTGCTGGCTACTACCTTCAGAAGACGAGCGGTACGCCCACTGCCGGAACGAGCACAGCGGTCAAGGCAACACCAACAGTCAAGACTTCCACTGGAAACAGCGTGAGCGCCAAAGCAACGGTTACTGCAAGCTCCCTGCGAATTAGGAGTGGCCCAGGCACCAGCTATAGCGCGCTGGGTTCATTGCAAGCGCAGGATACGGTAACCATCCTGCAACGTCAGAACGGATGGCTCAAAATCCGCACAGCCAGCGGAGATACCGGCTGGGTCGCGGATCAATACATCCGTAGCGGAGCAAACTCCACAAGCAGCGCTCCACCTCCTTCTTCCGGCGGCCTGAAGGGCAAGCTGATCGTGGTCGACCCCGGCCATGGCGGAAGTGACCCTGGCATGCTGGGCACTACCTACGGGACCTTGGAAAAGGACCTGAACCTGCAGACGGCCTTCTATGTCCGTGACTACCTGCGGGCGGCAGGCGCCCGGGTCGAGATGACCCGTACGAAAGACGTGAAGCCTTCACTGGCTCAGCGTGCTGCGCTCGGCAAGACGCTTGGGGCGGATGCATTTGTGAGCATCCATTATAATTCTTCACCGAAGAAAATTTCCGGAACATTGACCTTCTACTATTCCGAAGGCACTGACCTCAGGCTGGCTCGGGCGATTGAAGCCCGGTTGGGACAAGGCATCGGCCTGAAGAGCAACGGCGTGTCCTTCGGTGATTATCACATCCTTAGAGAGAATCCGATTCCTTCAGCTCTGATGGAGTTGGGCTTTCTCACTAACCCCTCTGATGAGGCGATGGCCCGCACAGCCTCCTATCAGAAAAAAGCCGCCCAGGCTATCGCCAACGGGCTGGCCGATTACTTCAGACGCTAAATTATTCGCATACTGCATATCAAAAGCCCAGGCCACTTATCCGTTCTACAAGGATAAGTGGCCTGGGCTTATTTATGGAGCTTTATTTTTTTAATACAGCATCTCAATGACCAAGAATAAGTTCAGGAGAACCACCAGCGCGGAGATAATCCAGCCTGTGATGGAGGTAATCCGCAGATTGACCAGTCCACCCATAATTTCACGGTTGCTTGTGAAGATAATCAAAGGAATGAGTGCAAAAGCAATCCCGAACGACAGCACCACCTGACTCATAATCAGCGCGTCTGTTGCGTTCACACCGGCAATAATAATGGCGAGTGGTGGAATCGTGGAAATCGCCCGGCGCAGGTACAAATTGATTCTTTTATTGATGAAGCCCTGCATAACAACATCTCCGGCCATGGTGCCCACTGAAGAGCTGGACAATCCGGCAATGAGTAGCCCAAGTCCAAAGGAAACGGCGGTAACAGGTCCGGCTAGCTCACGGAATTGATGAAAAGCAACATCAAGGTCTTCAACCACCATCCCGTTCTTGAAGAACAATGCCGCGGAGACTACAATCATCGCCATGTTGACCGCACCCGCAATGATCATAGCGATGATAATATCCGCCAGTTCCAGCTTGAAGATCTTCTTCTTCTCCGCTTCATCCCGGCCGACCACACGATCTTGCGTCAGCGAGGAATGTAGGTAGATGGCATGTGGCATTACCGTTGCGCCCAGAATACCTGCGGCCAATAGAATACTGTCTACACCATCGAATCTGGGGGTAAACATGCCTACGGCTACTGCGCCCATATCCGGTTTGGATACAATCACTTGGAAAGTAAACGCCAGCACGACGATTAATACCATGGCCCCTATTCCCGCTTCTAATGAACGATACCCGCGCCGCTGCAGCTCTAGTATAGCAAACGACCCAACTGCGGTAATCAAAGCGGCCGGTAACATCGGGATGCCGAATAATAAATACAACCCTAAGGCTGCCCCTATAAACTCAGCCAAATCTGTAGCGATAATTACAAGTTCACTTTGAATCCAGAGGAAAATCGATACGCCCTTCGGAAAACGGTCATGCGCAATCTCTGGCAAGTTCTTGCCGGTAGCGATGCCCAGTTTGGCTGACAGTGATTGGATCAATACCGCCATCAGATTCGATGCGACAATCACCCATAATAGCAGATATCCATATTTGGACCCCGCAGTAATATTGGTGGCAAAATTACCGGGATCGAGATAGGCAACCGCTGCTATAAAGGCAGGTCCGAGAAAAGGTAGTAGCCGTTTCAGGCCTTTGACTTCTCCGTCCAATACAGCTTGTGCAGATATTTTAACTTTCTTTTCTTTTATCAACTTTTGTTCCACAACTTGTTGCTCCAACATATCTATCCCTCCTCTTGCCCGGGAAAGTTGTCTATATACACGAAAGTTTCCTCGATGCAACTTTATAGTTGAATTATAGTCCCTTCCATGTAAAATGTAAATAGATTTTCATTTCAAATATTTTCATTTTAAATTCATTTATATAAGATGAACTTAAGATCCTAACGTAAGGCTCCGTCGTCGCTGCGGTGGAATGTTTGGACTTCCGGTCGCTGTTGTCCCCAGATTTCCTTTATTAACCTCTTCTTGCGGTTGAAATCTGGAGAGCTTATGCTTCCGATGCGAGCTTTCCTGCGGAAAGCTTTCAGGCGAACGCTGCGCTCCTACAGTTCCAAACTTCCCCCTTCGCTCCTCCTCGCTTTTCGTTTCTTTCTTTTGTTCATCTTATATATTTCTTCTTCCCTAAGGAGAGCTTATCAATCATATAACCGGTCAAGGCATTCAGATGGTTACCGATAGGTATGCCTGTTTCCTGTTCCACCTTCCGAGCCGCAGGAGCCATGGAGAGCTGGGCAGCAACGATGCGAACACCTGGGTTCTCCTGCGCCGCTTGCTTTAAGCCAGACGACACTAGTGCGGTGTACTCATCCTTTTTCCCCTGCATGATCAGACTGAACGTATGCTCCAGCATGCGGGCTTCTGCAAGCACCGTATGACGCGCCGCCTGGCAATAATGTTGGAACTGTTCCATCGTCCCTTTAACCGTATTGGGATTGGTGAAAATGAACAGGACAGGTTCAGCAGAGCGACAGATATCCTGAAATAACGGGTCATCTATCTTTATGACGGGAATGGGCAATGGGTGAAGATTTTCCCGATATACTGCGGTAAAAAAAGTGCAGGTAATCAGAATGGCATCCACATGACAACCCGAAATCCAATGTAGGGTCTCTCTCACCTTGGTTTCCACAGTTTCATTATTAAAATCAGCGTCCATTTTTATGCGATCAAGGCCTGGATCTACAAAATGTACCAGCTCCACCTCATAGCCGGACAAAGCATTCTCGATGTGCTCAATATTGGAATAATGCGCGTGATAACAGCCTATTCTTGCCATAAGGATTTTGCCCCCCTCTAAAATACATAAATCGTAAAACAAAAGGTCCCCTTCACACAAGTGAAAGGAACCTTTTAGACAACATCTATAGATTAACTCAATGCTTTTGACTTGATAAAAAAGAAAGTACCGCCGCTTCTGCTTCGTCCAAGTTATTGACCGATAGCGTAATACGCTCGACATTCTCATACTGATTGGAGGAATGGTCATACTTGGGATCATAGTAATGTTCCAGCAGCAGTGCAACTGCCTCTCCGAACCTATCACTTTGCAAATTCCGTTCAATCTCTGCCGCAATCGGAATATGGATCCGGGATTTAATGCTCCGAAAAGCTGAAATACACTGGTCCTTAAAAAGCTCCGGCTGGTAATCCTCCAGAATCTGTTGCACTCTGGCCTCCATCGGCAGCTCTATCCAGATCTGGGTCCCGGTTTCTTTCTGCTGGGCCATGAACTGCGGCATGACCACCTTGCCGATCTTCTTGCTCTCCGCTTCAAACAGAACATAAGGGGAATGCTCCAGAGCAATTAACTCCTCCATTAGCAGACTGTCAAAGGTCTTCTGATTGTGCGGATGCAGTCCAATCTGCCCGAAGATGGAGCCTCTATGCCCAGCCATGCCTTCCAAGTCCAGAACGGGATGACCGGATGCTTTTAAGCGATGCAAAAGATTTGTTTTCCCTGTACCGGTATTGCCATGAATCACATAAGACTTTGGCTTGAAGTCATAATTCTCCAGCTCATCCAGCACCCACTTACGATAGGCCTTATAGCCGCCAGTCAGCCGGTAAGCATGAATATCCATCAGAGAAAGCACAGTGGCCGTTGTACGGCTTCTCATGCCGCCCCTCCAGCAGAACACAGCCTTGTCCCCCTGGATGGCAGCGAACTCTTTGATGAAGGTCGGCAACTTTGCCGAGACAATCTCCAGCCCCCGTTCTTTAGCGGCCTGCACACTGGTCTGCTTATAAAGCGTCCCTACTTCTGCCCGTTCCTGATCATCAAACAAAGGGATATTCAGGCTGCCCGGAAGCGTGGCATCCTTGTATTCGGAAGGAGACCGGACATCGATCACCGTAAATTGCTTTCTGTTCTTCAGTCTTCTCAAGTCTTCCAGCGAAATATCCTCAAACAATAGTCTCTCTCCTCTGACGTAAGGCTATGCTATATCACCGAGATCTGCCCAGGGTGATCCTCCGTTACCTCTCCGATCAATGCCGCTTCTACGCCGGCACCCTTAAGCTCATTAAGCAATTCTTCGCTTTGTTCTGGAGCTACAGCGATCAACAGACCGCCCGAGGTCACTGCATCACAGAGAATGTAGCGGCTCAGCTGATCCATCTCCTCCGGATACAAAATGCTGCCTTGTCCTTCCAGATGGGCATAATTGTTCTTGGTTCCTCCAGGAACAAATCCCTTCTCAGCCAGTTCCCTAACTCGCGGAAGCACAGGAACATCAGCTTGGCGAATGATCAGCCCGAGCCCGCTGCCTTTGGCCATTTCCGAGCCATGCCCCAATAATCCGAAGCCGGTAACGTCCGTGCAGGCATGGACATCATAAGGCGCCATGATTTCGGCGGCTGTTTTGTTCAGTGTAGACATTACAGTAGTCAACCGCTCTGTTTCTTCCGGCGATAACTGGTCTTTCTTGATAGAAGTGGTTAGGATGCCAACACCAATAGGTTTGGTCAAGATCAGCTTGTCGCCCGAGCGTGCTGCGGCATTCGTTCTTACCTTATCAGGATGCACAAGACCTGTAACAGCCAGTCCGAATTTAGGCTCTTTATCATCAATGGAGTGACCGCCTACTAGCGTTGCTCCAGCTTCCTTCACTTTGTCGCCCGCACCGCGCAAAATATCGGCAAGAATGCTTTTGTCCAGAACCGAAATAGGAAAAGCTACAATATTCAGTACCGTCAGCGGCTTTCCGCCCATGGCGTAAATATCACTAAGTGCGTTGGCTGCGGCAATTTGACCAAAAGAATACGGATCGTCCACAATCGGGGTAAAGAAATCGACGGTTTGCACCAAAGCCAACTCATCGCTTAAACGGTATACCCCTGCGTCATCACTGGTATCCAATCCAACCAGCAGATCCGGGTTAGGTACAGTCGGAGGAAGACTACGCAGAACTTGCATCAGATCGGCAGGACCAATTTTACAACCGCAGCCCCCTTTAGTTGATAGAGAAGTTAGCTTTATAGTTTCAGCTTGTGACATCGTGACACAGCTCCTTCGGTACGAAATGAACATCTGAATTCATCTTACACGATGTGCTATAAATGTACAAAAGCATAGATTGTGCTTGACCATAAGCTGGCTTCAAATTTCACTCATCGCTAAAAGGCTCCCTTCACAAAGTAGCGGAGGAAGCCTTAAATTTCATTACTAGTTCATTCTTAGGTTTTCTTAAAATGACTAAACTCCAGTCGGGTACAATCGGTTCAATACTTCACGCATTGCACCTTTAATATGAATATCCGGACGTTTTTCTCTGGCTAAGTTTTCAGCTTCTTCTACCGTAGAAACTACCCCAAGTTCCATCAGTAGTCCCGTGGCAACCGTTCCTGTGCGGTTACGTCCACCTGCGCAGTGAAAATAGACCGTCTTCCCACTGCTTACAGCTTCGCTGATGGCCAGGATTGCTCGTTGTACAGAGGCCTCCTGCCCGTTCTCATGCTCCACTATCGGATGATGATGTCGGTTAACATGGTCTGGAAAACCCTCTGCCTTGGTGCCGTTGTCTCTCAGATCAAACACATCCGAAATTTCCTGCTCCTGAAGCGCCTCCAGCAAACCGTTCTCCCCGCCGATATACACTTTACCTTCAATAAGTTCGTGATAGCCCGCCATCCTTATTCTCCTGTCTCCGCAAATTGCTTAATACGTGCACGGATCTGGTCACGGACTCTTTGAAATACTGCCCATTTCTCCTCATCTGGTCCCTGAGCCTTGGCTGGATCATCGAACCCCCAGTGCTCGCGCTTCACCTTCGGCGGGGTAATCGGACATTTATCTGCGGCATCGCCACACAAGGTTACCACCAGATCTGCGTTATTCAAAAGGTTGGAGTCAATAATATCAGACGTTTGGCCAGAGATATCAATACCGACTTCGCTCATGGCTTGTACCGCTTTGGGGTTCAGTCCATGGGCTTCAATCCCGGCGCTGTAGACATTCCAGTCCTTGCTCAAATATTGCTTCGCCCAGCCTTCGGCCATCTGGCTCCGGCAAGAGTTGCCTGTACATAGAAAATATAGAGTCTTCTTCTCCATTTTCACTAATCTCCTTTTATATTAAAGAATAATTAACCATATATAGAGTCCCAACAGGGTAATAAACAGTGTCGGAACCGTCAGGATAATTCCTGTCTTAAAGTACGTCCCCCAGGATATCTTCACGCCTTTAGTAGAAAGTACATGTAGCCAGAGCAACGTAGCCAGCGAACCGATCGGGGTAATCTTGGGCCCCAAATCCGACCCAATAACGTTCGCATATATCAAGGCTTCCTTCATGATTCCTGTCGCGTGTGTAGCATCAATGGCGAGCGCATCAATTAGTACCGTAGGCATATTGTTCATCACTGAGGAGAGGATCGCTGCCATAAAGCCCATACTCATCGTTGCAACGAATAACCCCTGATCTGTCGCCGCCCGCAGCACCTCTGCCAGTAAATCTGTAAGACCAGCATTCCGCAGCCCATACACCACGACATACATCCCAATGGAGAAAAACACGATCGCCCAAGGCGCTCCCTTTATCACTTCCTTCGTGTTGACGGACGGACTATTCCTTGCCATCAGCAGGAAGAAAATCGCAATCACCCCCGCTACCGCCGACACGGGGATGTTCAGGAATTCGCTGACGAAATAGCCGATAAGCAGAATCACGAGCACGACCCAGGACAGCTTGAACATCTGATTGTCTTTGATCGCTTCTACAGGATTCTTTAGCTGAGCGCTGTCGAACTTCCTCGGGATGACTTTGCGGAAAAAGAGAAACAACACCAGAATGCTAGCCACCAGTGAAAATAAGGTTGGGATGATCATCCGGCCCGCATATTCCATGAAGGTGATGCCGAAGAAATCGGCGGACACGATGTTAACCAGATTGCTGACGACAAGCGGCAATGAGGTCGTATCGGCGATAAACCCACTAGCGAGGATGAACGGGAACACTTTTTTCTCATCAAAATTCAAGGCACGCACCATAGCAAGCACAATCGGGGTCAGGATCAGCGCCGCACCATCATTGGCAAAAAGCGCCGCCACCACAGCTCCCAGAATAGTCACATAGACGAACAGCCGAAGGCCATTCCCATGGGCAGCGCGTGCCATATGTAAGGCAGCCCACTGGAAAAATCCGATATGGTCTAGAATCAATGAGATCAGGATAATGGCAATGAAGGCTAACGTCGCATTCCACACAATCCCGGTGACATCAAGCACATCGTTAAAACTTACTACCCCTGCAAGTAACGCCAGGAGCGCCCCGACACAGGCAGACCAGCCAATGGACAGGTTCTTAGGTTGCCAAATTACAAATACTAGTGTGGCTAAAAATATAATAATTGCCCAAGCGGCCACTGCTACAACCTCCAGTTGTTTCTGATCAAAAACAAATATAATCATATAATGATATACTTATATTAAAACAGAGTTTTGTTACTTCAAGCGCATATCACTCACAAGAAGCAACAATTTCTTTTTTATTCAAAAGGGCTAGGATCGTCTTGGAATCCGGCATCTGACCCAGAACAGCCTGGATATGCGGCTTATCTTCGACGTTCAGGGAATAGTGTACCCATTGTCCGCGTTTGCTCTCCTTAACGATGCCCTGAGTTTTTAGCTTTCTTAAATGCTGGCTGACCGCTGGCTGTGAAATATCAAAGATGTCCACAAATTCGCACACGCACCACTCCCGCTCCTTCAACAGTGAAAGCATCGCCAGACGCGTCTTATCTCCCAACAACTTCATATCATCTGCAATATCGGCCAGTGGCTCCATATCTAGTTCCTCCTTCCATACTTATATAAGCCAATGCTTATATTCTAATCCCCTGTCTGAAAATTGACAAGAACCAAATAATCCATAGAGGAGGATACGCGCCGGGATGTTGAGAATGATGACGAGCACTAAAAAACCAGCTCAAACACGTAATTAACGTGATGAACTGGTAACTAGATTTATTATTAACCTACATATTTAGTTGATACGGGGCACCTTTTCAGCAGTGATCCATAACTGAACTACGATTAAACCACCGGTATGAGCAGCACCCCACAGCACAATAATAACAAGGAGAAAAGGGGATTAATTGTTCTTATCATTGCTTGATCCCGGCATAAACGGCCTCGGTAAGATCTGTAGTGAACTTGCCTGACATGCCTTCCAGTGCAGTATTCGTGAACGCTACTACGCTGAGTTGCTGCGAAGGGTCTACAAACCAAGAATGACCATAGGTGCCTCCCATACGCCAAGTCCCCGGTGATTCAGGAGTAGCTGCGGCAGCCGGATCTTTGAGCAGAATAAAGCCTAAACCAAACCCTCTGCCTGGCCAAAAAGCCATTGGAAGATCACCGATCTGGTTGGTAGTCATCTCTCGAACCACTGCCTCCTTCATCAAGGGTTCTCCCCCCTTACGCAAGGCTTCCAGCAGCTTCAAAAAGTCGCCCGCACTGCCGACCATACCCGCTCCACCTGAAGGGTAAGCTGTCGCATCTGTTGCCCGGACAGGAGCAAGCCGGAAACCTGCCGTCCCCTCTACAAATGGTACGGTATCAAAATCCAGTAAGCGACGTGGCTCAGCAGGATCATCAGCATAAGCAACAGCCAGCCGCTCCGGATCGACTGCAGTAAACCCGGTATCACTCATGCCCAGAGGGCCTGTCACCAGCGAACGCACAGCGTCCCCAAGCGGTGCATCTGCTACCTTTTCAATTACTGCGCCCAGCACATCTGTAGCAATAGAATATTTCCACTGCGTCCCTGGTTCATACAAAAGCGGCACAGAAGCAAGTCGGCGCAGGTTCTCTTCGAATGTGATATCCGCCAGATCCATCCCATCAGATACACCCGCAAGCTCATAGGAACCCTTCTCTTCTTGAAAAAAGCGGTACGTCAGTCCGGCGGTATGTGTTAACAGGTGACGAATACTCAATGTCGCAACTTCACCATTCTGCAACCGTGGACGGAACTCTGGCAGCCAGCGGTCTACACGGTCATCCAAGTGCAGTCGGCCTTGTGATACCAATACCAAAGCAGCTGTAGAAACAATAGGCTTAGATACAGAGGCCAGCCGAAACAACGCATCCTCATGCATGGGGCAATTGTTCTCCCGATCAGCAAAACCGGCAGCACGGTTATACACCAAGTCCCCACCAATTGATACTTTAACAACGGCACCTGCTAACCTTTTATCGGCGAGCGTATGATCGATGACCTCATCTATACGTGCTTGCAAATTCACTTGTTTCTCTTTGTTCCAATATAATTTATTCAATGACACTCATCCTCTCTGAACAATATCATGTTGCTTACTTTTCCGGGGTGAGTTTATTATATAAATCAAGTCCCTTTGATTACATAAGACAAACCAGTTAGTTGCTTCATTTTACAAAGGAAAATGAGGTAGTTTGAGAGGAATTATTCAGAATTAAAGGAGAGCGTTCTCATGGACCATATAGATAAGCAGATTCTGTTTCATTTGCAAAATCAGGCGAGAATTTCAATGACCGAGTTAGGGAAAGCTGTCAGCCTATCGCAACCAGCCGTTACTGAGCGAGTACGCCGTCTGGAAGAGAATGGGGTCATTGAGGCGTATCGCACAGTGATCTCCCCTGAGAAAATCGGCAAAGGTGCTGCGGCCTATGTACTGTTTAGGACAAAGGAATGTTATCCCTTCCTGGATTTTTGCCGTTCTGCACCTGAGGTTGTTGAATGCTATCGCATTAGTGGAGAACACAACTACCTGCTGAAAGTAATGACCGACTCTACCAAATCACTTGAAGAATTCGGCAAGCAGTGCGATCCCTATGGAACCTACACTGTTCTCATCGTAATGTCATCCCCTATTGATCCTAAATTCCTCATCCCCTCGCTTGAACAAGCAAATCTGCTTGCCGATCCAGAATAGATCGCTGGCGGTGTATAAACAAAAAGGAATCCGGCAAAGAGCCGGATCCCTGGGAGATTAATTGGGAAACGAGGAAAACACGAAGAACCATTAATATGTCCACCAGTTGCCTGACATCACAAGCAACGAGAACAATTTGATACTATCTTCGTAGTAGCCTTCGGCAGAACTACTCGCCGTATGGTTCCACACTGAGTTCAACCAGCTTTGGTAGCTTGAAGAGGTCATTGCACTAACCCCAAACGGTGCATAGAAGGCACCGCTGTTGTAGCTGCCGAACACAGTTCCATTCAGCTTGTAGCCATCCTTGATGCTGCCAGGTGCGCCCCCTACCTTAGTCTGAATCCAACTGTTCATCTGATTAAGCTGCGACAAGGCACGGTTATCGCCAGTAATCAGGTAGTCCGTAGCAATACGCCAAGGAGTACGACAAGAGTTATAGTTGTAATTTCTATAGCTTTAGAATACGCTGCGAACCAAGCCGCCGTCCACTCGCATAGCTGAGCCATTAATTGCCGAAGCCAGCGGACTGCTGAGAAAGACGACAACATCCGCAATCTCTTCCTGCCGGATCAGCCTTTGAATAATGGAGGTTAGACGATTCTCCTTCATGAACTTGGTCTCCGCTTCCTCAATCGTCAGCTTATCCTCCGGATACAGGGTGCCCAGCATAGTTTCTACGCCTTCTGTTAATGTAGAGCCCGGCATGACTGTATTCACCGTCACCTTTGTCCCTTTCGTCAGCTCAGCCAAGCTGCGGGAAAGCGATAGCTGCATCGTTTTGGTTGCACTGTAATGAGGCATTTCCTGAGAAGGCATCACTGCAGCCTCACTGGCGATGAAGATAATTCTGCCCTCATTGCTCTCTAGCATCTGCTTCAAATAATGACGGCTGAGCCGAACTCCGCTCATGATGTTAACCTCAAAGAATTTGAACCATTCTTCATCCGGAATATCAAAATACTCAGCAGGCTCGAAAATCCCCAGATTGTTGATAAGAATATCGACTTTCGGGAATTCCTTCAAAAGCTTCTGACAGCCCGGCTCTGTTCCCAGATCCGCCACCGCTGGATATAGCTCAGCTTCCGGGTGCTCCTGCTTAATTTCTCGGATCGTATGATTCACCTTATCCTCATGCCGTCCATTGATCAGAACAGTTGCACCCTCCTGCACCAGCGATTTGGCAATCGCTTTGCCAATTCCTGATGTTGATCCAGTCACCAGTGCGGTTTTGCCTTCTACATGTAGCTTCATATCCATACCTCCTTTGTATTCACATACCCTGATATAAGATAGATCACTCCACCCATTCCATTTAGAACGAGGGAGTGACTTAGGCTCATGCACTATTAAAAATCGAAGTTGTCCGGGTCTGGGCCGACACGCAGGTGTTGATCCAATCCGTCAATTCGTTTCATATCTTCTGCGGACAGCTCGAAATCAAAGACCGAAGCGTTCTCGACAATACGGTGTTCTTTGGTGGATTTCGGAATGGTAACAACACCGTTTTGAAGATCCCAACGCAAGATGATTTGTGCAATAGATTTGCCGTATTTAGCAGCAATTTCTTGCAGCTCAGGGTTGTCTAGCAATTGGCCCTGCATTAGTGGAGACCAGGCTTCGTATTGAATGCCTTGTGCTTTGCAGAAGGCTTGTAGATCTTTTTGCGTCAGGCGCGGGTGATATTCCATCTGGTTGACCATGGGCTTAATTTCAGCATCTTCGAGCAGGTCTTTTAACTGGTGCTCAAGGAAGTTACTGACTCCAATCGTTTTGACACGCCCTTCTTTATAAAGGGTCTCAAGCGCTCTCCAGGCTTCTTTATACTTGCCTTTTACAGGCCAATGGATCAGATACAAATCGAGGTATTCTAACCCAAGCTTCTTCAAGCTCAGTTCATATGCAGCAATGGTGGACTCATAACCGAGATCCGCATTCCACACTTTGGAAGTCACGAACAGTTCTTCTCTGGAAATGCCGGCAGCTTCAAGTCCTTGGCGAATTCCGTTGCCTACCCCTTCTTCATTGCCATAGATCGCAGCGGTATCCACACTACGGTAACCGTGGACAATGGCTGTTTTCACCGCATTCTCCAGTTCAGCACCCTCCTCTACTTGAAAGACTCCAAGACCAAGCCACGGCATTTTCACCCCATTGGACAAGGTTGTTGTATCTTGCAGATTGTTAGCCATTCTATATCTTCCTCCATCTATGATTAATTGCTGAGCTTATAATATGCCACTCGGCCAAGCCCTAGTCATCAATACTTGCAAGTGCTATGATAGTTTAAAACATTCAAAACGAATAGTACGCACTTCAAAGTACCATAGTAACTAAAAAGTACCTATGAGGATATTTAGCTCTAACAAATGGAGGGATAACCATGACATTGGTTAAGAAAAAATATAATATTTCGGTGGAGGCTACCCTGGAGGTCATCGGCGGGAAGTGGAAATGCGTAATCCTCTGTCATCTAACCCATGGCAAGAAGCGCACTAGTGAGCTCAAGCAATTGATGCCAGCCATTACACAAAAGATGCTGACCCAGCAGTTGCGAGAGCTGGAAAGTGACGGTATCATTAACCGGATTAGTTATAACCAGGTTCCGCCAAAGGTGGAGTACGAGCTGAGTGAATATGGGGAAAGTCTGAAGTATATCCTTGATTCGTTGTGCAATTGGGGCGAGCAGCATATTATCAAGCAGTATGGGGACAAATATGAAGTGCTTGAGGACAATATCCTTAATAAGTAGAAGTGAAGCACCCTTGGAGGTCAAGGAACTAAAGCTGCTGCTATGTTCCGCTGGATGGCAGCAGCTATTTGATGAAGGTAAAGCGAGAGGATTGGATCAATTAACAAAGCCTATTGTCTGCTCATATTTGCAAATTGGGGTCCCGGATAAAAGCCAACTTTTCGATAAAGATGCTCTGCCTCATTACCAACAGTCACACAAAGCTTAACTACCTGTGAATGCGCATAAGCGGTTGACCTCACATTGTTGAGCATAGCTTCGGCGAGCCGATTGTTCCTATACTTAGGAAGAACGCATAAATCCCCTACTTCCGCAAAACCGAGGGGCATTTTTTCATAGATACCAGCTATACAAAGCCCGGCAATTCCTTGCTCTTGCTCATCAAAAACATAAACCGAAAGATTGCGGTGCTCATAGACCTTCATCAGGTGCTGAACATCTGCTATGGCCTTAGCTTCATCAGGAGCGCCATAAGTTTCATAGTCAATTCCCCCTGCATATCCTTCCATAAGGATCTTCGCTATCGTGGCAATATCTGTTGACTCATCTAGCGAACGAACAGAAAATCCATCAGGTAGCACCGCTGTTATGCTATCATCAGCCGGGCAGCACATGACTTGCCGAACCGCTCCCAGCTTATATCCGAATGTAAGCAAAATACTGACATCTTGTTGTAAGAGTCCATTAATGTGCTTAATATCATCACTGCAACTAAATAGTGCTCTCCAAAAGACCGTTCGGTCAGCAAAAGGTGGTATTAAAAAGGGGTACATTACCGTCCCATCATTGATTATTGCACCGCCGATTCTCACATCGTCACGCAGAACCCAATAACATTGATCACTAAATTGAGTATCTTGAAGACGTGTATTCCAGTCATACCACATCTCAATATCTGTATCGGCATAGATCACCTGGTAGACGGCAAACTTTTCTTTGTCTGCTAGCTCCAGCCTATATTTTGGCATAGTAATCCCCACTTAGATCGCCCCCTTCTGCCTATCGACTTGATCATACAACTTGCTTCCGCAATAAAGTAGCTATAGTTCTGCTATATTTAAAATTTCCCGCCAACCGTTACATGCTGTACCAATACATTGGATGCTTTGCTATGATTGATATATATCTACGAGTTTTCGTAAGGCTTGCTTCACATCGCCGTGAAAAAGCCCCCCATGATAGCAAACGATCTGCTCAATGTCATATTCAAGCAATTGCTGAACTGAATGCACGGCCTTCGGCAAATCCAATGTATATTGTGGATTGGCGATTTCAAGTCCACCTTGCTCAATGACGACCGCATCTCCGGCAATTAAAGTTCTGCTCGCAGGAAGATACAGTGATATATGACCAGGCGTATGCCCTGGCGTATGAATGATTTCTATCCCTCCGCACCAGGGCAACAATTCCCCACCAGATACCGTCTGATCAACGGCTGCCGGCTCAATGGACTGCAAGAATTGGATAAATTGCTCCGCTTGCGGCTTGGCTTCCTCTAGCAAAGCGTCAAATGTCGATTCCGCTTGCTCCAACCGCTTTGATTTTGTTTTACCCTCAATAGATGGTGTTTCGATCTCATGGGCGATAATACTGATGCTCGGATATGCTCGTTTCAGTGCGGCAAGTGATCCGACATGATCCATGTCGTGATGCGTGATGATCAGCTTGGTGAGAGAACGTAGTGTAATCTCATGTTTGTTCACTGCTGCTTCAAGGAGAGGTTCAAAGTCTGGATAGCCGCAATCTACAAGGATCGTATCGCGTTCATCTTGAAGCAAAACCGGGGTAATGATCTGTTTTTGACTACTATATTCAAATTCAATGTCGAGCAGTTGATAATGGTTCATCCGTACCTCCTGAATTCATGTCCTTTAAGAATAAGTGTAGAACATGAAACGAGCGTTACAAAGGACATAGATGATACAGAATCAAAGGTGTCCACCTTATTGACCGCGAATAATTCGTCTAATGCTGCGTTCACTCAAATAGTAATTGTGTGCAAGCTCCTTGACGGTTAGACCTGAACGGAAATTACGCATGATCTCTTCATTACGGTCTTGCAGCATTTGCTTATACCCGGAACATTCGCCCCATTGTTTTTTCTTCCCTTGCCGGGCTGGGATATACAGATATCCTGCTTGTACATATTCTTGAATGCTATGCAGTAATTCTGCCGGTAGCATCTGTTGTGCATTTTGATATTTCATTATTTTGCTCCTATCTATATAGCAGAATTCGGTATATAGAGAAGCAAAGAGTTCACTCTTCAGTATGGTGAAGGCTCTAAGCAAAGTTCGCTTGAACGCGTTGGAACTCTTTGCTCAGAGCCACCTCCATCGATACGAAAAAGCATGGGCATCATGCCATTCACTCCCGTCTACAGGCTAGGTATTGTAACAGTAATACGCCTCTATTGTGCCACAACGGGCAGCGTAATCTCCAACTCAGGAATATATTCTACTTTTACATGCCCATCTGCATCTAACTGAAACAGGTATGAGTCATTATCCTTATAAATATATTTATACGGTTTTAAAGTTATCGATTTAGGAATGGACTCAAAAGGTTCAAAGCGAGTATCGGTAATCAAAACATTACCATTCTCCGCATTCCATCCATTGCCGGATATCAGCTTAATCTTTTTCCCCGTCTCATCAAATAAATCGTATCCGATCATGCCTTGGGAGCTTTGAAGTTCAGCTATCTTCATTCCTTCGGGCAATTCTATCCTTGTTGTCAGATTAGTGGTAATTAGTGTGAATTCAATTTTATCAAGCGTTAAATTAATATTCTCGTACTTACGCTGTATGGCAGGATTTAGAACAAGGTTGTTCTCCGTATTTATTGTTACAGGGATAGTCAATTTAAATGGTTCTTGAGCTCCTGACAGTGTCAACTCCAACGAGAGTTTAAAGGTGTCAGGGAGTGCTTGCCCGCCCTGATTTTTCAAATCAGCAAATTGCAGTATCGCCGTATTTTGATCCTGAGTTGGATTAATGAAAATACCAACATCGTTATACCCAGCGGCCGAGTAAGTTTGAATATCTTTATCGTCAATCGCTAATTCCACATTTTTGATTGCGGCTAATAAAGATTCCGCAGACTGAACATGATCTAGAACTTCACGCTGAAGTCCAATCGATACACGTGTGCCGTCGAAAGTAATCGCTGTCGCTCGTAATGTCAGACCATCATGTGTAGCCCCTGTATCCAGCACCGTCACAAGCCCCTTTTCATCTGCCATCTTTAACCCAAGATCACCAGCCAATTTAAAAATACTGTTCATGCCTGGAATCTGTTTTATGGATGCTGCCAACGTTGGCGATATAAATCCAGTTCCGGTAACAATAATTACAATGGCGGCAACTGAAGCAATGGATATCATTGCTCTACGCCATCCTTGGTGCAAGCGAGAATGTCCTGTAGCCTTAGTCCTTTTTGGCATAAAAGACTCCATGATTCGGTCGGTTAAATCAAGCTCAACAGATGTCTCTCGAATCATCTTTTTAATATGGTAAATTTCTTGATCATCCATGTCGATAGACTTGTTCACTTTGAATCCCTCCCTTTTGTGCAAGTAATTTTTTTCGAAGTCTTTCATATTTTTTGCGGACCCCGGCGGGCTTCAAATCCATAATTAAAGCAATTTCTTCAAAAGAATATTCTTCTAAAGCACGCAGCAATAGAATCTTCCTCTCTTCAAGGCTCAATCGCTCTAATAAATCGTGGACATAATCGGTATAGCGACTGGATTGATCTGCAATGGGCTGCTGCTTTTCTTTTTTATAATTGAATATTAGATCCAGAAACTTATTTCTCTTTTTCAAAAGGTCCATGCAATGATGATAAGCAATTTTATACAGCCAAGATGAGAACGATACAGTTGGAGTGAAATTTCGTAAGTTGTTATATCCCTTAATAAATATATCTTGAGTAGCATCTTCGGCTTCTTCTTTGCTGGAGAGAAGATAATAGCAGTACAAGTATATCTTTCTTTGAAAACATCGGATAATCGTGGCGTATGACTCCGTATCACCTAATTTCACCTTGTTAATAACTTCGTTTATATCTTCATTCACGTTGGCGTCCTCCTCTCTAGCTGTATAACTGAAAAAGTAGTTCATTTGTGACATTCACTCCAAAAAAAGTTACGTATGGTCGCCAAAATAAAAAATAAGACTGCCCGGAAGCAGCCTCAAATACCCTCACAACGAGTAGTAAACCTCTTTGCCAGCAAGAAAATCTCGACAATGCATTCTGCATATTTTTGCAGCGTGCTCTTTAATCCAGCCATTCTTCTCCGGATCATTAATGAAGCATAACCCTCCAAAAAGGTTGTACGCAGTTCACTTTTAAGCATGGAAGAGGCGCTGCCCAAGTCAAAACAATAATGTCCGTACCCAAACAAGCAAAAGTCTATTAGCGAAGTATTTCCCTCAGAGACTACGATATTTCCCAATTGAAAATTCGCATGAATAACGCCTCAGGAGTTCCCTCTTGCATCCAATTCGGTTATCTGCTCCTTTACAATTTGTAGAACGGTTGTAATCACATCATAGTCTTCCTGTTTGAGACTACCGTATTTTCGATCCACTCAAGAAGCGTTGCAAATGTCGCCCCAAATGACAGGTTCCACCAGCGAATAGTGTGCTAATACATTCTCGGCTTCATGTATCACAGCGCATGCCACCCTCTTTTTCAAGCTGAATCAATCTAATTGTACCAACTAATTGGCTATATTTGATTTGGAAAGAATGGTTATAAACTAAACTCTATTCATTTAACCTAATTTTAAATTTCGTCCCAATACCCCATTTAAATACAATTTTCTAAATCTAGTTGACAAATACTGCATCTCTATACTATCCTTAATTTTACAAAGATTCCAAAGTTCTTTAATCCTGCCGAAACAAAACTCACATTCATATGGCAGATAAACGCCTGTTATCTACCCTGCATTCCCCCCATCCTACGCACTCTATAACTTCCAGTTATTAATGCTACTACCCTTCACTGCTTTACGCTTCCCTCTTCCAGACCTACAACCTTCTTCTATTCTGACCTGCATTCCTTATCTAAACTTATTTACGTTAACTCTATTTATGCTGTCTCTCCCTGTGCATTTTGCTAGAATCGATGAACGTTCTAAAAATAATAGATAGCGCTTACATACTATGTTATTTATCGCTCACGATAGTCGTAATTCTGTGAAGAACAGAAAGGATGAGAGTGATGGACGTTAATAGGCATAGCTACGCAGCAAGATGGATGAGAGACAAAGACATACGAATGAACGGGCGTGGTCCGCCTGGAGAGGAGGGTATGGATAGGCTACTAGATTTTAAAATTCAAACCAAAAAGGAGAATTTGTGATGAAAAAAAATCGAGTTAGCACTACCCGATCAATCAGTAAAATAGTTATGCTCTTCTTCTTGTCATTCATTCTTATCGCTTCAAGCCTGGTCGTTGGGCCAACACAGCAGGCCGATGCCGCTCCTCTTCCTAAGAAAATCATCGCTTATGTGGCTGGCTGGGCCAACTTGACCGCGAATGATATCAAAGCAGAGCAGTTGTCTCATATCAACTACTCCTTTGCCCTGATCTCCAACGGCAGAGCCACGATTACGAATAATGACCGTACGAATCTGCAAACTATGGTGGGATTGAAATCCCGGAATCCAGATTTAAAGGTTCTGTTATCTGTCGGGGGCTGGGGTGCGAACGGTTTTTCTGATGCAGCACTTACAGATGCTTCTCGTACAACCTTTGCAGACAGTCTTGTGCAACTGGTGACCGCCAATAATTTGGATGGTGTTGATCTAGACTGGGAATATCCAACCAACCCTGCAGCAGGCACAACCGCACGGCCGCAGGATAAACAAAATTTCACCTTGCTTCTCTCCAAGGTTCGCGACAAACTGAACGCGCAAGGCCAAATTAATGGCAAGCAGTACCTGCTGACTATTGCAGCTGGAGCCAGCAGCAGCTATCTGAATGGCGTGGAAATTAATAATATTACGCCTCTGCTGGATTGGATCAATTTGATGACTTACGATTTCCACGGAAGCTGGGATGCGACGACCGGTCACCATACGAATTTGTCTGGAAGAGATATTAGCGTAACCTCTGCGGTCAATTTGTTCCGAAATGGCGGCGTTCCCGCAAGCAAACTGGTCATTGGGGGAGCCTTTTACGGCCGGTCCTGGACAGGCGTGCAGAATAGCAATAATGGCCTCGACAGACCTGGTTCCGGGGGATTCGAACCGGATTACAACACGATTGTCAGCCAATATTTGAATAAGAACGGATATACACGGTATTGGGACAGCAGTGCACAAGCCCCTTACTTGTTTAATGGAAATACCTTCATCTCTTATGACGATCCGCAATCGCTCACTCTGAAGGTACAATATGTGAAGAACAACGCTCTGGGCGGTATTATGTTCTGGGAGTACAGCAATGACAGATCTGGAGCGCTGCTTCAGGCCATTTACTCAGAGGTAACTGGTAATGTGACACCCAATCCAACAGGATACTCCTACCTGGTTGCCCAAGCCAATCAGCAAATCGTCTCTGCTGAAAATTACGGTAATGACCAACTGGTCGCCAACAGAGCAGCTGCAGGAGACTGGGAACTCTTTGAATTAGTCACGAACTCGGATGGCACAGTCTCCCTCAAGTCCAAAATCAATAGTAAATATGTCACCGCAGATCTCAATACAGGTGGTGCATTGATCGCCAAAGCTACAACCATTCAGCAGTGGGAGAAGTTTAATCGTGTGGATTTAGGGAATGGCACGATTGCACTGCAAGCGTTGGCCAATAACTTGTATGTTACCTGTGATTTAAATAACGGAGGCAAGCTGGTTGCCAACCGCACTGCTGTTGGCGGGGCCTGGGAGGCTTTCCGGGTGAGCAACTAACAGAGGAACAAGGGAGAGGCAGACCTTCGCCTCAATGAACATTGAATTTCTCCACGATCTGCTTGATGAGCAGAGATATTTTCACTAACACAGTAAAAGCCAGCTGGTCCCCAATAATCGGATGAACTGCATCCCACTAGTTAGACACGACTAACAATGGAGGTGCAGTTCAGGGGATTCGCTGGCTTTTTAATGATAGGTGTACATCTAATTGCTAATAAACTCGGTCAGTTGCTCCAGCAGCACATCCATCTCTTCATCCGTCCCCACACTAATTCTCAGCTTATCCGAGAGCTGCGGAGCGTCAAAATAACGGACATAAATATGCTTTGACTTCAAAAAATCATAGATATCACTGGCAGCGTGATGCCGTGGCTTACATAGAAGAAAATTTGCTTGCGAAGGCAACACTTCAAAACCAAGACTAATCAGCGTATCACTGACACGTTTACGAGTAGAAACAACCTGCTTAATTGTCCTTTGCAAATACAGCTGATCTTCAAAGGCCGCCGCGGCCATGAGCTGACTAAGGTGACTGACATTGTAGGAATCCCGGCATTTATCCAAGGCATTCACCAGTGTCGGAGCCGCCAAGCAGAACCCCACCCGGATACCGCACAATGAATAGGATTTGGAAAAGGTACGTAGCACCACGAGATTCGGATAGCGTGCAACCAGCTCATAAGCCGATGCATTCGCTGGTGCAAAGTCAATATATGCCTCGTCGATGACCACTAACCCCTCGTAGTTCTGGAGCAGGTGTTCAATTTCGGCAAGCGATAACAGCAGTCCCGTCTGCGCATTAGGGTTAGCAATAAAAATGCCTTTAGCCCCTGTATTAATGAGCGCCTCTATGTCGATGGAGAAATCATCACGTGTCGGCACATATTCGGTATGTACACGATGAATGTCCGCGATCGTCTTGTACAAGGTATATGTAGGATAAGGAGTGGCGATAGAGTCTCCTTCTTCCAGACAGATTTGAAACAGATAGGCAATAATTTCGTCAGAACCGTTGCCGCAGAACACATGCCCGGAACTCAGATTGAAATGCGCCCCAATTAACGCCCTTAACCTTTGGCTGGTGGCGTCAGGATAATAGCGCAGCTGCCCATAATCGAACCCGCTCAATATCTCCTTCACCCGTGGCGACGGTGGATATGGATTCTCATTGGCATTAATCTTGATCATCGGCCCGTCTACCTGCGGCTGGGTCCCCGGTACATAAGGCGTAAGCTGCTCAATCGTCTGTTTAATGTACATAGACTCTCTCTCCTCTACCCCAACAAAAATTGAGATTCTTCCAAAGAGAATACCAAATACAGGAATACAATTCAATTAAAGAGTCCTAATAATTTCGCCGCTTAAAGGTCCGTGCAACAATCACCAATCCAGACCATGCTTTTCAATAAAATTACTGGTTGCATCTTCCCCGTTATCTATAGATACCTTGCCTACTGTTCCCACTGGAATGCCTCCTCTGATGAGCAGCTGACCAATATGGCATTCTTTTTCCGCTTTTAGAATCAGCGCTTCAGCTGAACAGCCGAAGACATCAGCAATTGTTGAGGCTCCGCCCCGTCTCCGCTACCGCCTTTCAGCAGAGGGATCGCAATTCGCGTCTTCAGATTATCACTTGAAATCCGGCCATCCCCCTTAGCCCCTTTATACCAAACAGTGTTCATGTTAATGGTTGTATCAGCCATTTCAATCACTCCTCTTCCTTTACTAACGCATAGATTTGATCTAATTGCTCCTGCAATCGCTCAAAGACGACAAACCGGTCGGCTCTGATATACTCCCTCTGACCTGCCATTAGCAGCATCACAGGTACAGTGAAAATCAAAAATTGTGCCGCTACCTCTTCCACCACATTGGCATCAATATGTCCGAGGTGAATTTCCGGGTATGCCTCCAGCAGCCCCCTTAGCTTGGGCAGTATTGCATGACATACACTGCATTCTGGTCTGGACACGTACAGGAAGCTCAACTCATGCTTTTCCAGAAAATCATGTCCCATTGCTATTGAGGTTATTTCTGTAATTTCTTTCATACGGCCCCCCATTCAAAGAGCAATTAAATTCAGTGTACGCGGAAGTCCGCTTCCGCCCAGTGCTGCATATTTCCGGTTAACACTGTAAAGGAAATGAAGCACCCTATTCAACATGAGAAGGGGCGTTCTGTTTATTACTACTACAGGGTTTCCGTATACAAAAATCCCGACAGCACTTGTTATACGTACTACCGGGATTTTCGAACCTTAGCCATTAGACCAGGTTTAAGATTTTATCCTTCAAAACATTCTTTGGATTGACGCCGACCATTGTGTCTACCAGTTGTCCATCCTTGAACAATAACAGTGTCGGAATACTTCTTACACCGAACTGTGAAGCCAATTCTGGTTCATTATCCACATTGACCGTGGCGAGGGTTGCTTGACCCTTCATTTCGCCTGCCAACTCATCAACGATTGGAAGCTGGATTTTACATGGCCCACACCAAGAGGCCCAAAAATCAACCAAAGTAACACCAGATTGAATTTCATTTTGAAAAGATTGTTTAGTCAGCGCAGTTGCTCCCATGGGGAATAACCTCCTTGTATATGCGATTATAATATATTCAATTGATTAATTGAATTATAGATAAAATATAATTTTCCGTCAAGGGGCTATCTGCGAAACCAATCAATCGTTTCCGCGATAGCCTGAGCATGTGGAGTAGTGTGATTTCCGAATTCCTGCACATATTGGCTATGGTCTACTACGTAAGGGGTCGTATATATGTACTCAATCTCTCTCATTTCTCGCATAAAGGGATTGAACAAACTCATGAATTGAAATACAAAATTGGGGGCAGCACGTACCTTAGACGGAGTCTGAAGCTGTGAATAAACTTGGGAGATTAAATTTCGGGTGGTGGTTGTTTCGGCGCTGGCCAGATGCCAAATCTGCCCTAATGCGGCATCGTTTAATGCCAAATTAACAAGACCTGCAGCAAAATCTTTTATGTAAATATGAGTATGAGGAACATCGATATTACCGATGACTTGCGCTGGCTTACCTTGTAACGCCTTCTTAAATACCCTATCCCCGCCTAGAATAGAATGCAACACCCCCGGACCATAGAAATCGGGTCCTCTACCGATAACTGCTCGAAGCTGCCCTTTGTCATGTGCTTTCAGAATTTCATCGGCCATTTGTGCCCGGGTTATTCCTTTACTATCTACGGCTAGATTTAGCATTTGTTCATGATATGCCTCTTGGGAGGGCCCATACATATATAGATTGTCTGCATATACCAGTTTGGCTCCGGCCTTCATCGCCCCCTTCATTATCCCTTTCGTAAGCTGAGGGAATTCTTCAGGCCATTTCGTATAGTTCGGTTTAGCACAATGATAGACAACAGCAGCTTCTTTAAATACCTCACTTGCCTGTTCGGTATTACCAACATTCGCATGAATCAGCTCTACATCAGCGGGGACATCGACAAATGATATGAATATAAAAAAAACTCCTACCAGAGAAATGTCTCTAGTAGAAGTTTTTTATTTAACTCTAATCCTCCAATAAAATTCTTAGCAGCAACCAGCCTTAGGTCCACAACACCCCTCATCGGTACGTGGTTCCGGCAATAGCGTGACTCCGGCATTATTCAGCTCACTTTGCTTCTCGCTATGGTTCCCCTCACGGGATTGCCAAGGCAATACAACATAGTGGTTGCCCGAAATTTCTTCCACACGCTGGATCCAGATTCGCTCACTTGCTGCGCGTTGCTGTAGAATAACATCTTTTGTCCCGGTTAAGGCCATGCTTTGGTTAATCAGCCACCACTTGGGATGAATCCCCGCTCGTCTTAAATCATCTGCGAGCCTTTCCGCTTCGAACACCGGTGTAACTTCTGCATGGGTGACGATGATGACTGCCGTCTCCTCTTCGTTTCTCAACCGTGGCAACAATTTTTTCACGGATGGCGGTACTTCCCCGGAAGCGTTCGCAATTTCCTTATGATACGATTCTGTCGCATCGAGCAGTAACAGCGTATGGCCGGAGGGTGCCGTATCAATCACTACGATTTCGTTATCTGCTCTATCCACCAGATCAGCAAACGCACGGAACACTGCAATTTCTTCAGTACACGGTGAATTTAATTCTTCCTCCGCATAGGCGATGCTTTGTTCATCCATAGTTTCTCGCGCTTTATCCAGAACTTCTTGACGATACTTCTCCACTTCAACTTTTTGATCAATTTTGCTCATGCTGAGTAGGCCTTTAATGTTGTCGTGCATGATTTGATCTAGCTGCGTAGCAGGATCAGTCGTCGTAAGATGTACCTTTAGACCCCGTGCTGCCAAACCAACAGCGATGGCGCTCGCTGTAGTCGTCTTGCCCACCCCGCCTTTTCCCATTGTAAAAATAACACGTTGACCTTTAGACTCAATATCATCCAGAATTGCCGCCAGACCAGAAACCTTTAATTCTGTCGTATTCACTTCAGTACTAGGAGCATCTTGCTCGTCAGCGAATAAACGACGCACATTCGCCACCCCTGCCACATTGAATGACACCAATGGTACGGCATAAGTTGGCAGAGCTTGCAGTAAAATAGATTGTTGATCTAGTGCGTCTTGTTGCCGCTTCGTATAAGCTGCCGCTGTGTCATCACCAACAAGTGGCTTCATCAATAGTCCGTTGACAATTAGCATTTGATTCTTGATTCCAGTCTCCGCCAATTCCTGGGATGCACGGGCAGCTTCCTTGAGCGGTGCGTGATCCGGCCTTGTTACAAGCACAAGAGAGGTTGCCCGTGGATCGCTGAGCACATCGACTGTTTGCTTATACACCTCTTTACGCTTATCCAATCCGGCGAGCAAGCCCCCTTGTGTAGTGCCTTCCTTGCTATTATGCAGAAACTCATTCCAGGCATTGGGGAGTTGCAGAAGACGCAAAGTATGCCCTGTTGGCGCTGTATCAAAAACAATATGATCAAACGATTCTGTTAACGCCTGATCGGTTAGCAAATGAGAAAATTCATTAAATGAAGCAATCTCGACTGTGCAAGATCCGGACAACTGTTCTTCCATCTGATTAATAACGACTTCCGGCAGCTTACCACGATAGGGTCCCACAACATCCTCACGATAACGGGCCGCAGCCTCCTCCGGGTCCAGATTGGTGACGAACAAATTAGGTACTTCCGGGATTGACTTATAGTTCATATCCAAATCCGTCTGAAAAACATCTTGCAAATTAGAGGCTGGGTCGGTGCTGACTAACAGCACTCTTTTCCCTTGATCCGCCAAGGCCACTGCTGTTGCACATGCCGTTGAAGTTTTTCCTACGCCCCCTTTTCCTGTGAAAAACAAATAAGGTGTAACTTGGATTTGGTTCACATCAAATGAAGGTATCATATGCATTCTCCTTTGCCCTCAAGTCGTTCAAGAGACATTGTCGTCCACGCTGACAATTCCTCATTGGTGGGTAATGAACGTGTCTTCACAACAACACCATTAAGTAAAGTAACAGGCAAGCTGCTGGGATCACTCGCTAGTACCTCTTTTACCGCTTCATTCTCTTCAAACTTCGTTGTATCACTCAGAAGGTTATATCCACTAACATCGAATCCTGCTTGAGATAACTGGCTAATAGCTACCGCAAAGCGAATCGACGCCCGTTTTTCTTCCGGGTTAGTGACACCTGTTGAGCAGCATCCACCGGATTCGAACACTTCTATTTTGACCATTGAAAAAAAACCTCCAATTCATCAATTTTTTTTGATGTATAATTTAAAAATTTTACCCGCTTATCCTTTCGGCGGGTAAAAAATACAACAAACGTCGTCAGACAATAAATACTGCATGGCCTCTTCATTGATCCTGTAGTAATTCCAGCGGCCCTCTTTGCGGCATTTCAGCAACTCTGCATCGAGCAACAATTTGAGGTGATAAGATAGCTTAGATTGCGGCAGATCCACGATCGCTTCCAAATCACACACACATACCTCAGAACGCTTATTGATCTCATATAAAATCGACAAGCGCTTCTGATCTGCCAACGCTTTGAACTTTCGTTCATAGTTAGCAAACAGTAGCGAATGATCCATGGTTATTCTCACCACCCGATACATCAATTATTTTTGATGTATTCATCATATGCTACAAAGCTGGATAAGTCAAATCCATACGGCCAATGATGTTTTTACCACATTCGGGAAGTCCGTGCAACGAGAACAAATCATTTCCTGGCTAAATACAAATCGATAGTATCGTAAACATGTAGTACATTACCAAACTTGATAATTGCTTCTTTAATCTCATCTTCAAACCTTTCTTTTGTAATGGATGGCATTGTTCTATGGTCCGAATATGTATTCAATAGTGCGATATAGTCAGTCGCAGAAAAGCTTCTAGTTAAATGATATAACTTAAACACAACATCCCTGAACCCATAAGCTTGAATAGTTTTGGATATGTTATTATATCTTGCAGTGTCATTTTCTATAATTTTGGTATTAGAGGGTCTGTATTTTTGATAGATGGCTTGGATTTTCTGATGTAATTCGTTAATTTCTCGTGCTACAAAGGGGCGGTTCCAAAATAATGCTAGTGTCCCATCGGTTTTTAATAATTTTGAGGCTTTAGGATAACCCACTTCTTCTGGAATCCAATGAAATGCAGTAGCTGAATAAATTAGATCTACACTGTCATCTGGACATTCAAACTCTTCAAATGTAGTATTACATACCGTAAAGTTTTCAAACTCTCGGAACTTTAATCTTGAATACTCTGCGAGGTCTGCTCCTAATTCAATTGCCGTTAATTCACAGCCTGTTTCGAGGAAAGGTCTTGTCGCCTGACCCGTTCCAATACCAACCTCAATTGCTTTGTTACCTTGCTCAATTTGAGCATACCCCATAATATCTTGGAATAACTCTTCACAGTAGTTGGGTCTCCACCTATCGTAGTTCTCTACATCCTCATTAAATGTAAGTCGTATATCCATAGAATTATCCTCCCGCTCAATCACTTATATTCTTTATCATAATAATATCTCTGCCGTATTCTTCAGATTCAACTACATCGATTTCATGATAGCCCAGCTTCTCATAGAAACTTTGTGCCGTTATACTACTGGGTAGTTTAAGCAATGTGATTCCTGTATCACGGGCAATTCCTTCAATGAAAGTAATAAGTATCCGTCCAATACCTAAATGATGATGGTCCTTATCAATAAAAAGAGTATAGACAGTATCCCCAGCCAAACTAATAGTTCCGATAATCGAATTTTCTAAAACAGCTACAAACACTTTCCTCTGCCCGGCTAGACTAACGAGATACTCAGGTGTAAAAATACTATACATATTATTAATAATCTTCTCGGAATAATCTTTACTATTAACGTGTACTAAATTATCTCGAATAATGGTTGAGATTTTTGGACTATCCTCTTTATCAAATTCTCTGATTTTAATATTTTCATTCATGAAATTCACCTTTGTTTTGTCAAAATGAAAACACATTGTTATTCGAGTGGAACATAATGTTTCAATTCCGATTCAGTAATGCCATTTTCTCTGCCTTCTTGGATCGATCTATGACTAAACTGCAATACTTCATTATGTGCAAAATATACATATTCAACATCTGGTTCATCTTTAAAAATAACTACCGAATAAAATGGCGGTAATTTTATTCCCCATACTCCTTTTACAGACGCTATTTCTTCTCTACTGTATTTCTTTTCTTCTATTAGATAGTTCGTTACTCTATTTGCATATACAATTTTGTTTACCTGAACGTAGGCAACAAGCGTTACTACAAATATAGCTACCAAAGCACCTATTATGATTGCTAGAGTTCTTATTTTCGTATTCATTATATTAGTCCTTTTTTCTTTATTGTTATATGGAGATCTCACTAAGTGACAATACCTCTGATCCTTGTTATCCGCCTACTAAATCAAAGGCCTCCTCTTTTCCATTCTTATAAATCTGTATTTCCCCATATTCATTATCACCGCTTAGTTGGTAAATTCTTGTCGCAGCTAATCTCTTATCCTGGTAATCATCTGTACTTAGTTCTTCTATATTTATTACTAACATTTGATCCAAAATGTGCGCTTTGATCGATTGAAGATACTTTGCTTCTTCTCCTTGTAATCACTAGAATTTTTAACTACCAAATATTTTGTTTCCCCTGCTACCGAATATAAAAAAACGCCATTCTTGCTCTCAAGGTTATTAACAAAGAGTTAGACTTTTTTATCAAGCTTCTCTACATTCACTTCTTTTATTAAGAGGTGGTCTGACTACATCCAATTAATCCAACTACAACTAGTATGAAAAAGAAAACTATAATGTGAGTTCCTTTCATTATCTCATCCCCCGTTGCTCTGAATTGGATATACTTCCAGCTACTGTTCTCATCTTCACAAAACGACCCAGCCTTAGATAACTCTTATCTTAAGCTGGGTCGTTTGTTGTCTGATATTATTCCATTATTTTAGCGCCTGCAGGACGAAATCCCTAGTGTGTAAATACGTTGTTATCCGATGCTATGGTGCTCTTCGAGTTACTATTAAGATTACTTTAATTTCCTCACAACGTCATTTAAGTTTCGCACTATTAAGTGTTTGGGATTTGTTATCTTGTTAAATAAATACTGCTTCATATCCCGGCTCAATACCATAGAGTGAATTCCAAGCCGCTCGGCGCCATCACAGTTTCTAATGTTATCATCAACGAATATAGCCTCAGATGGAGAGACTTCCAATTCTTCAAGAGCCGCCTTGTACATTAACTCATGCGGTTTACTGACTCCTTTTACTGAGGAAATTATAAAGGATGAGAAGTAATCCCTTAACCCGACCTGTTTAAATACATTATCCAAAGATGGCCATGCATCCGAGACTACAGCCAGCTTATAAGTCCTGCTCAACTCCGGGATTAATTCTATCGCATCTGTATAGAACTTATACTTTTCATAATTAAAAACTAAATCAGTCGCAATAGCTTTGATCTGATCTTCGCCCAACCCTAATTGAGGCAATTCAGCAGCGAAAATTCTATAGAATTCAATGAAATGATACAATTCTTCATCTTCATTTCTTATCAAACTCTGATTTGATATATAGGTATTGGCTTTATAAAATGCCTTATTTCTAGTCTGCTTGTCTATTGAGCAGAAAATCTCCTCATCGATAAAGTTAAAAAAGTTGGGGCTAATAAACCAATGTCCTGTAACAGGACCATTCAACACCTTACCAGAATCGAAGAGGATTGCTTTAATAACGGTATTAGAGGTTCGATGACTCATATTCTTATACCTTCTTTTTATTTAATTGTTATTTTTTTCCTCCTTAACCATGCTTTTAAGTTGCTTCTATGAGTTTCTTTTTCTATGCCTTTAAAATCAAATCTGATCACACGCTGAGACCAGCTTTTCTTATTCGTTTCAAATTCTATGTAATATTTATTGATATTGGTACATTTTATTTCATTAGCTTCAAGGAACACACCATCAACGATCAAATTGCTGTCTTTTATAACAATGCTACGTTTTTTCCTAATCTCTTTTATCATGGATACTCCAACGACGCTTATTAATAAGATTAATATTGTTATGTAAATTTCTTTCCATTGCTCTAGATCCCAAATCTGATGAATTAATATAGAAAAAATACCCATCATACTAAAAAATGCTGCATACTTTGCACCTATGTACGGCAAGCTAATTTGATATTCATTGTTATTTATATAGTCTTTCATGCAATTCCTCCTTGTGATACTCGCTTATTCAATTATCTCTTCCCAACATCAATTTTTCCTTTCTAGCTCTTCATCAAGTTCTTTTAATCGTTTTTCAGTTTGTATAATCAAGAGGGTGAATGGTACAAAGATCAATCCAGTAATAATGAGTGAAAGATAAGTCCCTTCAAATAGAAAGCTTAATATTAGACCAATTAATGTATACAACAGCCCATATCTGATCATTAATTCTGCACTGTATCTATTGGCTTCATCCCATAATAGTTGGTTCTTCATTGATCTCCTGGTTCTGTATCCATATAGTGAATTTATCGTTTTCGGAGGTTTTTTCTTCACAATGAATCCGGTTACACAAGTGATTAGTCCGATTAGGAGGGTGATTATTAAACTAGCAATCTGACTATCTTTCATGAGTTACCTCCTCACGTTCCTTATTGTCTTACTTCATTTAAAAATCTTTTTATTATAGGTAAATCAGCAGGATTTATTTGGTTTGGTATCTCGTTTAAGTGATAAAACTGTATATCTTGTACTTCATCTCCATCACCTTTAACTGTTCCACAGTATTCCTTGCATAAGTAAGCAGCAACTACGTTATATACTTCATCTCCATGTGGGTACTTATAATACAGTTCCGGTCCTGAAAATATATCAAGTAACTCTAGCGCTGTAGCTTCTAAACCCACCTCTTCAAATAGTTCCCGTCTTGCGACCTCTTTCATTTCTTCCCCAGGCTCCATTGAACCTCCAGGTAAGCCCCATAAACCATTATCAGTTCTCTGTTGTAATAACAAGCGACCTTGATCGTCTATAAGAATCACACATGCTCCTGCCATAATTATAGGTCGTGTTCCTACTAACTCTCTTATTTGTTTTATGTAATTCAAGATCTTCACGTCCTTCTAAATTTCCATATGTATATTGATTCGAGCAACTTGTTGTTATCCAAATTTTTTAACTCACTTTTTGAAAATCAGTTCAATTACCGGCGGTCCTGATTCTTGAGGATAAACATTTAAAGCTATTGATATCGTTATCATTATCAACATGATCCATATCATAAAATTTAAAAACGGTTTAAATTTCTTTTGAAGGATCATTCCAACTACTATTATGGATGTATTGATGACATAAATCGTTGGTAATGCCACAATCCTCCCTAAACCTGTATTTGGATAGTAATGAATTAATAATGATATCACTATAATGGTGGGTGAAATGCATAAGAGATATTGGATTAAGAATCTCACCATACTATTCTTATTTAATTTCTTAATTTCAATTAGGAAGATATCCATTAAAATTCTTAACCCTCTACTCAATTCTGTTCTCCTATCTCATTTCATATTAAATTTAGTTGGCTCTTACATGCTTAATGATGCTTATATTTGGGTTATCTTGTTTTAAAAGTACATCCAATAGTCCATCTGGAACCAACTTTACATCTTCTGAATCTGTTTTGAAAAAGTTCAAAGGTTTCCATTGAGCTTTATATTTAATATCTCCTTCTATTCCCTCTATCTCATCAAGATCATATAATGTCTTTTCTCTCAGTTTCGCTTCGTAAATGAAATTCACTTCATGTCCCATATCATCCTCAGTACCGAATATGTTTTCTATGACAGAAATTAATATAGGCTCTTCAATTTCTTGATTCAGTTCTTCCCTAATTTCTCTTATCAATGCTTGTTTGCTATTTTCACCAAACTCAATAGTCCCACCGATAGGTCGATAGAAAGTTGTACTTATCCCAGGGAAATTAATGATTTGAACTAAAATGTCATCTTCTCTGCTAATGATTCCTAGGGAAACTGATCTAATTCTCATAGGACTGTGTCCTCCAGCTATTCATTATTTCTGCGAACTTTCACTACCTTGGATGCACATAATTACATTTTTCCGTGTGATCATTCTGATTAATACTTAAATTCTATCTCATATTCATTCTCAGTTCCATTAAATTCATAAAAATATATAATTTGAAAAGGCCCAGTTGACGAACTCAACTAGACCTTTTCTATATTAAGTATGGAGTCAGTTTATCTTAAGATACTTCCAGCTTAAAAATCCTTGTATAATCACAATGCCTCACATCTAGGATATTAAGTCCGTTATTTTTGAAATATTGATCAAAATCCTTGTTTAGAAAGTGCTCAAAGTTCTGAAATTCAAGCCGTTTGATGATTGAGAACATGAATTTTTGAAACAACCCTTGAGGTTGTTCCCACTCCACCACCAATACCGTTCCTTCAGGTTTTATAACGCGCCTTACTTCACTTAATGTTTTTTGGGCCATAGGTTTGCCCATTTCATGCAATATTAATGAAATAATCACCACATCAAAAACATGATCAGCAAATTCCAAATTAATGGCGTCCATTTCGTGCATTTCCACACTTTTAATCTTTTTCTTCACTATTTTTTTGCGTGCAACAGACAGCATTTCTTTGGAATTATCGATTCCAAAGACAGTGGCATTGGTTTTCTGCTCTGATATCAGTATACCGTTGATGGCCGTGCCCGCACAGATATCAAGGACTTTAACTGAATCATCCGGAAGATAGCTTAACAAAGCCTGGCGGGGACTCCGGCTAGTACGGCAAAAAAACAATAGCTCACTTAAATCATATAGCTTGGATAGGAGTCGGTAATTCAGTTTGAGCTTCAACCGGCACCCCCTCCTTAGGCTGGCCCTTGGATGCACAATATCTGAAGATAGCTGCCCGCTCACTTGAAATTCTGCATTTTTTAGCAATATCAAAGGATACATCCGGGGGTGTCGGCGTTATAGAGGTATCCATCTGATCTCTCGTCATCACACGGCTGGAAGAAATTCCAAAGCAGGCACAATTCGAACTGGAAAATACCTCACCCATCTTCTTATAGATATTCCCCAGTGTGTCCTCATGAACACTCCCAAAAGAAGAAGGTACGGCGACACACGGCGTTACATTACCGTCATTATTGATAGCAATATAATTAGATCCGGCCCCGCAGCCAAAATAATCCGAGCTTTCAAACTCGCAAAAATTAACAATGACCGGAAACGTCTCATTGGAAGCATTCTCTCTCTTCAACTGTTTAATCAACCCCATCGCTTTCCCGTAAAATCTGCCCACCTCGCTTCCTTCCAGATTACCTTGCGGAATCGGCATTACTACACGTACTTCTTGCACGCCGAGTCCAGCGACAAACTCAAAATACTGCTGCAAAGCCCCTTCCTTCAATAACTCCTGCGTTACGCATACTGTAACTGCCGTATATATGTTTTGTGTAGTCAGCGCTTTGATCGCTTGTACTGCATCTTTAAATACATTGCGATTTCGTCTGAGCTTACAGCATATTTCTTCTTCAAAATGGTCCAAACTCAGAATGCATCTTGTTAGTCGGGTGTTCTTGAATTTCAGCGCACATGCATCATCGATCCCCAGACCCGTTGAGAAAAGTACCCCCTCCATTCCTTCCGGGATGGATTCGATGATTTCAAAAATATCAGTTCGAAGCATCGGCTCCCCGCCCGTGATACCGACCGAAGCGGTTCCCAACTCCGATAATTCATTCATACACTCCTTAATCTTCTCGATACTCAATTCTTCTTCCCCGTATTTGGCCCTAAAGCAGTGCCAGCAGTTGCAGTGACACCTACCAGTGACTACAATATCAGCCTGAAGCGGAACACGTCGCTCATGATAGACTATATCATTGACCCCCTTAATCAGACGGTTCCAAGCCGGACCTGGGAAGGAAGGAAAGAAACTATTAATATAATATTCACTGTTATCCTGGCGGTAGGTAAAGCTCTCTTTCTTTTCCTGAAAGAACTCCCCCATGTATCCGGCCAGTTCACTTAAATCGCACTGCCGCATTGCACTTAAGACCTCTTCATTCAGCGTTGGGTATTTTGATAACAATGTCATGTCCATTCACCTCTTTTATATTGTCAGAACCTATAAAGTTCCGCATTGATGTGCCAGGATCATACTGCTTACATCTTCCACAGTTTTGATGCGTTTGAGCATTTTCTCATCTCCCTTTACACCAAACTCTTCTTCAAGGGAAGACAGCAGACAGACTAGATCAAAGGAGGTAAAGCCCAAATCGCAAATCAGCTCTGATTCCAGCCTAATCTCCTTTAGATCCACATCTGTAAATTGCGATATTATATCTTTGATCTGCAACATTTGCTCGTCATTCTGTTCCTTGTTCATAGGTTGCCAACTCCTTAGATATTGTGGTGAATACCCGGCGTTCTTTTTTCATATCCTGCTTATCAAATGCTTTCTCGTGTACTTCCACCCTTCGGATACGCTTAAATGCGGGTGAACTTTTATTTATCGTATGAATAACTTCATTCAGAGCCGCTTCGACATCATCAATTCCGTTGTTATCCGCATATTTGTAATCAGGATATATGACCGCCATCAACATTTCCGTGCCGTTTTTATCCGCTGCGTATACAAGCGAGCGATCTATCAGCGGATGCTCTTCTATGGCCTGCTCAATCTCTACCGGTGAAATATTGTTGCCGTCCTTCAGAATGATGAGATCTTTTTTTCGGCCTGTAATATACAAGTAGTTATCTTTGTCCGTGTAGCCCAAGTCCCCTGTCTTAAACCAGCCTTCCTCAAAAGCCTCCTGAGTACCCCGTTGATCCTTGTAATATCCCTGCATAACGATGCTTCCCCGAACCATAATCTCACCATTGTTGATTTTCACCTGACAATAGGGTTCAGGGGCAACAAGTCCTACGGAATTTTTTCTTATGCTGCCTGGCCGATTACAAGAAACGACCGGTGAGCACTCGGTGATGCCATATCCATTCAGTAAGGTGATCCCCAGAGCCTGAAATTTATCCACCAGTTCCGCGTCCATATAAGCGCCACCACAGATAATCGTTCGCAGCTCCCCCCCAAGCATATTCAGAACCTCTCGATTCTCCTTACCGTTTTTCTTTGCCTCTCTCAAAATTCTTTTATAAATGCCTTCTACAATCATAGGTACCATGATGAGCATAGCAGGACTGAACTGCTTCACACTCTTCAAATAATTGTTCAATCCGCCGCCTATACAAACAGTAATACCATAGAATAGCATCGGAGCCAGAATGCCGGGGGTAATGGCAAACATATGATGTGGCGGAAGTACCGGTACCGTACACTCTCCAGGTGTGAAAGCTCCCCTACCCACCAAATAGACAGAGCAGAGAACATCATGGCAAAGATTCCGGTGTGAGAGCATGGCCCCTTTGTGATCACCTGCCGCGCTTGATGTAAAGACAATCATGGCGGTATGATCCGCATGTACGCGGATTGCCATTGGCTGCTTACTGGCTCTTTCCCACGAAAATTCATCTAAACTCTGAAAGCGTTCCGTATTGTCAAAGCAGACGATTACTTTCAGAGATTCACAACGTTGTCTTAACTCCTCAGCGATATACAGCCTGTTGCCGTCTACAAAAAGAACCACTACATCTGCTTGGAGAATTAATCTTTCAATATTCAGAAGGCTTAAATCCTTATCGATGGGAACCACTGTATTCCCAGAACCCGTCACGCCAAAAAAAGTAACCATCCACTCGTAGCTTAAATCCCCAATAATTCCAATGTTTATTTGCGCAAGGCCCCTTTCCTCAAAGGCCGCGCTCAATGCATCAGAATCAGCCTTTAGCTGAACATATGTTTTTTCGATAATTGCACCATTTGCTTTAAACTTCACTGCAGTCTGTTGCTGAAATCTGCCGACAGCATTGGATAGAAGCTCAGGGATAGTGTCTGCTCCGTCTAGAATATCTGCAATCTTCAAGATTTCATTCATCTGGCATATCTCCTTATGGGTTCCCAACCATTGCGGCAGGACGATCGGGTGTTACTAAAGCATCCGATACAATCTGTCCGTCTTTTATGGTAATACTCCTTGTTCCATAGCCGATCAAATCCGAGTTATGTGTGATATGTACGATGGTAGTTTCGAAGGTTTGGTTGATATGATGCAGCATTTCCATGACTTGAATGGCCGAAGCACTGTCGAGGTTTCCGGTTGGCTCATCCGCAAGAATCAATGGGGGGTTGTTGATTACCGCCCTCGCAATGGCCACTCTCTGCTGCTGTCCGCCCGACAACTGGCTGGGTATCTGTCGGCGTTGCTCCTTTAAACCCAGCAGTTGTAGCAATTCTTCCAGCCTGGGCGCAACATCGCGCTGTTTCTTACCAGCCAGTAGAGTGGGCAGTACAATATTCTCCTCTACCGTGAGATTTTGTACAAGATTATAGTTCTGGAATACAAATCCCACTTCACTTTGGCGGAGTTTGCTTTTTTGCTTGTCCGAGAGTCCAAGAATATCCCGTCCCGACAAGTGGACACTTCCGCTTGTCGGATATTCCATACCACCCATAATATATAAGAGCGTGCTTTTCCCGCTGCCGGAAGAACCCATAATCGTCAGGAATTCTCCCTTTTGAATCCGTAAAGATACATCCCTCAGCACTTCGGCATCCCTGTACTTCTTCTGAATATGTTTCAGTTCAAGCAAATGTATGACTGCCGCCTCCCTACTAAATTCTGCTTATTCTAAATTTAGCCTTTTGCTGAACATATGGTTTACCGCCTTGTACATGAGGACACAAATGAAGATCTGAAACAGGGCACATATAGCCATCAACAAAATCATATGGTTACCGGAGTCCTCGGTATTCAAGTCCAGCATGAACATTATCGGCAAGAGTATAACCACCATCAGCAGTTGTATCGATATATAGATCACAATCCCCGCCACAAATGTGCCTGCCAATCTATTTTTACTCATGAGAACTTGCCCCAGCGCAATGGAGGTGTATATAAATAGATGAATCGTCAAGGAAGTGATAATAAAAATGATACAAACCAATAAAATAGTCATGGTTGTATTCAAACCTGAACCTGATCCTGATCCCGCTCCCTGTTGAAACAGTTCCTCCACGGCCGCCGTAAATGCCCTCTTGTTCTCCTCGGAATAAAAGACGATGCCGATTGAAGTCAGAACAAGCAGCATTGTGGCCAGATTCCAACTCACAGCGGTCACAAGCTTGGATATCGTCAAATTTCGGATGGCTGTCGGTAAAGTAAATGTCAGATACCCTTCGTCGGTAACCAGGTGTGAATAATAACGGACCGCCTGCAAAATGTAGGTGATAATGATTGCTGCCGCCAACATCAACTCATAGGTAAGCTTAATAACAATGGGAATAAAACCGAGTAGGCCTTCAAATCCGCTTACATGGGTCACCAGTCGGGCCAATACTGTAAATAAGAGAATAATTACATATAAGGGAATCATATATCTCATGGTTGATTTGAAATCATATTTGATCAGTTTTTTTAGCATAGATCCTCCTGAAATATTGATCCACAGTCACTCCATTCCCGGTTCTGATCTCTTCAGCGGTAGCTGCTTGTAGAATACAACCATTATCAATGAAGATCACATCATCCAAAATGTGCTCAATATCCGAAATCAAATGTGTGGAAATCAAAATGGATGCTCTACGGTTATAACACTTGAGGATGGTATCGATGATGTAGTCTCTGGATGCAGGATCGACACCACCAATAGGTTCATCCAGACAATACAGGTCCGCATCACGGCTCATTACAAGAATTAATTGTATTTTTTCTTTGGTCCCTTTCGAAAGAGTCTTTAAGCGAGACTCCATGTTTATATTTAGATCCTTCATTAAATCGCTAGCTTTCTCCCGGCTGAAATCCGCGTAGAAATCACTGTAATAGGCAACTAACTCCTTCACCTTCATCCAGTTATTTAGGCAGTTCCTCTCCGGGAGATAAGATACTATTCGCTTACTCTCTATACCAGGTCTCATTCCCTTGATTATCACTTCTCCATTGGAAGGCACCAGCAGGCCATTGATCATTTTTAGTAAGGTCGTCTTGCCGCTGCCATTGGGTCCGAGCAAACCCACAATTCTGCCCTTGCCCACAGTCACATTAATATTGTTAAGCGCTGTATGGTTATCATACCTCTTAGTAAGTGATTGACATTCCATAATAGCTTCCACTATAGAATCATCCTTTTCCATAAACCTTAAATTACTCATATTTCAATTCCTGTACCACATTCAATTGAGGCATCCTTCTGATCGACAACACGGAAGTCAGCATAAGGAGCAGGAACATCACGGCGAGCAGCTTCAAGATCGCAACGATATCCATACCAATGCTCACATACTCCCCAATACAGAACAGAATCTGCTCCAGTGCCTTGGCAAGAAATAGGCCCAGTACCCCGGAGAACAGACAGCCTGTAATAAAAATCCCCGCCGTCTCGGTGAGTATCATCCGGTTGATCTGCAATTTGCTCATTCCCAGTGAATACAGAACCGCATACTCTTTCTTCCGCTGCAAGAACCCGATTAGCTGATTAATGATGACACCTGTGAAAGCAATCAAAACTGACAACCCCAAAATGAGATTGATTAACATGAGTAAGGAGTCCACTCCACTTTTATTGCCTGCTAAGAATTCATCTACGGTCTGAACTAGGATGCTGGTTCCAGCCAGTGCTTCACTCAGATCATCCTTCACTTGCTTGAGGTCCCCTGTAGTTTTAATTTCAATGGAGTTCGGAATCCGGCTTACCTTCGCCATATATTCCGCTGGAGAGACCACCAATACGTTTCTTTTTGAAGTAAAGTTCCCCGAATGAATGTAGCCAACAATTCGTATCGTAAAGGCATCCATCGTATCGCTTTTAATAGTTAGCCGATCACCGATATTCAAATCGTTATGTGGGCCATAAAATCTGTCGATCAGAGCCTCCCCTGCCAAAAGGACACTCATTTTACCCGAAACATCCTTAATTCCGAGCATTTCATGATCCAGTCCAAAGATGCCTATATTCATTTTATAGTTATTGATTGTAAAATCGCGAAAGCTGTAGTAAACAGGCTGAAGAGACTGTACGCCATTAACACGATCAAGCTGGTTATACGCTGCGGCAGGTTCAGAGAGTCCGGTAATTTGGATATCTCCCTCAAAAGTTTTTCCCGCCTGCTCAAACACATGATTAATGGACACCGTTGTTAAATATACAGTCAACATTATGGATAAGGTAACTGTCACCAAGATGATGCTCGACTGGTTGATCTTGTTTCCTGCCAGATTGGTGCTCCCCAGTTGTACGGCTGCTCCACATCCACGCTTTGCCAATTTGGTGAGAATATTAGATAAACCCGCTGTGAGCAAGGGAATTAAGCAGATCGTGCCTGTCAGCATTCCCATAAACACCAAACCCGCCAGCAGGAGGTTATATTCCGTATTGATGAAATATAGAAGGATCGATAACCCCCATAAAACAATCCCCAGCCAGCTTCTACTTCTTGAGATGTCCGCCTTTGTATAAACCGTATCAAGCATCGACGCTCTAAGCGATTTCCTGCTTGCAGACAGTATCCCGTACAAGGAGACCCCTACCTGAAAAACTACCGTTAAGCCTACGGAATAGATGACATACCGGATATTAAAATCATACGGAATGCTCAGACTTGAAGCCATTTTGCCGTAGGAACTGAGTGAGGATATTACGGGTTCCTTCAATAAAACCCCAAGTATGACCCCTGCTATTCCACTGACCAAACCGTATACCACATTTTCTGCGAGCAGGATCAGATTCATCGTTAAACGGGTTGCGCCAATACTGCGTAGCGTGGCTATTTCAGGCATTCTTTTGGCCAAAATGATCTTCGTATTACTGGCATTCAGATAGAACACCATAAGAATCACAGCAAACAAGACAATAGACAGCAGTTGATTGGTTGTATGCAGCTCTGCCTTAATGGAGGCGTCATCCGTAAGGGACATTTTGCTAAAAGCTTGATTATTGGCCTTAAACAACTCGTCAAACTGCTCCTGTTTGATTGAAGGGTCCTTCTGTACATATACACCTGACGCCTTATCGCCCATTCCATTCAAATATCCAACATATTGAAAAGAAGAGAACAACATGATTTTATTATTTTCATTCAGATATAGACCCTTATTCTCCGCGATTCCCCCAATAGTCATCTCTTGCTCCCCTGCCAAGGTAGAAACACGCAGTACATCCTTTAAATGCAATCCGTACTTCTCAGCCATACGTTGACTGACAATAATCTGTTTAGCTGCAGCCGGATCAAATTCTGCGCTGGTCTGTTCGAGCACCAGCAGCCTCTTCTCCAGAAGAAGCTTAAGATCCATGCCGTATAGATTTAATGACAACACCTCGCGGTCAAAGCGGGTGACACCGGATGTTTTGGTTAACTCCAATAGGCTATTGACCTTCAGACTGGATAAGTTCAGTTCCTTTACATTGAAGTACTTGTTCTTCTCACTCGTGGCGCCGTTTTTGTAAATATAATAGTTATAATCCTGGTAAGTTCCTTGCAGAATGGATTTATATTGCAGCAGCATTTGATCCTTGACCGTCATATTCAAATAAAGTATCGCAGTGGAAATGACCAGAGACAATATGATTAACAAACTGATTACTTTGTTGGCAAGAACATTTTTCAGGACATATTTTGATAAAATTTTCACATATGCCAGCACCTTTTATAGAGAAATAGATTCGGCTTGAGGAAGCTGCATTCATTCACTCCATTTCAATTTATATTTCCCTCTGGCTTTGGAGGCATTGATTTCAACCTGATATTCTTGTGTCTGACTGACCGTGAAGTTGATCTCCCCGGAACCTTCCGACTTGCTGAAAACGTCATGCCCTGTCTGATCCTTCAAACTCACCTGCAGCGAACCTCTGGATAATTCAATCGAGTAAACCAATTTCACCTGATCGCCTTTTTTGAATTTGACCCTTTTGCTGTTTGAGCCGCTAAAATAATAGAAAGAGGAATTCAGCGTACTTCCATAACTATTTTCTGCATAGCCTATTCTGATGTCCGAACCTAGAAAAGCGGCAAATATCAGAACCACCGACACTACCAAAAATACTGTAAGAGAAGAAATCATAATAATTCTTTTTTTATTCATTCTTTGACTCTCCATTCCTCAATGAAGTTAGATTCTACATGGCGCGGCTGTAAGGAGGATACTTCTGATTTTTGAGAATTGCCGATGCTCGGCTTGAATGATGTTATCCCACACCAGGAGAACCTGCTGTAAATGTTCGATCAGATCTCCTTTATAATGTGCGATCCGGCTAAGCAAGGTGAATAGTTCCTTCCACAAGGACGTTATTTCTGCAAATTCACTACCTACAACATCCAAATGAGGTATATTATATTTTCGGGCGTAGTATTTTATACATTGTCCGTACTCTTCGCGAAAAGCGGAATAACTGCCAAACAGCAAATTATTGCGCAAGAATACCATCATTAAGCGTATGATTGCTGAATCCCCGTTATCCTGACATTGTGCCAGCATCTTTTGAAGATCATCCTTTAAATTCTTCATCGCATGAATACCTCTACTCACACCCCTGCCAATGAAGGAGCCTAGCTCCCCATTGTAAAGCTCGCCTTCATCCAGCATTGTGTTTGCCGTTTTTATGATACTATTCGTTAAAGCCTGCTGAATGCCAGTTGGGTTAATATCACTAACCCCATGGTCTGGCTGTAGGAAATAACACAAGCCTTCGGGTGAAAACGGGGCGCAGTTGGAGCATCTATAGGTCTGGAATTCTCCGATGGTAATCTCATTCACTCGCTCCCGATCATCATCATTGGTCAGAACAACCAGCGCCTGATCTTGCTCCTCGTCATAACCAACAAGGAGTAAGGTTGAGAGATAGTAAAGGTTGAGCTTCAGCACCTTTGGCGCAGCATCCTCCGCTCCCTTCAAGAATCGGCTGTCAATTCTAAACAATACGGGAATTCCCTGAACAATTAGAGATTTCAACTGCTCCCAGCCTCGTGAATCGCCGGCAATGTTCTCCTTGTGAAAGCGAATATTCAAATTGTGAAAAAAAGTCGTCTCCGTTTGATTATGTGAAGCCGTGGCATAAGGCAGCGACTCAATCCCCACGCCAGGAATACTGATTCTGTCATATTGAAAGGTAAAAGCTTCGCTTAACAGTAGAACTTCATTGGAATGTAAATTAAGCCCATAGTGCCTGACCAGTTCTTTAAGCGATTTGATTCTGCAATCCAGCAATTCTCTTGGTTCCATATGGCGGTAGGTGTCAATCAGCTGCACAGCGGACCTCCTCCTGCACAGACGTGCGTCGTTTCTTGTACTTAAAAAGTAGATTTCTTACAGCGTAACGCCATACTAGATGTAAAAAGAAGAACAGAGCAATAAATGTAGTTATTCTGTCCGATAAATAATTCACTATATCTGTAAAATCAGGGTGGAATTCAGCTGGAGCCATTTTCAGGAGTGCAGCGATATCTGTCTTCACATTTTGAAAAGCCAGAATAAAAGTTCCTGCTAAAAAACGGATGAAATATACAAAAAAACACGCAGTGAAAATCGAGTATATATACAGTACAGCCTTTTTCCCTTTACTTAATACAACAGGAACCGTCGGTTTATGCAACAGTCTACGAAACTGATTCATCCACAATTGATACATGACTGTTTTCACCTCAGTAATCCCCAGGAAATCAACCAATACCCAATATCCATCAAACTTTATAAAAGGATTGAAGTTTCCAAGAATTGTGAATCCAGAAAGTAAAATAGCTATATTCAAAAGATCACTATGGATGAATAAGGCATTGAGTACGAATGACACCATCAAAAAAATGCATTGGAGATACATTCCACCTAAATCAACAATGACACGCTGAAGGCGCTTGATTCTCCATATTTTAGTAACATCAGAAAACAGCACAGGCATGACAAAATACACCCCTACGCCGATTCTGCCCGGGTACACCCCGTACGACATAGCTGCGATCGAGTGCCCAAATTCATGCGTCATTCCCGCTAAAAAAACAAATAGGTAGCAAAACACAATATCCTTGATACTCAAGCTAAACATACTGCTGATTACATGTGTATTGGAATATACAGAAAAAATATAGGTTAGCCATATAAGCGCAATGGAACCCCAAACAATCAACTGCCTTTTATGAAAAATAAAAGAAAAAAACTTGAATTTCTCAATAAAAACCGGACGGAGCAACGTGAACTGTCCCCACATCATTTTGTTATGGGGAGGAGCGGTTGTAGCTGAGGTACCTTCCAGGATTCCATTGCGGACAAAAGCCATCTCAATGATCTGTTCTAACTTGTGCCCATCGATCTGTAGTTCAAAATGGGTATGCAAAAACTGTTGTATATCCTCCACAGTCCGGGTTCCGTCCATACAGCACAGAATACGATAAATAGTTTCCGATACCCTCCAGTGGCGATTGCTCATGGTGATGAGATAGGTAGTCTGTTCATTCCCATCATCAAATATGGAGGTCTCAACACCTTCTTTCACAGTCAGGACAGGGTTGCTCCATGAATAGCTATTGGCCTCGGCTAAATCCATTATCCCCTCTCCCTTCATTTCATAGTGAAATGATGCTCAATCCAAGCAGACCGAACCATACTCAGCTTATGGTTCGGTCTACCACACAATAGCTATGCTACATGAAGCCCTAAGAAACAAACCGAAATACCGATACAGCCGGCCGCACACGCTTGTCCTCCGCATGGATTTGCAGCAGTACCGCAGGCATTAAAGAAACACAGCATTTCATCTCTTTCTTCAAGCTCTTTCATGAATAAGTCCAGCTCTTTATTGTCAATGGCGGAATTAATAGAAGTGATCATAATATTCTCCTTCCTGTCTATGTTTGTAATGTCATTAACACTAGAGGCCTTCCGCTTGTGCACCACAGGCATTGCCTGTACAAGCCAATTCTCCTCTTTCGACCAACTCTGAAATCATCAGCTCGATTTCCTGATTCTCCACTTCAAGCTGCTGATTCAACATCTTGATTTCCATAATGTTCAATGGCCTCCTTGTGATATATTTATGCTCTAATTCACACCACAAGCTTTTGCACCGCATCCATCCAGTGTACAAGCACACTCTTCTCTTTCTACCAGTTCGGCAATCATGCTCTCAAGATCTTCACTGTTCACATTAAGCTGCTGATTCAGAGCCTCTATCCGTCCCATACCTGCACCTCCTTTCTTAAATTATTTGACGCCGCAAGCGTCAGCTCCACAACCGTTTGCAGTGCAAGCACACTCTTCCCTATCTACTAGTTCTGTAATCATGCTCTCTATTTCCTGACTATTTCCTTCCAAATGCTGATTTAAGGCAGTAATAGAATCCATAACTTACCTCCTTTCCTCGTTGTCGATATATTGCAATGATCTGCGGAAGATTTAGGCATGCACTGTTGAGAACTCTTCACACAGATCCACAGCAACCTCATCGAACAGTTTAGTGAAATCGTCACAATAGACCTTATTCATGTCATTGTGCATCACTTTGGCTTGAGCCGAACATCCACCACCACAAAACAGCATATATCTGCATTTGCTGCAGTCGCTAATCCGGTCCACTGTTCTGTCTTTCCAAGTATTATGTTCGTCTGTAAGTATAAATTCGCCGTTCTGGATATCGACCGTACCGATCCGGCTCTCTTCCTCCGCCAGCACATCCCAGCACGGATAGATATCGCCGAACGGATCTATGGTGTACATTCCCGTATTTGCCCCACAAAATCCAGAACGTAGCGGAGCATAACTGTTATTCTTCAGCATGTATCTGATTCCCTCAGCAAGTCCGCTGTAAATGCTGTTCAGTTTAAATCTGTCCGTACTTTGTCCCACATACTCGCCCAGTTGCTGCATCAGTTCCACATCGGAAAGTGCAGTTTCGTCATCCTGCTCATAACATTTAATATTTGTCTTGAAGTAGTAGTGGAAATTCGGCCTGCCAATCCAGCCTTCTTTTTGATACTCTTCGATCAATGCTTTGACGGAATCCGTGTTCTTGCGGTTGACATTTGTTCTTAAGGAAATGTTGTTGCCTTTTTCTAGTGCCAGGCTGATATTGGCTTTAATTCTATCGTAGGTCCCTTGGCCCCCTACCAGAAATCTTCTCTTGTCATGCTCTTCCCCGATACCGTCAATCGTAATTTGAACCTTGTCAAACTTATATTCGCTGATCAAATCAACATATTCATTTAAGTGATACCCATTGCTGATACAACTGATAGGTATCTCCATTTGCCGGCACTTCTCGCATATGTATGTCACAATGTCCTTGTTCGTTTTCAGAAGAGGTTCCCCACCGAATAAGTATACGCTTCCAATTCTATATCCTTGTTCTTTATATTTGGCTAGCTGCGCAAAGACTGCATCCACCGTTTCCGTGGACATTTTCTGATTAAGGAACTCCTTACCCCTCGACAGCAGATTTTGTTCAAAACAATACTCACATCTGAAATTACAATTATAGGTAGGCATAATTGTTATGCACAGATTCTTTCTGCTACTGGCATTCAGAGTATGACTGATTTTCTCGATAACTTTATACTCTTCATCATCCGTTAAATGGGTAACATAACCTCTATTCGCCAAAATCTCAATATTTTCAGGGCTGATCAGATTCAGATTGCTGCTATCGGCTTCAGCACTTTCCAAAATTTCACTGATTGAATTATCAACAATATCAAAAGACCCGCGAATGCCCTGGATGATCAGTTTTTTGTTCGGATTTTTTTTCAGTTCCAAGTAAATATTGTATTTACTCACTCTGTACATGGAAAATCCCCTCTTCAACAAATTTTTGTTGGCTTGAATCCCTTAATCATGTGATTAATTTCACTTTTAACTTGTTAACAACATCTCACAAAATACATTTTATACCAACAAATTAAATTTAGCATATGCTGTTTTGGTCGTCAATTTCATTTTTTTAAATTTTTTCCATCATTAATTATTAATCCTGTTACCTTATTTTTTTATTTCCTGGTTGTCTGTTCTCTCCCCGCGCCTGAAATAAGGACCAATGATGGTTATGTGTGGCCTTAAATTGCAGTATAGTCTAACAAATGGGTGGACATTATACTGTAGGGTGAATGGTCGATGAAAGACCTGATAGCTCATAGATAGATTCAACACATTAGGGCAAGTAATGCCTAGCAAAAAAATGAAAAACGCCGAGCGATAATCAGGAGAAATACCTGAGAATCGTTCGGCTCAGCAGCAATTTTTTTGATAAATGCCAAACTTTAAATGCGGAGTGAAGAATTATATTGCGGTCTACATATTGGGATAAAACGAAATAAAGAAAGTCATGGACCGCTAGAAATTACCCTGTAAAGAAAGTTGTGAACCGCTAGCTATACTTTTAGGATACATTTAATTCTATATTCAATATCACTCATCTATTTCACAGATACTCTTCATTGTCCAAGTAAAGCCAAAACTCACCTAATAAAAAGAGAGCAGCCTGAATTATTTATTCAGGCTGCTCTCTAGGTGTTCCGTTCTATCAGTTATTTTTTTACTTATTTCTCCTCCTAAATAAAATAACACCGCTCAATTTGCATTTTCGCAAAAAGAGCGGTGTTTCAGTTATTACCCTATTTTAATTTTGAAAGATCTAGGATAGCGTTTTTTTGAAAAGAATAGATCTTTTTGTCAGTAAACATCAACAAGAATAATTCTTTACCCCTTACTCCACCGTAACACTCTTCGCCAAATTCCGTGGTTTATCCACATCGTGGCCCAGGGCCAGCGATGCGTAGTAAGCCAGCAATTGCAGGGATACTACAGACAGAGCTGGTGTCAGTAGTGGCAGGGTTTGTGGAATAACGAACGCCTGATCAACGGACTTCAGCAAGTCAGTAACATGCTCTTGGTGAGTGATTGCCAGCACTTCTGCGCCGCGGGCTTTCACTTCCTTGATGTTGCTAACGGTCTTTTCAAGCACGCTCTCTTGAGTAGCCAGAGCGATAACTGGAACGCCATCTTCGATCAGCGCCAGGGTACCATGCTTCAATTCACCAGCAGCATATGCTTCGGAATGAATGTAGGAGATCTCTTTCAGCTTCAGCGAGCCTTCTTGAGCAACAGCGTAATCTACGCCGCGGCCGATGAAGAAGAGGTGCTTGTGCTCGGAGATTTGCTCTGCATAGTTCTTGATGGCTTCTTTTTGAGCCAGAATCGCTTCAACTTGCTCTGGCAAAGAATCCATTGCTGCCAGGATTTCTTTCACTTGTGCTTCGGACTGTGTACCGCGAACTTCTGCCAAGTACAGACCCAGCAAAGTGAATGCGATCAGCTGCGAAGTGTAAGCTTTGGTAGAAGCAACTGCGATTTCTGGTCCAGCCAGGGTAACCAATACACTGTCAGCTTCACGGGCGATGGAGCTGCCCACCACGTTAGTAATGGCCAGTACATGCGCACCATTCGCATGACCTTCACGCAAAGCTGCCAAGGTATCAGCAGTCTCACCAGATTGGCTGACTACGATAACCAGCGTTTCTGGGCTTACGATCGGAGCGCGGTAGCGATATTCCGAAGCGATATCATTTTCCACTGGAATACGCACCAGGGATTCAATCAGGTTACGTCCAACAAGACCCGCATTGTAGGCGGTACCGCAAGCGACGATTTGAATGTTGCGGATGTTCTTGATTTGTTCTTCGGTCAAGTTCAGCTCAGGCAGGATGACTTTGGTGCCTTCAGCGTTAATACGTCCGCGCATAGTGTCACGGTAAGCCTTCGGCTGTTCATGGATTTCTTTCAGCATGAAGTGCTCGAATCCGCCTTTTTCTGCGGTTACAGCATCCCAATCGACAGTAGTCATTTCCCGAGAAATAAAATTACCTTCGATTGTCATCAATTCGACAGCATCACGTGTCAAAACAGCCATTTCGCCGTCGTTCAAAATATATACGTTACGGGTGTATTCCAGCAATGCCGGAATATCCGATCCAATGAAGTTCTCGCCTTCGCCAAGGCCGATAATCAGCGGGCTTGCTTGACGAACGGCAACCAATTTATCCGGCTCATATTCAGTGAGCACGCCCAGTGCAAAGGCACCGCGCATATAAGTGATTGCTTTTTGCACAGCCTTCACAATGTCACCATCATACTCACGTGCGATCAGGTGAGAAATAACCTCTGTGTCGGTCTCGGAAGTAAACTGCGCACCTTGTGCAATCAGCTCTTCCTTCAGATCCAGGTAGTTCTCCACGATCCCGTTGTGCACAACAGAGAATTTGTCCGTGTTATCCGTGTGTGGGTGAGAGTTCTCGTCAGAAGGCTTACCGTGAGTAGCCCAGCGGGTATGACCAATTCCGGCACTTCCCGTTAGCGGGCTGCTCTCCAGCTTGGATTCCAGGTTCGCCAAACGGCCTTTAGCCTTGACTACCTCCAGTCCTCCATTCGTGAACACAGCGATTCCAGCGGAATCATATCCACGATACTCCAGCTTCTTTAAACCCTCGACCAAGATTCCTTGCGAATTCTGATTACCAATATATCCTACAATACCACACATTATATTTTCCTCCGTCCAAGTTATCGTAATGTGGGCGGCAATAGGAAAGAAACGTGCCGTGCGGCATGTTGATGAGAGTTAGCCAATATTCTGTTGTAATTCAGACGCAACAAAATAAACTTTCACTACTTCACAAAATCATGAAATGTACAGCTTTCCCCTCTGCCGTGGCAGAACTATAGTGTTTCTCTCTGCTTGCGCACACCCATGAATTATTAATTTTATGCACCCATGACAGCGTTGTGTGTAAGGTCGCCCTTGCATTTTCCGCTTGCATTCACGGCTCTGGTGCATCACCGGGAGGTCCCCGCCGAACATTTCGAACACCTCCACCTCGTCAGCTTACGTCTGCCGTGATCCGGTCAAGCTACTCAGCTTTCCCTTCTCCCCCGCGCAAGACCAAGCTCTGGCGCTTGTTATTGCCGATACCTCACGATCCTCGCTTTCCTTCTTGAATGAATGACACTTTATCTATTATATGCACCATGTCGTACTTTGGCAATGCTACTGACAATGTTTTCTTTCTGAAACAATGTCAGCTCAATCTGAAAAATACTTACAGAACGTTAAACCGGTGCAGCGGTTCGCCCACCGGTTCACTGTTCATTACGCGTATTAATTACACCAGTTCACGTTGCACAACTTCTACAATTTGTCCTACATATCGATCCAGTTCATCCTTATCTGGACCTTCCGCCATTACGCGGATTAGCGGTTCTGTACCCGATGGGCGTACAAGCACACGGCCGTTGCTGCCCAGCTTGGCCTCAACTTCACCAATAGCCGCTTCAATCGCCGGATTATCCGGATAGTTGGTCTTATCCTGCACACGCACATTCACAAGTACCTGCGGATATTTGGTCATCATGGATTTCAGTTGGCTCAGCTTCTGACCCGAAGCCTTCAACGTATCCACCAATTGGATCGCTGTGAGAATACCGTCACCAGTTGTATTATAGTCCAGGAAGATTACATGACCAGATTGTTCGCCACCCAGATTGAAGCCGCCGCGGCGCATTTCTTCCATCACATAACGGTCGCCTACAGCGGTTTTAGCTGTATTTAAAGACAATTGCTCGGTTGCTTTATAGAAACCAATGTTACTCATGACTGTAGAAACGATAGTACCGTCTTTAAGCTTGCCTGCACGGTTCATCGCATCTCCACAGATACATAGAATGAAGTCACCGTCTACTTCGTCACCTGTATTGTCAATCGCAATCAGGCGGTCAGCATCCCCGTCAAAAGCAAGTCCCAAATCCGCGCCATGCTTCAGTACTTCTTCACGCAATTTCTCCGGATGGGTGGAACCGTATCCGTCATTGATATTCAGCCCGTCCGGCTCCGCTCCGATCGTGATAACTTCAGCACCCAACTCGCGGAACAATCTTGGAGCCAGCTCGTAAGCTGCGCCATGCGCACAGTCGAGCACGATTTTGATGCCTTTGAAATCCTGAGAAATGGTTGTTTTCAAGTACTCAAGATACAGGTACTTGGAATCATGGTCGATCGTCACTTTACCTAAACCGGATCCAATAGGACGCGGCAACTCATCTTTTTCTGCATCCATTAATTCTTCGATCTGTAGTTCAGTCTCATCGGTAAGCTTGAAGCCATCGCCGCCAAAAAACTTGATTCCGTTATCCTCTACCGGGTTGTGTGAAGCAGAGATCATAACCCCTGCGTCAGCCTTAAGCAGACGCGTAATATACGCTACCGCCGGTGTGCTAACTACGCCCAACCGGATGACTTCTGCCCCAATGGATAGCATGCCTGCTACCAGTGCTGATTCCAGCATAGGACCAGAAATACGTGTATCCATGCCAATAACAACCTTCGGTTTCTCCACATTTCCTGTCAGTACATATCCGCCGCAGCGGCCAATGCTGTAAGCCATTTCTGCTGTTAATTCACGGTTCGCAACACCGCGAACACCGTCAGTTCCAAAATACTTCCCCATGTCTGTTCTCCTTTGATTATGCTGCTATAGCTTAATGTATAATGTATGCTTAAATTGCCTTGCGGTGCCATAATGAAACACCTGCATAGACATCTTGTTCCCACAAAATTAGGTTCCGCCTGTACCGGTAGCCTCTCCATTGTTTCCGGTACCAGCATTGCCGTTGGTTGAACCACTATTTTCCGAATGCTGTTCTGTAGGAGTCGGAGTCGGCGTTCCAGAAGTTTCTCCGCTATGTGTCGGCTGGTCTCCTGGGTCCTTGCCCTCCCCTATAACTGGTTCTGCGCTTGGCTCAGGCGTACTTGGGCTTCCCCCTGTGCTCGAGTTCTGTGAAGGCTCTGTGGACACTTCTGGAGTCGAGGAGGACTGTAGCTGCACAGTCACCTTAAGCTGCTGACCTGGCGATTGCTTAAGTGCAATGAACTTGGGCAGAGACACCTGGAGTGATACCTCATGCGCACCGGCTGCTAAATTACTGACGTCAGCAACAACGCTGATCTTGTCCACATTGAGTTGATTCAGCAGATCAGGAGCCCCCGATACTGTTAAAGAAAGGGTCTGATCAGCTGGATCAATTAGGGTGGCCTTCAGTCCGTCAGCCGCACCTTCCAGCTTTATAGGTACCCCTTCAAGGGTACGCTCCGCATTGTCGGAGGTCGTCACTGTCACATTGACCTTTCCCGGTTCGATTTTATCAATCCCAGCTGGTGGTACCAGCTCCACTTTGAACTGCTCCGTGCCGGCCGATTTAATTTGGCTAAGATTGACGGTCGCCTCGTAGGCTGTCAACGTTGCCAGTGCTTCTTTCTGACCATATACAGTTACCGTAGTCTGATCTGCCTTCACCTGAGACAATACCAATGATTCGGGCAGTTGACCAGTATAGCCGATCTCCAGCGGTACGCTTTTGAACGGAAGGGTGATTGGAATTTCGACTGAGACGTAAGCTGGTTTAATTACCGCATCCTTAATCTCATTCCCGTTGCTATCATAGGCGAACAGCTTCATTCGCTTCTCCTTGAAGGTCTCACTGTCACCGTCAAGCTCAACCGTCCCCTGCACCTTGGCGACCTTGCTCAGCTCACTAGCAGCGAGAGTGACCTCTGCTTCCCCTGTTGGCTGAATCACCGGTGTGCCGAGCTGATAGCCCTGAGCAGGCGTTCCTCTGGTCAATAGCGTAATAGGAAAAGCCTTCGTATTACGCAGCTCTACGTGCACATTCACTTCATCCGGCGTCAAAGACTCCAGAGTCACACCATTGGGAAGCGAATAGGACAAGGGAAGTCTGTTATCTCCGGGCTTCACCTTGCTAAGATCGACGCTCACCTTGTAAGAATCGGAGAACTTATAATTCAGATCCGACTTCTTCCCCCGGACCTCCATTCTCACACTATCGACATCCAAGGGGTCCATCACATATTTTTCCTCATCAAAGCCAGAGAGTTCGATCTTCACATTCTCAATCGTCTTCGACTCCATACGTGTGGTTGTCTGGGAGACGGGAGCCGTATCGGCATGAACCATAGCCCACAGGATAATCCCCAGCGCCAGCGCCAGAATCTTGTTGAAGTTATTGTTATTCATCCATTTATTCATCACGCTTGTCCCCCTTCCGTTTCCAGAAAGCAGAACGCTTCTCCTTAAGCGGAGAACTCGTGCTTAGTTCTTGATACAGCTTGGAAATCAGCGATTCTTCCTTGATATCCCTCACAATCTGACCATTAATCGCCAAAGAAATCTGTCCCGTCTCTTCCGACACCACAACCGACACCGAATCGGCCACTTCACTGATCCCGATCGCGGCCCGGTGGCGCGTACCTAGCTCCTTGCTGATAAACGGATTCTCGGACAAGGGCAAATAACAGGCCGCTGCCGCTATCTGATTGCCCTGCATAATGAGCGCTCCATCATGGAGTGGGGTATTGGGGATGAAAATATTGATCAGCAGCTCGGAGCTGACGACTGATCGCATAGCGATACCCGATTCCGTGTATTCGTTAAGCCCAGTGGCTCGTTCGAATACGATTAATGCCCCTATTTTTCGATGGGATAAATAATTCACAGCTTTAATAACTTCGCCGACCAGCTTGCTGACTTCCTCATCGTTCTCCGCACCACGTCCGAAAAACTTCCCTCGCCCGAGCTGCTCGAGACCACGCCTCAGCTCCGGCTGGAAAATTATGAAGATGGCAAAGACCCCAAACGTATAAATCTGATTCATCAGCCACTTCAGCGTATACAAATCAAGGATCGTGGCGAATGCCCAGATGAGCACAAGCACCAGAATCCCTTTTAACAACTGAACCGCCCGTGTACCCCGAACCATATTCAGCACTTTGTAGATGATATAGCTGACGATCAGAACATCTATAATATCTTTAAAGGACTCTTTCCAGGTAAGGTCCATGAAATAGCTCATTATCGCAAACCCCCGTCAATTCGAATTAGCTGGGTTTATTTATGTAAATGGCTAAACAGTGCCATAATATATCTAGGTTATAACGTTCACGCCCAGGTTGCAAGTTTAGCCCCCCCTCACAAATTTAGGATGCGCCAAAAAGGCAACAAAAAAGCGCCATCTTTCCGGAAAAAGAGGCGCAAAGGATATGCCTGCAAGGGGCCACTGCTTAACGGTAAGCAACTTCAGAGAACATGTTCGTCACTTTATACCAGATCCAGCCTACCGCTTGGTCTATGCTTTTGACTTGACCGGAAATATGGGCCGTTGAAGCCTGATACAGAGAGCCGTCGATAACCGTTACATTGCCGTTAACTTCCCCGTACACCTGAGTTTTGCCGTTCTCCACCGTAAGATCTCCGGTAATGATTTTGCCGGAAGGTACAATGACTGTATCTCCCTTGATAACAACCTGATCCAGGTTAGTCCCCCGAACCACCAGTTGTCTATCCTGATTCCAAAAAGAAACAGAGCTCATCAACATCACCAAAATAAAGATCGATGCCGCCGTAAGGGCGGGATGTCTCTTGATCCAGGTAATAAACCGCTTCTCCTTCTTGGACTTCGGTAAAGAATTCATTATCCGGCCTACAAGATCCTCCGACGCGACAGGACTTTGGTGCATTAGGGAAAACATCAACATATCGGTCTGTTCCAATTCATTGAACTTCGCACGGCATTCCGGGCAGGATAGAAGATGCTCCTTCAATTCCCTCTGCTGCTGTTCGGGCAAGTCGTCATCCAGGTAATCATGCATCATAGAGACGGCCAGTTTGCATTCCATAGGAGCCAATCCTTTCGTGAGTGCTATTTAATTATTCCAAGACAGGGTCGGGCGCATAAGACTTGCTCATCATACATACGTCCCTGGTCTGAAGATGTTTCATAATTTCATAGGTAATTTTTACATTTTGGAGCCTAATTTTTTACGTAAAAATTCACGTCCGCGGTGCACACGGGTCTTGATCGTGGTCACTGGCATATCCAGTACATCGCTGATCTCCTGAAGTGACAGATCCTGTAGATATCTCAGGATCATCACAGATCTGTACTTCACAGGCAGGCTGTCAATCGCCTCGTAGATGGTTCTCTGTGTCTCGGAGAGCAGTAGCTCTGTCTCCGGTGTTACATTGTCGCTCGGAATCATGGAATAGCCATCAATGCCATCCTGATCATTCATCTCCGCATCCAGCGAATAGGTCGGTTTGCGCTTGCGCAGCCGATCTATGCAGAGGTTCGTGCCGATCCGGTAGATCCATGTCGAGAATTTCTGTTTGTCATCATACCGATCGAGATTTCTGTAGACACGCAAAAACGTCTCCTGAACAATATCCTCCGCCTCATGGCGGTTGTTCAGCATCCGGTACGCCAAATGATAAATTTTGTCTTTATATAGTTCCACAAGCTCGGCAAATGCCCTTTGGTCGCCCTTCAGGGCGAGCTTTGTCAATCTGCCTTCCAAATTCTCCACCTGTCAACTCCCCCAGACTTGCCGCCCTTGGCATTCAAAACTACTGAATATCCACGGTACAAGCATTTAAATCGTAATTCAAGTTTGTGTAAAAATCAAGGATTGAAAACAAAAAAAGCCGTTCGCCCAGGCAAAGGGCGAACGGCTTGGTATCCATTGTAAACGAGAAATATAACGTGTTAATTCATCAGCCGGTGTTCCGAAGACCAGCAGCGACGCCATTGATAGTGAGTAGCACCTCACGCAGCAGATCAGCGTCATCCCCATCCTGATCGCGCAGCTCTCTAAGCTCGGACAACAACTGTACCTGCAGATAGCTAAGCGGATCGACATACGGATTCCGCAACCGGATGGATTCCTGAATAACCGGAACGTTGTCCAGAATATCCTGCTGACCTGTGATTTTCAGGATCAGCTCCGAGGTCAGCTTGAATTCCGCATCAATCTGACCAAAGATGCGCTGACGCGCCTCTTCATTCTTACCCATGCCGGCATATTCCTTCGCAATAACGAGATCCGCCTTGGCGATGGCCATTTGCAGCGTATCGATCAGTGTTGTGAAGAACGAGAACTTCTCATACATCGTTCTCAAGATGTTAAGATTCTCCTCTTTGCCGTCATAGAAGCTTTGCAGACCTGTTCCGGCAGCGTACCAGGCTGGAAGCAGATATCTGCTCTGCGTCCAGGCAAACACCCAAGGGATGGCCCGCAGATCTTCAAATCTGTCACTGTTCTTCCGCTTGGAAGGACGAGAACCAATATTAAGCTCGCCCACCTCAGGCAGTGGAGTCGACTCTTTGAAGAATGACAGGAAGTCTGGATCACGGAAGATCAGATCCTGATATTTGTTCAGGGAGACTTCCGAGATTTGCTTCACAATCTCTTCCCACTTGGACTCGTCCAGATCGGTTTGCGGCAATCTGGCATTAACTGCAGCCGTTACCAGCGCCGAAGTGGCTTGCTCCAAACTACGGTAAGCAATCCCCTTCATCGAGTAACGTGAAGAGATAACTTCACCCTGCTCCGTAATCTTGATGCCACCGCCGATCGTAGAAGCCGGTTGAGCCAAGATACTACGGTTCAGCGGCATTCCTCCGCGACCAAGCGCACCCCCGCGGCCGTGGAAGAATTTCAGCTTGATACCGAATTTATCGGCCGTAGCTGTGATTTCATTCAAGGCAACCCGCAGTTCCCAGTTAGCAGTAACCACACCGCCATCTTTGTTACTGTCCGAATAACCCAGCATAATTTCCTGCATATCATTCATCGCCAGTACCGCTTGACGGTATACAGGCAGATTGAATAGCGTCTCCATGATTTGTGGCGCTTCATGCAGATCATCAATGGTCTCGAAGAGTGGTACAGCCTGCAGGGTACATACGACCGTTCCGTCGTTGTCTTTGCGGAACAAGCCTACTTCCTTGGCGAAGACCATAACCTCAAGAATATCACTTGCTGCCTGTGACATACTAATGAGATAGCTGGTGATACAATTCTTGCCGTATTCATCCTGTGCTTTGAAGATGGTCCGATAGACTTCCAGACATTCTTCCGTGTTCTCACTATAATGCTGGTATGGAGAGGTCAACGGACGCGGATCGTTCAACAAGCTCTCGAGAAGCACAATTTTCTCTTCTTCTGCGAGTTTGGAGTAATCCGGTGTGATGTTCATTTTCTCCAGAATCTCAGTCATCGCATTCTCATGCTCTTGACTGTGCTGGCGAACATCCAGTGTAGCCGTATGGAATCCGAACAATTCTACTTGGCGGATTAGTTTCTTAATATAGGTATCGGCCACATAATCGGCATAGTGATGCCGCAGACTGCGGTCGATGATTTTTAGGTCGTGAATGAACGCCTCAGGCGAGGTATAACGTTCAGGTGTGCCTTTTTTCTCATCATCGAGCACATTCTGTGTCTTAGAGATCATATAGCTCAGCTTGATACGGTAAGGCTCGTTGTCATTGCGCCAAGCATCGCCACGAGTCAAACTGATGATCTCCCGGTCCTCCTCGATGGAATCCAGCAGCTCTTGTGTAACGGTCACAATACTGGTACTGAAGCTAAGATACTTCATCAGTTCCCGCATAATCCGTTGGTATTCCCGGATAGCCAGCTTGCGCTGCATTTGCAGTGTCTGTAGAGTCACAGCGGCCTTCACCGACGGGTTACCATCACGGTCGCCACCGATCCAGGAGCCAAAACGCAGATACGTAGGCACATGCCAGTTCTGACCCGGATAATATTTACTTAGACATCGTTCAAGTTCTTCATATACATCCGGCAAGACGTGGAAAATGGTCTCATGGAAATAGTACATTCCGTTACGAACTTCATCCAATACTGTAGGCTTACGATCACGTAATTCATCCGTTTGCCACAGCGTGATGACTTCATTCAACAGTTTCTCACGAAGCTGTTCCCGCTCCCGGAAGGTTAAGGTAGGATTATCAAGGTACATAACATCGTCGGCTATCCGTTTATGAATATCGAGAATGGCCCGGCGCATCGCTTCCGTCGGGTGGGCTGTAATGACCAGCTCCAGAGACAGGCCTTGTATAATTTCCCGGACCTCTTCATGCGAAAAATCACGTTCCCGAAGTCCTTGAATCGCACTTTCTATAGAACCAGGTTGTACAGTTTCCCCGGCTGACCGCTCATAATCACGTTTGCGGCGAATCCGATGGTTCTGTTCGGCAATATTCACCAATTGAAAATAAATGGCAAATGCTCTTATAACCTGATGACGATTCTCCGAGTCCAGAGAATTAATTAACTCCTTAAATTCACTGTGCAGTTCAGGTAAAAACAATGAGCGCAAAGACTTACTGGTCTCGCGGATCTTCTCCACGATTTCCAAAAGTTCGTTGCCGCCTTGGTGAACCAAGACCTCGCCCAAAATGTTCCCCAGGAACCGTACGTCCCGCCGCAGCAGATTGTTTGAGTTGCTTTTGCTAACGGTAGTCGTAAGTTCGGTCATGCTGCTCCCTCCATCCTCTCACGGATCAATGTCTTTAGCATTGTCTCTTTAAAGCTTTCCTCATATCATACAATAAAACCGCCCGGAAATCTTCAACTTTATTACGCGGTAAAGCGATACAGTAATTTTGATTATACACGAATTTCTCCATTAATACAGTCATTTCATCATAATGTATTTCTACATATTATACGGGATATCGTCAATTGCGTATTCCACTCTGCTCTTTTGACTGCAGAAGATCTATAAATATTCCCATAAGTGGAGAGAAAAATCGGTCCCGGTGATAGGAGCAGAAAATATGCCGCTGGAAGTGATAATTGGGAATACTTCGCATCACTAGCCTTCCCCTGGCCACCTCATCCTCTACTGCCATTCTGGAGATAAAAGACACATGTTTTCCACCCAGCAGGGATTGTTTGATGGCTTCCAGTGAATCCAACAGCAGCGAAGCCCGTGGTTCGAAACCTCCCTGCTGGAACCATTTATTGGTCAGTTGCCGTGTGCTCGACTCCATGTCGTGAAGAATAAAGCTTGCAGATGCAATCTCTGCCGGCTGCAGCACGCTTCGGGAAGCCAGAGGATGGTCGGGTGAAAAGACAAGCACCAGTTCATCTTCGCATAAAGAGCTACTGATAAGGCCTGGCTGTTCAAAACGCTCGGTGGAGAGTATGCCGAGGTCAATCTCATGGCTCAGCAGCATCTCCTTGATAGCGAGGGAGGGCTTTACTGTCAAAGAAATTGTCGTTTTGGGGTAATGCTCGTTGAACCCACCCAGAATTTCCGGCAGCAGATAAGTGGCTGGTACATAGCTTGCGCCGATTTTTAGCGTACCACGCCCCGCGTTCCCGAACTCCTTCACCACCCGCCCAGCTTCTGCGGCCAGCGCATTGATTTTGACAGCATAATGGAGGAAGGCCCGCCCACTTTGCGTCAGGATCATTTTGTCCATCCTCGATTCAAACAGCTTCTCACCCAACTGCTCCTCCAAATTCTTCAAATGATAGGTAACGGTTGGCTGCTTCAGCCCAAGCGCTTCGGCTACAGGTGTGATTTTCTTATGCTTGTCCAATAGCTCTACAATTTGCAATTTAATTAAATTCAGGTTCACTCTTATCCTCTCCCTCATACGGCTAGATCCATCCTAGCATAGAAAAATTCTATGAGTGTTAAGGGAATTGCATGAAAAAGTTAATAACGACGTTACACTGTGCAAACATACCGGGAAACCTTCTTCTTTACACTAAGTACATACCAAGACAATTGATCAAAAAGTAAAAATTAAATATTTATGACAGGGAGAAAGAAATGAACGAGTTGATCATTCGCAATCTTGCCAAAAGCTTCGGAGATGTTCAAGCCCTGAAGCCGGCAACTCTACACATCAAGGCAGGAAGCTTCACGACATTGCTCGGACCGTCCGGCTGTGGCAAAACCACGTTGCTCCGTCTGCTCGCAGGTCTTGAGACACCAGATGCAGGAGAGATATTGGCGGATGGCGAGCCCATTTATTCAGCTTCCCGGAGAGTCAATCAGCCGGTTCACCGCAGAAACTTCGGGATGGTCTTTCAAGACTTTGCGCTCTGGCCGCATCTGAGCGTCTTCGAGAATGTTGCCTTTGGACTGCGAGCAGCAAAGCAGAAACAGGATTTGCGTGGAAGGGTGCTGGAGGCGCTACGGACAGTCAGGCTGGACGGGCTGGAGGAGCGATATCCTCACCAATTATCAGGCGGACAGCAGCAGCGGGTAGCCTTTGCCAGAGCAGTCGTTACACGCCCACGACTTGTCCTCTTCGATGAGCCGCTGAGCGCTTTGGACGCCATACTTCGTGATGAAATGCGAGTCGAACTAATCTCGCTAGTCAAGAACATTGGGATTACGGCCTTATATGTAACTCATGACCAATCCGAGGCCATGTCGATGTCAGACGAAGTCGTGGTCATGCAAGGCGGCCATATTCTCCAGAGCGGATCACCTGAGGAAATCTACCGGACGCCAGGGCATCCTTTTGTCGCACGATTCATTGGTAAATCTAACTGGGTCATCCCGGATCAGCAAATGCTTCGTCCAGAACAGCTCCGCTGGTCCAAGGAGGACGATGCCAATCTGTCCTTTCATGGAACCATCAGGCACGTCAGCTATATGGGCGATCGTTACGAAATGATCCTGGATATGCAAGAGATGGGGCAATGGATTGCCTATCATGAACAGCGGCTGCGCGTCGGCGATAACGTATGTCTGTATGCTTCTCCGGGGCAAATTCACAAGCTGAATTCATCCGGAAGATAACTTTTGCAATGAACACCAAACTATTATATGGAGGTATTATCAATGAAAAAATGGGTCAATCAGAAACGGATCAGTAGTCTTCTTCTCACCACAGTTTTGGGACTAAGCCTTGCAGGCTGCGGCAACGCCAACACTCCATCGACAACAGATGCGGCCAACAATAATGGAGCGACCGGGAGCACAACTGCGGATCCAACCGCCTCTCCTGCTGGGACAAGCCTTAGCGGTAGCCTCGTCGTATATAGCGCAGGCCCTGAAGGCCTGGCGAACAAGATCAAGGAAGGTTTTGAAGCAAAGACTGGAGTAAAGGTTGAGATGTTCCAAGGCACCACCGGTAAAATCCTTGCCCGCATGGAAGCGGAAAAATCAAATCCGGTCGTAGATGTCGTGGTTCTGGCCTCCCTTCCTTCGATGCAAGGAATGAAAAAAGACGATTTGCTGCTTCCATATAAAGAAGCCGTTAACTCGGACAAGCTGGTGAGCGACTGGTCTGATCCAGACGGTAGCTATTTCAGCTATAGCGCCTCCGCACTTGGCATTGTTTACAATACGAAGAAAGTAACTACTCCTCCAACTTCCTGGTCGGATCTCGGCAAGCCAGAGTGGAAAGGACAGGTTAACATCCCCGATCCATCGCTGTCTGGCTCGGCGCTTGATTTCATGACTGGGTATCTTAGTGCCCAAGGAGAATCCGGCTGGGACCTCTTCAAGCAATACAAAGCTAACGGAGTAGCGATGGCTGGCGCTAACCAGGAAGCGCTTGATCCAGTAATTACAGGTGCGAAGTCCGTAGTCGCTGCAGGTGTGGATTACATGGCTTACAAGGCAAAGGCTGCCGGTGAGCCGATCGATATCGTCTATCCTGCGGAAGGAACGGTCATCAGCCCACGTCCGGCTGCAATTATCAAAACAAGCCCAAATGTAGACAACGCCAAAGCTTTTATCGATTACCTGCTTTCTGATGAGGCCCAAGCCATGGTCTCCAAGGCATACCTTCTGCCAGGCCGCACAGATGTTAAAGCTGAGGGACGCGCCAACCTGGAAGAAATCAAGACCTATGATGTGAAATGGGACTGGATGAACGACCACGGCGATGAGGTCTCCACTACCTTTACGGATCTGTTCAAATAAGCATTATGAAGAAGTCTTCTGTACGTCCCTTTCAATGGAGAGGGGGCAGTCTGGCACTGGGGATATTGGCGATCCTGGTGCTGCTGCCGCTGCTCCTCATTTTCTGGACAAGTATTTATCCAGGCGGCAGGCTTGATATTGCTGCTCCCTTAAAGACCATTATGAACAACAGCGGATTGATAGAAGTTCTATTAAACTCGCTAGGTCTGGGAGTTAGTGTTATTGCCCTGACTACCGTCTTCGCCCTTCCACTAGCCTGGATTATGGCGAAAACGTCTATCGGGCGTCATCGCTGGCTGGATGTCGTTCTGTTGATTCCTTTCATGACACCGCCCTATATCGGTTCTATGGGCTGGATGCTGTTTATGCAATCCGGGGGTTATATGGAGCAGTTGCTGCCCGCTTCAGCGGCGGTTACTCCCTATTTTTTCTCCTACTGGGGCATGGTTCTGATAATGAGTCTGCATTTATTCCCTTTTCTCTATCTTCTGCTGCGTAATTCGCTGCTGCAGATTGGCGGCAGTCTGGAAGAGGCCGCTGCGGTTCATGGCGCATCTTTTGCTTATAAGAGCAGAAAAGTAATCCTCCCCTTGTTATTATCCAGTTATGGGCTGGGCGCGCTGCTGATCTTTGTCAAAACGATTGCTGAATTCGGAACACCAGCAACCTTTGGCCGCAAAATCGGTTTCTATGTTCTCACCTCCGAAATTCACAGATACATCGCCAGTTGGCCGATTGATTTCGGTAAAGCTACCTCATTAGCTTCAGTATTGCTGGGGGTATGTTTGGTCATGTGGTATATCCAGACCTTGATTAGCAGTCGTTACTCCTACCGTCTGGTTGGCGGCAAAGGAATGCGTAGCAAAAGCAAAAGCAAAACCTCAGGGGGACTTGCAGGTCTGGCCAGTTGGGGGTATCTAGTATTCCTGTTAATTGCTTCGATTGGGGTGCCTTATTTCTCCATTATTACCGCTTCGCTGCTCAAACTGCGGGGAGAAGGCTTGTCTTGGGGGAATTTGACGCTGAATCATTATCGGGAGCTGCTGTCCCCCGGTTCTCCGGGAATGCACGCGCTAATCAATAGCTTAGGCCTGGCCGTGGCTGCTTCTTGTATTGCAGTAATTCTAGGCACCTGGTTTGGACTAACCATTGGCAAAGCCACGTCATGGAGGCAGAAGCTCACCGACCTTTTCAGTTTACTGCCGAATACCGTGCCAGGTATTGTACTAGTCGTGGGCCTAATTCTGTTCTGGAACGCTCGCTGGATGCCTATTCCGCTTTACAATACGTACGGCATGGTCGTACTGACTTATGTAGTCTTGTTTCTTCCTTATACCGTGCAATATGTAAAATCAAGCTACGGGCAGTTGGACCCCGCCCTGATGCAGGCGGGCCAAGTGTTCGGCGGCAGCCGGATATATGTCTTTAGGCGTATCCTGCTGCCGCTGATCCTGCCCGGCATGGCCGCAGGCTGGATGATGACCTTCACCATTTCCAATCGGGAATTGGTCGCCTCATTACTCATTCTGCCCCCTTCTATGCAGACATCGGCAACTTATATTTTCGCCCAGTTTGAGCAGGGTGCTGTCGCGCTCGGCATGGCTATGGCCGTCGTGTCTGTCGGCATCACCACCGCCTTGCTGCTGGCGATCGAATATCTAAACCCTGACAGAAAGCGGAGACAACGATGACTACACTAACTATATGGGGGGGCGCCGGGGAGCATGGGCGCTCCTCTTATCTTATCAGGAACGATCAAGCCGGCATTCTGCTAGACTGCGGAGTCAAAAAAGAAGCCGGCAGTGAATATCCATTGCTGGAAGTAGAGAAGATACCGGAGCTGCAGGCTGTATTCCTCTCCCATGCCCACGAGGATCACTCGGCTGCGCTGCCTCTGCTCTATAAATACGGATATAAAGGAAAGGTATGGACGACCCGGGAGACGGCGCTTCAGCTGCCGGATTATTTTACGGCTTGGCGTAACTACGTGACTGCAGGACCAACTCCCCTTCCTTTTGAAGAGGCAGATTGTGCAGCGATTGAGTATGCCTACCTGGAGGAACATACTGCCCCTTTAACATGGCTTAGTCTGACTCCAAATCTTCGTGTGATGTGGGGCCGCAGCGGTCACATGACCGGATCGATCTGGGTAGCTCTGGAGTGGGACGGTAAAATCATCTTCTTCTCTGGCGATTTCACTGGGGAATCCCAGTTGCTGGGGGTGGATGAACCGGGGTTGGGTTTGTTCCCTGCTGCCGTGCAAAAGAGCGAGGAGAACTCGGCTGAGAAGACAGTCGGGGAGAAGTCGGAAGAAATAGTTAAAGCGACACCGAAAACGGCAACTGAAGAGATAACTAAAAAGACAAATGTAGGAATAAATGTAGAGATAGACGAAGAGACCTTAGGAGAAGCAGGTGCAATGACCCTAACCGTTGAAAAGATGTCCCAATGTTCTATAGATCTCGCTATCATCGATGCTGCCTACGGCGTTGATCCCGAGACCCAGAGTGACAAGCTGCTACAATTGGCGTCCGCAATCCGCAGCACACTGGAGATAGATGGGACCGTACTGCTACCCGTTCCGCTCTATGGACGGGGTCAGGAGCTGCTCGTCTGGGTCGCGGAACAGTTCCCGGATACAACACTAATCGCAGAAGAAAGACTGCTCACACCTCTACGTGAACTTGAACAAAGCTCCTTCTGGCTCAGAGAGACAGCAGCCTCGCGTATTCAAGCACTGCTGAACAGTGACAAGCTGCACATCGTCTCAGATTCGGACCAGCGTAGGCAGGCTATGGCTCAATCAAATGGAACTGGAGCTATCATATTTACAGAGGATGGCATGCTAATCTCTTCCACAGCCCGCTGGTATTACGATCAGTTATCGACCAGCCGCAGCAGTCAGGTTATCTTCACTGGGCATCTACCGGCTGGCAGCTTTGCACAGGGACTGGTGACGTCCCCTCCTGCTGACGGGCCTGCCATTTCCTTAATCCGCTACAAAGTCCATCAGGGCCTGCCGGATATCCTAGACATGCTGCACAGCATTCCCAGCCATCAGAATGTACTCGTTCATGCACCCGATCATCATAATCGGCAGGCGATCACCCTGCTCCAAGAGAAGGGCGCTGCCGGATTGCATGCTCTTTTACCTGGAGACCAACTGCACTTCTAATTGAATCCACTTCTATGTAAAAGGCTGATACAACGGAATCTGCGATTCCTGTATCAGTCCTTTGTGTATTGCTCATTTTTTTAACGACTGCATGTAATTTCCACCGTCTTGGTCAGTGCATCGTAGCCCGTGACCTTCGCACCCAGTGATTCAACAAGCACTCTCACCGGCACATAAGTCACTCCCTTATCCAAAAGACCCTCAGCAATTTTAACACCATTAACTTTTACTGTGGCTAATTTTTTTTCTTCCATAGTCTGCTCCTTCGGCTCTTGTTGCGAAGTGATTAGTGACAATGGACCCCGGCTTGGTACGATCTTGTGTATACAGCGCATCCTGTTCGGCAATTGTACGCGCCCATGTGTGATAACAATAGGGATGCCACGTGCAAAACAACGCTCAAACAATATTGTAGAAGCGGTAAGGATAACATGATGCAAACCGGAGAGCCGAGATGCTGATTTACTTTTCACCTGAGTCAGTATCAGCATAATGTTGTTCTTCCTTTCTGTACGGCTTTTTAATATGAAAAAATTGGTCATAAGTTCCCGAACGGGTCAATACAGCTAGAGCCAGCAGTCCCGCTGTCATTCCTAGTTGAGCAAAGACCCAGACATATTGCAGCCAGCCAACGAGTTGGGTTACATCCGCTCCGAGTAGCACTGCCATCCGTACCAACAGGACAACCAGCATTTTGAACGTGTATGCCAACAGAAACAAAAGCATCGCCAGCATGAACACGCTAACTACACCTTTTTGAAATCGTTCGTAAAAATATTCCCTGTGGCAATGAATGATGTACCATGCGCAGGCGATAGCAACGCTATACAGCACCAGTAGTACGATATCAATCATGTTCATGATGATCCCCTCGATCATAAACTAAATATTTGGCGAACCGGTTGCGGTGGATCTCCTCCTGAATTTCCTGAGAGACGTTCTTATAGTGGCTTATGGTCAGTGTAACGCTGGTTGAGGCCCTGCGAAGCTCCATCTCTTTATGTGCATGCCGGGGGAGAAGCAGCCGCTGAATCCATTGTGACAGCATCCCTAACTCCCCCTGTCTTCCGTATGGTCAATCTTCAATTTTTTGAGAACATCCAGTGTTGGCTGCATGAATTCAGAGCGTTCCTTGTCCAAAATCGCCTGCAATCGGTCCCTGTCCTCTTCAGCTCGATCCAGCAGTTCCCGAGGCACTAGATTCCCTTTAACAATCGCCCGCAGCAGAACCATGACCACGATCATCAAGATGAACGCCACAATATAAGCAAGGCCATACTTATCTGCTAATGGCAGCAGCTTCTCCAGTTGCGCAAGATCTCCTTGTTCCATCCGCCCGCTCCCTTCTGTGATGTTGTGTGAATCCTATAATTGTTGAAAAAGCCCCATCTCTTTCATCCCTCCCGTTCCTAAATAAACAAAAACGGATAGCGGACCTGATATCAGGTCCGCTATCCGTTTAAGAACATGGCAGCTGAGCCAAGGAACTTTTCACCGCGCTCTTAGTTTTTCAGCCTTTGTGGCCTGATGTGTAGTGGAGCATTCATGCTCCTGAGGTGTCCTTTTGCTTCGTTTGCCATGTTATAATCATACCCCCTTATTTCGTGCACAGAGACGGTGATACGGCGAACTTCAGCAGAGCTTAAGGATGGAATAGAGCGGTTTTTAGTAGGGAACACCCGTTCTATTTTAATGCATAGATAGTATTAAGCCTGTCCCTTATCATAAAAAAAAGCTGCATCACCCACATTGCGGATGATACAGCTTAAAGTTCTAATAGTTTCAATAATTCGAGGCCCCGATCAGTTCCATGGATCTTTAAAAGTGGCTGATACTCTCTAAGGAGGTGCTGCCTCTTTCTAGCTTCTGCGACTTTGACGTAGCTTTTAAAAGAGAGTCCAGTGACAACAGCCCAAGGTCGGTTAAAGCCAGCGCCATTTTATAAAAAGCTTTGGAACGTATCTTCACGTAAGTGTCCTTGCTAACCGGCGGATCAAACACATGATTGTATATCGTGTAATCGTATGTCTCATCTCTTCTCATATACCGTTCTCGCACCAGTTGTTGTTCTCTTGTGTCCAGCCTGTCCACCACCGTGTCAATCGCGGCACAATAAGCTCTACGAGCTGCGGGCACATCCACATTATGTGTGGCGAGCGCTACCGTCTGATCTGTAGTGACATTCGTAGGACCATGAAATCGTTCTGTATAGGAATAAGTGATACTTGCCTCCTTGGCCTCAAAAGTAACTGTTTTGAAAATACGATATTTCTCCAGCATGCTTTCTATAGTGATCTGTGTCCGGCGACGGTCCAGTTCAGGTAAAGAAGATAGGTTCAGCACAGCATACACTCCTTTGTATTATATTTGCAGTATTTCTCCAAGATTTGTGGTAAAATTCTACTTGTTCGTATTTTGTTCGCCTTTTTCAATAATATACCACCTCTCTTCCAATTCCGTAAAACCCGATTTAAGGCTGTATGCGCCGGTTAATAGCTATTTTCCATCACTTTTCTTGCCTTTTGGCAATAAAACAGTCTTTGTTATTTACCTCTTGGCAAAAATGGCTTATATTATTTACAGCAGCTAACAGTGCAGAAGGAGTGGGTAGTGATGGAACAAGCATTTGGCCGTTTTTTAAAAGAGCTTCGCGAACAAAGAGGACTAACCATCAATCAGTTGGCATCCGCAGCAGGTATCAGTGGTTCACAAATCTCACGGATCGAGAATGGTCTGAGAGGAATCCCCAAGCCGGCAACCTTACGCAAGATCGCTGAAGCTACAGGGTGTTCTTATGAGGAACTGATGGAACAGGCAGGATATATACAAGATCAAGGTGCTGCTGAAGCCGAGATCGTTCCTGAGTGGGCTACAAGTAAGGACAAGCGTGACTTCCGCAAAATGCTGGAGGATGACGGTGAATTGATGTTCGATGGTATTCCACTGGATAAGGAGGACAAGCAGAGGATTAAAGACGTGCTCACCGGGTTGTTCTGGGAGGCCAAACAAATGAATAAGCGCAAAAAGCCTAAACAGGATTAAGTGTTCGAGACTTCCCTAGGATACAACAACAAATACACTAAACGTACTGCAGGTGAAGACAATGGATGAATTGATTAATAATCTGATTAAAAAATATAAAACCAACTGCCCCTTTGAAATTTCCAGAGCACTTGGCATTCACATTCGTTTTATGAATCTGGGGACAGGTACGAAGGGATTATATTATCGAAAATTAAGAAGAAGATTTATCGTCATTCATAATGAACTGCCTGTAGAATGGCAGCGATTCGTTTGTGCGCATGAACTGGGGCATGACCGGCTTCACAAAGGTATTAACCGTTTTTTCCTGGAAGAGAACTCTTACTTCGCCCCTGGTAAGCTGGAGCGGCAAGCAAATGCCTTTGCAATTCAGCTGCTGACTGCCAACTCTGAGCCAGAACAGGATGAATCACATCAAGGCTACTACCTGAGACTAGGTATCCCACCAGAGGTACGACTTTTTTTACAGGATTAATTAGAATGTAATTGCACAGGTTTGTTCTATCAATTTATACTGCCGATTTATACTATCAATCAGATGATTTAAATTGAGCCTCATCCTAGAATTAAGCTACTCTCTAGACCTATTCTCTAGACCTATTAGATTTTTTAGATTTGTTTAGATTTATTTAGACTTCTTTATGATTCTCTTTGCTTCTAAAAAGTATAGTGTCTTTGGATATCTCTCTTGATTGGAACAGGTTATATAACAAAAAAACTCTTACCAGAGTAAGAGTTAATTCATAATAAGTATCGGGATGACACGATTTGAACATGCGACCCCCTGGTCCCAAACCAGGTGCTCTACCAAGCTGAGCTACATCCCGAAAGTATAAGATTATGGAGCGGGTGATGGGAATCGAACCCACGCTATCAGCTTGGAAGGCTGAAGTTCTACCATTGAACTACACCCGCAAAAATTTAAAATCGGGATGACACGATTTGAACATGCGACCCCCTGGTCCCAAACCAGGTGCTCTACCAAGCTGAGCTACATCCCGATAATATAAAATGGCGCGCCCTGAGAGATTCGAACTCCCGACCTTTTGATTCGTAGTCAAACGCTCTATCCAGCTGAGCTAAGGGCGCAAAATTATGGAGCGGACGACGGGAATCGAACCCGCGACCCTCGCCTTGGCAAGGCGATGCTCTACCGCTGAGCCACGTCCGCAAATAAGTGGTGCGCGTGAAGGGACTTGAACCCCCACGTCGTTAAACGCCAGATCCTAAGTCTGGTGCGTCTGCCATTCCGCCACACGCGCAAAGTACTAATAAAAGTGAGCCATGAAGGACTCGAACCTTCGACACCCTGATTAAAAGTCAGGTGCTCTACCAACTGAGCTAATGGCTCATAAGTTAGGTGTCCCCGATAAATAATCGGATTCATCACCAAAGCTTAACTTCACTTGTTTAGAGTGAAATGGCTGGGGATATAGGATTCGAACCTATGCATGACGGAGTCAAAGTCCGTTGCCTTACCGCTTGGCTAATCCCCATTAATGGATACCTATATATTATCCAATATCTCTTCAATACTGAAGATGATAATGGTGGAGGCTGAGGGGATCGAACCCCCGACCCTCTGCTTGTAAGGCAGATGCTCTCCCAGCTGAGCTAAGCCTCCATATGTATAGTGACCCTTGATGGGTAACGATAAGTAAAATTGGTGACCCGTAGGGGATTCGAACCCCTGTTACCTCCGTGAAAGGGAGGTGTCTTAACCCCTTGACCAACGGGCCTTAAATTTGTGGAGCTCTCAACCGGATTCGAACCGGTGACCTCTTCCTTACCATGGAAGCACTCTACCTACTGAGCTATGAGAGCATGGCTCCCCGAACAGGACTCGAACCTGTGACAACTCGATTAACAGTCGAGTGCTCTACCAACTGAGCTATCAGGGAATAATGCTTGGCGGCGTCCTACTCTCCCAGGACCCTTCGGTCCAAGTACCATCGGCGCTGGAGGGCTTAACGGTCGTGTTCGGGATGGGTACGCGTGGAAC
>NZ_JBYUPV010000015.1:0-132576 GCF_058133325.1 Paenibacillus sp. MAHUQ-45
TTATATCGTTGTCTTTGTTCTCCCAAGTGAACACACCTCCACTGATTTCATTATCGGTCTGTCCGTTAACGGGTGTCCACTATTTATTCTAATTGCATTTTGTATGCTAATTCTTCCTGAAGCGGTCCTAGGAGGACACTTTTCACAAAATAAGGTACAATATTGCTCTTATATCCTTAATTTCCCTTAAAACAAGAAATATAAGGTACAAAAATGCCGCTAATTTGGAATGCAGAATGAAATACCGTTGATCATCTTTATGGAGTCCAAGACAACGGTGGCCGAAAGCTCGTCTTTGCTGGAGAGCCACGGGGAACACTGTTTGAATTTTAAATTCCCATATAACTAAGGTAATAAATAGTCATCTAAATAACAAGGAGTTAACGAGATATTAAAGGGCTAACAAGACATTAAAGAACTGTTGAGATAACAAAAATAGCTAAAAGATCAATAGAAAGGAGCACCTCTATTATGGAAACAACACAAAATACCTTCGATGCCGCCGCAGTGTGGGGGAGATTGGAGCGGAAGACGGAGCTTATGCTCCGCCTGATTGGTGATAAATCCCCGCATGTAGCCGGGAAAGACGGTAAGTATGACGATAAACGGATCGACTGGTGGACGTCCGGCTTCTGGCCGGGCATCCTGTGGCTCATGTATGACATGACCGGCAAAGAAGCATATAAAGAAGCCGCCTGGAGCTGGGATGAACGGCTTGAGCGGCTCATGCTGGAGCCGAATAGCTACGATCATGATGTGGGCTTTCAATTCCTGCCCACAGCGGTGTTTAAGCATCTGCTGATTGGCGATGCAGATGCTTTGCGCCGCGGATTGTTCGCGGCGAATTTCCTCGCCGGACGATACAATCTGAACGGCCAGTTTATCCGGGCCTGGAATGGCGACAAGCATGGCTGGTCCATCATCGATACCTCGATGAACCTGTCGTTGCTGTTCTGGGCATCGCAGCAGTCCGGCGATCCCCGGTTCGCGCAGATCGCCCGGTCCCATGCGGAGACCGTGCTGAAGCACTTCATCCGGGATGACGGGTCGGTGAACCACATCGTGGTGTTCGACCCGGATTCCGGCGAGCGCCTCGAAGTGCTCGGCGGGCAGGGCCATGCCCCGGATTCCGGCTGGAGCCGGGGCGCGGCATGGGCGCTCTACGGCATGGCGAATACCTATCGCCACACCGGCGATGAGGTATTCCTGCATGCGGCGCGGCGAGTCGCCCATTTTTTCCTCGCGAACCTCCCGGAGGATGGTGTCGCACACTGGGATTTCCGCGCGGCAGCGAGCCTTGATGGCGAGCCGCGCGATTCCTCAGCAGCCGCCTGCGCAGCGTCGGGGCTGCTGGAGATCGCCGAGCGTCTGACACCGGCCGAAGGCCGAGTCTATCGCGCGGCGGCGGAGCGCATCCTGTATTCGCTGGATGCGCACTACAGCACATGGGAGGATGAAAGCCATGAGGCCATCCTCCGCCACGGCACCGGCCACAAACCGGCCGGTGAGAACGTGGATGTGTCGCTGATCTATGGCGACTACTTCTTCGTGGAGGCCATCGCGAAGCTGAAGGGCTGGGAGCACCGGATTTTTTGATGGCAGCACCAATTTTTTAAGGTGTTGTCACCACATATCCGCGTGGTTGCGGCTTTTTCCAGATGTAAACACCCAAATGACAATGACCCGAAATGGAACCCTCCACTCGGGTAATTGTCATTTTTATCTATCCGTTTTAACTTTTTGAACATTCCCTCTGCTGAAATGATCGCTATAATAAGGATACGCCGAATTCAAATCATATCAGAAGATGAGGGGTTTTTTTGAATCTAAAATTTTTGTGGGAGAAACGGAAAAGTATCATCGTGACCTGGTTAATCTCATACAGCGCCGTCTTGTTCGTGCCGATGATCGTCAGCTTGCTGGTATACGCTCAGTCAAGTCAGGCACTGAAAAGTGAGATTCATCGTGCCAATGACTCCATGCTGAGACAGGTTCGATATACCATTGATACCCAGATTGATCTCATGAAGCGTCTGAATATGGAGATGACCTGGAACAGCAAGCTGCAGGATCTGATGTATTCTAGCAAAACCCAGGGCGATGCCCAGTTCACGGTCTATCAATTGGTCAAAGAACTGCGGATGTACCAGACTTCGTATGCCTCTATTGATGAGTTCTATGTCACCTGGGATCAAGACGGTTCCGTCATCCGGTCTGGTAATGTGCGTGATTTGGAAACCGCTTTCAATACAATTCACAATAACGGTGTCCTGACCTATGAACAGTGGCTGGATACGATCCATCAATCGACGAATAACCGTTTTCTGCTACTACCTCATCTAGATTCGGCCAAACCGCAGACCAGCATAGCCTACCTAACCCACTTGCCCAAGGATCTGAACGGTAGGGAGACGGGGACAGTAGTGGTCATGGCGGATACCGCCAGGTTCCAGCAGGCCATCGAGAGCATATCCGGCTTCAGCGGCGGGCAGGTCCTGGTTCTTAATGAGGAGAACGAGGTCCTGTTGTCCAACCTGCCAGTCTCGATCAATCAGGATCTGTTATTGCAGGATTTGCCGGCCGACAGCAGCCAAGTGATGAATATCCCGACACGAGACGGGGATTCCGAGCTTTTTTACATCCAATCTTCCATCTCCAAATTAAAATATGTCCTGATGATCCCGAGCAGTATTTATTGGGAAAAAGCGGAGTATGTCCGCAGATTCACTTATATCAGCCTCTTTCTCAGTGTTGTGAGCGCAGGGGTGCTGACCTGGTTCTTTATGCGCCGCAATTATTCACCGATTCAGCAGCTTGTGCAGCTTCTGACAGACAAGAACTCTCATGAAGAACGTAGGGACTGGAACGAGCTAAGCTTTATCCAAAGATCGATTTCGAAGACGAGAAGTGAAAAGGAAAAAATTGCACTACAGCTGGAATCACATCAGCATGTGCTGCGTTCCAATATGCTCAATCGGCTCCTCAAAGGCAAGTCGGACCATCTTATTCCCTATGAAGAGGCTTTCGAGTCTTTTGACATCAAGCTGTTATCCGAGGAGTTTGCCGTGATCCTGTTCATGGTGGAGAACGGCGAAAGTCTGTCCGCTCAGCTACCCGGTATTGATCTGCATGAGAAAAGCAAGCTGATTCAGTTCATTATTAGCAACGTGGTGGAGGAACTGGCCGCTCAGTACCATCATGTTGGATATGTGGTGGAAGTGGATGACATGATGGTGTGTCTGGTGAATTGCGGAGAGCCGGAGTCGGCTGTTTTCAAAGAAGACCTGAAAGCTATTGCCGCGGAAGCGCAGCGTTTTCTAGCCAGCTATCACATGGTACTGACTCTGTCTATTGGCGGTATTCATTCCTCCCTGACAGGTATCGCTGAAGCATACCGCGAAGCTGTAGATGCTATGGCCTACAAAATGGTGCTGGGCAAGCAGGAGATCATCACCTATGACGAAATTCGCAGAGAGACTACGGAGCATTCGCAGACCGGATATTATTATCCGCTGCAGGTGGAGCAACAGATTATCAATCTAATCAAGGTTGGAGATATAGAGCAGGTCACGAAAATCATCGATGAGGTGACAGACCGCAACTTCAATCAGCCGATTATTTCACTGACGCTTGCCCGCTGTCTGATCTTTAATTTAGCTGGAACCATGGTGAAGGCGATGAACGAGCTTGGCGACGGGAACAGCGGCATGTTGGGCGATAACCCGTTATGGCTGGATCAAATCATAGCTTGTGACACAATCCTGGAGATGAAGGCAGAGCTCCAGACACTGGTTGCGGAAGTCTGTGCATTTGCCGCGGCCAAGCTGGAGCAGAACGTCTCACACGAACGGGCAGAATCGCTGCGTGATCTGGTTCTCAAGGTTACAGCGCATATCGAAGACGAGTACAGTAATTCCAATCTGAGCGTCAATATGATCGGCGAGCATTTTAACATGAAGGGCAGTTATTTATCGAAGCTGTTCAAGAGTCAGACCGGGGAAGGCGTGCTGGATTATATCAATAAATACCGGATTGGACAGGCCAAGGAGATGTTGAAGACAAGACAGGCTTCAATTTCCGATATTGCCAAGCAGGCCGGGTACAACGAGGTGGCAACCTTTATTCGTGTGTTCAAGAAATATGAGGGAATTACTCCGGGGAAATTCAAGGAAATGACGTGACATATCCGGAAGAAAGGAGGACGTTTCATGAGGGGGGAAGGAACGGAAAGCAATGGTGAAGAGAGAGGCGGGGGAGAACAGAATACAGCCAGTGTGCAAGATCATAACGTATCAGCTAAGGCTGACAAGCAGAATCGATTCCGGCGATCCCGGTACATCCTGTGGCTGCTGCTGATACTCGCAATGTTAGGTTCCTCTTGCAAGGCACAGGCGCCGAAGCAGCAGGAGGCCTCATTGCCATCTTTGGCGCAAAAGAGCATAGAGGAGATTCCCCAAGAGGATGGTTATCCGCTCCATACGAACAAGACGCTCACTTATTGGGCAGAACTGAATGGCAACGCTGGCAATATCAAACCCACCTTTCAGGACGTTCCCTTCTTTCAGGAATGGCAGCGCCGGACCGGGGTGAAGCTGAATTTCATTCAGCCTCCGGCCAACCAGGCCAGAGAAGCCATGAATGTGCTACTAGCTTCCGGAGATCTACCGGATATGCTGGAATATGAATGGGCCGGCTTTCCTGGGGGACCGGAAAAAGCGATTAATGACGGGTACATTTTGCGCCTGAATGAAGTTATAGACCAATATGCACCCCATCTGAAACAATATCTCCGTGAGCATCCCGAGATCGATAAGCAGATCAAGACGGACAGCGGCAGCTATTATGTATTCCCGTTTATTCAAGGGGATGAAAGGCTGCTTACGTATCAGGGTCCGATTATCCGCAAGGATTGGCTGGATGAACTGGGGCTTCAGGTGCCTGTTACCATTGACGATTGGCATACTGCCCTTAAGGCCTTCAAGGAGAAAAAGGGTATTGCGGCACCCTTAAGTTTTCTGGGCGTTCCTAGCCCCTTATTCGGTATCGAGAGTGGGGCTTTTGTCGGGGCCTACGGGATCAAGAAAGGCTTTTATCTGGATCAAGGTCAAGTGAAGTACGGGGCAGTAGAACCTGGGTACAAATCCTTTCTGGCTCTATTTCGACAGTGGTATGCAGAAGGTCTGATCGACAAAAATATGGCTTCGGTTGACACCAAGACGCTTGATGCCAATATGATCTCTGGCAGAAGCGGGGCCAGCATTTGGAACGCGGGTGCAGGTATTGGCATGTGGCAGCCCGCAGTGAAGGACAAATGGCCGCAGGCCAAGTTCGTTCCGGCTCCCTATCCGGTGCTTCATGCCGGAGAGAAGCCGAAATTTGGGCAGCGGGCCAATGCCTACATGGGCAGTGGTGGCGTAGCGATTTCCAGCAGTAGCAAGAATGTGGAGGAAGCAGTTCGTATGCTGGATTACGGCTACAGCCCGGCAGGACATCTGCTCTTCAACTTTGGTATGGAGGGCGTCAGTTATGAGATGAAGGACGGTTATCCTGCCTACACCGATCTCATCATGCAGAATCCAGACAGACTGGCTCCAGCCCAGTCGCTTGCCATGTACACGCGAGCCAGCTATTTTGGCCCTTTTGTGCAGGACGTTCGTTATCTGGAGCAGTACTACTTCCTGCCGGAGCAGCAGGATGCCGTTGAGATCTGGTCGGGAACCGATGCCAGAAACACCCTGCTGCCGCAAATTTCCAAGACGGAGAAGGAGAGTGCGGAATTCTCTGCGATCATGGCGGATGTTACGACTTTGGTAGATGAAATGTCTCTGAAGATTATTTTTGGCATCGAGCCGTTGGAGAGCTTCGACGACTATGTAGCCCAGATCAAGGATTTGAAGATCGACCGGGCTATAGAGATCCAGACAGCTGCGCTTAATCGGTACTCCGAGCGGTGAAGGAGACAGGTTAATGAAGATATAGCATCATAAGAACGCTGCCGGATAAGTGGCAGGGTTCTTTTTTATGCATCCTGGGCAAACTGGATGAGGTTCCGTTTGAAAAACTGGATGGTGTAAAAGATGCAGTCTTGTCTTAAACTAATCATTGATAATAATTATCATTTTCATAAGAGGGGAAGAAAAATAGAGATGCGTAAAAGAAAGCTACATATGGGGATTGTTTTTACTATTCTGCTAAGTCTAGCTTTGGCTGGCTGCGGCAATAAAGACCAAGCGGCGGTTTCCGGCTCTAACACAAAATCAGAGGGTGCCGCTCCTACCGAGCAAGCTTCCAAGTCCGTTTCTATAAAACATGCATGGGGCGAGTCAGAGTTTGCACAGACGCCGCAAAAAATCGTTACGCTGGATTTTTCCTTTATTGATACATTGACTGCCCTTGGAGTGACGCCAGTCGGGAATGCGGGCGTAGGCAAAACCAAGATTCCTGAATATTTGGCGGATAAAGACACTGGAGTGGCCGATGTGGGAGAGCGCAAGGCACCCAATCTGGAGGTCGTCCAGTCCCTGCGGCCGGATCTGATCATTGCCAGTGTGGACCGGCACAGTATGATCCAGAAGGAATTGGAAGGCATTGCGCCTACCATTGCTTTTGACGATGCAAGCTATGATCAAGTGATTGCTAATGTAACTACCATCGGCGAGTTACTAGGCAAGAAGGAAGAAGCCAAGCAGGTGATTCAGAACCTGGAGGATAAGATTGCTTCTCTCAAACAGGAGGTTCAGGGAAATCCGACAATTCTGGTCAGTGGTTATTTTGACGACAGCTTCTCTGTATGGGTTAAGGATTCCTTCATTGGTACATTGATAGATCGGGTAGGCATGAACTATTCGTTCAACGGTGAAGTAACCAGTACGGAAGGCAAGGGCGAGGTATCGAGAATGGCGCTTGAGCGGGTGCATGAATTGAATCCGGATTATCTGCTACTCTATGGAGATAGCCCCGATAAGCTTAAGGACAATCCGTTGTTTAAGGACCTGAAGGCTGTAAAAGAGGGACATTTCCTTACTGTGGACCGGAATCTTTGGGCGCGTGGACGCGGTCCGATTGCCGCCACTAAAATCCTGGAAGAATTTCAGGAAATACTGAAAGCAAACAGTGCATCCAAGTAGGGAGAGATCTCTTTTGAGTGATATTGGTTTGAAAAAAGAAGGGGAGGCGCGTAAAGCGCTCCCCTTGTGGTTGGTTTTCAGCATTCTCGGAGTGATTCTGCTTGTTATAGCGGCTGTCACCCTCAGCTACCGGGTAAAGGGGTTGACCTGGTCGACGCTTTTCTCCACGACTAGCGATGAAGTCTTGAATTACACATTGTGGTCCATACGCGCACCCCGGCTGCTTCTGTCCATCATTTTGGGCGCCGGACTTGCGATTGCCGGCTGTCTGCTGCAGAGTATGACCCGCAATCCGCTGTCTGATCCTGAGATTCTGGGCATTAACCAGGGTGCTTCCTGCTTTGCCGTCATTGCCATCGTCGGATTTGGTGAAAAGGACAGCTCGACAGTGATCCTGCTGGCTTCTTTATGCGGTGCCGGGGCAATCGGTCTCTTAATTTCCTGGCTATCCCGTTACAGTGGAAATGATGCCTCCCGGCTAATGCTGGCGGGTGTTGCGATAAGCGCATTCATGGGTGCTTTAACGACCGGATTTATTTTGCTCTATGAGACGCAGCTTATCGAGATTTTGTACTGGATGGCTGGAAAATTGACAGGGACGACCTGGAGTGACAACAAACTGGTCTGGGCATTGGATATTCCTGCCCTGATCGTGGCTTTTTTGTTGGCCAGAACGTTGAATTTGCTGGGTCAAGGGGAAGAACTGGCCACCGGGCTTGGGGTAAATGTACCCCGTGTCCGGCAACTGATCGGTGTACTGATCGTTATTCTGACAGGCAGTGCCGTCGCCGTAGCGGGACCGATCGGTTTTATTGGTCTCATGGTGCCGCATATGGCCAAACGGCTGGGCGGTCTAGATCACAAGGTCATTTTGCCGCTATCCGCTATCATGGGAGCGGTGCTGCTGTCTGCTGCTGATTTTTTGTCACAATGGCTGACTTATCCTGCTGATCTGCCAGTAGGTATTATTACAGCATTCATGGGGGTACCTTTCTTTCTGTACCTGCTGCGTAGGCAGAAGGAGGGCCATCGATAATGAAACTGAGAAAATGGAGTCGTTTTGGGCAGATCGTTGCGGTGTTAATATTGCTGCTGATAGTAGCGGCGGTCTTGAGTCTCCGTTTTGGTGCGGTGAATACGCCGCTGCGGGAGATTCTGGCCGAGCTGGCTGGCGGAGAACCGCTGGTGCTTAAATATCGTCTGCCGCGGCTGATTATCGCAGTCCTGACTGGGATCAATATGGCCGTCTCCGGGGCCATTCTGCAGAGCATCACCCGGAACCCGCTGGCTGCACCTGATATTGTCGGTGTCACCGCTGGCGGCGGCTTTGGTGCGGTGGTTGTGTTGCTTGCCTTTCCGACATGGAGCGCGGCGGGACTCCCGTTAGCGGCTTTTGCCGGGGCAGTGACCGCTGCTGTGATCGTCTACCTGTTCGCTTACCAGCGCGGCGGAATCCGGCCTACCCGGCTTGCACTGACTGGTGTGTCTGTATCCCTGGGCTTTCACTCACTGATTACGTTCCTGATCGTCAAATATGCGCTGGATTCTTCCCAGGCGCTTGTCTGGCTGAAGGGTAGCCTCTATGCCCGCTCATGGCAGCATGTGGAGATGCTCTGGCCCTGGACACTGGGGGGAGTGATTCTGGCATTGTTCAGTCACCGGCAGATCAATGCGCTGCAATTGGACGAAGATACCGTAACCGGTCTAGGGCTGCGCATCCAGATGGTGCGCGTGCTGCTGCTGCTTACAGCGGTAGGCCTGTCTGCTAGTTCTGTGGCTGTCTCCGGCACGATCGGCTTTGTCGGCCTGGTCATCCCGCCGTTGTCCAAATGGCTTGTCGGTCCTGACAGCCGATTGTACTTGCCAGTAGCGGCTCTGCTCGGAGCTTTGCTGGTAACGCTGGCAGATCTGGCCGGCCGTGTAGTTCTGCCGCCGCTGGAAATTCCGGCAGGAATCTTCACCGCGCTGATCGGTGCGCCTTATTTTATCTATCTGCTGCTCATTCGCAGAGCACAACCAAACAAGAGCCGGTCCCGCTAAGGGCTGGCTCTTGTTTGGTTTGTTTAATGTCATCTTCAAATATTATTTCTGCAATTCGGCGCGTACAGCGTCTGCTAGCCTGGCTATGCCAGGTAGAATGTCTTGGTCTGTCGGCCTGCCATAGGCCAGCCGCAGATAACCTGACTCAGCGCCGTATACCCCGCCCGGCACAAACGCCATCCCTCTCTGCAGCGCCGCCTCCAGCAATCGACTTTCATTGATCTCGCCTGGCAGCTTGCACCACAAATAGATTCCCCCCTCAGGCTTGTTGAAGCTAACTATCCCAGGCAGCTCTTGTTCCAATGAGCTGATGGTTAAATCTCGCTTGTACAGCAGCCTTTGCCGTAAAAACTCCAGGTGTGACACGAAGGTGGGCGAGGACATAAACTCAGCCGCAATATGCTGAGGTATGATACTGAAGCCAAGATCCATCTGCCGTCTGGCATCGGCTAGGCGACTGAGGACGGACTTCGGTGCAACAATCCAGCCGATGTGCAGGCCCGGTGCAGCTATTCTGGAGAAGGAGCCTGTATAGAGCAGACCGGAGGCCGTATCCTCTGATTTCAACGGGAAGGCCATTTCTCCGTTGTATCCGGTCAAGCCCAGCGGATCATCCTCTACAACGGGAAGCCGCAGCTCGCTGGCTGTCTCCAGCAGCAGCCTGCGTCTTTCCCTGCCCAGCAGCGTTCCAGTGGGATTCTGGAAATTGGGGTTGATGAAGAGCATCTTGATCCGGTGCTTCCTGTGCAATGTGCGCAGACTGTCCGGGCAGATGCCCTGATCGTCCACTGGCAGCCTGAATAACCGCAAGCCTGTCGACTGGAACATTGACAATGAACGGAAAAAAGAAGGGGACTCGACCCCAATGGCATCCCCTGGAGACAGCAGGCATTGGGTTATTAAGTGAAGCGATTGCTGTGAACCCGAGGTGATCATTATGGAATCCGGGGTCGTCTGGATACCTCTGTAACGCGCAAGAAATTCCGCCAAGGCCTGACGTAAGGGGAGATACCCCTGGGGGAGATCAGGCCCTTCATGGGGCGAATAACGGTACTCGGAAATAATCCGATTGATCTCATCTGTCGGTAACAGTTCTAGCGAAAGCTTTCCGCTGGCAAAATCAATCAGCGCTGGATCATGCCCCAGCGCTTCGCGGACACGACGGAGCAGCGGAAGATTGGGCAAAAAGTTGCCGCTGTCCGCGTAAGCCTGCCAACTCGGCGTAGAGAGCGCACTTTTTTGTCTGAGCGGGCTGACAAGTGTCCCGCTGCCGGGCCGGGTCTCGATTATGCCCTGTGAGCGCAGCTCCGAATAAGCAAGTACCACCGTGCTGCGATTGACTTTGTACTGCTCCGCCAGCTTCCGTTCCGAGGGCAGCCGACTGCCCGGCGGGTACTCACCTTGTACTATTTTTTCTCCCAGAAGATCAGCGATTTGAAGATACACTGGCCTGCTGCTTTGCCGATTCGGTTTCCACATATATTCATCACCTGCCATAATGCTATTCTGTAATAGAACTAACTTGATTTTCCAAACTGCTAGTCCTAATTAGGATTGTTTTTTCATTCTACACTATCCAGCGTGGACAACCCAGTCTAACCGTATTCCAACTTTTGAGGTAAATATGTTGTCTTGGAGTACAGACTTAACAACGTATTTAGTGTAAACTGAATGTAAAGCGGTCACGGATAAGTTGGTATTTTTCATGAAAAGGCTCTTCATATGAAGAGTTTTTTCCAATTTTACAGAAAAGAATGTGATGATGGTTATGCAGCTTCGCGCTCGTCTTCCGAAGAAAGGCTTGCTGGAGAAATATCTGTCCGGGGAGAGTATGGATTATCGGCAAATTATAGCTTTGTTTATTCCGATTCTGATTGATCAGGCCTTTATTATCGGGCTCAACCTGGTGAATACCGCGATGATCAGCTCGTCGGGGGTATCGGCGGTCAGTGCGGTAAATATGGTGGATTCGCTGAATATTTTCCTGATCAACGTCTTTGTCGCGGTTGCCACTGGGGGAACGGTAGTAGTCGCACAGTATAAGGGGAGCGGCAATGACCGTATGGTCTCTCAGGCGACAGCAGGCTCCGTTACTTCGGTGTCACTGATCGCGCTTGGTATCGGCCTTCTGCTAATGGGCTTCCACACCCCTATACTTAATCTTCTGTTTGGTTCAGCTTCGGCTGATGTGCTGGATAGTGCGCGGATTTATCTGATCGGCAGCAGTATCTCTTACCTGGGGATTGCCGTAGTTCAGGCGGTGTGCGGGGCCTTACGCGGTGTCGGCAAGACCCGGGCATCCTTGATGCTGTCGTTGATTATGAACCTGCTGTACGTCGTTCTCAACGTGGTTTTCATTAGCCTGCTGCATATGGGTGTGTTGGGGATGACGCTTGCGATTAATATCGCCCGTTATGTGGGCATGGCCTGTGCCCTGTACTATCTGTTCAAGATAGACACTACACTGCGTGTCCGTGTGCGCGACTTATTTCATATCCCAATGACCATGCTTCGGAAAATCATGTTCATCGGCCTGCCATTCGCCGCGGAGCAGATGTTCTTCAACGGCGGAAAGCTGTTGACCCAGGTGTTCATCGTTAGCTTGGGCACCTATGCTATTGCGACCAATGCTATTGCCGGCTCGCTGGCGATGGTGTTCCAGATTCCGGTCAGTGCACTCTCCTTGACGATTGTAACGGTGGTAGGTCAATCTATCGGGCGAGGTAATGTCTCTGATGCAAGAAAATTCATCAAGGCCTTTCTCTGGATCGGTTCCGGATCGTTAGCAGTGATCGCCTTGATTCTGATGCCACTGTTCCACCCGCTGGTATCGATCTTCTCGCCGCCACCGGAGATCATTCATGATCTGTTTGTGGTATTGCTGGTCAATTCCATCGCTCAGGTGCCGCTATGGGCCATCAGCTTTGTCTTGCCATCCGCGCTACGGGCGGCGGGAGACTCCAAATTTACTTCCATCACCTCGATGCTGACCATGTGGCTGTTCCGGGTAATTCTTGGCTACATCTTGGGAATCGTACTCGGCTACGGTATTCTGGGGGTTTGGCTGGCCATGAACAGCGAATGGGCGGTCCGCGGAGGCATTTTCCTGTGGCGGTTCCGTGGCAAGAAGTGGTATGCGCATAAATTGATTTAGAGCTATAAGGAACAAAATGGGATCGACCATTTAGTTTAGCGAGGGCTGAACACACGATGTGCAGCTCTCTTTATTTTTACTAGAGTACCTTTTCTTTAAAAGATAGATTGCCTATGACTGGATATTCGTGTAAAATAAACTTTTGCGCATAAATATACAGAGGTGATTTTACCATGGCAATGCTCCTTACATACGTTTTACTAGGTTTCTCTATAGCCCTTCCAGTCGGTACGATTACGATCGAAATGACAAAGCAAGGGCTCAAAAATGGATTTATGCACGGCTGGATCGTCGGACTTGGCGGGATGACCGTAGATGCGCTGTTAATCATCGCATTGTATTTGGGCCTGGCTTCCGTGCTATCTCTACCTATTATACAAGTCATTATGTGGTTGGTTGGGGCGCTGTTCTTGTGTTACGTAGGCTATGACAGTATTAAAAATGCAGATCATGATATCTCGCTGTCTGGGGAAAAGAAGACCAAATCGCTATTTTCTTCTTATAAAAATGGACTGCTTGTAGCCGTTTCACCAGGGAACCTGGTGTTTTGGGTGAGTGTCTTCGGTACTGTGTTGGCCGATTCATTCGACAAATCCAATACCGGCAGTTTTCTGATTGTCGGTCTAGGCATTATGCTGGGCATCCTGATTCACGATTTGGGACTAATGACGATTGTAGCTACCACCCGTAAGGCCATGAACCACACAGCGATCAAATGGGTGACGATTGCAGCAGGCATTGTCCTGATTGGATTTGCAGGATATTTCTTTTACCAGTTCGGTGTGAGTGTGAAAAAATATTTTTGATCTTTTATGAATTTTCTGTAACGAAGATTGGAAAACCGACAAAATTAGCTGCGCAGTACGCCACAAGCAGCATGTGGTGACTGAACGCGGCTTTTTTTTATTGACGGTAAGGCTTATTATTTAATCGAAGTACGGGCTACCAGGTGTTTAAGCTGGATGCATTTCTGGTTAATACAATACACCTAATGCTGGAAATTAGAGAAGGATAGTTCCATGTAAGGGTTTTAATTAGTAGGCCCGAAGTTACAAACCAGTAAGCTTTCTTTCATTGAATCGTTACTTACCGCAGGATTCTCCATGCTAAGATGGTCTGGTCCTATCATAAGTGCTATACACAAGGAGGAAGTTTACGATGAGTTTGAAACAGTCATTTCTAAAAATCACCCTTGCAGCGTCATTGACCGGTGCGGTTGCCGCAGGGGCCGTTATAGTAAGTCCGAGCTTTTTACCGGCGGGTCAGGCTGCAGCTGCAAGCGCACCCGTAGCCGATACAGCGCAAGCACTCAAGACATTAAACAGTTTCTACAAGCCAGCATTGAAAGGTCAGTTTCCTGGTTCTGTTAGCGGCCTGACCGTAGGCAAAAGTACACGTAAGGATGTGTACAAAACAATTGGTAAGCCGGAACAAAAAGGCAATGATGCGGACGCTTTTGAACTCTATCATGCTGAAATGGGCCATCCGGGATATGCCTTCTCCTACAAGCTGGACAAAATCCGCGAAATGCGTTATTTCGGTACGAATATCGAACGCCAAACCAACATTGGCGGGATCACCATGAGCATGCTGAAGAAAAATTGGTTTGCCCCTAACTCCACAACTACCATTAAAAATGGCAAGCTCAAACAAACCAAATTAACCTATGTTCGCGGTGATTATAAGCTGGAGTTTATTTTCAACAGCAGCACGGATTTGGATCATATTAATTTGCTGCATTCTTGATGACATGATATAAGAAGCCGATGTTATCGGCTTGAAATAGAAAAAAGCAGAACAGCGCTTCCCTAATAAGGAGGCGCTGTTATTTATTCAAATATAGAATAGACCTATTTACTCTTCATAGGATAATATGAAGTGACCAAGAGTGATAGGAGTTATTGGGAATTGAAGGAATTAATTGTTTCTATTGTAGTGTTGTCTTTATTAAGTACTGGGAGCGCTTCGAAGTCATCCTTATCCGAAGCCTTAGCTGATGCTGAGACAAAGTCTGCACAAATGAGTCAAATCATCAAAGATAAGATATTTAAGCTGTCTGATCAAACCCTGAGCGATGCGATTGCCTTGGCTAGAGCAGATGATACTGTCCTTCAATCCTTCGAACGTTCTCGGTATTTACCGATCACTACTGATAAGGTGCATCACGATCAACCAGAAGTAAAATTAATTACACCTTATCTGTTGACTGTGAGAAAAGCTTATATGAAATTTGAAAATGACGAAGATTTTTCTTTGACCGATGCCAAGAAGGTAGTAGATGATTATGCAAATTTGCTATTGTTATCTTTTGAAGTCACAGCCAAGGGGGATGAGATTGATTTTGCACGCAACGTTGATATTTCCTTAAAGCAGGGAAGTACAGTTCTCCATTCTTACGTCATCATCAATAAAGATAATGATGCTGCAGAATCTGAAAACTGGCCGAATTCGCCTGCGTACATAAATCGGTTATTTGTACCTTTTGATATTTTTGAGATTAACTATGCTCAGGATGCGGAGTTAATCTATCAATATGGCAGTAACAAAGATACTGTTACTTATAAAGTGGATTTCTCGAAAATCAAGTAGTGTCTGCGCTCTATCACACCAGTATATCCCAATCCTTGAACACCGGCTGCAGCCTGTTCTGATACAGCATCTCCCGGATCTCGGATACACTGCGTCCGTCGGAAATCTCAAACTGGGGCGTGCCTCCGTCGCTGACGTGTCCGCCTACTGCGGTGGATACACCTGCTGACATTTTGGTTACGCCAAGATGGATGAGGCGATCGCGCAGATGCGCTGGCTCGCGGGTGGAGAGAGTGATCCCGGCCCGGGGCAGAAAAAGACGATAGGCAAGTATAACCTGCACCAACGCACTGTCGGTTACATCCGAATGTGGGTGATAGTCTCCCAGAAACGGGCGGAATCTCGGGATCGACAGGCTGAGTTCACAGTCGGGATATTTGCTTTGCAGATAATTAGCATGCAGTGCTGTAATAAAAGCCTCTTGCCGCCAATCATGCAGGCCGAGCAGCGCGCCTATCGTGACGGAGCGATATCCAGCCGCACAGCCTCGTTCAGGAGCATCCAGACGAGCCCGGAAATTTCGTTTAGGGCCCTTAATATGTAGCTTTCTGTATGTCTCCTGATGATAGACTTCCTGAAATAGCGTCAAGCTGTCTACGCCGGCCTCTCCAAGCTCACGGTACTCCTGAACGGACAATGGGTTGACTTCGATACCGATGGAAGAGAAGTGCTTCCGCAGCACCTGAACGCATTCCTTCATATAACTGACAGGGGAGTCCTTAGGAGATTCGCCGGTCAACAGCAGGATATGCTGGATGCCTGTCTCAGCAATCGCCCTAGCTTCTTTTTCGACTTCAGCCATGTCTAGTTTCTTGCGCGGAAAATCATAGACGTAGCTAAAGCTGCAATATTCGCAATGATTCACACAGTAATCTGATACATAGATCGGCGTAAAGAGCTGCATCACATGACCGAATTGACTGCGGGTGACTTGCTGCGCTTTCTGAGCGATAGCCTCCAGATGTCTGCTGGCGGCAGGGGAGAGCAGGGCAAGCAGGTCTTCTTCAGTGATTTTTTGTTTAGTCAAAATGCGCTGGATATTCAGGTCTGTATATTCCGACAACCGCTCTCGAAACGGGAAGCGTTCCAATTCCAGTAATCTATCATAGAAGCTCATATTTATCCTCCTATTGGCTCAGAAATCCCGTCAAGGGCGAAGAAGCGGCGGCTTCTTGTTGTACCGGGCCCAGCCCTGACAAATAAGCAAGCCTTCCTGCTGTTACCGCATTCCGGAAGGCAGCCGCCATACCTAGCGGATCACGTGCCGTGGCGATGGCTGTATTCAGCAGTACAGCGGCGGCGCCCATTTCCATGGCTTCCGCTGCTTCCGAAGGGCGGCCGATCCCTGCATCCACGATGACAGGCAGATCTACTTCCTCAATCATGATGCTGACCAGCTCTTTGGTCCGCAGTCCCCGGTTGCTGCCGATGGGTGATCCAAGCGGCATAACCGCTGCCGCCCCGGCATCCCGCAGCCGCAGAGCAGCGCCCAGGTCGGGGGTCATGTAAGGGAGCACGATAAAGCCTTCTGCAGCCAGCACTTCCGTTGCGCGAATCGTCTCCATATTGTCAGGCAGCAAATAGCGTTGGTCTTTAATAACCTCAAGTTTGATCCAATTGCCCATATCAGCCGCCTTGGCGAGCCGGGCGATACGGATGGCTTCTTCTGCGTTTCGGGCACCGGAGGTGTTGGGTAGTAGCGTCATACTGTCAGGGATATGCTGCAAAATATTTTCCTCCCCCCACTCAGGATTGACTCTCCTTAACGCAACAGTAATGACTTCTGCACCTGATGCTGCAATCACCTCGGGAATCAGGGTATTGCGGTTATACTTGCCGGTGCCGATGAACAAGCGGCTGGTCAGCGCTTTGCCGCCAATCTGGAAGATATCGTTCATGCTGAGAACCCCTCTCTATAATCCGATTTTTTAGCCAAAATATCGATGGTATACTGTACGGGCCTCAGCAGTATCTGAGGTTCCGTGGATGAATACCCGGCCATCCGGGAACAGAGCAATCCGGTGTTTTGCTAAGTCCAACGACAGCATGTATGGATTTCGTCTCACCTCTCCATGCACTGCGAGAATTTCTTCCCATAGTTTCAGATTTAGGCGGCTTGAACGGGCCGGGCGGATCTGCACGGTCTCTCTGCCGCATAATACAGCGGTCTTGGACAGATTGGTCGCAGACAGGAAGGGATAGAGGGGTTTTTCGCCGCAGCTGGGACAGTCGGTACGTTTAAGCTGTTCCGTAACGATCGAGACATGCCGATTCTCCCACAGGTCAAAGGAAACCAGTGTCCCGCGTAGAGATTCCTTCTGTCCGGAGAGCCATTTTAACGCCTCGGCAGTCTGGTAAGCAGCAGTCATCTGTACAGCCGGCTGAATAATACCCACCGAGTCGCAAGTATCCCCTTCGGCGTGAAGCTCGTCAATCAGGCAGTGGAGGCAGGCGCTCTCTCCGGGGACGACCGTCATAGATATACCGCTGCTTCCTGTGCAAGCTCCGTAAATCCAAGGGATACCTGTCTTGGCCGAAATATCGTTAATAATCATTCTGACCTCAAAATTATCGGAGGCATCGAGAATCAAATCGACCCCACGTGCATACTCTACAATCTCATCGGCGGCAGCATCGGCTACAATTCCTTCCACAGTCACATAAGAGTTCACGCTCTGTAGTCTCTGTGCCGCTGCGATTGCTTTGGGTAATCTTTGCTCTGCATCGGCTTCACTGTACAAATTCTGGCGCTGGAGATTGCTCCACTCCACGTAATCCCGGTCGACGATCACTATTTTGCCTACCCCGGCGCGGACCAGCGTCTCGGCAATAGCAGACCCCAGTGCGCCTGCACCCAGAATGAGCACACTGGAGGCGGCTAGTCTTGCTTGACCTTCCGCGCCTATGCCGTGAAAACGTACCTGCCTGCTGTACCGCTCCTGTTCTTCCGTAGTTAGAGTCAATTCGTTCAACCTCCCCCCACAAAATGTACAAACTCTATCCGGTCACCTTCGGACAGCCGGGTGACGCCATATGCGTCCTTGGGCACCACTTCACCGTTTACTTCCACCAGAACTCGCCGCCCTTTCCAGGGTGTCTCTGCCAAAATATCGGCAACAGTAACACAATGCTGTCTTAGTAGGGTGTCTTTTCCATTCAGTTGAACCTGCATATCTTCACCTCCCCTCAAGCCATGCAGTCTGAATGGCTGTGTGGTAAGCTTCTGCTTGTGCCACTGGATCTGCTGCGCTGCTAATGCCAGATAGAATGGCAATCCCCTCTGCACCGCGCCTGATGACTGCTCCGGCATTGTCCGGCTGAATTCCTCCGATGGCAATGACCGGAACCGGGCATCTAGCTGCGGTTTCTTCGAGAATGTCCAGACCACGTGGGGGCAGACCCGGCTTGCTGGCAGATTCATAGACATGGCCAAAAAGGCAATAATCTGCTCCTTCACCCGCCGCGCTGACTGCTTCTTGTGGCGAATGGATGGAGCAGCCGATGCGCATTCCTGGGGCTAAAGGTCGCGCCGAAGTTACACGTAAGCTATGTCCTGCAAGCTGTACACCGCCGGTCCCTGCGGCAAGAGCGACATCCAATCGATCGTTCACAACAATAGCTTCCAGAGGGATGCCTGCTTGGTGCATTTGGGTTACGATTTCGAAAAGCGCTTTGGCTGTAAGCTGTCTATCCCGCAGGTGGAAATAGTCTACATAGGGGAGAACAGCTAGGGAAAGACGCAGCCAATCTGCAAGCGATATTCCTTCCGGGGAGATCAGATGCAGTTCAGGGCCGTTAGCGGCGGGAAATCGTTTTTTCATAAAAGGAATCGCTCCATGTTACGTAATGGTGTTGCACTCCATAAAATCCAACACAAAAAGCCGCCCTCCTGATCGGAAGACGGCTAAGCACGACAACGGAAAACAAGCCATAACAAAAGGCAAGCCCGGACTCTTAACGCGCACTTCCCTACGCTGGTATTAACCAGATCAGGTTCAAAGGGTCCGAATATTGCATTCGTCTCAGCCACGCGGCTCCCCTAGTGTCGGTTCGTATGAGATTGTTAATGTCACTATACACGATTATTCAGGGAGATACAATTGGAAATTGGGAAAATGTTGAATAAGAGTAGACGGATAAAATTCATAGAAATGAGGGCGAAGGTTGTTCTATCTTGGTATAATAAACGATAAGAAGAATGGAGCTAACCGATATGGAATTGCTCGATCCGAGAGTCGATTTTGTGTTCAAACGAATCTTTGGCAGTGAGAATAACAAGGATGTGTTGTTGGCTTTTCTGAACCGTATATTTATTCAGGCTGGAGAACCACCGCTTACCGAGATTATCCTGATGAACCCTTACACCGACAAGGACGATCCGCTCGACAAGCAGTCCATATTCGATGTTTATGCAAAGACAACTGAGGGTAAGCTGATCGATATCGAGATGCAGTTATTCAACAAGTATGATATTGAAAAGCGGACGCTGTTCTATTGGAGCAAACGGTATGCCAGTCAGCTTAAGGAAGGTGAAAAGTACCAGGAGTTGAAGAAGTGTGTGACGATCAACATTCTGAACTATGCTTTCCTGTCAAATGACGAATACCACAGTGTATTTCATCTCCGTGAAGACCGCACTGGAATACAGTTTATTGATGATATCGAGGTGCACTTTTTGGAGCTGCCGAAGCTTGAAGATATGATTCCTTCGAATAGCGGACTAGAAAATTGGCTGCTGTTCCTCAAAGGAGTAGACCCAACCCATTGGGAGGTGCTGAAGATGAATGAACCAGGACTGGAAAAGGCTATGGACACCCTGCAGTACTTAAGCCAGGATTCGGAGGCCCGCCGTTTGTATGAAGCCCGTCAGAAATATCTGCATGACGAAGCGTCAATGATCGAAGGGGCGAAGCAAGCCGGACTTAAAGCTGGTGTTGAGGAAGGAATTAAAGAGGGGATCAAAGAAGGGATCAAAGAGGTTGCCAAGAACATGCTGTCCTTGAATATGGATATCGCTACCATTTCCAAAGCAACTGGATTGTCGGAACAAGAGATTCTTGCGCTGAAAAAGTAGCTAGAGGATTGAAATAGTCAACTCTGTTCCGTGGAAAACTACAGCAAGTTTTATTGTGAATTTAAGAATAATTAGCTATTATATAGCTACAAATAAATACCGTGCTTGTTTTTATCCCCGGGTAAAAACGAAGAAAAGCATTGAGTCTCATTCCCGTTAGGGCCTATTTATTAGGAGGGGTGAGATTCAATGCTTTTTTTAAACCTATATAAGACGAACTTAAGAACCGAACGTAAGGCTCATCGTCACTACGGTGGAATGTTTGGACTTCCGGTCGCTGTTGTCCCCAGATTTCCTCTTTAATACCGCTTCTAGCGGTTGGAATCTGGTGACAAAGGCGATCGCTTCGCTCCTACAGTTCCAAACTTCCCCCTTCACTCCTCTTCGCTTTTCGTTACTTTCTTTTGTTCGGCTTATATAATTCTACTTTCCAGAGGTGCCACGAATGCGAATCTTAAGTGATAAGGATGTTAAAAAAGTATTGAATGTTCAGCAGGTAATTAACCTTGTTGAAGCAGTTTACAGAGCTAGAAGCGATAATAAAACTGAGACATGGCCAACTATTTTCTATGATTTTGATCCAGGCAAGGCAGATATGGACATTAAATCAGGCTACCTCAAGCAAGACAAAGTGTTTGGGCATAAAACAGTTACATGGTTTGCTGATAATGAGGAGAAAAATATTCCGACTTTAATGGGGCTGATTACTGTATTTGATGCGGAATCAGGGCAAGCGTTAGGCGTTACTAACGGTTCTTTCATTACAGGAATACGGACGGGGGCTTCGGGGGCGATCGGAGCCAAATATTTGGCTAGAAAAGAATCTGAGAACCTTTTTGTTGTAGGATCTGGCAACCAAGCTATATATCAAATTGCATGTGCTTTATATGCGCTGCCGAATTTGAAAGTAGTCAGAGTTGCTGCCAGAGATAGAGTGAAATTGAAAAGTTTTGTCGATAGTATACCGCATAGACTTCAAGATGAATTTGGGATGGAAGCCAACGCAATTATCTTTGAAGAAGTAGATGGTTTAGAGGATGCAGTGAAGAATAGTGACATTATCATAACGGTGACGTCTTCAAGAACTCCTATCATCCACATGGAGTGGGTAAAAAAAGGAACGCATATTTCTTGTATCGGTGCAGACATGGCAGGAAAACAGGAACTAGACTCACGCATTTTTTCAGGTGCCAGCATCTTCTTAGATGACAAAGAACACTGTATGCAGGTTGGCGAAATTGAGATTCCTCTTAAACAGGGCATTATTAATGAAAGTGATATAGCTGGTGAGATAGGTGATTTAATTTTAGGAAAAACAACTGGAAGAACGGATAATGAGCAAATCACTATATTTGATGCTACAGGTATGGCGATTTTGGATATCTACGCAGCGAAAATTGCATTACAACGTGCAGAAGAAAATGATCTTGGTGTCGAGTTTAACCTTTAAGGAGAGAATAAGAAAATGACTTTTAGCTATGAAAATGTGAAAAATGCTTATGATCGGATCAAGACTTATTTGAAAAAAACACCACTTGAGGAGTCCTTTTACTTAGGTGATGAAGACAGAAGATATTTTTTCAAGCTTGAGTCTCTACAAAGGGCGAAAAGTTTCAAAATCCGTGGGGCTTTAAACAAAATGATGACGTTAACGGAAGAAGAAAAAAGCTGTGGTGTGGCAGCCATTTCTTCAGGAAACCATGGAAGTGCCGTAAGCTATGCAGCATCCATCTTGGGAGTCAAAAATGTAACTGTAATTGTGCCACAAACAACTCCTCAAAGTAAGATAGATAAAATTAAGTATTTTGGGGCGAATGTAATGCTATTAGGTGGTACTTTTGATGAGGCTCATTCATTAGGTATGAAGTATATTCGTGAGCACGGGTTAACCTATATTGACGCCTACTATAGTGATCCAGAAATCTATGGTGGACAAGGTACCGTTGCCATTGAAATTCTGGAACAGAATAAAGATATTGATACTATAGTAGTTCCGGTAGGCGGTGGAGGTCTTATTACGGGGATCGCGGTTGCGGCGAAATTTATTAAACCATCTATCCGTATTATTGGCGTACAAACAGAGGCTTGTCCTGCAATGTTAAAGTCTTACGAAGACAATGTCTTCTATGAAGAATATCCTAGCGAAGAATCATTGTGTGATGCTCTGCTTGGTGGGGTTGGGAAACTGAGTTATGAGATGGCAAAAGATTATGTTGATGATTTCATAGCCGTTTCAGAAGACTCTATCGCCAAAGCTGTAAGTTTTATAGCCAAAGAAGAGAAATATATTATAGAAGCAGGAAGTGGTACAGCAGTTGCAGCCATTATGGACTACAGAGAAAGAGTTGGAGGAACAAACATTGCGCTTGTTCTAAGCGGAGGCAACATTGATGGGGATGTCTTAACATCTATATTGAGCAAGTATTGATTGTAGTGGCGAACCCGTTAACTGTAAAAGAAATCGAGACGACAGGATTTGAACCTGCGACCTCTTGCTCCCGAAGCAAGCGCTCTACCAAGCTGAGCCACGTCTCGTTGTTAGCAGTCGTAATGCTCTAGTTAATTGAGATTATACGCTTGTGTTAACGTGGTGTAAATTGGAATTTTGGTGACGAGTTGCGGAATATGTGCGGGTTAGATTGACAGGAATCAGGGCTGTGGATATACTTGAAATGTTAAAAAGCAAATGTGATAAAACGTTGATGAAATGGAGTACACCGGAAGATGGCTTGCACAGAGAACGGGTTCCTTTACGAAGATGTTCGTAATGGCTGTGAGAACCCTGGAGACAGGCCGGTGGAAAGCTGATTTCGGAGTGCGGGTTCAAGTCCGCCGGGGGTTCCCGTTAACAGCCGCGACAAGGCGATCGTCTGTAGTTTTCCCGCTATAACGGGATAAGGCGATAACCAGGGTGGTACCGCGATCTAATCGTCCCTGAATTTTCAGGGGCGTTTTTTTGTTTTCCATTTGTTTTTCGAAATAACCGTGATCTCAAAATTAAGGATAAGACGGGGGCTGTATACGATGAAAGCAAGTGAAATCCGTTCCAAATGGTTGCAATTTTTCGAAAGTAAAAGTCACAAAATCGAGCCGAGCGCCTCGCTCGTACCTCACAACGATCCATCGTTGCTGTGGATCAATGCCGGGATGGCGCCGCTGAAGGCGTACTTTGACGGCCGGGAGATTCCTGAGAATCCACGTCTGACCAATTCCCAAAAGTGTATCCGTACCAACGATATCGAGAACGTCGGCAAGACACGTCGTCACCATACGTTCTTCGAGATGTTGGGTAACTTCTCTATCGGCGACTATTTCAAGGAAGAAGCGATTACCTGGGCTTGGGAATTCCTGACGGGCAAAGAGTGGATCGGCTTTGATCCAAACCGCATCTCTGTAACTGTATACGCTGAGGATGAAGAAGCCTTCAAGCTGTGGAACGAAAAAGTCGGCTTGCCGGCTGAACGCATCATTAAGCTAGGTGACGAGAACTTCTGGGATATCGGCGAAGGCCCTTGCGGACCTTGCTCGGAGATTTTCTATGACCGCGGCGAAGCCTACGGCAACGATCTGACGGATCCGGAAATGTATCCAGGCGGGGAAAATGAGCGTTGGCTGGAAGTCTGGAACCTGGTATTCTCCCAGTTCAACCATAATAAAGACGGTAGCTATACACCGCTTCCTAACAAGAATATTGATACAGGCGCAGGTCTGGAACGTTTTGCTTCGATCCTGCAGGATGTAGATTCCAACTTCGATACGGACTTGTTCCAGCCGATTATTCAGAAGACAGCCAAGCTTGCAGGTGTAAATTATAAGGATAGCCTGGAGCAGGATATTGCACTTAAAGTCATTGCTGACCATGTGCGTACAGTTACTTTCGCTGTGGGTGATGGCGTTCTTCCTTCTAATGAAGGTCGTGGATACATTATCCGTCGTTTGCTTCGCCGCGCAGTCCGTTACGGAAAGACACTGGGTCTGGATCGTCCATTCCTGCATGAGCTGACTGAAACCGTAGGCGACATTATGGGCGTGTACTATCCGTCTGTGGTGGAGAACCGCGAATATATCGCGAAGATTATCCGTACGGAAGAAGAGCGTTTCCACGAGACACTGTCCGACGGTCTGGCCATCCTTAGTGAAATCAGCAGCAAAGCTAAAGAGAGCGGCGCTAATGTGATCGGTGGTAAAGATGCGTTCAAATTGTATGATACTTACGGCTTCCCGTTTGACCTGACAGAAGATTTTGCAGCTGAACAGGGATTGACCGTGGACCGCGAAGGCTTCGATGCAGCAATGCAGGAGCAGCGTGACCGTGCGAGAGCCGCACGCCAGGATGGCGGCAGTATGAAAATTCAGGGCGGAGCCCTTTCTGAACTGACGGTTAAAAGCGAGTTTGTTGGTTATAATGACTCGGTAACCGAATCCAAAATTGTGGCGATTGTTGTCGACAATGAGCTGGCAGATATCGCTGGCGAAGGCACAGAGGCCCAAGTTATTCTGGATACCACACCGTTCTACGCGGAAAGTGGCGGTCAGGTAAGTGACACTGGTGTGCTGAGCGGCGGTTCCGTAACCGCTAAAGTCAAGGGGTTGTTCAAGGCACCGCATGGACAGCATGTACACCTGGTAACAGTAGAAGCTGGCGAGCTGCGGGTAGGCGATACCGTTCGTGCCGAGGTCAATCGCGCTGAGCGTGAGGACATCGTGAAGAACCACACCGCTACTCACTTGCTGCACAAAGCGCTTAAGGAAGTGCTGGGCGGACATGTTAATCAGGCAGGATCTTTGGTAGAAGGTGGACGTCTGCGCTTTGACTTCTCACACTTTGGTGCTATTACGCCTGAAGAGCTCAGTGAAATTGAGCACCGTGTAAACGAGCAAATCTGGCGCGGTCTGGATGTAGTAATTGAGAACAAACCGATTGACGAAGCCAAGGCAATGGGAGCTATGGCATTGTTCGGTGAAAAATATGGCAACATCGTCCGCGTGGTTCAGGTTGGCGACTACAGCTTGGAGCTGTGTGGTGGCTGCCACGTTAGCAATACTTCGCAGATTGGTATCTTCAAGCTGCTCAGCGAGAGCGGCATCGGCTCCGGTGTGCGCCGGATCGAGGCCGTAACTGGACGCTATGCATACCAGTTCACTGAGAGTCAGCTGGATCTGCTCAAACAATCCGCAGGACTGCTGAAGTCTTCCCTGAATGATGTGCCGAAACGGATTGAAGCTCTGCATGGTCAAGTGCGTGAGCTGTCGCGTGAGAACGAGTCACTGCAATCCAAGCTGAGTGCTACATTTGCAGCTGAGCTTACTAGTAGTGTCAAGACGGTTGGTAGCGGCACGCAACTACTGGCTGTATCTGTCCAAGCAGGCAGCATGGATGCACTGCGTTCCACAGCCGACGAGCTGAAGGCCAAGCTGCCTGACGCAGTGCTTGTTCTGGGCGCAGCCATGGACGACAAAGTGAACTTTGTCGTAGCCGTACCTCAAGAGCTGGTGAAGCGCGGCTACCATGCCGGCAAGCTGGTGAAGGAAGTTGCTGCGGTATGCGGCGGCGGTGGCGGCGGACGTCCAGATATGGCGCAAGCTGGCGGTAAAGATGCTTCGAAGCTGGCCGAGGCTTTGGCCAAGGCTGAAGAACTGGTAGCAGCCCTGGGATAAGCGAGCGTTCGAACTTTGGTCCAAAGGGCCAAAGCCGAAATTTCATTTGCGAAGACAGACAGCGGTACTGAGTCTTTCCTCTCAGTACCGCTGCTTCGTGGCTGGGCCATCTGATTTAGGTGAAATATGGTTTTGGCAATAGCTTAAAGACCAAAAAATTCACGTTTTTTGTAGATGAAATGCCAAAAAAAGCGTTATATCTAGGCAGGATTTTCTTGTTGGGGCATGAATATGTTATGATGAGGGCAGCAAGTGAGCTGTACAGCAGCGAGTTTGCGAAGGCGCCTGCTACAGGTGATTTGCAGAAGGAAGGTGTCACATATGGACTCCATGGACAAAACAGTTAAATTCAATGTGAAGGGCGACGAGAAGGAAGCTTCTCCCGAGGAAATTCTGCTTGCGGTATATAATGCGCTCGTAGATAAGGAGTATCACCCGATCAACCAGATCGTAGGGTATCTTCTTTCCGGAGATCCGGCTTATATTCCCCGTCACAACAATGCTAGAAGTTTGGTCCGGAGAAAAGAACGTGATGAGCTGATTGAGGAACTGGTGCGGTTCTACTTAGCCAATCATCAGGTGGATAAAACCAAATGAAGATGCTAGGTTTGGATTATGGCGACCGTAGAATCGGCGTCGCCGCAAGTGATATTTTCGGCTGGACGGCACAATCTCTGGAGACCATTGAGCGGCGCGGAGACGGAAGAGAGTTCGAACGCATCCGCGAACTCGTCAAGGAGCATGAAATCGGAGAAATCGTGGTTGGGCTGCCGAAGAACATGAACGGCACCGTAGGTCCCCGTGGTGAAATCTGCATAGAGTTCGCTGACAAGCTTCGGGAACAATTGGAAATGCCCGTACACCTTTGGGATGAGCGTCTGACGACGGTATCCGCCGAGCGGGTGCTGATTGAAGGGGACGTGAGCCGAAAGAAGCGCAAAGGGATTGTGGACAAAATGGCTGCAGCCCTGATTTTGCAAAATTTTTTGGATGCTAACAGTAAAAGGTGAGGGGTGCGCATATGACAAACGAACATATTGGCCAAGAAGAAGAACCGGAAATTATCTATATTCCCGATGAGGAAGGTAATGAAGAGGAATTCGAGGTCATCATGAAGTTTGAGGTTGACGGTTCGGATGCCAAGTACATGATGGTAGTTCCGCTGGATTCCGAAGACGAAGAGTCCGACGAAGTGTACGCCTTCCGCTATGAGGAAGACGGCGATGATCTGCAACTGTTCATGATCGAGAATGACGAGGAGTGGGAGATCGTCGAAGAGACGTTCAATACCCTGGTCGACGAGCTGGACGGGGGAGCAGAGAATGACTGAGTTGTCCGCTGATCAGGCGGTATGGACTTCCCGTCTTAAAGATGCGTATGGAGAGACTGTAGAACTGGAAGATGAGCAGGGCAAATCTTCCGTTTACGATATTATTGCGGAGTTTGAAGTCGGTGGCCGCGGTTATGCGGTGCTGGAGGGTTCCGGCAAGAACGGAGAATATGATATTCTTCGGATTGTAGTCTCGCCTGACGGGCTTCCTGAACTGGAAGTCATCGTCGACGATGAAGAATGGGAAGATATTTCAGAGCTGTATGACGAGCTTACTTTTCCAGAGGAAGATTTGGAATAGGACGCTGGCGGCGTACATCACATTTAGAATTGGCATGAAGGAGGGCGGAGTATTCCGCGCTCTTTTTGCTTGGAAAGGCTTAATTTAACTGGACCTATAATTCCTTGTATAATCTATAAATTGGGCTTTGACAGCGATCGGAAGAACCCTCTGAGCCCGTAATGCCCCCATGCAGCGTCAACCGCTGATTTTGGTATAGAGCCATAAAATTATAGGTTGAATTTGGGACGATAGAATTTTATACTTTATAGTCGAATCGATTTCATAATCCATAAGTGAGCGTCTAATCATCGATATCTAGTTGGACATGGTTTAGGTGTAACTAGATATCATACCTATTCGGATTGAAATCCGCATTATGAAATCGATTCAGTCGGAAAGTGAGGAGATCCATTGAAATCCGCAATCCGCACTGTGCTGCTGATCCTTCTTCTGCTAATAGCAGTGGGAGGTGGAGGAGCGTGGTATATTTGGAACGGGATGCAACCGGTAGCTCCTGCCGGACAGCCCGTAACGTTCACGATTGAGAAGGGCACGGGAAGCGCAGGAATTGCTGACCTGCTTGAGAAGAACGGGATAATCCGCAACAGTCTTTTTTTCAAAGGATATCTGAAATGGACCAAAGAAGGCTCGAAATTCAAGGCTGGCACCTATATGGCGAAACCAGGCGACACCTATGATGAGCTAATTGCAAGGCTAAACGCTGGCGATGTGGTCAAGGAAGAGACCCTGACTTTCACCATTCCTGAAGGGTACACGGCAGAACAGGTGGCAGACAAGCTAGCTGTTGCCTCCAAGCTGAATGCGGCTGTCTTTGTGGATCTTATGAATTCCGGCAAGGCGCTGAAAGAAGCCGACGTCCTTGGTATTCCCCAGGAACCAATGCTGCGTCATCGTCTGGAGGGATATCTGTTCCCGGAAACCTATGAGTTGCCGAAGAATAGTACACCACAGGAAATTCTGGAAGCGATGTTGGAACAGCTGGCGAAGAAGCTTGATACCATTCCGAATTGGCACGAAAAGCTCAAAGCAAGAGGCCTCAGTCTGCATGAGTTGCTGACCGTCGCTTCCCTGGTGGAACGTGAGGTTGTAGTTGACAGGGAACGTCCGCTGGTAGCGGGAGTGATCTATAACCGGCTGAAGAAAGAACAGAAGCTGGAGATTGACGCCACGGTTCAGTACCTGCTGGATCAACCGAAGGAAAGACTGCTCTACAAGGATCTTGAGATTGAGAGTCCTTATAATACGTACAGGCATGCAGGGCTTCCGCCGGGACCAATTTGCAACCCTGGTTTGCCGTCGATCCAGGCGGCGCTGGAGCCGGAAGCTTCTGATTATTATTTCTATGTCACGAAGAAGGATGGCAGCAAGGGTCATCTCTTTGCCAAGACGTATAAGGAACATTTAGCCAATATTCAAAAAAGCAAACAAACTTCGCAGTAACGCATTACAATGGAGGGTGGTGCATACTGTGGGCCTGCTCAAGGTGCCGCAGGTCATCACCGGCTTGCAAGCTGTGACAGACGTAGGAGGATTATCAATGAACAAAAAACCGGAGCTGCTGGCGACGGCAGCATCGCTGGAAGAAGCGGCAGTCTTGCTGGATGCAGGCGCAGATGCGCTGTTGATCGGGGATGACCGTTTTGGCATGAGGTTGGCTGGGCATTTTACATTAGAAGATACCAAGGCAGTCGTAGAGATGGCCCATGCCCGGGGCTGCAAAATCGTTGCTGGGCTGGGCGGTCTGATGCCCAACAGCTTGCTGGAAGAACTGCCAGCCTATGTGAAAGCTATAGGCGAATTGGGTGTTGACGCTATTGAATTCGGTGACCCGGCGGTGCTGGCTGCCGTGCGACAGGAGGCACCGGGCCTCAAGCTGCACTGGAACGCGGAGATGACATCCACCAACTACGCTACGTCTAACTATTGGGGACGCAAAGGCGCATCCCGGGTTGTATTGGCTCGTGAGCTGAATATGGACGAGATTACGGAGATGGTGCCGCTGCTGGAAATAGAGGCCCAGGTTCAGGTGCATGGCATGACGAATATTTATCATTCCAAGCGTAAGCTCGTAGCGAGTTACATGACCCACCAAGGACGTCCAACAGATGGCGGAAGCCTGGGCAAGGAGCGCGGTCTATTCCTGGTTGAAGCCGAGCGTCCGGGTGAGATATTTCCGATTTATGAAGATGACAACGGCACTCATATTATGAGTTCGGATGATATTTGCATTATGGAAGACCTGCATATCATGCTGGAAGCAGGTGTGCAGAGCTTTAAGATTGAAGGGCTGCTGAAGCCGACAGCTTATAATGTTGCCGTTGTTCGAGCTTACCGCACAGCGATTGATGCGTATGCAGCTGATCCTGAAGGTTATGCCTTCCAGGAGGAATGGCTGGATGAGGTTCGTAAGCTGCAGGACCCTGAGCGCGAGCTGTCCTTCGGATTCTTTTATAAAGAGCAAGTGTACTAAACGTATAGACCCCGCAGAATGGGGAAATGGAGGGGAGAACAGGAATGAGTACCATGACCAAGCCGCAGCATAAGGGCAAACGTTATCGTCTGGACAAACCGGAGCTCCTGGCTCCGGCGGGCAATTTGGAAAAATTGAAATTCGCCGTACATTATGGTGCAGATGCCGTCTATATTGGCGGCCAGAAATATGGCTTGCGTTCCAATGCTGACAATTTCAGTTTTGAGGAAATGCGCGAAGGTGTAGAATTCGCCAAGAAATATGGCGCGAAAGTCTTTGTAGCAACGAACATCTATGCTCACAATGAAGATGTCGCGGGGATTGAAGAATACCTGCGTAATTTATATGAAGCCGGCATCGCCGCGATCATTGTAGCCGACCCAGCCATTGTCGATACGGCTCGCCGCCTGGTTCCGGGTCTGGAGGTGCATCTCAGCACCCAACAGTCTACTTTGAACTGGCAAGCTGTATCCTTCTGGAAGGAGGAGGGGCTGCCTCGTGTCGTTCTCGGCCGGGAGACTAGCCTGGAGGAAATTGCCGAGATCAAGAAGCATGTGGATATTGAGATTGAGAGCTTTATCCACGGCGCGATGTGTTCCTCCTACTCCGGTCGCTGTGTACTATCCAATCACTTCACAGACCGGGACTCTAACCGTGGGGGCTGCTGTCAGTCATGCCGCTGGAAATACGATCTGTTCGAGGATGCGCGTCCGGAAGGAACCTGGGTGTCTGAAGAAGAGCAGGCGGAAGCTATGCAGTCTCCTGAGCGTCTGCTGCCAGGAGTGACTCAGCTTCCACTGCATGAGCCACAGGACAATCCATTCACCATGGGGTCCAAAGACTTGTGCATGTTGGAGAGCATCCCCGATTTGATCGAAGTCGGCATCGACAGCTTCAAGATTGAAGGCCGGATGAAATCCATTCACTATGTGGCTACCGTAGTAAATGCTTATCGTAAGGCGATTGATGCCTACATGGCTGATCCTGAAGGCTATGTACTGAAGCCAGAATGGCTGGAAGAGCTGAACAAAGCGGCGAACCGTCCGCTGAACACAGGCTTTTTCTACGATACGCCGGACCATGAGGATCATATCTATGAACCTGAAGAAAAAGCGGCTCCGTATGATTTTGCCGGATTGGTGCTGGAGTATGATGCTGAGACAGGTACCGCACTGATTCAGCAACGCAATCACTTCAAGCCGGGCCAGCAAGTGGAGTTCTTTGGACCGAACGATACCTTTTTCAAGCAGACGGTAGGAGAGATCTGGGACGAGGAAGGCAATTCGCTGGATGCCGCCCGTCACCCGCTGCAGAAGGTGCGCATGAAGGTAGATGCACCAGTGGCTTATTTTGACATGATGCGTAAAAGAAAATAAGAATTGACAAAGATACGGGACTTTCCTCTCTCAAGCGAGGATGGTCCCGTTTTTGAGTTTCCTAAATAGGCTAAAAGTTACAAACTCATGGAAAAGATTATTCAAAAAACCTAAGAAAAAAAGGACTGTTTGCCGATATATATGTCAGACAACGCTTACATACATCTCTAATCTAACTGGTGGGTGATCTAATGGGAACTCCGGAACAGGAGAGTAAGAGTGATGAGCAGAAAGAGAGAAGGATGAGAGTGGGAAAGAATGAGAAGTCGGTGAAAGAAAACACAGAGAAAAAGAACCAGCGTAAGTCCGGTGCATCCAGTATCGGCAAGCTCAAAAGCGGCGTAAAATCAGGCGTAAGCATGAAAAGCGTGCTGCGGGGCTCGGTGAGTCAGATGAAAAGAGTAAATCCGGTGAAATCTGTCGGGGTCAAGCTGTTCCTGATCTTTTTATCGTCCATCGTGATTGTCGTACTGCTTCTGGGTTTGTTGTCGTATTCAAAAGCGAAAAGTACGATTAAGAGTAATGTCGCAGAGGCCAACCGTCAAACGGTCATTCAGACCTCGGAGAAGATGGACATCATACTCAAACAATATGAGACGCTTGCGCTTCAGTTGTTTTTTGATCCGCAGATTCAGGGTGATCTGACGTCACTGAGCAAAGCGGATACCTATTACGATAAATTTGTAGCTTCAAGTACCATCGGCAAGAAGCTATCGAGCCAAACGACCTCCGATTCCAACGTAGTCAGCATCTCTTTGATTCCAGAAGAGGCGAATTCCGATGTTATTACCACTGGTAGCTCGGGCCTGGTGCTTGAAGGGATCAGAGACACGGATTGGTTCAAGCAGGCGGTTGAACGGACCAAAGAATATAAATCGCATTATTCCGATACGAATGGCGCACAGAATTACTGGTTCTCTACTGCAGTCGAGGGCAAAGGCGGAACGAATATCGCTATGGTACGCTCACTCCGAAATCTCGGTGAGAATTCAGGGTATGTGATGCTGCTAGAACTGAAAAATAATATGCTGGAAGACGCCTTCAAGAGTGTTAAGCTGGGCGACGGTGCCCGTATCCAATTGGTAGATCCTAATGGTATCGTCATCGCCTCTAATATACTCGCAGATGATGGGAAGGAATCCAAGTTTGCATTTATCAAAGACAGCAAGACAAAGAATAAAAGTCAGGAGAATACAAACGAAGAAGGAAAGCAGGTTCTGGCTGTCTTCAATCCAATGACCAAAGCGGACTGGAAGCTGTCTGGTATTATTCCTACTGGGGAGTTGGTCAAGGAGGCTTATCCAATCCTCCTTACTACCTTTGTTGCTGCCGGGGGAGCAGCCTTGCTTGCCATCCTTCTTGGCTACTGGATGGTTCGCATGATTGCCCGTCCGCTATCCCGGCTTAAGGATCTGATGGTAGAAGGGGCAAAGGGCGACCTAAGTGTTCGTACCGAATATGCATCGCAGGATGAAATCGGCCAATTGTCCGCATCCTTCAATACGATGATGGGACGAATTACAGAGCTTGTGGCGCAGACGACCGAAACGGCACGTGACGTACTGGAAACTGCCGGAGAGCTGGGCGATGCTTCACGCAAAACAGCTGTGTCTGCCAAAGAAATCGCCGCAGCCACAGAAGAGATTGCCGGTGGTGCAGGCAGTCTGGCCTTGGAGGCAGAGCGCGGCAATGAATTGACTGAACTGATCGCTACGCAAATGCAGACGGTTGTGTCTGCCAATTCCGAGATGGATGAAGCAGCGCGCAGTGTCGGAGAGGCCAGCAGCAGAGGTGCTAATCAGTTGGAGGAGCTACTGGGTCAGACGAGCCGTACGGGAGAGATGACAGGAGCGCTGGTCGCGCGTGTCAACAATCTGAAAGAAACGGTGTTCTCTGTCATCAAAGTACTGGATGTCATGAAGAATATTACCCAGCAGACGAACATTCTGTCCCTGAATGCTACAATTGAAGCCGCACGCGCAGGCGAAGCCGGCCGGGGCTTCATGGTTGTTGCCGGAGAGGTCCGCCAACTGGCAGACCAGTCCAAGCAGTCGATTGCGCTGGTGGCCGGAATTACTGACAAGATCATGACCGAGATGAATGAGACAGTCGCTGTCTTGTCCGAAGTTACGCCACTCTTTGAGGCGCAAATGGGTTCGGTGAAGAACACTAGTGATATCTTCGTATCCGTAAAAGAACAAATGGATGAATTTATTATGAGTTTGGAGTCTGTAACGGCCTCCATCAACAGTCTGAGTCATTCTCAAGGGGTCTTGTCTGAAGCGATGGGCAATGTAAGTGCCGTTGCCCAGCAATCGTCTGCGACCTCGGAAGAAGTAGCCTCGCTAAGCAGCGAGCAGCAGAATGTCAGCGATCAATTAGTATCGCTGTCCGGGAAGCTGGAAAGCGCATCAGGGCAATTGAAGGAAAAGCTGTCCTTGTTCACAATTTAAATAACACTACTGACAAGCTACCGGGCCTACGAATACCGGTCACTGCCGCCTCTTATCCTTGGAGAGGCGGCAGTTTTATTTTTCAAGGAGGAAAAAATAAGTAAATAAGGAGTTGCATCTCAAATTGTCTGCGTACAACTATATCACAGCAATCACGGAAATTTTGGTTTAAAATAGTAGTTTGTAATATTTAAAGTAAACAATAACTGTAAATGATGGCAGGTGATCTGTATTTATGAAGTCAACAAACCAACCACGCAGTCTTCTTTACCGGCTGCATCCCGCTAAGTCTTTGGGGCTGCGGCTTTTTCTCGTTTTTTTCATTGCCACTATGGCAATAGTGCTCTCGCTCGGTTACACCTCATATTCCGTTGCCAAGCAGACCATTGAAGACAATGCATTGTCATCCAACCAGCAAACGGTCATTCAAACGGCGGAGAAGCTGGATGTTACCATGCTCCGTTATGAAGATAATTTGGGCCAGATTGCTTATAACAAAGAGATACAGAGAGTTATGAAAGAGGCCAGTCAGTCTGGTTCCGGACTGTCAGCCGATGTTATTGCCGCAGAGCTCAGCAACTGGTTGTCGAGCGCCAAGGGTGTGCAAGCCGTATATCTCGTTCCTGCGAATGGATCAATACCTATTGTGGCTGCGGGTGTGAGGGATGAGGCTTTTATGGAAAGTATCCGCTCGGCATCCTGGTTTGATCAGCTGCCAGACAAGCCCGAAGGGCTGTGGTTGACCAAAGAGATGAAGGGGGAAAAAGCTCCTGAGGTTTTTCATTATGCGAAAGCGATTTCAGGAGAAACTCCAGATTCAGAATATGTAGCGATCAGCGATATAAAGGTCAGTGAGATTGAAAAGCTGCTAGGCGAGGTAAATCTGGGTACAGGCTCCTACATTCAGCTGCTGACTGGAAAAGATGAGCTGATTGCATCCTCCATGCAGAAAGAGACGGATACTTACTTAAGTCTGGGAGGCACCTTGTTCACGGGGCTGAAGCAAGCTTCTTCAGGTGCACTGCCGACCAAGAATGAGGAGGGCAAATCGATTCTGGCGGTCTACGGAACGATGCAAAGCTCTGGATGGAAGCTGCTGGGGGTTGTGCCTGCCGAGAATTTAACCCAAGATACGGTACGCATTCTGAAGACGACCTACATTGCGGTTGGAGCCGCCGTTGTTATTGCCCTTTTAGTGGGGCTGTGGATGGTGCGGATGGTTGCTAGACCGTTGACCCGGCTCAAGGACTTGATGTTTCAGGGAGCTGAGGGGAATCTTAGTGTGCGGACATCGTTCAAATCACGGGATGAGATCGGCCAATTGTCGCTCTCCTTCAACACAATGATGGAGCGAATTACAGAACTTGTCGATCGCACCAATGAGACCGCTCAGGAGGTACTGGAGATGTCAGATATCCTGAGCAGTGCTTCTCGCAAAACGGCATCTGCAGCTAAAGATATTGCTGCCGCTATGGAGGAGGTTGCTGGGGGTGCGGGCAGCCTAGCCTTGGAAGCGGACAATGGCAATGCCTTGTCCGGAAAGATCTCGGAGCAGATGAACAGGGTAACAGACGCTACGCATGAGATGAATGGCAGAGCGCACAGTGTGGGCCAGTTCAGCACCGAAGGTGTAGCAATGCTGAAGGAACTCAAGAGCCGGACACAGGTCACGGAGGAAAGAACCCGGACACTGGTTAACAAGGTGAACAACCTCCAGACAACAGCTTCGTCCGTGATTCAGGTTCTGGATGTCATGCAGCGCATTGCGCAGCAGACAAATATTTTATCCCTGAATGCCAGCATTGAAGCTTCTCGTGCCGGTGATGCGGGGCAGGGGTTCATGGTCGTAGCTAGCGAAATCCGTCAGCTTGCTGATCAATCCAGAAGTTCGATCGCAATGGTGGGAGAAATCACTGACAAGATCATGCTAGAGATGAACGAAACGGTCGCGGTTCTCGCAGAGGTGGCTCCGATGTTCGGGGAGCAAAGTGCTTCAGTACAAAGCACCAGTGATCTCTTCGTATCCGTACAGGGTCAGATGAATGAATTCATCACCTTCCTGGATGCAGTTACCGATTCGATTGACGGGCTCGGGGAATCGCAACGGGTGCTATCGGTGACGATGGACAGCGTCAGTATTATTGCTGAGGAATCGTCAGCTGCCTCAGAAGAGGTGGCTTCGCTCGGCGGGGAGCAGCAGGGTGTTAGTGACCACCTGGTGGAGCTTTCCGCAAGTTTGCAGAAGGCTTCCGCCAAATTAAAGGCTAGTCTTGAAAGGTTCAGAGTATAGTTACGGATTAAATCTAAAAGGTGAATTGCAAAAGAGCAGGCTCCGAAAGTTAGGGCTTGCTCTTGAGTTTGTTAATCGCCAGGGGAAAGATTCTAATGACGGAAGGTGGGACATAATAGGGATAAGGAATCCTGTCAGGGGGGGAAGACAACATTGCGCACCAACAATCATCGTCGTCTGTTCAGCTCGTTAGTGATCTTGTCCGCTACCGTGGGAATATTGATCTTGCGGCTGGCCTGGGTACAATTCGTAATAAAGGATCGGCCTGTCCCTGGTAGCCCATATTCCTTAGCCAAAATGGCGGAAATCCAGAGCGAGCGCGAAACGGTGCTGGATAGCGGGCGTGGGCGTCTCTATGACCGTCACGGCGTGCCTCTCGCGGGAGAAACGATCTGGACAGCTGCTCTTTTCCCGCAGAAAGAATTGGCGGCTAGTGTAAAGTCACAGGTAGAGCGAAGCGAAGCCGACCCTATGCATCGACTGGCGGCCATCTTGGGAGTCAGCTATCAGGAACTGCTGAACAGGGTCGCAATTCAGAAGGAGCCTCTGCTATGGCCATCTCCGATAGGAAAATCGCCTTTGGCGCTTTCCGCTGCTCAAGCTGATGCAGTGAAACGACTTGATATTGATGGGGTGATGGTGCTGCCATTTACCCGCAGGTATGACGGTCAGTTGTCTGGACAACAGTGGCTTGGCTACCTGTCCGAAGCGGTCCCGCAGGCAGACGGCGGGCTGGCAAGTGCTTCAGGCCTTCGAATTCCAAGGACAGGAACGGATGGACTGGAAAAGACGCTGGAGCCTTTGCTACGAGGAGTAGGGCATACCGAGGCGTATGTGCAGGTGGATGCCATGGGCAATCGTATACCGGACAGTCCGCTCAAAGTCCGTTCTCCAGGCAACCCGTATTACCCGTTGTCTTTATACACAACGATAGACAAGAAGCTACAGGATGGTATTGAGAAGCTGGCGGTTCAGGCGGGGATGAAGGAGGGCGCAATTGTCGTATTAGACTCACGGACCGGGGATATTGAAGCAATGGTATCTCTGCCTTTATATAATCCAGAGAATATCTCACCCCAGGGTGGACAATGGAATAATCGAGCGCTGCAAGCCGCCGTTCCCGGCTCCATCTTCAAGATTGTGACTGCCGCTGCGGCTCTGGAGGCTGGTGTTACAACACCGCAGGAAGTCTTCACTTGCTCCGGCCAATATGAGAAGTACGGATTGTCCTGCCTGAAAGGAAAAGGACACGGCTCCCTTACGCTGGCGCAAGGGTTCGCCGTGTCCTGCAATACCGTATTCGCCGCGCTCGCCGAACGTCTGAGCGGCGCGCAGATCCAGTCCACCGCGCTGGCGCTGGGACTGGGAAGAGACATTGGCTGGCAGTCCGAGGATACCCTGGGACTGCCTCTTCTGAGGCCGCTGGCGGGGGAGCAGCACGGGACGATATTCACGTCCCTGGTGCCAGATGACAGCGGCGCAAGAGTACAGACCGCCATCGGGCAGCGCGATGTGCAGGTCACCCCGCTTCAGGCCGCCAATCTGGTAGTGACCCTGCTACATGGCGGGGAGGTCACCGCTCCCCGTATCCTGCAGAAGGTCACTTTTGCGAACGGCCAGACGCTGGAGGAATTGCCGGGACATCTCTCACCGTCCGGGGCTGGAACAATCTCAGCATCCACGACCCGGCTGCTCTTGTCATGGATGAGACAGGTAGTGACCGAGGGAACCGGAAGGAGTCTACGCACCGCCCACTGGCCGCTGGCTGGTAAATCAGGTACAGCCCAGACGCAGGTCAAGGGTATCCCCCGAAATAATCAGTGGTTCATCGGCTACGGGCCCGTAGAGCAGCCGCGGTATGCTGTGGCTGTGTCTGTTCAGAACGTGTCTCCCGGCAGTACTCACACCGCTACGAAGCTGTTCGGTCAAGTATTCGACTTGCTCTCGTCGACTTCCGGGGCTTGATCCCCCGGGTGTTCTGTTTCAGGTTCAGTATGGTCAGCCGTGGCTTTCGCTTCTGATCCGGATGCCGCGAACGGAGAGACGATGAATTCTTCCTGCGGCAGATAGATCCAGCGCTGGAGGTAGCCCTGCTGAATTAATTCCTTAATTAGAATCAACAGTATCGGGGACAGGATCAAGCCAGCTACGCCAAACGCTGACATGGACAAGATTACGAACGAGAGCATCAGGAACGCGGAAGATACGCCGATGGAGTTACCAGTGATTTTCGGTTCCATTAACTGACGTTGGATTAGCACTACAGCGAGAAGGATAATCAGTCCGATCGCCATTGAGGTATTGCCGACGATGAAGAGATACACGATCCAAGGAATCAGGATGGTCGATACGCCGAGGAGCGGGAGAACGTCGAACACGGCGCAGATCAGGGCCATCGTCAGCTCATTGCCAGTGCCCAGGATGAATAGACCAACCAGCACGATGACGAAGGTGATACTGATGAGAATGAGCTGGGCTTTGATATAAGCACCGATCGCTTTAAACACATTTCCTTGCAGAAAAGCATAAGCCGTCTTAAGGGTTTTTGGCATCTTCTCATGGACAATTTTCTTCCAGTCCTTGATCTCCATACTGAGGAAAAAGGCCAGAATGATGGCGATTCCGAAATTCCCCATAAAAGAAGAGAACGAGCCCAGCAGTCCGATCATATACTTAAAGAAGACAATAAGCCATGAAGAGAGGATGTCGGTGGCATCCTTGAAATACCCGTTGATTTTATGAGTCACATCCGGTGGGAGCGTGTCGACTTTATTCTGAAGATAGCCGGTAAGCTGAACGAAATGCTCTTGCACAATAGCTGTATATCTGGGCAGGCTGTCCTGAAAATGCAGTGCCTGAGTCGTAATCAGAAGGCCAGCACCGAACAATGTACCCAACAGCAGAATGAGGAATAACAGAACCGAGATGGCCGAGGCGAACGGTTTGCCGATCCCGCGACGATTCAGAAACCGGGCCAGCGGCTCAATAATGATAAAGACGAAGAAAGACAGGAACACAGGGGCGGCCAAATGGTATAGCTTGCTGAAGGCAAACATGACCAGATACACTGTAAGTACAATTAATCCAATATCAAAGAAGGTGCGCCAATATTTTTTGTACAAGGGGAGCATAAGATTCTAACGACTCCTTTTCATATAATATGTAAGGTCTTTACAACTTGAGTCCATTGTACACGATTTTACTTAAAAAGCGTCTATTTCTTTGCTAGCTGTGTTAAAATAGGGGGTAACGTTTTTTTGTGACGATGATACATATCCGCAAAAAGGCGGTTAAAGCTATACACACTTGGCCGTATCGCTGTATCTGCTTGCAGACCTAAGGCGAGCCAAAGTCAACTCTGGAAAAGCGGGGAATAGACATGCAGACTTTGCTGCTCTGGTTGTTTTACATCTCATCTTTCTATGCCTTTATACCCGGTATTATCAGCCGTATTTTCGGTTACCGCGTGTTCCGTAAAGGAACTGGAAGCCATGAATTTGCGCTGACCTTTGATGACGGGCCGGATCCTCGTTTTACGCCGAAGGTGCTTGAACTTCTGAGGCGTTATGACGCTAAGGCGACCTTTTTCGTGGTGGGATCCCATGCAGAGCTTTATCCTGACCTTATCCGCAGTATTCATGCGGAGGGCCATCTCATCGGTATTCATAACTATGTGCACAAGACCAACTGGCTGATGCGTCCGGCAACGGTAAGCAAACAGATCCAGCGCACAGACGAAATTATTTACAGCATTACCGGGGAACACAGCACTTACTATCGTCCGCCTTGGGGAATTGTGAATTTGTTCGATTTCTCGAAGCGTCGTCGTGTGAAGATTGTATTGTGGTCAGCGATGTTCGGCGATTGGCGCGAGAAGCAAGGGGCTGAGAAGCTTACGGAGAAAATGCTCGCCCGCCTTAATCCCGGCGAAGTGATGCTCCTGCATGACAGCGGTGCGACGCTCGGTGCCGATCCTGATGCTCCAGGACTGATGCTGATTGCCTTGGAGCGAACCTTGGAGGAAGCGCAAAAACGCGGCCTGCGTAGCATCCGTATTGACCAAATGATCAAGACGGCTGAGAAATCGTCCATTCAGCAAATTTCCTTCGGAAAACGCCTGATTGTGGGACTGTGGCTAGGATGGGAGAAATTATTTCAATTTCTGTTTAAGTTAAGAACTCTTTCACCGGCCGAGCCTTTCCTACATTATCGTCTGCGTAAGTATCAGGGACAACCGATCACTTTGGATGATGGAACCACGCTAAGCAAAGGTGACAAGGTGATCGAGCTACATGTCGATAATCGGGAGCTGTTCGAGCTTGGGATGCATTCCCGTTCTTCGGCTCAGCTTGCGATCCGTATGATTCGCCGGATGGAGAAGGATATGCCGGTGCTTGCGGAAGAGATTGCCCATGACGAAGACCTTCTGGAAGCCAAGGCTTTATATGGGGTCAGCATGATCAATCGGGGACCGGAGAAGTTCGGTTTCACGGTACTGGATATGCCAGACGGCTGGTTCGCCCGCTCTAGTAAGCTCTACCTGAGTCTTTTGTTAAGCGTAATACATCCGGCTGGTGGAGCAAGACTGAAGGAGCGGACTGAGGTGCTTGTGCCTAAGCTCATCCTGATGCCGCTGTCTGAACTGTTGAAGCGGCATGATCAGAAGATGCAGCCGCGCAGCGCGAACCGCAAACGGGAACTGAGGGAAGAAGAGATAGATCGTAGCAATGCGCTGGATGAAGTAGAGTTGCCGGGTGCAACTGTTGTTCATTAAAGCACAGAGAAATTATAGTTTGAATCATGGAAAAAGGGAATGCCTCAGACCAACGAAACTTGGCTGAAAGGCATTCCCTTTTTATATTTAGTTGCATAAAAAAAAGGTCCCCCACAGCATGGTGAATGCTGTGAGGGACCACTTTTGATGTAGAATTACGTTCTGGCATGGCCTGAGACGTAATTAGATTTTCAACACGCCGCCATTACTAGCGTTGGTAACCAGCTTGGAGTAACGAGCGAGGTAACCAGTCTTCACCTTCGGCTCGAAGCCTTTCCAGCCTGCTCGGCGGGTAGCAAGGGTTTCTTCGTCTACCAGCAGCTCAATCTTGCGATTGATCAGATCCAGCTCGATGATGTCGCCATCTTCGACAAAGGCAATCGGTCCGCCTTCAGCTGCTTCTGGAGAAATGTGCCCGATGCTGATTCCGCGCGATGCGCCGGAGAAACGACCGTCTGTGATCAGGCCGACTTTGGCGCCAAGGCCCATGCCCACGATTTGGGAGGTAGGAGCCAGCATTTCTGGCATACCAGGACCGCCTTTTGGACCTTCGTAACGGATAACCACAACGTGGCCTTCTTTAACCTTACCGTTCGCAATGCCTTCCAGCGCAGTTTCCTGAGAATCGAAGCAGATTGCTGGACCTTTGTGGTAGCCGCCTACGGAAGCGTCAACCGCACCAACCTTGATAATGGAACCTTCCGGTGCCAGGTTACCGTAGAGTACAGCCAGGCCGCCAACTTCCGAATAAGGATTATCAAGCGTATGAATAACGGAAGTATCCTTAATCTCATGTCCTCTTACGTTTTCGGCCAGTGTCTTGCCGGTAACGGTAATGCAGTCACCGTACAATGCGCCTGGCTTCTTCAGCAATTCGTTCAGTACGGCGCTAACGCCGCCCGCACGGTCTACGTCCTCGATGAAGATATCGGAGGCAGGAGCAAGCTTAGCCAGATAAGGTACCCGGTTAGCCACTTCGTTGATACGCTCCAGTGGATAATCCACTTCAGCTTCCTTAGCCAGGGCCAATGTGTGAAGTACAGTGTTGGTGGAACCGCCCATAGCCATATCCAGTGCAAAGGCGTTATCGAGCGATTCGATAGTTACGATATCGCGTGGTTTCAGATCAAGTTCGATCAGTTCCATCAATTGTTTCGCCGATTTACGTACAAAGTCTTTACGTTCTTCAGCTACAGCCAGAATTGTACCGTTACCCGGCAGGGCAAGGCCCATCGCTTCAGCCAGACAGTTCATTGAGTTAGCTGTGAACATACCGGAACATGATCCACATGTCGGACAGCCGTATTGTTCCAGTTCAAGCAATTCTGCATCGTTGATTTTGCCAACTTGGTGTGCGCCAACGCCTTCGAATACAGAAGTCAGGGAGAGCTTCTTGCCTTTACTGTCCACGCCAGCCTTCATCGGGCCGCCGCTGACGAAGATCGTAGGAATGTTGACACGCAGAGCGCCCATCATCATACCAGGAGTGATCTTGTCACAGTTCGGGATGCAGACCATACCATCGAACCAGTGAGCAGATACAACTGTCTCCAGGGAATCAGCGATGATCTCACGGCTTGGCAGGGAGTAACGCATGCCGATATGTCCCATGGCAATCCCGTCGTCTACCCCAATTGTATTGAACTCGAACGGTACGCCACCGGCTTCGCGGATAGCTTCTTTAACGATTTTACCGAATTCCTGCAAGTGTACATGGCCCGGTACAATATCAATATAGGAATTGCAGACCGCGATAAACGGTTTGCCGAAATCTTCTTCCTTTACACCGGCTGCACGCAAAAGACTGCGGTGCGGGGCACGGTCGAAACCTTTGGTGATCATGTCTGAACGCTTTTTCTTGACTGCCATTATGAATTTCCCCCCTAGTAAATTGCTAAATCTGATATAGTGGCGCATTAACGCATTGCACTCATAAGAGGCAACGAGATGCGGTTTATAGAATTAACGGGGTCCAGCTTCTTACAAAGAGAAGAGGGGAAGCCGTTTCTATAACTGATTGCAATGAGCCTATGATGACTGTGAATGACGGCTGTCCGAAGCCGAACTCGTCATTGTTAATAGTGAGTCTATCACAAACGGGTAGTTTTTTCTACCGATCTTGTGTCAAGGATATCTGCTCTTCAAGACAAAAAGACCGCTCCTTCCGGTGATATGGATATTCACCAATACAGTTGTTGACAGAAGGAGCGATCTCATATTCTATTTTGGATGCTGGATATACGCCAACCAGTTTTTTATAACGACCGACGCAAAGCTTCGCGTTGCAGGTGAACCATCCAACTGACTGAAGGCTCTACCAGACGGTGCAAGAGGCGTTTCACTGCGGGCTGAGCCAGCAGAATAGTCAGTAATACAGCCGTACCAATTAGTACTGTAATTCCTGCAGCGCCGTTGATAGCATCATATATACCTGATACCACAGCTAAGCGGATAATAAATCCGTGAAGCAAGAATACATATAGCGTTCGGCGTCCCCAGTCAGTCATACGGCTCATTCGGTAAGGGACCCATCCCAGAAAAGTAAGGGAAGCTGCCAATTGCCAACCGTAAAGTCCCAAACGGTACAGTCCGGCATACCATTCATGATGGTCAAGCTGCATGTAGGTCATTGATCCATACAACCAGCCGTGTGGAAGAGTTGTTCCCCATAATCCCAGGGGGATAAGCAGTAGGATAGAGCAGACGCAGGCAGAGGCTTTGGCCCACTTGCGAAATATGCGGAGGAAGGCGGGAAACGAAAAGTGATAGCCGATCACGAAAAAGGGCAGATATACAAAGGTGCGACTAATGCTGAACCAGACGCCGTCAAGCTGGAGGTATCCCACAAGCACACCCGCGATGATGGCAAAAGCTAGCTGTGCGCGGAACTTCCATCCTCTCATTCCAATCATCAGCAGCCGCCAGAAGGCGTGACTCGCAAGAAACCATAACAGCAGATAAGGCGCGAAGAAGGAATGCTGAATACCGTTTACATGGAAGTAATTACTGTCGAGCAGGGAATATAGACTTTGAAAAATAATGTACTGCAATCCGATTTGCAGAAGCAACCGGCGACCGGCGGTTCCGTATAGATTTTTCCGGGCAAAATACCCGGTTACGAGTACGAAGAGCGGCATATGGAAACTGAAAATCCACAGATATAGTTGATGCATAACACTCACCCCGCTCACCAGCGGTTCAATGGCATTCCCGACGAAGACAGTGACAATAAGCATAAAGCGCAGATTCAGAAAAAAGGTCTCCCCGCGTGCTTCCAGAGCGTCGTCTCCCATCCTGATGTCCCTCCAAGTGTATCCATTACTTTAATTTTAAAATACCGTATTCCATTTCTTTGAATTGTGATTAATCTCACTAGCGTAAGCGTTGTCATCAAAATGAATGTGGCGATGTGTTGAAGGTTGTTTGAAAGCAACGATTCAACTATAATTTTCATATTAAGAGGAAGCAGTATATGCAGAACCAGCCGGGAGTGACATATGTGAAGGGTAAAATAACGAAACGCCGCGTGTTCGTCATCCTATTAATCATTCTCGCCGCTGCGGGCCTGCTTCTGTGGAGATATTTGACGCCCTATGCGCCTGAGCAGAGCGCCGAAACGGCTCTTATCTCGGGCGGAGGCATTTCGGTAGAACAGAACGACAATTGGATTTCTTTTGAACCGGGACTTATCACAGGCGCAGGAGTAATCCTGTATCCTGGCGGGCTGGTGGAAGCGGAAGCTTACTCTCCGCTCGCGAAGACCATCGCCTTGGCTGGTCATCCGGTGTATATCGCCAAGATGCCGCTTAATCTTGCAGTGACGAAGGCTGATGCCGCAGAAGAGATTATCCGTGTGCATCCCAAGCTGACGTTTGTACTCGGCGGGCATTCCCTGGGAGGCGTTATGGCATCCCGTTATGCCGCGGAGCATCCCCGTCAACTAAAGGGCGTGTTCTTTCTGGCGTCCTATCCGGATGAGAAAGGCAGTCTGAAAGCAACAACACTGTCGGTTCTGTCGATCCTGGGTACGGAGGATGGGGTAATCAATAGGACCAACTACCGCAAAGGGCGCTCCTATCTGCCGGACAATACCATTTATTACTCCGTGGAGGGTGGAAATCATGCCCAGTTTGGTAGTTATGGTAAGCAAAAGGGAGACGGGGAAGCCACAATCTCCGAGGAAGAGCAGCAGAGTCGCACGGTTCGCGCACTGCTCGATTGGTTGAGTAATCTGGGTTAACCCATAGACTGGGGGACAATGACAACATGCCTTTATTACATGTGAATCATACGACTATTCCTTGCCAGGGCATTCTCTTTGATAAGGACGGAACGTTGCTGGATCTTCTGGCTACATGGGGACTTTGGGCGGAACTGGTACTGCGCGGGATGGAGACACAGCTGGCAATTAGGGGGAAAAGGCTGGAAGGCGGAATATCTGGACTGCTCGGTACCATCCATGATGACAACGGGAAAGTAATTGGCTACGATCCCTCCGGACCGCTCCCCATGGCAACAGCGGGAGAAACGGAGGGGCTGCTGGCGTGGCATCTGTATGCCTCAGGCCTTTCGTGGAACGAAGCCGTAGCTAAGGTGAAGCACATCGTCAAGGAAGCGATGAATGAGCTGCGCAAGAGACAGGCGGCGTATCCGCTGCCGGGGCTGCTGCCCTTCCTGAAGCAATGTGCGGATGCCTCGCTGAAGCTGGGGGTAGTGACTTCGGATGGAGTCAAGACGACGGCTGAGCAGTTGGAGTGGCTTGGAATTGCACCTTATTTTCAGACGGTGGTAACGAGAGACCATGTGGTAAACGGCAAACCGGACCCCGAAATGGCGGAGAGGGCTTGCCGCGAGCTTGGCCTGAGTCCTGGTGAGGCCGTGATGATCGGGGACAGTAATGCGGATATGCAGACCGGCAAAGGCGCAGGTGTCTCCCTGGCCATCGGTATTGCTGGTCAAGACGGCGGAAGCGCACATCTGCTGGATGCCGATATCGTGATATCGGGCTTCCATGAACTTCGGATTTCTTCCTAAACTACAGTATAGAAAGGATGGACTGAATGCCCATGGATCAATTACAGACCTTGACTTCTTGGATCAATGACAGTGAATCTATAGTTTTCTTCGGCGGAGCGGGTACCTCCACAGAAAGCGGAATTCCCGATTTTCGTTCTGCGGCAGGCTTGTATCAGACCGAGCATCAGTCACCATATCCTCCCGAGGTGATGCTCAGCCGTACGTTTTTTATGTCCTCACCGGACATTTTTTTTGATTTCTATCGCAGCAAAATGATTCATCCACAGGCTCAGCCGAACGGGGCGCATCTCCTACTGGCAGAGCTGGAGCAGCAAGGCAAGCTTAAGGCTGTCATTACGCAAAATATTGACGGCCTGCATCAGAAAGCGGGCAGCCGCCGGGTACTGGAGCTGCACGGCTCGATTCACCGGAACTACTGCATGGCTTGCGCCCGATATTACGGTCTGGAGCAGATTATGGAGAGCAAAGAGGTCGTGCCCCGCTGCCCGGACTGCGGCGGCATTATTAGGCCGGATGTGGTGCTCTATGAAGAGGAACTGGACCAAATAGTGCTGACTGAGAGTGTGGAGGCCATCCGGGGGGCCGATTTGCTGCTGATTGGCGGCACCTCGCTGACCGTGTATCCGGCGGCTAGCCTGATTACTTATTTTCGTGGAAGACATACAGTATTGCTGAATGGTGAACCTACGCCATATGACCGTCAAGTGAATCTTATTGTTAGAGACCGTATTGGTGAGGCGCTTGGCAAGGTGAGTTCGCTGCTGCGAAAGTCTTGATTCCCCAAAGGTGGCACTGAAGCTCAAGCGTAGTCTTAACCTAAAGGAATTACAGCAGGAACAATAACAGCCCGTTTCCTTGTACAGAAACGGGCTGTTATTGTTCTAGTGTCAGGGCTGAGATTTGAGGACAAGGGCTAGCGTGAGGATTTGTCTCCAGGTCTCGCCGTGGCAATGCGGTAAGCCGTCGGGGACTGGCCGCAAAAGCGTCTGAACTGGCGCGAGAAATATAGCGCGTCTGTCAGGCCGACCGAGGCTGCCACCTGCTCTACAGACAGCTCCGGGCGTTCGCGCAGCAATTGCCTGGATTTATCGATACGCAGCTTCAGCAGGTAGGTCACCGGGGACAAGCCGGTTTCCTGCTTGAATACTCGGGACAGGTAGGCTCGGTTATAGCCCAGACTGTCGCACATTTGTTCAATAGAGACAGGGTGGGCATACTGGGAGGACATGTAGTGAATCATCTGCTTCACGGTTCGCTGCACCTGTGATCCCACACCAGGTAGACGCGAGTGAGAGGATAAACGCTCTGCTGCTTCTCCTATAATAAGATACAAATAGCCCAGCGAGGTGAGATGCGCGCTCTCCCGGTTGGCATTGAAGGCGCCCATCATCCCGGCCAGCGCCTCGGGAATCACGCTGCCCTCAGCAGAGGATAGTACTGGCGTGTCTGGACTGAAGCCGGCCTGCTGTACCAGCCGGTCGGCCTCCGCTCCGGTAAAAGCTGCCCAGCGGTAGCGCCAAGGCTGGTGCGGATCGGAGATATAACTAACCAACTGGGCAGGATGGATCAGGAAGCAGTCCCCTTCGCCCAGTTCGTACTTGTGCTGCTCTGTATGAAAGCTGCCCGACCCTGATTCAATGAAGTGCAGCAGATAATAATCGTAGATCTTGGGGCCAGCCTGATGCAGCGGCAGCGTCTGGCTCTCGCCGGCAAACAGTACATGCAGCGGTTGGCTGTCGTAAGAGACGGGATTTGAGCCAACGGAATAGGTATATGAATTGGAACTGGATGAATCCATTAGGCAGGACAACCCCTTTTGTCGGCCGCTCAGAAATATGGTTGATTAGCAGGCGTTATTTTTAATATTGATTATATCCGGAAAAGTCACATATATCCATACATTACACACATGATTGCATTATCAGACCAAGTCTGATTTTATTATAATATAAGCAGAAAGAAAGCATTACCAAATCCCGCGATCGCAAACAGTGAAAGGATGGAGTGGCATTTATGAGCATACAGCAACTTAGCCAGACGTTTATCGGAAAATATGGGGAGAGCAGCCAGGAAGCACGCGTGTTTTACGCACCAGGCCGTGTCAACCTTATTGGTGAGCACCTGGATTACAACGGTGGATATGTGCTTCCCGCAGCACTTGAATTCGGTACCACGCTGATCGTGCGTCCGCGCAGTGACAGCAAGGTCACTTTTGCATCGACTAACTTCCCTTATGAAGCATCTATAGATTTCAGCGATATCGGCAAGAACAAGACTGGTGAGTGGGTGGATTACCCGATCGGCGTAATGGTTGAATTGCAGAAAAAGAACCTGCCGCTGACTAAAGGTTACGACCTGCTGTTCCACGGGGATATCCCGAACGGAGCAGGCTTGTCTTCTTCCGCATCGCTTGAAGTAGTAACCGCTTATGCATTCTTGACGCTCGAAGGCGGCGATACCGACACTGTTGAGATTGCCCTGCTCTCCCAGCGTGCTGAGAACCAATATGTTGGCGTGAACTCCGGAATCATGGACCAGTTCGCCGTTGCCAACGGCAAGCGCGATCATGCCATTCTGCTCATGTGCGATACGCTTGAATACAACCTGGTGCCTTTCGTGACCGGTTCTTATAAACTTATCATCGGCAATACGAATAAGCGCAGAGGTCTGGTGGATTCCAAGTACAATGAACGCCGTCAGCAGTGTGATGAAGCCCTGTCCATTCTGCAAAAAGAAGTTCCATCTCTGTCCTATCTGGCCCAGCTCACCCGTGAGCAGTTTGAGACTCATCAGGATAAGATTGCTGACGAGACGGTAAGACGCCGTGCACGTCACGTTGTGGAAGAGAACCAGCGTGTGCTTGAATCGGTAGAGGTGCTGAAGAACAACGATCTGAAGCAGTTCGGACAGTACATGAACGATTCGCACGCTTCACTTCGTGACTTGTATGAAGTTAGCTGTGCAGAGCTTGATATCATGGTAGAAGAAGCACAGCGCATTCCAGGCACACTTGGCGCGCGTATGACAGGTGCAGGCTTCGGCGGTTGTACGGTATCCCTGGTGCATGAAGATGACGTAGAACGCTTTATTAGTGAAGTAGGCGCGGCTTACAAGGAAAGATCCGGTCTGACCGGCGAGTTCTATGTATGCGGCATCGGCAATGGCGTGGAAGAACTGAAGGGAGAGAAGTAAACATGGCGATTCTGGTAACGGGCGGAGCCGGGTATATCGGCTCCCACACGGTAGCTGAGCTTCTGGAGCGCGGCGAAGAAGTCGTAGTCATCGACAACTTGCTGACAGGACACCGCGAGGCACTACTGGGTGGCAAATTGTACGAAGGCGACCTGCGTGACAAGGAACTGCTGGCGAAGCTGTTCTCCGAGAACAATATTGAAGCGGTCATTCACTTTGCGGCCAGTTCCCTGGTGGGCGAAAGCATGAAGGACCCGGTTAAATATTATGACAACAACGTCTACGGCACTCAATGTCTGCTCGAAGCTATGCAGAAGGCAGGCGTGGACAAAATCGTCTTTTCCTCCACGGCTGCGACCTATGGCGAACCGGAAAAGGTGCCGATTGAAGAGACTGACCGCACTGAGCCTGCGAATGTCTATGGTGAGACCAAGCTGACCATGGAGCGCATGATGTCCTGGTTCGATAAAGTACTCGGCATCAAATACGTGGCTTTGCGCTACTTCAACGCCGCAGGCGCACATGCCAGTGGTAAGATCGGAGAAGATCACCGTCCAGAGAGCCATCTGATTCCGCTGGTGCTGCAAACTGCACTGAAGCAGCGTGAGAGCATCGCCGTGTTCGGTGACGACTACCCGACAGAAGACGGAACCTGTGTACGTGACTACATTCATGTTAGTGATTTGGCTGACGCCCATGTGCGTGCAGTGAGCTATCTGCGCAGCGGAAACGAAAGCAACGTTTTCAACCTTGGAAACGGTCTGGGCTTCTCCGTGAAGCAAGTGATTGAAACAGCCAAGAAAGTAACCGGTCTAGAAATTCCTGTAGTCATTCAGGAACGCCGGGCTGGAGACCCAGCCGTACTTGTGGCTTCATCGGCGAAAGCACGCTCTGTACTGGGCTGGAATCCGCAGCATGCGGATCTGGAGAACATCATCCAAAGTGCGTGGAACTGGCATTCGGCTAATCCGCAAGGGTACGGGGAATAAAGGAGAATTTGAAATGGACAACGAGAAGATAACGGCTGCCTCTGGGCAAGAGGCACTGCATGCTATTGAGCAGTTGGTTCTGTTCGCCCTGCGGCAAGACCTCATCAAACCTGCGGATGTTGATTATAGTCGCAACCTGTTACTGGACCAGTTTGGGTTCACTGAGCCTTTTGCCGGAGAAGTGGATCAGGCGGTGCTGGAAGGCCCGCAGGGTCCGCTGGACCAATTGATCGACTACGGCTTCGAAATCGGCTTATTCCCAGAGAACAGCGATACTTACCGTGATCTGCTGGACGCTAAGATTATGGGCCAACTGATGGCTCGTCCTTCGGAAGTGAATCAGGAGTTCAATACTCTGAGACAGGAACAGGGTGTTGAAGCTGCAACGGATCGATTCTATAAATTGAGCATTGATTCCAATTATATCCGCATGGATCGTATTTCCAAGAACGTTTACTGGCTGCAGGAGTCGTCTTACGGAGACATCGAGATGACGATCAATCTGTCCAAGCCAGAGAAAAGTCCAAAGGAAATCGCGATGGCCCGGCTGCTTCCGCCGCCAGTCTATCCGAAATGCCTGCTCTGTCGTGAGAATGTCGGTTATGCCGGCCGGGTCAACCACCCGCCACGCCAGAATCTGCGCGTTATTCCGCTGGAACTGAATAAGGAGAAATGGTTGTTCCAGTATTCTCCTTATGTTTATTACAATGAGCACTGTATTGTGTTCCATCATGACCATGTGCCGATGAAGCTGACGAAGGATACGCTGAAGCGCCTGCTTGGCTTTGTGGAGTCTTTCCCGCATTACTTTATCGGTTCCAATGCCGATCTGCCGATTGTCGGCGGTTCGATCCTGACGCATGACCACTTCCAGGGTGGACGTCATACATTCCCGATCCAGAAGGCACCGAAGGAAGATACCTTCAATCATCCGGACTATCCGGGCGTCAGCATCAGCATTGTGAAGTGGCCGATGTCTGTGCTGCGTATGAACAGCCAAGACCCGGCCGTACTGCTGGAATGCGGCAATGCTATTTATGAAGCTTGGAAAGCTTACAGCGATCCTGAAGCCGAAGTCTTCGCATTCAGCGAAGTGGATGGCGAGCAGCAGCCTCATAATACGGTTACGCCGATTGTACGTCGCGGTGAAGATGGAAGCTTCGAGATGGATCTGGTATTGCGCAACAACCGGACCAGCGAGCAGTATCCTGAGGGGATTTTCCACCCGCACCGGGAGATGCACCATATCAAGAAAGAGAACATTGGCTTGATCGAAGTCATGGGTCTGGCGATTCTGCCTGGCCGCCTGAAGGAAGAGCTGGATGCCATTGCTGGCATTCTAGCCGGAGATACGGCTTCTCGCGAGGCGCTTAAAGGCAATACTGATCACCCACTGGCGCTACATGCCGCCTGGGTAGAGGAACTGGTAGAGCGTTTCGGTACTTCCCTGGAGCGGGAAGCTGCTGTGAAGACGGTGCAGAACGAAGTCGGCATCAAATTCACACAAATTCTTGAGCATGCTGGTGTCTACAAGCGTACGCCGGAAGGTCAAGCGGCTTTCCGCAGATTTGTCGGCAGCTTTGGCGCACAGTAATCTATTCATTAACCTTATAGGCGGGGATGCTTGGGAGTCGTAGACTCCTGTAGCATCCCTGTTTTTTTGCGTTTGTTGTGCTTTTCTTGAGGAATACCGCCTCACGACAAGTGGAACAGCTACTGTTTAGGTGGTACTGCTATTTTTATATTTGGTTATTTTCGTTACTGATTTGAAAGGAGACTGGCAGAGGACTATAATAGTGGGTGCATTACCAATTCATGAACTTACGGAGGACTGTACACGTGCAGAATTTTGAATTCTATAACCCGACGAAGCTGATCTTTGGCCGGGATACCTTGGAAGCATTGCGTAATGAAGTTCCCAAGTACGGAAAGAACGTACTGTTGATGTATGGAGGCGGCAGCATCAAGCGCAGCGGTCTTTACGATAAAGTTATAGCTCATCTTAAGGAGCTGGATGTGCAGATTACTGAGCTTAGCGGCGTTGAGCCGAATCCTCGTCTTTCCACAGTACATAAAGGGGTGGAGCTCTGTCATCAACACAACATTGATCTCATCCTGGCTGTGGGTGGGGGAAGTGTAATCGACTGTGCGAAGGCCGTTGCAGTTGGTGCCAAGTATGACGGCGATATGTGGGACTTCTTGGAACGCAAAGCGGCACCGCAAGCTGCACTGCCACTGGGTACGGTTCTGACAATCGCAGCTACAGGTTCGGAAATGAACGGCGGTTCTGTGATTACAAACGAAGTTACACAGGAGAAATTGGCTTGGGGCAGCATCCATGCTTACCCTGCATTCTCTATTCTTGATCCTGTGCATACCTTTACCCTGCCGCGTGACCAGACTGTGTATGGCATGGTGGACATCATGTCCCACGTGCTGGAGCATTATTTCCATACCGATGGCAATACTCTCGCACAGGACGGATTTTGCGAAGGATTGCTCCGCACAGTGATTGAGACAGGTCCCAAACTGGTGGAAGATCTGGAGAACTATGAGCTTCGCGAGACGATCCTCTACTGTGGAACTATGGCACTGAACGGAATGGTCAGCATGGGATTTGCCGGCGACTGGGCCACACACAACATTGAGCATGCGGTCTCTGCGGTATACGACATTCCACACGGCGGCGGACTAGCGATTCTGTTCCCGCAATGGATGAAATATAACCTCGCCACCAACCCGGCACGTTTCCGCAAGCTGGCGGTTAATGCTTTTGGCGTGAACCCTGAGGGCAAGACTGACGAAGAGATTGGACTCGAGGGCATTGAAGCGCTGCGCCGGTTCTGGGATGCCATCGGGGCCCCAAAAACACTGGCCGATTACGAAATCGACGACAGCCAAATTGGCGTGATGGCGGATAAGGCGATGCGTTTTGGGCCTTTCGGCAACTTCCGCAAATTGAACCGTGAGGATGTTGTAGAGATTTATACAATGGCGCTGTAAGACAAGCGTCTCCATGTGGTGCGAGCAGTCTGGGCTTGTTAAGAGCCTAGGCTGCTTTTTTAAATAAGATTAGAAATGAATATCGTACTCCATGTGTTTAGCTGTGTCTTGCGCCACAGCTGTGTCCAGCAGTCGCTGAACGACATGAAAGGCCATATGAATGCCTGCAGATATACCTGCTGAGGTGACGATCCTTCCAGCATCCACAAACTTCGTATTCTCTTCGACTCTAACCGCTGGGTAAGTCTCTCTCATTCGTTCGATGCTAGCCCAGTGGGTAGTAGCGGATTTGCCATCCAAAATGCCGGCTTCCGCCAACAAGAACGCCCCTGTACATACCGAGGTCATAAGCTCTACCTCCGGAAATTTCTCCTTAATCCAGGAGATCACATTCCGATTATCCACTTCCTTACGTGTACCTATCCCTCCAGGAATGACGAGAATGTCGTATGCAGGTGCACTTGAAAAGCTGTAATCGGTGGTGACCTTTAGTCCATTGCGGGCAGTGATCATTCCCCCTTGTTCAGAAACAGTCGTAACAGAGAAGGGCGCGAAGGCTTCGGGCGTGAAACGCTGGGTAACGGTGACGGCGAATACTTCAAAAGGTCCGGCGAAATCGAGTACCTCAACATCATCAAACAGGAAAATTCCTACTGTACGTACGTTCACGTTCATCACCTCTTCATGGATTTTGCTAATTGAAAATATAGGTTCGTGCATATTGTATTATAATAATAGTTGTTAGACTATCGCTCTAAAGGGTTAGGTTTGCAATTGAAATCGGAAATACAAGCGTATTCAAAGGGATTATTAGAAAATAATCCAAAGTTTGTGAAACCAAGGACGAACTTTTTACGTTTAATGTAGTATGACAGTCCGGAACAAAGACGGGAGGAGAAGACTATGCAAACGCTGTATTTGGGCTGCTTGGCGCTAGGCGTCATTTTTGCCATAGTCAGCGTGTTGGTGGGAGATCTGATCGGAAGTGCACTGGATGGGATATTCGATATTGTGTCCGTTGATTTTCTTAATCCCACCGTCCTGGCAGGGGTAGTGACCGTATTCGGCGGCGCAGGCATTCTGCTAACCCGCTACAGCACACTTGATGACGGGCCGATTGTCGCTTTATCCCTGCTGACTGCTGCATTCATGGGGGTGCTCTTGTTCCTGGGGTTCGTGAAACCAATGGATAAGAGCCAGACCTCAAATGGTTTTTCCATGCGGGATCTGCCAGGAATGATCGGGGAGATTACGGTTCCCATCCCGGCAGAGGGTTATGGGGAGATCATGGTAAAATTCGGAGCTGGTAACAGTTTGCATACGGCGTCCAGCTTCGACCATCGCCCTTTATTGGCCGGATTGAAGGTTGTTGTGGTCGATGTCAACGAGGGTGTAGCGCTGGTAACAGAATTTGATGAGGGAAGAGGAGTGGATATTTAATGTTCGGCATACCTGACTTTTTGTTAATTCCTGCTGTGGTAATTGCTGTTCTGCTGGTGCTTGGTATAGCTTTCTGGGCCCGTTACAAAACGGTGGGACCGGATGAAGCAATGATCGTTACAGGTTCATTTCTTGGCAATAATCATATTTCCGATGATGGCTCCGGCCGGAAAATCAAGATTGTCCGCGGGGGCGGCGCATTTATTCTTCCAATCTTTCAGAAGGCTGAATTCATGTCCTTGCTATCACATAAGCTCGATGTGACGACACCGGAAGTGTATACAGAGCAAGGGGTGCCGGTTATCGCCGACGGCGTAGCCATTATCAAGGTTGGTAGCTCCACTGAAGATGTGGCGACCGCTGCCGAGCAGTTCATGGGCAAGCCGATTGAATCGCTGAAGAGCGAAGCCCAGGAAGTGCTGGAAGGACATCTACGGGCCATACTCGGTACAATGACCGTTGAAGAGGTTTACCGTAACCGGGACCGCTTCGCACAGGAAGTACAGGGTGTAGCGGCACGCGATCTTAAGAAAATGGGTCTGCAGATTGTCTCCTTTACTATTAAGGATGTTCGCGATAAGCACGGCTATCTGGATGCACTCGGTAAGCCGCGAATTGCTGCTGTGAAGCGGGATGCGGAGATCGCTGAAGCGGAAGCCGTACGGGATGCGCGTATCCAGAAGGCCAACGCCGAGGAGCAAGGACAGAAGGCGGAACTGCTGCGTGATACGAATATTGCTGAGGCCTCCAAGGAGAATCAGTTGAAGGTAGCGGCCTTCAAACGCGATCAGGACACGGCGAAGGCGGAAGCTGATCAGGCGTACCACATTCAGGAAGCGCGCGCCAAGCAAACTGTGGTGGAAGAGCAGATGAAGGTTGAGCTCGTTCGTAAAATGCGGGAAATCGACCTGCAGGAGAAAGAGATTCAAGTCCGCGAGAAGCAATATGATGCGGAAGTGAAGAAGAAGGCTGAGGCAGACCGTTACGCGGTAGAGCAAGCGGCAGAAGCCGATAAGGCGAAAAGAATGCGCGAGGCCGATGCGGTGCAGTACAGCATTGAGACGCAGGCAAAGGCGACTTCAGAGCAGAAGCGGCTTGAGGGTCAAGCGATTGCGGATGCGGAGCTGGCCAAAGGTAAAGCGGAATCCGAAGTTATCCGTCTGCGCGGTCTAGCGGAAGCGGAAGCCAAGGAGAAGCTGGCGGAAGCATTCCAGAAGTTCGGCGAAGCAGCCGTGCTGGACATTATCGTCAAGATGTTGCCGGAACTGGCAGGCAAAATTGCCGAGCCGCTGGCATCGATCGACAAGCTAACTGTGGTCGATACTGGCAACGGCGAGGGCGCAGCCCGGGTCAGCAACTATGTGACCCAGCTCATGTCCACTGCGCCTGAAATGCTGAAGAGCGTCTCCGGGATTGATGTGGAAGAGTTGATCAAGGGACTAACTCGCAAAGCTACTCCAGCATCAGCGGGTAACACTAGCCCAGTGTCTGCCGTGACTCCAGTAACTTCGGTTCAGGCACCTGTCACAAATTTCAAAACAGTCTTAGAGGAAAAACCTGGAGAGTAGAGAATACTTAATATAGTTGCAGTGAAATATGTCCGGCAATTTGCCGGACATATTTTGTTGTTCTGACGATCTAATCCCTGTCCGTGCATACATAACAAGACACCTGAAGGAGCTTAATTAATGAACACTGAGCTAGATCTTAACAACACTCGACCAGCCAAGACCAGTCTGACGCCATGGCTGGCCGTTTGGACTGCACCGCGCCGAACGATCCGAGGATTTCTGGATTCGGCTAACCCGCGCCGGAATATGATTTGGCTGTCTATGGCCGGTGGATTCCTAAGTGCGCTGGGGCGTGCATCTTCCAAGAACCTCGGCGACGAAATGTCGCTGCCCACGATCTTCCTGATGTCCATTCCAGCGGGCATTGTCGGCGGGCTGTTTGCACTTTATGTTAGCAGCTTCCTGCTGAAAATAATCGGCGGATGGTTGGGAGGCCAAGGCAGCCGGGCAGAGCTGCAGACGGCGCTGGCGCGAGGATTGTTTATGCCAGCAGTCCTGCTTGGGGTGCTATGGGTTCCGGAGTTGCTATTCCTTGGCAAAGAGATGTTTACCTCGGAAATGCCGACGCTGGAGAGCAACTTGGCCGCAACGGCCGTTTATTTTATTTGCGTAGTCCTGGAGTTTGTACTTGGAGTCTGGAGTTTCATAATCACCATGAAGGCCATTGGAGAAGCACACCGTTTCTCTGCCTGGAAAGCACTACTCAGCAGTGTAATGCCCTTCCTGATCCTACTTGTGTTGTTTTTCCTTGTAATGCTAGTGGTGCAGTAGGCCCTTCTTTTCCCGAAGCCTTGCTGTAGGGTTGGCTACACATGTATAATCTACTCGTGCCCTTTAACGATATGGCTGCTGTCAGCAGCGGGGATTCAGAACTAAAAGAGGTGTCTTTATTGAGCAGCATCACCGTAGCCAAGGTATTGAATAACAATGTTATCATTGCCGATCATCCCCAGTATGCCGAAGTAGTCGTGATTGGCAAGGGGATTGGCTTTAACCGCAAAGTACGCGATCATATTAATCTGTCCTCCGTAGAGAAGATGTTCATTCTTCGCAGTCGTGAGGAGCAGGAACAATATAAACAGCTCGTTCCTCAGGTCGAAGAGAGACTGATTGAGGTTGTTCAGGAGATTGTACTTCACATCATGCACAGCAGCCGTCAGCCGCTGAATGAGCATATTCATATTGCCCTTACCGATCATATCTCATTTGCCATACGTCGCCATGAACAAGATATTGCTATTCATAATCCGTTTTTATATGAGACCAAGGAGATTTATCCCGAGGAATACAGCATGGCTGAATATGCGATCGACCGGATTAACGAGGCCATGGGCGTTACGCTCCCGGCAGATGAGGTGGGTTTCGTTGCATTGCATATTGTTAGTGCGATCAGCAACAGACATATCTCGGAGGTCAAGGAGCATTCCCAGCTCATCGGGGATCTTGTGAATTTGGTAGAGAACATCCTTGAGTATCATATTCCGCGCGAATCGCTGGATTACTCCCGCTTGGTGACCCATCTGCGGTTTGTGCTGGAGAGGTTGCGCCGGGGTGAGGCGGTACGGGAGACGTCGTCGCTGGATGGACTTATGAAACGCGAGTATCCTGAGATGTATTCGTTATCATGGAAGTTAACCAAGGTAATCGAGCAGCGTATGCGCATTCCCGTATATCCCGCAGAGGTTAGCTATCTGACCATACATCTGCAGCGCCTGGCTCAGAAAAAAGAAGATGAGGCAGATATGCGGCGGAGTACTGGCGACCAATGAGTTTTTTTAAAAAAGTGACTTGCAAGTTCGAATAAACGGTGCTAAACTGTTCTCAGTTAAGTAACAAAACAGAATATCCAACGTGTAACTGATTCGATCAGGCATGAGTGATTTACAGTATTTTGGTTGTTTAACCCCTTGTTGGGGTAATCTAACTTTAGGGTTAGACTACAACCTGTATGCTGTATTGCTCATGCCTTTTTTGACTTTGTTGGCTTCTGTTGAATGGACATTAAGATACTAAGGAAGTGACCACAATGTTCAAAAAGCTATTTGGCGTCCTGCAAAGAGTCGGCAAAGCGCTGATGCTTCCAGTGGCGATCTTGCCTGCGGCTGGCCTCCTTCTTGGGATCGGCAATATGCTGGTGAACCCTGACTTCCTTCAATACGTGCCTGCGCTGGAGAATAGCGTAGTGCAAGCCATCGCTAACGTATTGATGAACTCGGGGCAAGTAGTCTTTAACAATCTGTCGCTGCTATTCGCAGTCGGTGTAGCCATTGGTTTGGCTGGCGGTGAAGGCGTGGCGGGACTTGCAGCGATCATTGGTTATCTCGTTATGAACATTACGATGGGTACGGTAGTAGGCGTTAATGATTACGTACTCAAACAGGGCAACTTTGCCTATGCTAATGTGTTAGGGATTCCAACACTGCAAACCGGGGTCTTTGGCGGTATTCTCGTCGGGATTCTAGCTGCATCAATGTACACGAGGTTTTTCAAAATCGAGCTGCCATCCTACCTCGGATTTTTCGCGGGTAAGCGTTTCGTTCCAATCATGACTGCGGTGACGTCGCTGATCCTTGGCCTTGTCTTGACGCTAATATGGCCACCGATTCAGCACGGTTTGAACTATGTATCGCAAAGTATGATCGATACTAACAAGACACTAGCCGCCTTTATTTTCGGTTTGATCGAGCGTTCGCTCATTCCGTTTGGCTTGCACCATATCTTCTATTCGCCGTTCTGGTATGAGTTTGGCAGCTATGTGGATAAAGCTGGCGACCTGATTCGCGGCGATCAGCGCATCTTCATGCAGCAGCTTCGCGATGGTGTGCCGTTCACAGCGGGTACTTTTACTACAGGTAAATATCCGTTTATGATGTTCGGACTTCCGGCTGCGGCGCTGGCGATCTACCATGAAGCAAGACCAGAGAACAAGAAAGTTGTCGGCAGCTTAATGATCTCTGCCGCGCTGACTTCGTTCCTGACGGGGATTACCGAACCGCTGGAATTCTCATTCCTGTTCGTAGCTCCGCTATTGTTCGCGGTACACGCCGTATTCGCAGGACTTTCCTTTATGACCATGCATCTTCTGAATGTGAAGATCGGGATGACGTTCTCCGGCGGTTTTATCGACTATGTGCTGTTCGGAATTATTCCGAACCGTACACATTGGTGGCTGGTGATTCCGGTAGGACTGGTTCTCGCAGTGATTTACTACTTCGGCTTCCGGTTCGTTATCCGCAAGTTCAATCTCAAGACACCGGGTCGTGAAGACAAGAGTGAAGAGAGCGCTGAGGTCAATACGGCCAGCGTGTCTACTAGCGGAGATGATCTCCCACGCAATATTTTGGCCGCCCTGGGCGGCAAAGAGAATATCACCCATCTGGATGCCTGCATCACCCGCTTACGGGTCGAGGTCAAGGATAAAGGTGGGGTCGATAAGAACCGGCTGAAGAAGCTGGGCGCCTCTGGTGTGCTGGAGGTCGGTAACAACGTGCAAGCAATCTTCGGCACTCGTTCCGATACAATCAAGTCACAGATTCAGGATGTCATTAACGGCAGAACACCTTCTCCGGTCACAGCTGCGCCGCAGCCAGTGATTGAGGAGCAAGTCGGTGAAGAGGGCGAGGGCATTATCCCAGAGGATATTGTGTCTCCAGTAAACGGGGAGCTGCTAGATATTACGCAGGTGCCAGATGCCGTGTTCTCGCAAAAAATGACAGGTGATGGCTTCGCCTTCCTGTCAGATGACGGTAAAATCGCTTCACCGGTTTACGGTAAAGTATTCAACGTATTCCCGAGCAAGCATGCCATCGGCATCATGTCCGATGGAGGCAAGGAGGTTCTTGTTCATATCGGTGTGAATACCGTCAAGCTGAAAGGACAGGGCTTCACTATTCTTGTAGAAGAAGGAGATCTTGTGGCGGCCGGACAGCCGATTATGGAAGTGGATCTGGAGTATGTGAAGGCTCATGCACCTTCCGTTATTTCACCGGTTATTTTCTCCAATCTGCCTGAAGGTTCCTCGGTTACGCTCAAGAAACCAGGCAAGGTATCTATTGGCGACAAGGATATTATTACCATACAGTAATGTGCAATGGCCTAGCACTTCCTTTATAATTTAAAGGGAGTGCAAGGTCTTTCACCATAAATTAACTTATACCTAGAAAGCGAGTTGGATATTATGCAAACAACATTCAGAATTATTGACGAAGATGGAATTCACGCTCGTCCGGCAACAGCGCTGGTGAATACAGCTACAAAATTCAAAGGTACTGAAGCTTTTGCGGAAGCTAAAGGCAAGAAAGTAACCCTGAAATCGATCCTGGGTGTATTGTCCCTTGGTCTTGAAGCTGGCGACACCTTGACCCTGATTACAGAAGGTAGCGAAGAAGCAGAGGCTTTGAACGCACTTCAAGAAATCATGGTTAAAGAAGGGCTGGGAGAAGTTCATGAGTAAGATTTCAGGAATCGCGGCTTCAGCAGGGATTGCAGTAGCCCGTGCGTTTATCCTGGAACACCCGGATTACTCCATTACTAAGGCTGTCATCACCGATACTGAAGCGGAAGTTGCCAAGCTGAATGATGCACTGGAGAAGTCCAAAGCCGAGCTTACGGCCATCAAGGAACGCACTTTGGCTGAACTGGGCGAGAAGAAAGCGGAGATTTTCGAATCACATCTGCTGATTCTTGAAGACCCAGAGCTGATAAGCCCTGTTATTGATAAAATTCGTGAGGAACTGGTCAATGCGGATTATGCATTGAACGTGGTTGCCGCACAATTTATTGAAATGTTCGAGAACATGAAGAGTGCGTACCTGCAGGAACGCGCTGCCGACATGCGAGATGTAACCAAGCGTGTGCTGAACCATTTGCTGGGTATTCACTATATCAGCCCAGCTGAGATCAGCGAAGAGACCATTGTCATTGCTGAAGATTTGACGCCTTCGGATACGGCGCAACTAAATCGTCAGTATGTCAAAGGCTTCACCACCAACATTGGTGGACGCACCTCTCACTCAGCGATCATGGCCCGCTCGCTGGAGATTCCGGCGGTAGTGGGAACCAAGAATGTTCTTTCCCAGGTGAAGGCTGGCGATCTTGTGATCGTGGACGGACTTAACGGGGATGTTATTATTAACCCAACTGACGACGAAGTTGCTGAATATAAGAAGAAGCAGGAAGCTTACAATCTGCAAATTGCAGAATGGAAAAAGCTTCGTGATGAGCCGACCGTTTCGGCGGACGGCAAGCATGTTGAACTGGCTGCGAACATTGGAACTCCGAACGATGTGAACGGAGTTATCGACAACGGCGGGGAGGGCGTAGGCCTTTACCGTACGGAATTCCTCTACATGGGCCGTGACAAACTGCCTTCCGAAGAGGTTCAGTACAATGCGTATCGCACAGTGCTGGAGAACATGAAAGGCAAGCCGGTTGTTGTGCGTACCCTGGACATCGGCGGTGACAAGGAACTGCCGTATCTGGATCTTCCGAAGGAAATGAATCCATTCCTCGGCTACCGTGCGATCCGTCTTTGTCTGGACCGTCAAGATATCTTCCGCACACAGCTCCGCGCGCTCCTGAGAGCAAGCGTACACGGCGATCTGCGCATTATGTTCCCGATGATTGCTACGCTCGGTGAATTCCGTGCAGCCCGCGATCTGCTGCTGGAAGAGAAAGCTAAGCTGGTTGCTGATGGCAAGGAAGTTTCTGAGAACATCCAGCTCGGCATTATGGTGGAGATCCCATCCACAGCGGTGCTGGCTGACCAGTTCGCTAAGGAAGTGGACTTCTTCAGTATTGGAACGAACGATTTGATCCAATACACAATGGCTGCTGATCGGATGAATGAGCAAGTATCCTACCTGTATCAACCGTACAACCCGGCCATTCTGCGCCTGGTCAAAATCGTTATCGATGCTGCCCACGCCGAAGGCAAGTGGACCGGCATGTGTGGCGAAATGGCTGGCGACAGCACAGCGATTCCACTGCTGCTAGGTCTTGGTCTTGATGAATTCAGTATGAGTGCAACCTCTATCCTGCCGGCGCGCAGCCAGATTTCCAAGCTGTCCGCAGCCGACATGAAGGAATTAGCTACTCAAGCGCTGCAACTAAGTACCGCTGAAGAAGTGGCTGCACTGGTGCAAAGTATCAACAAGTAAGATTCGCTAAGGAGTTCCCGTTTTACTCACTTTTCCGACTTCTTTTACCGGCCCTTTGGGGCCGGTTTTTTTATTGATTTAGGTGCTCCGCCCGCGTTATGAAATTACTTCTGGTATCAGCCATCCGGCGGACGTTATACTTTCTAGACAACTTAAGTGCACAGAGGTGTACGTCGATAGTATAGTAGTAGGTAGGAAGTAGTGATACACCCAGACATGTGAACTTACGGTTACATATTATAGTAATATGTAGGGGCCAACGAGTCATGAGCAGAAGCAATACCAGATTTCTTATAGATGTCTTGCAGAGCAGTGCAAGTATTAAGATGGCGTCTAATGGAAATATATGGACTTATAAGCTCCTCGCTATATGGACAGGGAGTGACTCAGGATGGTGATTACGAATGAACAGCAATTATATAAATGCAGAATCTGCGGTGGAACTTTACGAGGGCAAGGATTTGGGTCTGACGTATACACCTGGGAGCAGCCTATTTAAAGTCTGGGCCCCTACGGCATTTGCCGTATCCCTGGTGTTGTATGAGACCGGTGGCAATAATAATCTTCTGGAAGCTGGAAGCGGCATCAAGGACAATGGTAAGATCATTCAGATGCAGCGTCACAATACGGGCGTATGGCAAGCCACGGTTCACGGTGATGTCAAAGGGAAGTATTACATGTATCGGGCTGTTTTCTCGGATGGAACCATCCGGGAGGCTGTGGACCCGTATGCAGTGGCCGTATCGGCCAATGGTACGCGGACAGCCATTGTGGACCTGAGAGATACTGATCCCCTGAACTGGAACAGCGATATCTCGCCGACGCTGGCTCACCCTGCGGATGCTGTTATCTATGAGCTGCATGTGCGTGATTTTTCCTCGCATAGTAGCTCGGGCATGAAATATAAGGGCCTTTTCAAAGCCTTCACTGAGAATGGGCTGACTGATGCTGACGGTAATGCCATCGGCATTGACCACCTGGTTGAGCTGGGCATCACTCATGTGCATTTGTTGCCAGTGTTCGATTATCAGACAGTTGACGAACTGAAGCAGGATGGCCCCAATGCGGCAGAACCGCATTTTACCGACTATAACTGGGGTTATGACCCACAGAATTATAATGTACCGGAAGGTTCTTATAGTACCAATCCTTCTGATCCGGTAGCCCGTATCCTTGAACTCAAGGAACTGGTGCAGGCGCTGCACCGTCACGGGATCTCTGTGATCATGGATGTAGTCTACAATCATACATTTTCGGTGGAAAAAGGACCCTTTGATGGCCTGGCACCGGATTATTTCTACCGCCGTGATGTGTATGGTCAATTATCGAATGGTTCAGGTGTAGGAAATGAAGTTGCTACGGAGCGTCCGATGGTGCGCAAATATATTAAAGACTCTCTGGCCTACTGGGCAACAGAATATCATATCGACGGCTTCCGGTTTGATCTTATGGGACTGATGGACCGTGTAACGATGCGGGAGATTGCCGAGGAGCTGCGGCTGGAGATTAATCCTGAGCTGCTCTTGTACGGCGAGCCATGGACAGGCGGAGATTCTCCGCTGCCGGACAAGACACTGAAGGGTGCGCAGCGGGGCAAAGGCTACGCCGTGTTCAACGACAACTTCCGTTCGGCCATCAAAGGGGACAGTGACGGCTGGGGCAAGGGGTTTGCCACCGGAGAATGTGGTAAGGAAGGCGAGATTGCGTCAGGTATCCAGGGGGCGATTTATGATTTTGCCGACTCGCCAGTGGAAACAGTGAACTATACTACAGCGCACGACAACCTGAACTTGTGGGATAAAATATTGACGGTTCAAGGTTTGCGCGAAAATGCCGCTCTGCCGGAACTGGAGAACGGTAGGCTGAAGAATGGAGGCAGTGTAGAGGCTGCTGTCGCCTTGGCAGATCCCTATGTTACCGTGGACAAAGGGGACATTTTGAAGAATGAAACGGTTCGCCGTTCTCTTTTGGCCAATGGGATTGTGCTGACTTCACAGGGTATACCGTTCCTCCATGCCGGAGATGAATTGTTGCGCAGCAAATATGGCGACCATAACAGCTACCGGAGCAGCGATGCGATCAATGGGATTCGTTGGGGTAACAAGCAGGTATTCAAACCTGTATTTCAATATTATAAAGGCTTGATTGCCTTACGGCGGTCCCATCCGGCCTTCCGTCTTCACGGACGTGAGGAGATTGAACGCTGTCTGGAAATTCTACGCTGTGACAGCGGAATTGTATCCTATATACTCAAGAATCATGCGGGGGGCGACTCGTGGCGGAATATTGTTGTTATTTTTAACGCCAATCCAGGGGCTGTAACCCTCGGTCTTCCAAATGTCGCTGAACGCTGGAATGTAGTGGTGGATCACTCTTCTGCCGGTCAAGATGCTTTCCGGCTGATTGAAGGCGGCGAGGTGGAGATTGAAGGGCTGTCCATGATGGTGCTATACGATGTGTATGGAGAACCTGCTCCCCGGTCCAAGACAGTCGAGGTGCATTATGAGCGACCGGATGGCGATTACCGGGGCTGGAACTTGTGGGTATGGGATACCGGCATTCAAGACGGTCAGTGTGATTTTCGGAATCTAGAGGATGGACGCGCGGTAGCCCGCATAGAAGTGATGCCGGAAGTGGAATCTATCGGCTACATTCTGCGTCTGAATGACTGGGAAGAGAAAGACGGAGAAGGCGATCGCTTTATTGACTGTCCCCCAGGGGAAGCTGTTATCCGGGTGCTGATTCTGGAGCGTGAACAAGGGAACGGTGAGGCGACCGTTGAACATTTGCAATTGATGATTTAACAGGGGAAAGTTAAGCAAAAAAGGCTGTTTCCCCGGACCTATCGTAATAATGGTCCGGGGAACAGCCTTTTACATGTTGGACAGAAGTAAGCTGCTGCCACCTCAGCCATTCTTCTGCTCGGCATATTCTTCTTCCATATTCTGTTTGTAGATGTTGGACTGATTACCGCCGCAGTTCTTGGAGTAGTACATCGCAACATCGGCGGCATGCAGCAGTTCATTGACCGTGTTGCCATGCTGCGGATAGAGCGCTACGCCGATGCTGGCTGAAGTGTGGAAGCCGGGACTATTCTGTAAAGACCATGATTTGCTGAACAGTTGAAGTATCCGCTTCAACGTTTCCTCAAGTCTCTCAGGGTTGTTGAAGCGATGTAGTACCACTGCGAATTCATCTCCGCCGATTCGGAAGGCCTGGCCTACGCCTTTGACCGTCTGCTGCAGCTCCCCCGAGAGTAGTTGCAGGAACTCGTCACCAGCAAGATGTCCCAATGTGTCATTAAGCTGCTTGAACCGGTCGCAGTCGAGCATTGCGAGGGCAACCTCCTGCCTGCGTTCCGGCGGCTGCGAGATCAGCTTTTCCATGTACATGATGAAATGGGCTCGATTTGGGATGGAGGTCAGATGATCATAGAAGGCTAACTTGTGCAGTCGTTCTTCGTATTGCTTCCGCTGGGTGATTTCCCGGGATACTAGCATGAATTGCGCTGGAAAAGCACCACTACCCTGCACGGGCGTGACTTTGGTCTCCAGCCATACCCAATGCCCCTCGGACCCACGCATGCGTAGCTCGGAAGTCCGAGGCGTGCCCTGAACAACGCTTTTCAACTTGGCCCAGGCGATCTCCGGCTCACGGATATAATTGGACAGGGGGGCGCCTTTTTGTGGAACATAGCCCAGAATGACTGAATGGGAAGGGGAAGCGTAGAGGATCAGGCCATTCGGATCGGTCAGAATAATGAAGTCAGACATTTTCTCACCGATTAACTGATAGAGGTTCTGTTCCTCGAGTTTTTCATTTTGGAGGGTAAGGATTTTGCGGCCCAGATAAACAATGATTAATAAGAGTCCGGATAGCAGAAGTGTGAACAGTGCAAAAAGTATGATTTTCTTTATTTGGAATTCTTGACGCATCTGTTCGGCAGGGTTGAGCGCTGCCTGATGGAGATCACGGTCAGTGCTCGGGATTTGTTCGGAGCTATGGTACAGACTGCTGTCCAGGAAACCGGATAGCTTGTTGATGGTGCTATTTAAATAGACCAGTGAAGCGATGCTGATGCCGATCAGAAGCACAGAGATAGAGGAGAATAATAAAATTAGTTTTCTTCTTATGCTAACTTCGTACATATCAGCCAATTTCATTCACTCCCCGCATAGGACAAATTGAGTACGCGCATAATTAACACGGCTGTTGGTTGTGAAATGTGATGAATTCCATTATATGCTCAAACATATTCGCAGCGGCGGTTTTAGTTTCATCATATTAACCAGTACAAATGGTAGTTTTCTTTACTATACCAGAATTTACATATCTCACATATAGGTTTATCTATTATGTAATGTTTGCGGGAAGCAGCAAGGAGGATTGTTTCATCTGCTCTAAAATTCATATTGCCTTATTCATATTCCGGTTCCTGAGACCTAGTACATCGTTTTATAACCAAATGGTGTAGAGGATTGTCCATCTAATCGCAAAAAAACTGCCACCCACCCATCTTCATGGAAGGTGACAGTTGACTTAACCAGTCCTTAGTCTTTAGACTTTTGCATTTGCTTAGTCAATACGAAGAGCATGAATCGGCCGCAGTCTTGCAGCCTTATTCGCAGGCATCATTCCGAAGACCACACCGATCAACAGGGAAAAGAGGAACGATGCCAGCACCATGTTCCAAGCGATGGATACCGACAGAGGGGAATAGGTACCGAGCAGCCAGCTGCCCCCGACACCAATTCCGACACCGATGATCCCGCCGAGGCCACTAAGGACAACGGATTCGATCATGAACTGGGCCAGGATATCAAGCTTTTTGGCTCCGATCGCTTTGCGGACCCCGATCTCTCGTGTTCTTTCGTTAACGGATACGATCATAATGTTCATGATGCCGATACCGCCAACCAGTAGCGAGATTCCGGCAATACCAGCAAGTGCCATCGACAGCGTATTGGTTGTGGAATTAACTGTATCGAGCATTTGCTGAGAATCAAATACGGTGTAGGCATTGGTAGCATTGCTGAATTTGGCAGCTAGAAGGCCTTCAAGTCGGGTTTTAACCGTAGCTACAGTATCTGCCGAAGTGGTAGCAATTGTAATGGAACGTACGCCTTTGCTTTGTAACTGACGTTCTGCTGTAGAGATCGGAATCAGGATCTTATCGTCATTGGAGCCACCTAGGCTGCTGCCCTTGGTCTCCAGCAAGCCAACAATTTTATAGCTGATGCCATTTAATTGGACAGTCTGTCCGACCGGGTTATCTGTACCGAACAAATCATTCGCTGTACTGGAGCCGATCAGGGCTACCTTTTGCCGATACTGGGTATCAATATCCAGCAGAAAACGTCCAGATTGGACGTGAAAATCCTTCACATCCTCATAGGAGGGCGTAATCCCTTCCACAGAGACACTGACATTATCCGTATTATGCTTGGCCGTCACATTGCCGCTGATTACCGGCGCGACCTCCTTGATACCTGGTATATCGCCCAGTGCCAGCGCTTCATCATAGGTAAGGGAGGTGGTTGCTCCGCGTCCGGTGATGTTGACAGTTAATTGGTTGGTCCCTAACCCGTTCAACTGCTCGGTAATCTGTGAGGTGGTTCCTTGCCCAACGGATACGAGAATAATGACGGAAGAGACGCCGATAATAATCCCCAGCATGGTTAGCAAAGAGCGGACCTTGCTGCTGTAGATGCTTTTTAATGCCATTCTCATGCTTTGAAATAACTTCACCTACGCCTTCCTCCGATCTTCCACGAGATTGCCATCCTGTATGCGTATGATGCGGTTGGCCTGTTCGGCGATCTCCAAATCATGCGTAATCAGAATAATCGTATGGCCCTGCTCGTTCAGTTGTCTGATCATTCCCATCACTTCCTTACCGGTCCGGGTGTCAAGCGCCCCGGTGGGCTCGTCGGCAAGCAGGATAGGCGGGGAGCCTGCCATCGCCCGCGCAATGGCCACCCGCTGCTGCTGTCCGCCGGACAGTTCAGCTGGACGGTGGTGCATGCGGTCACCGAGCCCTACCTTGGTCAAGGCTTCCTCGGCAAGCTGCCGCCGTTGCCGGTGCGAAAGTCCCCGGTAAACGAGTGGAAGCTCCACATTCTCCACAGCTGAGAGCTTCGGAAGCAGATTGAAGCTCTGAAAAATAAAGCCAATCTTCTCGTTGCGAATGGCTGCCAGCTTGTTATCGGACAGCTTGCGGATCTCCTGTCCGTCCAGAAGATAGCTGCCTGTATCCGAAACGTCCAGGCAGCCGAGCATGTTCATAAGCGTGGACTTGCCGGAACCGGAAGGACCGATAATTGCTACGAACTCCCCGAAGTCTATCGTGAACGACAGGTTCTTCAGGACCGTCATCCTCTCACCAGCCATGGTATAGCCATGGCTCATGTCACTAACCTCGATTAGCGTGCCTGATGTACTCATTGACCTCCACCCCGAGTTCCTGTACCGCCACTGCCTGTACCAGTCCTGGCTCCGCCAGAGCCCCCACCGCTAAAGCCACTGCCTGTACCAGCCCCGGCTCCGCCAGAACCACCACCAAAGCCACCGCTGCCTCTTCCGCCTGCACCGAAGCCTCCGGCCGCACCGCCGCCAAAGCCGCCGAAACCACCGAAGGCACCGCCGCCTTGGACCTGTTGCGCTGCTGCTCCATTACCGGAAGAAATGACGGTTGGAATAACGACTTGATCCCCTTCTTTAAGGCCGCTGGTAATTTCCATGCGACTCTCGTCATGAAGGCCTACTTCAACAGTGATCATTCGCTGGGCGGGTGTTGTACCGGCTCCAGTTCTAGTGCCGGTTCCTGCTTTTCCGGCTTGCCCCATACCCTCGCGAGTTCCGCGGGCACCGCCACCGTAAACCCCGGTTCCACTGCCTGTACCCCCAAAGCCGCCACGATTCCCTGCTGAAGGGGTACTGCCCGAACTGGCACTGCTACCGTCTGTTCCGGGAGCTGCGCCGCCTGCACTACCTGGAGCCTGTCCAGCACCTGCGAATCCGGTACCCTCCCCGGTACCTACCTCTCCGGAGGTTGCTGGTACGGCGATCATGTAGGTACCGTTTCTATCCCGGACTGCTTCAATCGGTACGGTTAGAACATCCTTTTTCTCCGCGGTCGTGATAGACACTTCCGCTGACATTCCTGCACGTGCACCCTTGGAGTCTGTCAAATCTACCGTGACATCGAACAGCGACACGCCGCCCGAGCTGGTGCCTTCATTAGCAATAGCGGTCACTTTTCCCTGATACTTCTTATCGGGCAAGGCATCCAGCTTAATGGTGGCTGGCATGCCGAGCTCGACCGAAGGAATGTCCAACTCATCAACCTGAACGACAGCGCTGAGGTTGGCATAATCGGTAATGTCGATCAGTTCCGATCCATCCATGGCTTTTTCGCCGTTCGCAATATTTACCGCTGTAACGGTTCCGTCAATCGTTGCAGTCAGTGGAGCAGGTGGCACCATAGATTCCTCCACAGAGGCAACTTTGTATTGCTGGTTCTCGACATCTGTCTTTGCTTTATCAAGCGAACGTTTGGAGCTTTTTACTTGATCCTCTGGAGCACCGCTATCAGCCAGCTTGTGATATTGTTCTCGCTTGTCTTCGAGGTCAAGCTGGAGGTTGGCAAGGTTGTTTTTTTCCTGCCGGAGATTATCACTGAGATCTGCTCCTTCGAACGTAATCAGAGTTTGTCCCTTCTTGACGACATCGCCTTCCTTGACCAATACCTTCAAAACTTTGCCGGAATCCTTGGTCTTGACTTTGCCTGTACGGGGAGCCGTGACAGATCCTGCACCGGTAACACTTACCACAATGTCGCCTTTCGTTACAGTAGCCGTATTGAGGGGGACTTCTGCCAAAGCACTGCTTTTGTCAGGCAGATAGGCATATACCAGCAATCCAGCTGTTACGACAGCCGCTGCCCCAATGGACAGTAGTGCTACTTTCTTCTTCTTCATCGTTGTCCTCCGTTTAATCGTTAAATTTCTGGATCATGACCTGCTGCCGTAGAAAATATCAAATGTGGCTGAATGCTAGCTGAAAATTGCTGCCAAAACCGGCCTTGAACCTTAAAGCCAGCTTAAAGGAAGATAAAGATTTGCCCAAATTTGTCCGGCTTGCCAATGCCAATGAATTTGCATATAATAAAGTGACATATCTTTTCATAGGGAAAGATTCATGAACATTTGAAAGAACTGCCAAATGCAGTGATGGAGAAGAGTACGCAGTGCCTGACTTACAGGGAGGAGACGCCGGTGATTGAGAGCGTTTCTAAGAGTGCAGAGCTGCTGAAGTTCACTCCGGAGCAGTTCCCTGAAATTATCTAAGAGGCTTAGGTTCTCTGGAAATGGGTAGGGGATACCGGCCGCAGACCGTTACTTCTGCATAAAGTGAGACAGGGCTAATGTCTGTGGTGAGGGTTGATTATACTCTTGAAGCAAACAGGCTATGCTGTCTAACAAGGGTGGTACCACGGTCTTTTCGTCCCTTACCGGGAGGAAAGGCCTTTTTTTGTTGGCTTGGCTGACTACACAATGATTGAAGGGGGCTGTACACGGCCATGAAAGAAAAGTTGGAAGCATTGAAGGCTGAGGCGCTGGCGAAGCTGCAGGAGGTCTCGGACCCGCAGGTACTTAATGACTTGCGCGTGAAATACCTGGGGAAAAAAGGTGAACTGACAGAGGTGCTGCGCGGCATGGGCAGCTTGAGCGCTGAGGAACGTCCGGTTATCGGGCAAGTCGCCAACCTCGTTCGGGGTGCGATTGAAGAGATTATTGGAACGAAGCAGGATGCTTTCCAGCAGCAGGAGACGCAAAACCGTCTGCAAGCGGAGAAAGTGGATGTTACCCTGCCAGGTCGTCGTTTGCAGCAGGGCGGCATTCATCCGCTCAGCAGAGTGGTGCAGGAGATTGAGGATATTTTCATCGGCATGGGCTATCGTGTGGCTGAAGGTCCTGAAGTGGAGACCGATTATTATAACTTTGAGGCGCTCAACCTGCCGAAGAACCATCCGGCACGTGATATGCAGGACTCCTTCTACCTGACGGAAGACCTGCTTATGCGCACCCAGACTTCTCCGGTACAGATCCGTACGATGCAAGCCATGAAGGGAGAAGCTCCGGTCAAAATCATCTGTCCAGGTAAAGTATTCCGCCGCGATGATGACGATGCGACCCACTCCTTCCAGTTCCATCAGATTGAAGGTCTGGTGATCGGACGGAATATCCGGATGAGCGACCTGAAGGGCACGCTGCAACAATTCGTGCAGGAAATGTTCGGACCGAGCACAGGCATTCGCCTTCGTCCAAGCTTCTTCCCCTTCACAGAGCCAAGCGTTGAGGTAGACGTGAGCTGCTTCAAATGCGGCGGCGAAGGCTGCCGTCTGTGTAAGCAAAGCGGATGGCTGGAAATCCTTGGTGCAGGAATGGTGCATCCAAATGTGCTGCGTATGGGTGGCTATGACCCTGAGGAATTCAGCGGTTTCGCGTTCGGTATGGGTGTAGAGCGGATTGCTATGCTTAAGTACGGTATCGATGATATCCGTCACTTCTACAACAATGACATGAGCTTTGTGAAGCAGTTCAAGGGACTCTAGGCATTTGTCAGATGGCTGGCAATGTCTTTTGTACGGGATAAATACATTGAATTAAGAGGAAGTGAGCCGAAATGAAAGTATCAACGTCATGGTTGAGTGATTATATATCGCTAGATGGAGTAACCGCCGATGAGCTGGCTGAGAAGATTACGGCTGCAGGCATTGAGATCGACGGTGTGGAAAATCGTAATAAAGGCATTACCGGCATTGTTACCGGCTATGTTAAATCCAAAGAAAAGCATCCTGATGCTGACAAGTTGAATGTCTGCATCGTGGACGCCGGACAGGGCGAAGATCTGCAAATCGTCTGCGGCGCGAAGAACGTCGATGTCGGTCAGAAGGTTCCAGTTGCTCTTGTAGGAGCCAAGTTGCCGGGTCTCGTAATCAAGAAAGCGAAGCTGCGCGGCGTGTTGTCCCAAGGGATGATCTGTTCGGCCAAAGAGCTAGGTCTGAACGACAAGCTACTGCCTAAGGAATTGCAGGAAGGTATTCTTGTGCTGCCGGAATCCACAGAAATTGGTCTGGACATTACCAAGGTGCTGGATCTGAACGACGAGGTGCTGGAATTCGACCTGACGCCGAACCGTTCCGACTGTCTTAGCATGATTGGTGCTGCCTACGAGGTGAGTGCGATTCTTGGCCGTGAGCTGAAGCTTCCACAGCCAGAGAAGGATATTGTAGAGGCGGGAGGTTCCGCTGCGAATGACATTTCCGTCCGAATCCTCAATGAAGAGCTGTGCAGTCATTATTCGGCACGTTATATTACTGGTGTTAAGCCGGCGGCTTCTCCGCTATGGATTCAGAACCGTCTGATGGCGGCAGGTGTACGTCCTATCAACAACATCGTGGATATCACGAACTACGTGATGCTTGAATACGGACAGCCGCTGCATGCTTTTGATGCGGATACCATCGATGGAGGCGTCCTTGGTGTGCGTCTTGCGGATGAAGACGAAGTGCTGACTACGCTGGACGGACAGGAGCGGAAGCTGGAGCCGCATATGCTGGTAATTACTGACGCGGCAAAAGCTGTGGCGCTGGCCGGAGTGATGGGCGGTTTGGAGACAGAGGTTACCGATAGCACCGTGAATATCGTGCTGGAATCGGCCAAGTTTGACGGTGGTACGGTTCGCAAAACTTCGCGCCAGCTAGGTCTTCGTTCCGAAGCCTCGCTGCGTTTTGAGAAGGAAGTGGACCCGAATAGAGTGATTCCGGCTCTTAATCGTGCAGCAGCGCTTATTGCGAAGTATGCAGGTGGTACAGTGCATGAAGGTATCATTCAAGCAGGAACTGACGTTGTGGAGGAGAAGGTTATCACGCTGTCGCTGGATAAGCTGAACCGCTACCTTGGCACTGACTTGTCCCTGCTGGAAGTCAAAACACTGTTCGGACGTCTGCATTTCAAATGCGGGGATGCCGCACAAGGACTTATTGAGGTGCAAGTGCCAACAAGACGCGGTGACATCAACTATGATGTGGATCTTATTGAAGAAATCGCTCGTCTTTACGGATACGATAATATCCCTACAACGCCGATTGAAGGCCCTACGACTCCTGGAACCTTGACAAGATCGCAAGCGATCCGCCGTGAAGTCCGCCGCCTGCTGTCGCATGGCGGATATCAGGAGGTGCTTGGCTACTCCTTCATTCAGCCGGAACAAAGCAAGCTGTTCCCTGCATTGACAGGTGAGGGTCTGGCCGTGAAGCTGGCAATGCCGATGAGCGAAGAGCGCAGTGTGCTGCGCACGAGCCTGCTGCCGCAATTGCTTGATATTGCTGGTTATAATACGAATCGTCGCCAAAGCGATCTGGCACTGTTCGAGATCGGAAATGTGTTCTTCACGGAGGAAGAAACACTGACTCGTCAGCCGCATGAGCTGCCGATGCTTGGCCTGCTGCTGAGCGGAACCCGTGCTGCTAAACAATGGAACGTGCCAGTGCAGCCAGTCGACTTCTTCGATCTGAAGGGTGCGCTGGAGACAGTCTTCGACCACTTGGGTCTTACTGGCCGAGTGGTATATGAAGGGGATGCGCCGGAAGGCTACCATCCGGGACGCTCTGCTTCCATCCTGCTGAAAGGTACGGAAGGTACTGTCAAAATCGGAACGCTGGGCCAGATTCATCCTGAACTGCAGCGGAAGCTTGATCTGACCGATACTTATGTCGCTGAAGTTTCGCTGCAGCCGCTGTATGAAGCGGCACGGAACAAGCTGCAATATCATGAGCTGCCAAGATTCCCAGGGATGGAGCGGGATATCGCGGTGGTTGTGGACACAGCTGTACCAGCCGGTCAATTGCTGGATTCCATTCGTGAGAACGGAGGAAGTCTGCTACAGAACGTACAGGTATTTGATCTCTATACCGGCGGCAAGCTGGAGAGTGGAAAGAAGAGCGTGGCTATTTCTCTCTTGTACCGTCATAATGAACACACCTTGACGGATGAAGAGGTTGCAGAAGTGCATGATAAGGTACTAACCGAGCTTCAGCAAACTTTTGGCGCAGAATTGAGAAAGTAGCAGGAATTGTGTAAAGCCGCAGCGAATCCATTTAGAACCCGAGATTCGCCGCGGCTTTTTTTCATGCGGCAAACATGCGGAATCCCGGTTCAATCTACTGATTCGAGCAGCATTTTGCCAAATGTTTAACTATACAGATACAATGGAAGCAGAGGAAACCAGCTTAGAATCCGCACATATATAAAGGAGGGCACAATTGTGGCTATGGACCGGACACGTGTCGCCGTGGAGATATACGGAACTTCTTATAAACTTGTAGGAAGCAGCACTGAATATATGAAACAGGTTGCACACTATGTGGATGAACACATGCGTGCAATCTCTAAATCCCATAATCGATTGGATACACCGCGCATTGCTGTGCTTGCTGCTGTACATATGGCCGAACAGGCACTTCAGGTACAGGATATTAAGAACGAAGTTAATATGCTGACTGGGGAACGCAGCGAACTACGGGTGGAGGTATCGCGCCTGCTGGAGGTGCAGCGGGAACGGCAAGAGGAACATGAACGTCTGGATGCAGCAGCGAAGGAAGAGGCGAAGCGGCTGATCGCTGCTGCAGAGGAAGAACGCAAGCGGCATTTGGAAGCGCAGGAGCAGAAGCAGGCCCAGCATCTCCAGCAGTTACTGGAAGCGGAGCAGGCTGCAGAAGACGCTCGTCGCAAGCTGACTGAGGAACTTCAGTCCCGTGAGCAGGAACTTAAGGAGCTGAAGTCTGGTTACGAGCAGGAGCAGACGTCCCAGCGAGAGAGTCGCCATCAGGAGTTGGCCGAGGCAGAGGCTGCCCGTCTGGCGGAGCTTGAAGACCTGAAGACTGCACATCTTCTCGAACTGGAGTCCATCCAAGAGGCCCTGGTGAAGGAGAAAGGGGAGGCGCTGGCTGCTGCAGAGCAAGAGCTTGCGGCAACTCGTGAATCTCTTGGCAAAGAGCTGGAGGATACGAAGACCCGGCTTGAACAAGCGATTGAAGAAGCCAAGTCGACCCTGGGCAAGCAGCTTGAGGATACAAAAGTTGAGCTAGATAAGGAACAGGCTAAGAACAAGGAGCTGCGCCAGACGCAGGGATCGCAGGAACACAGGCACAAGCAGAATGTGCAGGAACTGGAGAAGCAGCTGGCCGAGCTACGCGGCGGTACTGGGCAGCTCCAGTCCAGACTGCGAGCTGCAGAAGCGGGCGTCAAGAGCGAACGCGAAGCGCGTCTTACTTTGCTGGAACAATACGAAGTTATTGTCAAGCGAGAGGAACAGCTCAGCGGAGAGCTTCAGGCAGCCACGGAACTTGGCGAAACGCTCAGCAGCGAACTGGAAGAAGCTCGTCAGCGTTATGATTCTTCGCAGAATGAGGCTGTGGAACTGCGCGGTTCCTTTGAGGAAGCAGCGAGCGGCTTAAGTGCTGTTCAGGCAGAACTGCGCACAGCTAACGAACTGGGCGAGATGTTGGATACTGAGCTGGGAGAGTTGCGTCAGCGATATGACGCCTCGCAAGAGGAAGTGAAAGAGCTGCGCCAGCGCCATGCTGATTCACAAGAAGAAGTGAAGGGGCTGCTTGGTTCTCTCGAGAAAGCAGAGAGCAATCTGAGCACTGTTCAGGAAGAATTGCGCACAGCCAATGAGCTTGGCGAAGCATTGGATGCTGAACTGAGTGAACTGCGCCAGCGTCATGCTGATGCACAGGAAGAAGTGAAAGAGCTGCGCCAGCACCATGTTGCTTCGCAAGCGGAGGTTACGGTGCTGAGTGAAGCTCTGGAAGAGGCTAAGAGCAGCCAGGGCCACGTGCAGGAAGAACTGCGAACAGCTAACGAACTGGGCGAGATGTTGGATGCTGAGCTGGGAGAACTGCGTCAGAGATATGACGCCTCGCAAGAGGAAGTGACAGAACTGCGCCAGCGCCAAGCTGATTCACAAGAAGAAGTGAAGGAGCTGCGTGGTTCACTAGAGGAAGCAGAGAGCAATCTGAGCACTGTTCAGGAAGAATTGCGCACAGCCAATGAGCTTGGTGAAGCTCTGGCGGAGGCCAAGAATATTCAGGGCCGTGTGCAGGAAGAACTGCGCACAGCTAACGAACTGGGCGAGATGTTAGACACTGAGCTGCAAGAGCTGCGCCAGCATCAAGCTGCTTCGCAAGAGGAAGTGAAAGAGCTGCGCCAGCGCCATGCTGATTCACAAGAAGAAGTGAAGGAGCTGCGTGGTTCTCTCGAGGAAGCAGAGAACAATCTGAGCACTGTTCAGGAAGAATTGCGCACAGCCAATGAGCTTGGCGAAGCATTGGATGCTGAGCTGAAAGAGTTGCGTCAGCACCATGTTGCTTCGCAAGCGGAGGTTGCGGGGCTCCGCGAATCTCTACAAGAAGCCCAGGGTAACCTGAGCAGTGTGCAGGAAGAACTACGCTCTTCCTCGGAGCTAGGTGAGCTGTTGGATGGTGAGCTGGAAGTTCTGCGTCAGCAGTATGCTGCTTCACAAGAGGAAGATACGTTGCTACGTAGTTCTCTTAAGGAAGCAGAGAACAAACTGAGCGCGGTGCAGGAAGAGTTACGTACAGCCAATGCGCTAGGCGAAGCATTAGATGGTGAGCTTGACGAGCTGCGCCAGCGCCATGTCGCTTCACAAGCGGAAGTTGCGGGGCTCCGCGAATCTCTGCAAGAAGCCCAGGGTAACCTGAGCAGTGTGCAGGAAGAACTACGCTCTTCCTCGGAGCTAGGTGAGCTGTTGGATGGTGAACTGGAAGAGTTGCGTCAGCAGTATGCTGCTTCACAAGAGGAAGTTAAGACGCTGCAAGGTTCTCTTGAGGAATCTGAGAGCAATCTGAGTGCGGTTCGGGAAGAATTACGCACAGCCAACGAGGTTGGCGAAGCTTTGGATGGTGAGCTGGAGGAGTTGCGTCAGCGTCATGTAGCATCGCAAGATGAGGTCGCGGTGCTCCGCGAATCTCTGCAAGAAGCCAAGGGCAGTCTGATCCAAATTCAGAAGGAACTTCAGTCTTCAACAGATCTCGGCGAGATGTTAGATGCTGAATTGGAAGAAGTGCGTCAGCGTTATACTACGTCACAGAATGAAGTAACAGTGCTGCGGGATGCTCTGGATGAAACTAAGAATAGCTTAGTCCGTGTCCAAGAAGAGCTGCGCTCGACAACGGAACTTGGCGAGGTGCTAGATTCGGAGCTGGAAGAGTTGCGCGAGCGTTATGATCTTTCGGTGCAGGAGGTTTCGGGCCTGCGGATCTCCCTTGGCGAAGCTGGTGACAATCTGAGCCAGGTACAGCAAGAACTTGACCGTGCTGCGAGTGAGGCGGCTTCTTATAGAGAGCTTGCTGACAAGCGAGTGGAAGAAATCAATGAGCTGGAAACGAGTCTCCTGGAGACGGAAGACAGGGCTCAGGGACTGAACCACGAAATCGAGAACCTGCGAGGCCAGTTGAACAACTTGGCGAACAAGCTGCATGAAGAAGTTCTCCGGCGTGAGGAAGTAGAGCTGCTGAACGAGGTGCAGATTAGTGAAGGTGAGCAAGTGCGTAAGGAGCTGTTAGGACTTCAAGCCCGTTATGAAGACATGATCTCACAGTACGATGAAGTTCTTCAGAATGGGGAGCGTCTGCAGGAGCGATTCCGTCTGCTGGAGGAAGAGCGTGAGGAAATGGCGGTTCGCCTCGAAGAGATGTCCGAGGCCGGGCGCGAAGCGGCGGCAGCGGCAGCCGAGCAGCAGGATGTGCTGAAGGAAGCCCGGGACTATGGGGAATCATGGAAGCACAGGTATGATGAGCTGGCAGCACGTCAGCAGCAGTGGGCCGAGGCAGAAGCCAAGCTGCGCGAGGAGATCGAGATCTGGCAGCAGGAGGCTACAGAGGCTGAAGCGAAGCGGGAAGCCGCACATCAGGAACGCAGCAAGGTACTGGAGCAGCTGAACGAGGTTGGGGAGCATTATGAACTGGCGCAAGGCCAACTTCGCTTGCTCCAGATTCAGTCCGAGATTAAGCAGGACGAATTGGACAAACTGAATCAGGAACATCGCAGCCTGCAGGCGGAATATTCCAAGCTGCAGATTGAATATAATGAATGGATTCAACTGATCGAGCAGGACAGTTGAATAACGGATGAAGGTAGAAAAGCCGGTCCCGACGCATACGCGTTTGGGGTCGGCTTTTTTTAGGGAGAACAATGAGTTCACCTTCCAGTTTCTGCAACTTTGTCCAGCTTGAAATCGTCTGGAGATCGAGGTGATATTTATGAAACTAAAGCGTAATTTTTTGCTACTACCAGTCATACTTATTCTGATGATTTCAGGCTGTGTGGATGTGGAGAGAGGAAGTGTTCCTACATCAACTGGTGCTACCGTATCGAAAACCGTGGAGGGAACTGATAAAGCGGGGCCAGATGCAACATCCGAACCGAATAGGGACGATAAACCAAACAACAAACAAAACCGAAAATGTCCTTACGAAATTGTAGAGTGGGTAGATGTCCTGATGATCAACGACATCAAATACCAGCGGAATTATGAAGGTACACAAGAAGTTAAAGCTGATCAGGTCGGTAAAAAGGTAGGGGAGGTAGCCTACATGCTGAACGATAATGCTTGTTCTGACCACATCACGGTGAACGGAGATGCAGCTTTTCTCCCAGTTGGCACCGAGATTTATGAGCTGAAAGGATACCGGCCCGAGTACCGGGTTGTGGCTAACCATTACATCTATGAAGTGAGCGACAATTCCCAAGCACGCACTGTCGGCGATTTACTCGATATTGGGGGAAGGATTAGTAAAGTCAGTATTGAGAGTGGGATTGATGGCAGCCTAATTCGGTACTTTGATCCTGAGGCGGCAAAGGTCTTTGAAGAAGAGCTTTTGAGATTAAAAGCATCTGATTTCAAGGAAATCTATGCTGTAACAAGCCGTACAAAGAATGAGCGGCAGATTTTTTTGCGCGTGCATCTTCAGGATGGCACCTCGCTGCGGATGATCTTTTATGCGGAAGCCAATGCTATTCATCCGGGAGGATTCGGGACCGAGAAGCTGAAGGAGGTTATCCTCTCGCAGAAAGATGCTCAGGGGAAATAGGTTGGATTGTCTGTTAAAGTAACTAACTATGCTGGATTGCTGAAGTAACTGATCGAAGTAACTGATCGAAGTAACTGATCGAAGTAACTGGGTGGAGTAACTGAGTGGAGTAATTGAGTAGAGTAATTGAGTAGAGTAACTGAATGAAGTAGCTGATTGGAGTAACAGACTGAAGTAAATAGCTGAAGCGACTAATCTGAAGTAATTAGCTCAACTCTTGACTTTAGCAGCACTGTCCCTAGCGGTTCGGCGTCGAATAACTGGAAAAACTCCCGTTAATATCGCATGTTGGAGCAAATGAGCAGTCCAAGGAGCGAAATAACAGGAGTTTTTCCAGTTAAGGAAAGCAATTTCGGTTGATTTGAGAAAATAACAGGATAAATTCCCGCTAATTCCATAAGATGCGTGCTAATTGAAGACAAATAGATGCTACAGCCGAACGTGAGATGCAGACGTCTGGAAATGGAAGCTAAACCGAAGCGCTAGACGCTGCCCCCTAAAATGGGTATTGTTCAAATACCAGAGGCAAACGTCAAACGGTATGTAGCGTGATTGTCATCCACTAAGTCCTTCACACTAACCTAGCCGCTATCTCCTGCATGCTGTCGCTAAACCCCACTCCCAGTTCTCACTCCTCGACGATTACATTTGCGACCATGCCAGTGTGGCCGGCGCCGCACATGATGGAGCAGGTCATTTGGAAGGTTCCGGTTTCTTCCGGAACGATGACCTTGTTATTTTTTTTGCCGCTTAGTTGCAGATTTAATTCGGGAACGAGAATGCCGTGATTACCGCTTTCATTTTCAAAAATGATCTTGACGGGTACGCCCTTCTTCAGATGGTACTCCTCTTGGTCGAAGCTATAATTCTTGGCCTTGATGACGAGTTCGGTCTCTGCTTGAATTTCAGGTTCCTTTACAGCGTTAGTGCTGCTCCCCGCGTTGCTCCCGCTATTGGCGCAGGCGGCGAGAATCAGAATACAGAACAATGACAGAAAAAGTGCAATTTTAGACTTCATTATGCTCCCCCTCACCTATGGAACGATTAAATGTGACAATTCTGTAGACATCATAACTTATAAATTTAGGAAGCGCTCCATAAAGTTGTGAAAAGTTGGTGAACAGAGGGGGATATCAAGTCTATAAAATTCGACATTTTTCGCAATGTCATTGTCGAAGAATGCAAAAATATGATGCAAAAACAATTTAAATTTATTATAATGTAACCTATTATATCATGGGCTAGAAGTAGGGGATCCACATGATCGTTGTAACCGATTCGCTGAACGCAGAGGCCTGGCATCGTAGAATATTGAATGGGTATTGGATTGTGTTGGCTTTCATGCTGATCGCCCAAGTTCTCTTTGTGCTGTGCGCGGATCAACTTAGACTGAAAAGCAGCCCAGGGACGGAAAGCGGCTATTTATTCATTGCTTCTAATATCCTAATCGTTTTGTCGGTGGCTGCTGCGGAGATTTGGCTGCGTTCCACTTTGCAGTATCACAAGCAAGCCATCGTTGGCTGCGGTTTTATCATTTCTTATTTATTTTATTTTGTAATAGAGCCTTTTGTGGACGGCGCCCAGATGGCGCTGATGCTGCCGATCATGATTTCGTTAATCTATTTTGATCGCAAGCTTCTGTACACATTGGGCCTTTTTAGCATATTCTTTTACGCTGCGGTATACTTCGGCCTGGAACGAGTGTACCTGAAGAAGCCGCTGCTCGAATTTATGGCTGTGGAGTTTGTTTTTTTACTCGTTATGCTTATGGCACGGGCTGTGATTGTGAGGTCGAAGGAAACCGGAGAATACTTGGAGCAACTGACGAAATCGGAACAGGGGTTACTAGTGGAACGGGCTATTTCGGACAAACTGTTGAAGATTGATGCGTTGACGGGACTGTACAATCACAAGACCTTTCATGAATATCTCGATTCCTTGCTGGAACAGTGCGAGAGCAATGGCCTTAAGCTGCAACTAGCGTTGTTTGACATTGACAACTTCAAGCAGGTCAACGACACTTATGGGCACTGGGTCGGTGATCTGGTGCTGAAGGAAGTCGCGGCTAAAGTGGGCGGGATGATTGGGCTTAATGATTTTGCGGCGCGTTATGGCGGGGAAGAGTTTGCAGTGATTTTTACAGACCTGGACTGTCCCGAGGCCTACAACGCTGCTGAAGAGCTACGGATGACCATTGAACGGATGGAGCATCCTTATGCTGGAGGCCGTCCTGTCACGGTTAGTATCGGTTTATGCCGTTATCAGCTTGGCGATGGCAAGGAACAGCTATTCCGCAAGACAGATGAAGCGTTATATCAGGCGAAAAGATCTGGCAAGAACAGGGTCGTCACCGCTTCTGTCGAACCACAAGAAAATTTCAACCTGTCGATTGGATGAAAATGAACAGCCCCCCTTAAACCGGATAACCGGAACAAGGGGGGCTGTCTTCGCGCCTAAAGTGATCGTTATTTCGCAGCTTCAAATGGTGTAGATACCGGCAGGAATAGGTCGATAATACCGATGACCAGAGCTGCCAGAATCGCACCGAGAATGGAAACACTAACTCCGCTGACTACAAACTGTGCGATCCAGATGACTAGCGCACTGACGAGAAAACCGACAATACCGCGACCAAATGGTGTCGCTTTTCCGCCGAAAATTCCTTCGACCACCCAACCAAGCAGGGCGATCACAAGTGCCAGCACCAAAGCGCTCCAGAAGCCGCCGACGTGGAATTGGGGAACGATCCAGCCGACAATGAGCAGCACAATCGCTGATACAACAAAACGGACTACATGACCTAAAAATCTCACTGGTTTAACCTCCTTTGGCCCAAGCTGAGGATATGTGCAGTTGTTATTATGACCCGGATACGGAATTGTTATGTTGGGAAACGATACCCAAATAGCGAAATTCGCCCATATTCGGTATAATGGATTCATATATGAAGGGAGTTGTGACTGTAATTGGACGACAAAATTTTGCATACGCTTGAATATCGCAAGATTTTAAATAAATTAATGCAATATACGCAAACCTCGATGGGGCGTGAAACCGCGGAACAGCTAAGACCTTCTGGTGATTTTGAAGGTGTTAAGCTGCTGCTGAAGGCTACCGATGAGGCTGCTAACGTGGACCGCCTGAAGGGCATTCCATCGTTTGGCGGAATTACCGACATCAAGGCGGCGCTGAAGCGGGCGTCTATTGGTGGATTGCTTGGAACGCATGAACTGCTCTCCGTAGGCTTCACCATTGGCGGGGCACGCAGAATCAAGCGTTTTTTGGCTGCTATGCATGAGGATGAGGCTGTCGAATCTCTATTTGCCCTCAGTGATCTCTTGTCCGAGCAGAAGCATGTTGAGGATGCTATCCGCGCGTGTATTGACGAGAATGCCGAGGTGATGGATTCCGCCAGCCCTGAGCTGGCGAATATTCGCCGTGAGCTGCGCGGGGGAGAGGCCAGAATCCGCGAGAAGCTGGACTCGATGATCCGTTCCTCCTCGGTATCTAAAATGCTGCAGGATCAGCTTGTCACAATCCGTGGCGACCGATTCGTGATCCCGGTCAAAGCGGAATACCGCGCCCACTTTGGTGGTATTGTGCATGACCAATCCGGTTCCGGTGCGACCCTGTTCATTGAGCCTGAATCCATTGTGGCGATGAACAACAAGCTTCGGGAGACGCGTCTTCGTGAGGAACGGGAAGTAGAGATTATTCTGCATCGGTTGACGGCACAGGTTGGCGACATTGCGGAAGAGATGACTTATGATGTTGATATTGTGGGCGAACTGGATTTCATTTTCGCGAAGGCTCGTCTGGCCCGTGATATGAAGGCTTCCCAGCCGCGCATGAATGACCGGGGATACCTCAAACTGCGCAAGGGACGTCATCCACTGATTCCGGCAGAGCATGTAGTGCCGCTGGATGTGGAACTCGGGAACCAATACAGTACGATTATCGTTACCGGACCCAATACCGGTGGTAAGACGGTGACCTTGAAGACCATTGGGCTGCTGAGCCTAATGTCCATGTCGGGTTTGTTTATTCCGGCCGAGGAAGGCAGCCAGATGTGTGTGTTTGACGCGATCTATGCTGACATTGGCGATGAGCAGAGCATTGAGCAGAGTCTCAGTACCTTCTCCAGCCATATGACCAATATTATTTCCATTCTGCGCAAAATGACTCCGAAGAGCCTCATCCTTCTGGATGAAGTCGGCGCGGGTACAGACCCGGCGGAAGGATCGGCGCTGGCTATTGCGATCCTGGAGAACATCCACCGGACAGAATGCCGGATGGTGGCGACTACTCACTACAGCGAGCTGAAGGCCTACGCTTACGAGCGCAAAGGGGTTATCAACGCCAGCATGGAGTTTGATGTGCAGAGCCTTAGCCCGACATATCGGTTGCTGGTCGGTGTGCCCGGACGAAGCAACGCGTTTGCCATTGCTGAACGCCTCGGCTTGCCGAACGCTATTCTGGAGCATGCGCGCGGCGAGGTTAAAGAAGAGGATCTGCGGGTGGAGCACATGATTGCTTCCCTTGAAGAGAACCGTCTTGGTGCGGAGAACGAGCGGGAGAAAGCGGAGCATATCCGCCGTGAAGCCGAAGAGTTCCGCAGTAAACAGAAGCAGGAACTGGAGAAGCTGGAGAGCCAGCGCGACAAGCGTCTGGAGAAGGCCGAGAAGGAAGCCAGTGACATTCTGGATAAAGCGCGCAAGGAAGCCGAACAGATCATTAGTGATCTGCGCAAGCTGGCGCTGGAGGAAGGGGCTTCGGTTAAGGAGCATAAGCTGATCGAAGCTAGGCGCCGTCTGGATGAAGCGGAGCCTGCGCCGCGCAAGAAGGCGGCTTCCCGTACAGCGGTCAAGCCGCCGCGACAGATTGGACCTGGAGACGAGGTTCGGGTCTACAGCCTGAATCAGAAAGGTCATGTCGTGGAAATGAGCGGGACCAAGGAAGCGGTAGTACAGCTTGGCATTATGAAAATGAAGGTGCAACTGGATGATCTGGAGCTAGTCTCTGCCCAGAAATCGGGCAATCCTGCGCCGCTACGCCAGGCAACGACTGTGAAGCGTACGCGCGACGAGAATATCCGCAGGGAGCTGGATCTGCGCGGAGCCAATCTGGAGGAAGCGCTGCTGGAGACGGATCGCTTCATCGACGAGGCGTTCCTCGGCAATCTGGGTCAAATTGCGATTATTCACGGCAAGGGAACCGGGGTATTGCGATCAGGCATTCATGATTACCTACGCAAGCACCGAAATGTTAAGAGCTATCGTCTAGGTAACTATAACGAAGGCGGGGCAGGCGTGACGGTAGCCGAGCTGCAATAGCGAAGGAAGCATGTTGAGGAGAGAAGGGTGAGCATGCAGGAAAATGTTGATCTTTTGCTGAGGCATCCGCTGGGGTCGCTGCTTGGCTACTTCACCGTAGCAATCTTGGGGCTGGTCGTATTCCTCTCCTTTTTTGAAATGGTGACGAAGTATAACTGCTGGGAAGAAATTCGCAAAGGAAATGTAGCGGCGGCCATGGCAACCGGGGGCAAAATCTTCGGAATTTGCAACATCCTCCGCTTCAGCATCCAGGCCGGGGCTTCAATTTACGAGACGATGAAATGGTCAGTTGTAGGCTTTTTATTGCTGTTGTTGGCCTATTTCCTCTTTGAGTTCTTGACGCCTGTATTTTCTATTGATGAGGAGATTGCCGCAGACAATCGGGCCGTGGGTTTGACAGCGCTGCTGATCTCGGTATCCTTATCGTATGTTATTGGAGCTTCCATCATGTAGGAGGAAACCATGAAGATTCTAACCCGGGTCCTGTTTGGTTGCGCCGTTGCTTTTTTGATCGGTGGCATCATATATTTGACGATTAATTAAATATCAAGCATGTTAAGAAGGAGAACTTAAAGATGGAAACGACTGTATGCCCTTGGTGTGATACCGAAATTGTGTGGGATGAAGAATTTGGACCCGAGGAGTATTGCCCGCACTGCAACAATGAGCTGAAAGGCTACCGGACAGTGAATGTCACCAGTGACGATCTGGAGGACGAACTGGAAGTGAAGGAAGACACGGACGAGGAGTCTATTAATGATGACGACCTGTGGGATGATAGCGAGAAGGACGGCGTAGTGCCTATCTTCAACACGCTGGAACAATTCCGGGACGATTACGATCTTAAGAAGTATGAGCAGAACAGCTCGGCTATTCTGTCGCAGCAAGAAGAAGCACCGGAATGCCCACAGTGCCATGAATTGCTGCTACTGGCTGGAACACAGGAAGTGACAGAGTTTGATCCTTCAACCCCGGCTGTTCTTGGTGGACCTGTGCTGAAAGCACCGTTCTCGTTGAACGTATTCGTATGCCCGTCTTGCTTCCATATTCAGCACAATCTGGCGCAGAAGGACCGGGTACAGCTTGTTCGTAATTTGAGCATCGGCAGTGAGTAAATTGATCAATTCCAGCCTGTATGGGCATGATATTCAGAATCATGGCTATAGGCAGGGGGAAAATCATGAAAGCTGCATCAACGAAGGTTCAGGCTTCGCTGCTGCTGGGAGTGAACGGTTTGTTTCTGCTAGCGGGGGCGTTGTCGGGTACCTTTCTTAACGTTTATTTATGGAAAAGCCGTCAGGATTACATAATGATCGGCTGGTTCACCGTGGCCCAGCAGATTGCGCTGGGCCTTAGTTTTTGGCTCGCAGGCAAATGGGTCAAGGAGCGTAACAAGATGAGTGCTCTTAGGCTGGGGATTGCCGTTTCGGGCCTGTTTTATCTGATCGTACTGGGTATTGGCGGGAATGCGATCCAGTATATCTGGCCGCTGGGCCTGCTCCTGGGTGTAGCTATTGGATTATTCTGGTTAGCCTTTAATATCGTCTATTTCGAGATTACGGATGCTGCGAGTCGTGATTTCTGGAACGGCTGGATGGGACTGCTGGGCTCGTTGACAGGCATCATTGGACCTTGGCTGTCAGGGTGGCTGATCTCGTCGCTATCTGGAGAACGCGGCTATCGGATCGTATTTATGATCTCGCTGGGTATCTATGGGGCAGCGGCAGTGCTCAGCTTCTTTCTCAAGAAGCGTAAGAGTGAGGCGAATTATGGCTGGCTGGAGCCATGGCGGCAGCTAAAGGGTTCGGGGCAGTGGCGAAGGGTGGCTGCAGGCCTTTTTTTTCAGGGATTGAGGGAAGGGGTATTCTCGTTTCTAATTGGTCTGCTGGTCTTTGTTGCGGCTAAGGAAGAGAGTAAGCTCGGGCAATTTGCGTTGGTGACATCGGCGGTATCCCTTGTCAGTTACTGGATCGCAGGCAAGTTGTTCAAGCCAGCATACCGGTCTGCCGGCATGCTGATTGGTGGGGCGCTTTTGGTTGGAGTGATTACCCCGCTGCTCTGGCAGGTTAACTACGGAACTTTGCTGATTATGGGGATCGGCACTTCACTGTTTATTCCACTGTATATGTTGCCTATGACTTCAACGAGCTTTGATCTGATTGGAGAGTCTGAAGAGAGCGTGAGCAATCGGGTGGAGCTTGTCGTGCTGCGGGAGTTAAGCTTGATGAGTGGCAGGCTACTGGGTATCCTGATTTTCATTGCAGTGTTGTCTGTTAACCGATCGCCACGTACGATAACAGTGCTGCTGCTGTTGCTTGGTGCGGCACCGCTAGGAAGCTGGCTGATCCTTAGGCGTTCTTTATCCCGACAAGAGGACAGCCATCCGGTCTAAACTGCTTTATTTTATTGTTATGGGAGAGGCCTACATTGGTCAAAAGAAAACGGATTAACAGCATGGTCACGACGATTGCCATCATGGTGTCCACAGTCGTGTTTTCGGTACTGCTTGTACTGTATATTATTTTCATTAATCATATTTTACCCCAGACTCGAAAAGCATTGGAGGGCAAGGCTCTAAGCATTGCCCACACAGTTGCCCTGGCACCGCTGGTGTCCAAAGGTCTGGAGGAGGGTGTCAGCAAGGAAATTCAAGCCTATACGGGCAAAATCGCTCGTCGCAATGATAGTCTATTCGTAGTGGTGTTAGACATGAATAGTATCCGCTACTCGCATCCCGATCCAGCGCTTATTGGTAAGCCATTTGTTGGCGGAGGACAGGAATTGGCGCTGCAGGGTGATGATAGCATTTCGGTGGGATGGGGAACAATGGGCAAATCCCTACGTGCATTCGTACCGGTATATAACGACAAAGGGCATCAGGTTGGAGTTGTTGTTGTCGGCTTTTCCATGAAACGGGTGCATGATATTATAAAGAAAAACGAGTGGACCATCGTCTTGATCCTGTTATCGGGGGCTCTGCTTGGCACTATGGGCGCCATTGTACTGGGAAAAAGGATTAAGAAAATGATGTTCGGGATGGAGCCATCCGAAATTTCAAGACTACTGGAAGAGCGCAGTGCCATGCTGCAATCGGCGCGTGAGGGCATTATTGCTATAGATGCAAAGGCGCGAATCACGTTGATTAATGTGGAAGCGGAACGGCTGTTGACGGCTGCTGGAATTACAGGAAAGGCTTTGGAATCATACATAGAAGATTATTGGCCAGCTCTGCGCCTGGATAAGGTTTTGAAATCAGGCGATGTGAAGCTGGATGAAGAAATTGACCTCAACGGGATTTCGCTACTGGCTAACAGTTTGCCAATCCGCGTAGGGGGCGAGATTGTTGGAGCGATCGTCACTTTCAGAGATATGACGGAAATTACCCAGCTAGCAGCGCAGTTATCCGGGGTATCTGTATACGCAGATGCGCTACGGGCAGGTGCGCACGAATATATGAACAAGCTGCATGTTATTTTGGGCATGACCCATATGGGGATGTATGATGAACTGCAGCAGTATATTTCCGGAACAGTAAGCAATTATCAGAGTGAGATTGGTTCCATCACAAGAGCAATTAAAGATCCGGTTATGGCTGGATTTCTGTTAGGCAAATTGAGCAGGGCTCGCGAGGACGGTATTAATCTTGTGCTGGAAGAAGACAGCTATCTGCCGGAGTCAGCCCAAGCGGAGCTAACCCATGAGCTGATCACGATTGCCGGCAACTTGCTGGATAACGCGATGGATGCGCTGAGTGATACGACATCTGAGGACAAGGAAATACGGCTCGCTTTTCACTATGATGACGGCCGTTTGAGCTGTACAGTCAAGGACAACGGTCCCGGCATACCGAAATCGCTGCAAGAGAGTATCTATACGCAGGGCTTCTCCACAAAAGGAGAGAACCGGGGGATGGGCCTCCATCTGGTCCGGCGAAGTGTGAATAAACTGAACGGGCATTTGCAATTGCTTCCCGGTCATGGGCCAGGAACGGTTTTTGTGGTAAATGTGCCGTATTTGACTAGAGGTGATGAGTCTAGATGATTAACGTAATAATCGTAGAAGATGATCCGATGGTAGCTAAATTTAATCGACATTATCTGGAGCAGATGGACGGGTTCAGGTACACCGGTTGTGCTGCTTCTGTTGAAGAAGCCAAATTGCTGCTGGCAAGCCAACAGGTGGATTTGATTCTTCTGGATATCTATATGCCAAAGTGTAACGGGCTTCAACTGTTATCCTCTTTACGTGAACAGGGAAGCACGGTGGATGTGATTGTTATATCGGCAGCAAGCGATAATGTCAGTATCCGCAATGCCTTGCAGCATGGTGCAGTGGATTATTTGATCAAGCCCTTTGAGTTTGCCCGCTTTCAGGCGGCCCTAACTACGTACCGGGAGAACAACCTGCTGATGAGGCATAGGGAAAATCTTAATCAGGAGCAACTGGATAAGCTGGTTCGGCACCGAGGGGAGATAGAGAATTCTCCTGTCGCTGTGGCTTCTGCTCCTGCGCTTCCCAAAGGTCTCAGCGAGAGTACCTTGGATAACATTTGGGAGATTATCAACGGGCTATCACAAGATTCCTTCTCTACAGACGACATTTCTACAAGAGCGCCTATTTCCAGAATATCGGTGCGCAAGTATTTGATGTATCTGACGGAGACCGGAGCGTTGTCCATGGAGATCAGCTATGGTGCGATAGGGCGCCCTGTGTATATGTACAAGGTTATCAGAGGGGCATAGGTGAAATGCCTACTATATGAGCAGACAAGGCGTTTGAGAAGAGGCTGTAAAGCCTAAAATGATGAGAAACCCAGGTCATAACGACCTGGGTTTCTTTAAGTTAATAATATAGAACGTCACGTGTAATCAGCCTTTTGGATTGATCATATCGATATCATGGTTATTGCTGCCCTTATTGCTACGCATTGAATACAGAATAAATAGTAAGATAAACCATAACGGGGTAAACAATAAAGCCGGTCGTGTCTCTTCTGCAATAAGCATGATGATGAGGATTACGGCAAATAACGCCAGGACAGCATAATTAATAGCCGGTGTGAACGGTGCTTTGAACTTGGATTTAGCCTGTAAGTTCGGCCGAGTCTTCTTGTATTTGATATGGCATACAAGAACAACACCCCAAACCCATATAAAACAAATGGCACTAATGGTAGTGACGATTCCAAAAGCTTGGCCCGGAATAATTTTGCTTAATAGGGTGCCAACAGATATAACTAACGTCGAAACAAATAACGAGTTCCCTGGCACATGATTTTTATTCAGCTTGGCAAAATGAGGTGATGACTGGTTCTTCCTGCTCAAATTATAAAGAATTCGGCTTGTCGAGAACATCCCGCTGTTGCAGGCGGAAGCGGCTGAGGTTAATACGACGAAATTAATAATCCCCGCAGCGATTGGTATTCCTACTAAACTAAAGGTTTTCACGAATGGACTTTCTGCCGGACTAAGTTCAGTCCATGGGTTAATGCACAGAAGGACGAATAACGCGCCAACGTAGAAAAATAATATCCGCAAAGGGATTTTATTAATAGCAGATGGAATGTTTTTCTCTGGATTGGATGTTTCCGCTGCCGAAACACCAACTAATTCCACGCCTACATAAGCGAATACAACCATTTGAAAAGAAAATAAAAAACCTGAGGCGCCGTTTGGAAAAAATCCACCATGCTCCCACAGATTTCGGATAGTTACCGATCCTGAATCCGTCTTGAATCCGATGATTAGCAAAATGACACCGATGCCGATCAAGGCGAGAATCGTGATTACTTTGATTAAAGCAAACCAAAACTCCAATTCCCCGAAATTTTTTACTGTTAATAGATTGAGTGCTAATAAAATGATCAGACAGATGATGGCCGGCACCCATTGCGGGATATCAAACCAATAGTTCACGTAGATGCCAACGGCGATAACATCAGCCATGGCCGTCATGATCCAGCAGAACCAATAGGTCCAACCCGTGATAAAGGCTGCTCGAGGGCCGAGATAATCTTCGGCAATATCCGTAAACGATTGATAGCCAGCCTTAGACAATAGAAGTTCTCCCAGTGCTCTCATCACAAAAAACACAGCAATTCCCACGATTAAATACGTGATCATGATGGAAGGGCCTGCCTGTTGAATCGCTTTGCCCGATCCCAGGAATAGTCCTGTCCCAATAGTGCCGCCAATGGCGATGAGCTGAACATGCCGGTTAGCTAACTCTCTCTTTAATTCTGTTTGTGCCATACTTTTGTCCCCCTTAATCAATATAATGCCAATAAAAAAGAGATTGGATGTCATCCAATCTCTAGGTCCTAAGAATATTAAATAATCTTTGCCCTGCTAATGATAATCAGCATGACAAATACATATTCAGTACTCTTCTGTCCTTTTGCCTGAGATTGTGAACCCTTCGGCGCCGCAGATTTCCTGCGGTCTCTCCAGAAGCTGCTCCTGCTATAGTGTGATCCATAGCAATCATAGCTTGTGATTATGAAGTTATGTTTGTGTAGCGGCGCTGTTATTCTGATATCCAACATACTACATTTAATGTGAATACCTGAACAGTGATAAAAGTCTCCCTGCTACCTATATAGTATAAACTATAACAGGGCATTCATGTTACTTTAATGACGAAACGATTTCTTTAATTACGTAAACTATCCTGAACAGCCCTTTTTCCGTTATGATTAATTTGTGAAAAAAAGCACAAGGGGGCAAGTTTTAAAATGAAAAAGAAGTCAGTAGCTGCTCTTATTCTCATTCTCTCTGTTATGCTCGTGATCGCAGGATGCGGCAATAGTGGCAATAACAGCAAGACCGTCAATAACAGCAGCACCGGGAGCAAAAATCAGGATAACAAGGAAGCGACAAAGGAAGCAAAAATAGAAGCTGTTTCAGGGGCATCGGAAGCAAGCTATACACCGCTCGATCAACTGAAGGATAAGTACGATATCATTATTGTCGGTGCAGGTGGCGCTGGAATGTCTGCCGCGCTTGAAGCTAAAGCCAAAGGAATGAACCCTGTTATTTTTGAAAAAATGCCGGTGGCCGGCGGAAATACAACCAAGTCTTCTTCGGGAATGAACGCTTCCGAAACGAAATTCCAAAAGGAACAAGGCATCACCGACAGCAATGATCTATTTTATGAAGAGAGCTTAAAGGGTGGTCATGATACGAACGATAAAGAGATGCTACGTTTCTTCGTTGACCAATCCGCAAGTGCTATCGACTGGCTCGACTCCATCGGGATTAAATTAAGCAATATCACCATTACAGGCGGTATGAATGAGAAGCGTACGCATCGTCCTGAAGATGGCTCCGCCGTAGGACAATACCTTGTAAAAGGTCTAGTGAACAATGTTCAAGAGCAAGGTATCCCGCTTTTTGTGAACGCTGATGTCAAAGAAATTACCGAAAAAGACGGCAAGGTCAATGGTGTCAAAGTCATCTTCAACCAGACTGACGAGAAGAGCATTACAGCAGCGGCTGTCGTTGTGACAACCGGCGGTTTTGGCTCCAACAAGGAATTGATCTCCGAAGTCAGACCCGATCTGGAAGGATATGTAACGACCAATCAAATCGGCAGCACCGGCGACGGCATTAAGATGATAGAGAAGCTTGGTGGCGTCACCGTCGATATGGATCAAATCCAAGTTCACCCGACAGTGCAGCAAGAAAAATCCTATCTCATTGGGGAAGCCGTCCGCGGAGAAGGTGCCATCCTCGTATCTAGTGAAGGTAAACGATTCACGAATGATTTGGGTACTCGTGATAAAGTTACCGCTGCAATCAATCAACTTCCTGAAAACGCGGCTTTTCTGGTCTTTGATTCCGGTGTGAAATCCCGTGTTAAAGCCATCGAACAATATGAGAAGATGGGCTTCGTGATCCAAGCCGATTCGATCGAGGGATTAGCGCAAGCAATGGGTGTGCCCGGGGATCAACTGCAGAAAACACTGGACACCTGGAACAGCTATGTGAAAAATAAAGAGGATGCTGAATTCGGCAGAAAGACTGGAATGGATAACGACTTATCCAACGCTCCTTACATGGCAATCAAAATCGGTCCGGGGATTCATTACACCATGGGTGGCGTAAAAATCAACACCAACACAGAAGTTTTAAATAAAGAGGGTAATCCGATTACAGGTCTGTTTGCCGCAGGTGAGGTGACAGGAGGTCTGCATGGTCAAAACCGGATCGGCGGGAACTCGGTGGCGGAGATCATTATTTTCGGCCGCCAGGCGGGTATCAAATCTGCTGAATTTGTAAAAGCGAACTAAGCATCAATCCATTCATCTTGCTTATCGGAAAATAAACAAACGCTTGGGCTGACTACAGTCCAGGCGTTTGTTGTTATATGTCATGAAACGCTGTGGGGCGAGGGTCTGGATGAACGGGTCAGCGAGAACAGTTCCAGTTCCGGCCTGTGCTTTCCGCCAAGTATATCCGTTAGCAGCTCTGCTGCAATATTGCTGTAGGCAGTGCCATTACCGCCGTATCCTTCAATAAAGTAACTGTGTGGATAATCCGGGTGCGGGCCGATATAGGGCAGCCCGTCACGCGTCGACCCGAATACGGCCCCCCAGGTGTATTCAACTTCTATGCCGCGAATTTCCGGGAACAGCGCTTCAAGCTCCTCCAGTAGTTTTTTACTCTGGGAGAGAACTCTTACCTCGCGTTGCTTATCATCTGTCAGAGGCTCATCCTTACCGCCAGCAATGATGCGTCCCTCCGGGGTGGTCCTGAAGTAAAGGTAGGGACGAGCCGTTTCCCAGAGCAGGCTTTGCTCATACCATTTGGGAAGCTCCTTCAGGGGCCGGGTCATGATAGCATATGTATTAATCAACTCGGCGCCTCGGTCCTTCTTCATTTCTTGTGTCTCATAGCCCATCGCAAAAATAACATTTTTCGCAAAAATTCGGCCATGCCGAGTGTGGCAGATGACGCCGTCTTCCTTGAATTCATAATGCTGCGCTTTGGTCTGCTCATATACACGAACCCCATTCTTGGCGGCCTGATGGATCAGGCTATGCACCGTTCGGAAGGGATTGGTCTCCGCGTCTCCCCGGGAGTATAGGGCTGCTGGTTTGGTAAAAGAGTATAGCGAAGCAATCTGGTCCTGCTCCCAAAATTCCGAATGAAAGCCGTGTGCGGTCAGATTCCGGTGTTCTTCGCGCAGTGCAGGCACATCCTCTGGTTTACTGGCATACAGCAGGCTGGAGCGGGGAATGATCTGTGGGTCCATCTCCAGCTTGTCAGGAAGGTCAAGAATGTTGCCGAGGGCCTTCTGACAAAGCTTATAGAACAGCACGCCCTGCTCCTCACCAAATGTGTTGATACAGGCAGTCAATGACTTGTCGTTGGAGATCTGCAATAACCCGGTGTTGGCGTGTGAGCTTCCGCCTGCTACGGATCGTTTGTCGATCAAAATCACATTCGCCCCATTCACAGACAGCTGGTATGAAGTCATGGCTCCGCCCATACCGGCACCTACGATGAGACATTCACAATGGGCATCTCCTTGTAACGCCGGGTAAGCAGGTGGATTTTGCAATGTATTACTCCAGGGCGTTTGCCCGCTGATTAGTTTCATCGTTGATCTCCCTTTCGTATCTTCCGGTTTCAAAAGTATTCGCAGGAAATGGTGGGCTCATGCATATTTTAGCTGTGTTACCTTGCGCTTTTTGGCACATAATGTGCCCGGCGCAGACGCATACTAAAAGTGGTTTGAATCATCTATAAGGAGGGAAAACATCGCATGCAATCTACACAAATGCAGGCACTCAGCGGTAAAGAGCTGGAATACATCGCCGACTCCATTTCTAATGAGGATTTGCTAATCAAGCAATTAGCGGCTACAGCCGGGTCCACACAGAATCAAGCTGTCCGCCAAATCTGCATTCAGCATATCCAAAGCCACACCCAGCATATGGGGATGTTGACACAAATGCTGCAGCAGCACCAGCAATATGCCCCAACGCAACCGCAATAACAGAGGTTCCAAACTTTAAGGAGGTTATCTTAGTGAACGCACAAAACGGATCATTTATGGCGGATGAGGACCTAATGAACACGGTGCTGGCCGATCTGAAACGGACCGTACGTGAATATACCACAGCCGCAACAGAATCTGCCTGTCCATCTGTCCGTCAAGCCTTCAACAACTTGACGATGGATACGCTGCGTCTTCAAGGGGATTTGTATACCCATATGTCGCAAATGAACATGTATACGGCTCCTTCCAAGGCCTTGCGTCATGATGTGGACAAGCAAATTCAGACCGCACAGCAGACGCAGCAAAAATGTCAGCAGTTCGTGCAGCAAAAAACAGGGGAAGTTGGCGATTATAGCCATAATCTCAACGTGACTCATCAACAGTCCAACTCAAATAATTCTTACTATATGTAACTCGGCATTGAAGCAAGCGAAGCAGATAGACATGATTGTCTGTCAGTTATAGCTCGCTTACAAAAAAAGGTTGACCCCTGAAAAATAGGAGTCAACCTTTTTTACATTTTATAACGAAATAAGAACAAACATTATCCAAAGACGCCAAGCAGCACAATTCCGCAGAAAATGACTACAGAGCTGGCAATACGCTTCAGCCCTTGCTGCTCTTTCAGTAGCATGATTCCGAGAAGCGCGGCAAATACCGTTCCAATCTCCCGCAGAGGGCTAATATGAGCAATGGGTGCTTGCTGCATAGCGAACAGAAACAACAGGTAGGAGCCAGGATTCAAAATGGCCCCAAGCAGCAAAGTATTACGATTGGCCTGCCATTCCGCCCGAATGCGTGGTGAAGCCAGCACTGCCGGAGTTAATCCTAGGACGAAGCCGATATTGGTCACTTCCAGCAGAGCAAGCGGCGACAGATGCTGAAGATTCAGCTTATCGACGAATACATAACAGGTGGTGCATAAACCGACACTGAGCGCCATCAGCACAGGCTTTGCCTGAGTGAGCACAGTAGCGCCAGGATGGTTTCTGACTCCGCCTGATGAACCTAGAACGATAAACCCGGCCAGCATACAGAGAATGCCTGCCCAACCCACTGGCGATAGCGATTCGCCTAATACGAGAATCCCGATGATGGGAACAAGCAGAGTGCTTGTGCCTCTCATGATCGGATAAATCTGAGAGAGGTCGCCTAGCTCATAGGTTCTGGACAAAAGCCAGGCGTAAAGACCCTGGAGAACGACAGACAACAGCAGCAGGCCATAAGCGCTGGCTGAAAGCGGATTGCGCCATAATTCAATGATCAGTACAGGCAAGAGCAACAAAGTGGATACCATCATAATAGACCATAAAAAGACACTTTTGCTGCGGCTTTTCTTGGTGAAGAGACTCCAGATGGCATGCGCCATGCCGGAGGCGATAACTAGGAGTATAGGCAGCAGCATGAATGGTTTCGCTCCCTGCTACTTAGTGCTCAGAAGCCGGATCGGGTTCATGCGGAGGCTGATGTTCAATGAAGGATCCGTCTTCCAAGCGCAGCCAGGTGTCGAAGGTCTTGGTGCCTTCAGATAGTCTGATGACCCGGGCCCCGCGCATAAAGCCTTCCCGGCCATAAGTATTGAAGCCGCTGGCCCGGCCATAGATCAGCTTAATTCCGTGCAGGCTTCCGCTGTAGTCGTTGATATGGTCGTGACCGCAGAAGGTGCCCAGCACATCACCCATCTCCAGCAGGGCCGCGAACAAGCCCGAATTTACAGGTGCGCTACACACGCGCTCGAACTTATTCCCGTAGCAGACCTGAGTGTCCCAGACCTCCTGATATTCCGGCACAGGGATATGGAAAAAGGCAAGGGCAGGCAGTTTATCCTGCCCGTTTTGCGGGTTAAGCCTTGCAGATTCTGCTGTCAGCCAGTTGATTTGGCTAGGCTTGACCCAATTATATCCGGGAACATGCGCAAGTTCCGAATAGCTGCCGGAGTCAAGGAAATAGAGTACCGCTGCGGATTCACCATTACGTCCATTAATGGTTAGCGAATAATTGCCCATTCCTGCGATTTCCACCGGTCCCGCTTGAGCCAAGGCATGCGGGTGTTCCAGCGCTACTTGCATCAGCTCTTCAGGGGTAATCCGGCTCTCTGTATCATGATTGCCAAGGACAAAGGCCCAAGGGATATTCCGGGCTTCCACGACAGCAACTGCATCACGGAAGGCTTGCTTCGGGTTCTCGCATTCCGGCTTTCCTGGGGAGACTGGCCCCGTATAGATGACATCTCCTGTAAACACGACGAGATCCGGCTGCTCCGCCTCTAGTACGCCTTCCATTAGGTCACGGGTCTGACGATCCTCCGCTCTGCCGTCCATCCAATGAAGATCTGTGAATTGTACGATTTTAAATGTTCCGTCCTGTCGAAAAGATAAGCGGGTGCTCATCCTTTTCATCCCCTCTCTGTCTGTTCCATTCAGTTACCAATGTTGATTTATGTGCTTTTGTTTGGTTTCATGTTGATTTTAGGTCTCGGTTTACAATTTGTCAAACCTCATTTTACAAAGGGTTTGCACTTATATTATAGTTCCTTTAGGTTGACAAGTGTGGCATAGAATTTTACACTTTGAACTGTTCACGGCAGTAAAACAACAACAAAACACATAAAACCACTTTAAATGAAATCATATGGCCAGACACGATTCAGGAGGAAGAAGCAGAATGTCCCTAACGTACGAGGAACGAAAGGAAACAATTCTTTCCCAGCTTGAAATGGAGGGGAAGATACAGGTTCATGCCTTGGCCGAACTGTTCAATGTCACAACAGAGACGATTAGACGGGATTTGGACCGACTGGAGAAAGAAGGCAGACTACGCAAGGTCTACGGAGGCGCTGTACGGATGCGTTCCGAAATGACGGAGCCGACCTTTCTGAGGCGCTCCCAGATGCAGCTGAGCGAGAAGCAGGCGATCGGCCAACTGGCAGCATCGCTGGTCCGGGATGGAGAGACAGTTATTCTCGATAACGGAACGACGACACTTGAGATCATGCGCGCCCTGAAGAATCGGACTCAGGTCACGGTTATTACCAATTCGGCGCCGATTTTGAGCTGTGCGCTTGAAGGATTTCAGGGCAAGCTGGTTTTTACCGGCGGAGAGGTGAATCCCTTATATCAGGCCGCAACAGGTGTGATTGCCCATGAACTGCTGGATCAGTTTAAGGTCAACAAGGCCTTTATCTCGGCGGGTGGCGTCTCGCTGGCAGACGGGATTACTGATTATCATCTGGACGAAGCATTAATCTCTCGCAAAATGATTCAGCGAACAGAGGAAGCGATCCTTGTCGCTGATCATACCAAATTCGGTGTCACCACCTTCGCCCAGATTGCGCCGATTGAAGGCATAGCTATGGTGCTTACGGATTCCGGCTGCTCCAGGGAATGGCTGGATGCCTTCGCCCAGCTGGATATCGAGGTCTTGGTCGGTGCCCAATAAAGCATAATGCCGCATGGTCCCTTGACCAGTCTGTGAAAACAGGCCGCTTAAGCGGGCCTATTTTGTTTGCAGAGAAGGCACTTTCGTGTCATATTAGTATTATTAAACTCATTTCGCAAAGTGGCGCTTTACCGCGCTACATCTTCTGCGAAGGTATTTCGGAGGGAAGGCATGAAGGAAATGGATGAATTGAAGAGGAAAGTGCTGGAACTGCTCAAAGAGGATGCGCGAAGCTCCACAGCGTTGATGGCGACGCTACTTGGGGCGGAAGAAGCCGATGTAAAGACTGTGATTGAGCAGATGGAACAAGACAATGTTATCGTGAAATATTCAACGGTCGTCAATTGGGATAAGGTGGATGACGAGCGGGTAACGGCACTGATTGAGGTACAAATTACGCCTGAGCGCGGCCGCGGTTTCGAAGGCATCGCCGAGCGAATCTACCTGTACCCGCAAGTGAAGTCCGTCTATCTGATGTCCGGCGCATATGATCTGCTGGTGGAAGTGGAAGGCCGCAATCTGCGTGAAGTCGCAAATTTCGTATCCGAGAAGCTGTCGCCGATTGATTCTGTGCTCTCTACCAAAACCAACTTTACGCTCAAAAAATACAAACAGGACGGGATCATCTTCGAAGAGCATGAAGAAGACAACCGTCTGATGATCTCTCCGTAAAGGAAGAACGCCATATGATCACGAACAATACCCAATCTAACGGAGATACCGGCAAGTCAATGAACTCTTATCTGGCTCCATTGGTCCGGGAGATTCAGCCATCAGGTATCCGCAAATTTTTTGATCTGGCCGCTGGAAGCAAGGACATCATCTCGCTGGGGGTCGGTGAACCTGATTTCAAGACGCCTTGGCATGTCCGGGAAGCTTGCGTATATTCATTGGAGAAAGGCTTTACCGGCTATACCTCCAATGCAGGTATGCCCGAATTGCGGGAAGGAATTGCCAACTACCTGCATGACCGTTTTGCTGTAGATTACGATCCGGCTGACGAAATCATTGCCACAGTAGGGGGAAGCGAGGCGATTGACCTTGCTCTGCGTGCTCTAATCTCACCAGGCGACGAGATTCTGATCCCGGAGCCATGTTATATTTCATACTCTCCTATAACAGCCATCGGTGGGGGTATCCCTGTTGGCATTGAAACCTTTGGCGAGAATAACTTCAAGCTGACCGCGGAAGGACTGGAAGCGAAGATCACGCCGCGCTCGAAAGTGCTGATCCTTTGCTATCCGAGCAATCCGACAGGTGGGATTATGACCCGCGAGGATTGGGAGCCTATTGCCAGAGTCGTGGAAAAGCATGATCTCATCGTGATTTCTGATGAAATCTATGCGGAACTGACCTACGGTAGCAACCATGTAAGCTTCCCTTCAATGCCCGGTATGAAAGACCGCACGATTCTCGTTAGCGGCTTCTCCAAGGCCTTTGCGATGACGGGCTGGCGTATGGGCTATGCCTGCGGCCACCCGGAGATTATCTCCGCCATGCTGAAGATTCACCAGTATACGGTGATGTGTGCGCCTTCCATGGGGCAGGTTGCAGCGCTAGAGGCTTTGACCAATGGGCTGGAGGAGAAAGATCGGATGATCGATTCCTACAACCAGCGGCGGCGCTTGATTGTTAAGGGCCTGCGGGATGCTGGACTAGAATGTCATGAGCCGCAGGGAGCGTTTTATGCTTTTCCAAGCATCCGTCATACCGGTCTGAGCTCTGATGAATTCGCCCAGCGGCTACTGCGTGAGAATAAGGTCGCTGCGGTTCCGGGCAATGTGTTCGGCCTGGGCGGCGAGGGTTATTTGCGTTGTTCCTATGCAACCTCGGTAGCTCAGATTAATGAAGCTGTTGAGCGAATCGGTGCATTTGTTGCCAAACTCGAAAGGGAAAGAACGGAATAAGAAGTAAAATTTATGAAAAGAGTCTAGTAAATCTCTCAATGTCATGGTATAATTTTACTTTGAGAGAGTAATTATTGCCTTTGATGACAGTTGGAGGTCAACGTTGCTCTGGGAACAAAGCGGATGCTTTCTAGCCGGTTGTTTCGATGCTATTTTTTAGCAGACGCTCAACAAGATTTTTTAGGAGGTATGATTGTGCTCAGTGCCGATTATTACTTACCTTCCTATGGCGGGGAATGTTTTTCTGGAAGCGGGAAACGCTCCTCTAAGGGCGATGCTTCTGTACGCAGGCTCTCTTTGGAAGATGAAATTCGGATATTACGCACCAAGATGGAGCAGCTTTTTTTGCAGGAGAAATCGTTCACCTCGGACAATGTCATTGAAATCAGCAGTATGCTGGATCTAAAGATAAATGAATATATGAAGGTACGTCCCCGTAGAAGCTAATTGTCCGGGACGCAGCTCGGAGGGCCCATTTGGGCCCTCTTTTTTATGCTGATAAAGAGGCTTATCTTGGGTGTATTACCTGATATTTTGCACATGCATGGAAACAATTGGCACAAAACTTCTGGAACCTACCTGAGTACATACACTTGAATCTATCAATCAGCCGAGGTGAAGACAACATGAAGAGAACTAGACAAGCGGCACTGCTTCTGCTACTGGCACCGCTGCTGTACTCAGCTCCGGCACATGCCGATTCCGCACCTGTCAATCAAGAAACTGCCATCTATTTGGATGGTCGGCCCCTTCAATTTGGTGTTCAGCCACTATTTGTGAATGATACGGTCCTTGTGCCGATGCGCAAACTGTTTGAGGAGCAGGGAGCCAAGCTCTCCTGGGACAATCAAGCTAAATTGGTGACAGCGAGCAAGGGAGAGACCGTGTTGACTTACCGGATTGGGGACGGGGCTGCTTATACGAATGGTAAGCCGGTAACGCTGAGCGTGCCGGGTCAGATCGTTGCTGGGAATACGATGATGCCGTTGCGTTATTTTAGCGAAGCGCTGGGCAACCAAGTGAAATGGGATCCGGTCAGTCATGAAATTCGTATTAATTCAGCCAGTGAGTTCAATACCAAGATTTTGAATGGCGTCAACCTGCGTACCGTGCCGGATTCGGGTACAAGCTCTAGCGTCATTGAATTGCTGCCGGCCGGAGCGAAGGTTCAGGTGCTTGAGGAGAGTAATGCATTATGGCTGAAAGTACGCACACAGGACAATCAGACAGGTTACATTTCTGCAAAACCGGGCTTTAGCGACTACACCAGTGCTTCCCTCGCGGATCTGCAAGGAAATGCGTTGCTAGCTTATGGCGAGAAGTTTTTGGGAACACCTTATGAATTCGGCGCATCTCCGGATCAGACACGTACATTCGACTGTTCTTCTTTTGTCGGCCGGGTGTTTAAGGAGGTTCTGTCAATTGATCTGGCGCGTGTCTCCTACAATCAAGCCAAAGAGGGCAAGGAAGTAAGCATCGGAGAACTGCGCAAAGGGGATTTGTTGTTCTTCAGTGCGCGAGGACTCAATATCGGGCATGTCGCCATTTATGCCGGGAACAACCGGATTCTGCACACCTATTCGAAGGAACAGGGCGTTCATTATGAAACGCTGGACAGCAAGTGGATGAAGCGTTTTGTGACGGCCCGCAGAGTATTTTAGGTGTTACTCTTAGCCACTAATAAAAGTTGTAAGGTTATGAATGACAATATAACAATATTGATACCCTATAATTGTTGTGCTAAGGTATTCGTATGAAAAATGAACAGATGTTAACCAAAGAAATGATTCTGGATGCAGCGGAGAGCGTGCTGCGTCGGTTTGGTCCTGATAAAAGCTCGGTAGTGGATGTTGCCCGCGTACTTAAGGTCAGCCATGGAACGATCTACCGCCATTTTCCTAGTAAAGCCGCTTTACGGGCTGCGGTAACGGAGCGGTGGTTGCATCAAATCTCTGATCCGTTGCAGGCAATAGCAGAGGAAAAGGGCGGAAGCACGGCCCAGCGTCTGCGGCAATGGTTTCTGGTCCTGTCACAGAGCAAGCTGGCTTACGCTGTAGACGATCCGGAGATGTTCGCGATGTATACGGCGGTTACCTTGGAGACCGCGGATGTGATCTCGGAACATGTGGACTGCTTGATCTCCCAAATTGCTCAAATTGTTGAGCAGGGGATCAAGCAGGGAGAGCTGAAGCCGGGACAGCCTGAAGGGATGGCGAGAGCGCTGTTTCTTGCGATGGCTCATTTTAATCATCCCGCCCATGCCTACGAATGGTCCGAGATCACGCTCGGCCAGGATTTTGACTCCGTATGGGGGTTGCTGGTTGAAGGGATTAAAGCCTCTTAACTCAATGGGCTAAAGGTAATGTGTAACAAAATTAAAGGGAAGCTCTTCTGATGAAATTCTATTCAGAAGAGCTTCCCTTTTTTCAATTGAAAATAAAAAAAAGTAAAATGACAAAAATATAAATTTGTCAGTTGATTATTGATATTTGTTATTATATAATCAATTCACCGGGCGGATGCAGCACAGAATTCTATTGGGCGCCCACTTCAACAGAATCTTTAGAAGATGCATAGCAGGTGAGAAACGTGCCGACATTATGAAAATCGGACTAGTAATCAATCCATTTTAAGGAGAGAAAACATGAATCACACTCGCAAATCAGTTGTTCTCGTCACAGGTGCTTCTACCGGAATAGGCAACTTGTCCGCCCGCACTTTGGCGACAGCAGGACATATCGTATACGCCAGCATGCGCGATGTTGAAGGACGGAACGCCCCCCGGGCCAAGGAACTGCATGATTATGCAGCGGAGAATGGATTAAGCCTCAAGGCTCTGGAACTGGATGTTCTCTCTCAGGAATCGGCAGATCGTGCGGTGCAGGTTATTGTGAAAGAGCAGGGCTTTTTGGATGTAGTCATGCATAACGCCGGTCATCTAGTAGTTGGTGTGACTGAAGCTTTTTCCCCGGAAGAAATGGCTAAGGTATATGACACCAATGTTCTCGGGACACAGCGGGTGAACCGGGCGGCTCTGCCATATATGAGAGCACAGGAATCTGGCCTGCTGCTTTGGATCAGCAGCACTACCGTTCGCGGCGGTTTCCCGCCGTTCCTTGGGCCTTATGTAGCTGCCAAAGCGGCTATGGATTCACTGGCCCAGACGATGGCATATGAAGTCGCTTCTTTCGGGATCGAGACTTCCTTCGTAGTACCCGGTGCCTTTACGAAAGGAACTGCGCATTTTCCGAATGCTACCCCTCCAGCTGATGGAGAGACTTCAGCAGCTTACGCAAGAATTAACAGGCTGCTTGAAGAGGTTGGCGACAGACTAAGCGCACTTACACCTGATGACGCTGATCCACAAGCTGTAGCGGATGAAGTGGCCCGTATTGTCAGTCTGCCCGCTGGCCAGCGTCCTGTACGATCGGTTATCGACTTTGTCGGTGACGGTGCCGCTGAAGTAACGGAGCTTTCGGAGAAACTGCGGATTGAATTTTTGGAGCGGATCGGACTCGGCGGTTTGTTAGAAGCTGCTGTATCTGTTGATTAAATCTATCTATTGGCTGGTAAGTTTTAGTTGGCTTAATACTACTTGTACTATTTAATCAAATCACTTGGAGGTTATTAACATGGGAAACAATCTTTCTGGTAAAGTGGCAGTTGTAACAGGATCATCGAGAGGTATCGGCCGTGCAATTGCAGAGGAACTGGCTCGAAACGGAGCAAAGGTTGTAGTGAATTACAGCAGTAGCCCAGCCAAAGCAGAAGAGGTTGTCTCGGCTATTAAGCAAAACGGCGGCGAAGCCATAGCAATACAGGCAGATGTCAGCAGTGTAGCCCAGTTGGAGAAGCTGTTTGAAGAAACGGTGAAAATATTTGGAGCCTTGGATATTCTGGTGAACAACGCCGGTGTAATGATGACCAAACCGCTTGCGGCAGTCACTGAGGAGGATTTTGACAAGCAGTTCGGCATCAATGTAAAAGGAACCTTCTTTGCTATCCAGCAAGCTGTCAAACACATGGGTCAGGGCGGCCGGATCATCAATTTCTCCACTTCTGTCGCTGGGGTAATGTTCCCAACGTACAGTGTTTATGCAGGCAGCAAGGGTGCTGTAGAGCAGTTTACCCGTCAACTGGCTAAAGAACTGGGACCTATGGGAGTCACGATTAACGCCGTTGCACCAGGACCGGTCAACACTGAGCTGTTCACTGTCGGCAAATCCGAGGAACAAATTGAAGGTATCACCAAAATGAATGCCTTCGGACGTCTGGGAGAGCCGGAAGATATCGCAGGGGCGGTTGTGTTCCTTGCCAGTGATGCATCACGCTGGGTGACCGGCCAGACACTGCGTGTCAACGGAGGAATGGTGTAAAGGTAGAGCTTCATCACTGAAGGTTTGAAAATAAGCAATAAGCGGATCTATAGATCATGCTTATTGCTTATTTTGTGTTTTCACGGCGTGTCTCTCTATATTTTGCGAAAGTATAAGCTCCCCGGATTTTATCCGCGAATAACGGTACAATCAATATAGTCGATTTCTATATATTTGCCTTCTTTACGCAAGACCGTTTAAACTGTTATTATGTGATTTTTAGGACTAAGGGGGAAGCGGATTGAAGGGAAAGTGGAAAGGCAGCATTGCCGCTGTACTGCTGGTAATGATGACGTTGATTGCAGGCTGCGGTGGGAATAACACGAAGGATACGGTAAATATCTTCATGATGTTGAACGGAGTGAATCCCGATACCGAGTTTGTCAAGGGCTTTGAGAGTCAACTGAAGGACAAGCTGGGCGAGGGAGCTAAGGTGGAGTTCAGCACAGCGCCGATCTATAATATCCAGAAACTGATGGTTGAATATGCGGCTGCTATGAATGATATTGTAATCCTGTCTAAGGAAGATGTACTTAACTATGGGAAAAGCGGAGCCAACCGCCCGCTGGATGAATATTTTAATCCGGACGATTACCCGGAAGGCGTCTTTGAAGGCGGGGTTGTAAAGGAAGGAACCAAGGATATTGTTCAGGAGAAGCACTTGTTCGCGATTCCATTGTCGAAGTTGAAGATGTTCAAGGATGCGGGGTTTGCACCGGATGATGCATTTTTGACGATCGCGGTTTCTGCGGACAGCTTGGAACAGAGTATTGCGGCGATTAAAGCCATGATGGAATAAATTCGATTCAAGCATTTGTGAAAAGTAGAGGGGAGTGCGCGATATGGGGATTTATACACGCACCGGCGATAAAGGGGAGACCTCGGTCATCGGAGGTCGGGTGGCCAAAGATGATGTCCGGGTTGAAGCTTATGGAACCATCGATGAGCTGAACTGTTTTGTGGGACAGGCACGCAGTTTGATGGAGGATGAGAAGTTTGCAGATGTGCGGGAACAACTGCTGGAGATCCAGCACGAGTTGTTCGACTGCGGCTCGGATCTGGCATTTGTGAAGCTCAGCGAGAACAAATATAAGGTGAAAAGTGAAATGGCGGAGCGGCTGGAGGGCTGGATTGACAGCCTGCAAGCTGAGAATCCAGAGCTGGAACGGTTTATCCTTCCAGGAGGAAGCCAGGTGTCCTCCGTGCTGCATGTGTGCCGTACCGTCTGTCGCCGTGCCGAGCGGCGGTCTGTGACGCTTGCCCGAAGCCACGAGGTGAACCCGGAAGCGGTTATATACCTGAACCGATTGTCGGATTACTTCTTCGCACTGGCCCGCACCGCCAATACAAGGGCAGGGATTGCTGACGTGGAATATGTACGCAGTAAAAAGGTGTTTCGAAAATAAGATGAGCAGCTATTATTCACCTATCATTTATATCGTCCCGCCCGAGGAGGACGGCTATCTGCTCAAGACCATCCTGCAGAAGCGGATGGAAGTATCACGCAAGCTGCTGTCCCGGCTGAAAATGACGGAGCAGGGCATTATGGTCAACGGGGAACGTGTCTATATCAGCGTGAAAGTTCGAGCTGGCGATACCGTTGAAATCCGCATGGAGACAGAAATCTCTGAGGATATTTTGCCTCAGCCGATTCCCTTCGAGTCGCTGTATGAAGATGAGCATCTGCTTGTGGTCAATAAAGCGGCAGGGATCATCGTGCATCCGACCCATGGTCATTACACGGACACCCTGGCCAATGGTATTGTTCATTACTGGGCGGAAAAAGGGGAGCGCTACCGCTTCCGGCCAGTACATCGGCTGGACCAGGAGACCTCGGGCGTTCTAGTTATCGCCAAGAACCCGTTTGCGCACCAGCATATCTCTGAGCAGATGATCGCCGGAACGGTGGACAAGCGGTACACGGCCTTCGTACATGGCTGTCCGCCAGCGCCGGAAGGCGATATCGATGGACCGATCGATCGTGATCCGGCGGAGCCTCACCGGCGCATTGTGACGCCGGATGGCTATCCTTCCCTGACCCGTTATAAGGTCATGGAAGTCTATGGCGGAGGCTCAAGAGTAGAGCTGAAGCTGGAGACCGGGCGCACGCATCAAATTCGTGTGCACATGACCTCTATCGGCTGTCCGCTGATCGGTGACGGTATGTACCGGCACCCGCTTTACAGCGAGACCGCGCCGACACCTGACCAGGAAGCGCAACTGGCAGGGATTGCAGCGCTTGATGCTGCTATGCCGCGTCAGGCGCTGCATGCAGTGAGACTCTCGCTGCGGCATCCGGTGCGGCCGGAGAACCTGGTCTTTGAAGCGCCGCTGCCACCGGACATGGCAGCTTTGGAGATTGAGCTGAAGCAGGGAAAGCTTGAGGATGCGGCGGAGTAGCATTTTAAACCATGGGGCAAGTAGAATGGTCATTTAAAGGAACTACAAGAGCTGTATATTCATACTGAGGTGAAGTGCAGTGTCACTTTGCCCGCTATTCATAATCAAGGAGCAAACTATGAGTAAATTGAAAGTCTATCAGTATCCGAAATGCGGCACTTGCCGCAATGCGGTCAAATGGCTGCAGGGCCAAGGTCATGAACTGGACCAGCAGGATATCAAGGAGCAGCCTCCGGGAGTGGAGGAACTGCGTGAATTATTCAAGAACAGTGGTCTGGAGCTGAAGAAGTTCTTTAATACCAGCGGTGATGTCTACAAATCGCAGGGGCTTAAGGACAAGCTGCCAGGTCTCAGCGAGCAGGAGCAGCTGGAGCTTTTGTCCAGCAACGGTATGTTGATTAAACGTCCAATCGTCAGTGATGGAACCAAGGTTACTGTCGGATTCAAGGAAGACCAGTATGCAGGGGCCTGGAGCAAGTCTAACCAATAAGAAGAATTAGGAGAGATTTACACATGACAGCAGAAACGAAGGGCCGCGTGATGATCGTGGACGGAATGGCTCTGCTGTTCCGTGCCTATTACGCCACGGCTTATGGCGGATATATCCGCAAGACTAGTGCAGGACTGCCGACGAACGCCGTGTATGGCTTCCTGCAGTATTTTTTCGACGCGGTGAGCACATTTAATCCTACACATGTAGTATGCTGCTGGGATATGGGTAAAGGCACGTTCCGTACGGAGAAGTACGCAAATTATATACCCCTTTGATAATGGGAAAATTAATATTTTCATTATGGTAGTGTGTATTTGAAATAATCCCATTCTATTTTGGGATTATTCAGTCTCAAAATCAAAAATAAAGCTTTATTTTGGAGTTGAAAGATTATGATAACAGAAGACAAAAAAAGAGTTCTTTTGGTAGATGGAATGGCCCTTCTTTTCCGAGCCTACTATGCCACATCTTATTCAGGTTATATTCGTAAAACAAGTGCTGGATTGCCTACTAATGCTGTTTACGGGTTCCTACTGTATTTTTTTGATGCACTAAGTAAATTTAATCCTACTCATGTAATTTGCTGTTGGGACATGGGGGCAAGTACTTTCCGAAATGAGAGTTACAGTTTGTATAAGCAAAATCGTTCGGAAGCTCCGCTTGAACTGCATCCCCAATTTCAACTAGTTAAAGATGTTGTTGAAGTGATGGGTGTACTTAATATCGGTGTAACTGGTTATGAGGCAGATGATTGTATTGGAACCTTATCAAGAAAACTACAGGACAATTCCGAAGTATATATTTTGACTGGAGATCACGATATGCTTCAACTGATCACTGATCAGGTAAAGGTTGTTATCATGAATAAGGGAAGATCGAATTACACTGTTTACGATATGGAAACACTGCTTGCGACTAAGCAGCTAACTCCACTGCAAGTTATTGATTTAAAGGCATTTATGGGTGACTCTTCAGATAATTATCCAGGTGTAAAAGGTATTGGGGAAAAGAGTGCTTTAAAGCTAATTAGTGAGTACAAATCAGTTGAAGGATGCCTTGAGAATCTGGACAAGCTTTCGAAAGGGATTAGAAGCAAAATAGAGGCTGATTTGGATATGCTCCATCTTTCCAGAGACCTTGCCCGCATTAGATTGGATGTTCCAATTGAATGCGAATTGGAGCAATGTATTTGGCAATTACAACGCGAAGCAACAATAAAGAAATTTGACGAGCTGGAATTTAGCGGGCTCTTTAATTCATTGGGAGTTAGCTAGTCAATAATGTCGAAGTGATTTTATTGCATTATTTGATAAATGAGCTGTATAATTTAATTAGTTGCTTCTTACAAAGTAAATGGGAACCGACACTTATAAAGAGACGAGAGAACATATTGGATACGTGTTCTTCTAGTCTCTTTTCTGTGCTTACCTATTGTTTCCGTTCTGTTAATCCACGGTCTTATTCGATGAATTTCCTGCCTTCAAGCTATTCCCCTTTTGTCCACACGCCGAGATAGTAAATACGGACTAACAATGTTTTTCCAATTAATTCGTATTTACTTTTGACTTCGGTAATTTTGAATAATTCATGAGCATTTCAGCGAATGAACATAATTTGTCAAGAAGACAAAGCCTAAGAGATATTATAGTTGTGAAGTGAAGATTAAAGTTATCAGGTGTCTAATAATAGAAAAATTACTAACTCATTAAGTGAGAATATTTACATCTAGAGGGTAGTATGAAAAAATTATAGACGATAGGAAAATAATGTTTTATATTTGGGTTTGATAATGAGAAATGAATCAATATCATCTTACATAGCAGAGGAGAAGTATTATGGCACCAGTAACGTTTCCTAATAAGTATTTTTATCACTTCACACATTTAGATAATATAGAATCTATTATCGAAAATGGATTGATTTCAACAAATGAAAAGAAAAAAAATGGAATTACCCACGTGAATGTAGCTAATGAAAGAATTCAAGGGAGAAGAAGTAATATGATTGTTCCATGCCATCCCAATGGAACAATACACGATTATGTCCCATTCTATTTTGCTACGACCAATCCGATGCTTCTCTCTGTAGTAAATAGAAAAAACATCGATCAGCCACTTGTTGTATATCTAGCTATATCAATTGATAAGATCCAGAATAGTAATGTAATCTTCACAGATGGATCAGCGAATAGAAATACCGCACCTAATTTCTATAGTGAGCCGAATGATTTAGACAAGTTAAGCTGGGATAAAATAAATATAACAACATGGAAAAAGGGCACACCGGATGAACTGCATGCAAGAATGGCTGAAGTGTTAGTCTATCAGAAAGTGCCATTAGATTGGATAGATTCATTTATCGTTTATAATCAAATAGGGGAAGAATACATAAAAAAAATTTTTAAGGAAAAGGGCTTGGGAAAACCTCCAATTAGTTTACAGCCTTTTGATAGTAGATTTTTGTATTTCACAAAATTTCTTATGAAAGGAAGGGAGAACGAAACGCTTGTTACGGGCCCACGTTTCTTAAAATTCCTTTTTGAAAATAATGTGGATTCAATAATAGAAAGTAGATCTGAAAATGAACCTTCTTCTCCAGCATTTCAGGATGTAGAAGATGCTCTGAATAAAATTAAGGATAACTTTTGTATTATCGATGAATTAGATGGGATTTACCAATTAGAGACTTCAAATGAAATGCACAACCAAAAAGTTTGTGATCATACAAAAGAAGTGGTAAAAAATTTAGATCTAATTAGTTACTATAATGACCTTGATGATGATGACAAAGCGTTAGTTAAATTAGCAGCTTATTTCCATGATATTGGAAAAGGTCCAAAATCGAAGTGGCAGGATGGTATTCAGTCAAATTATCCGGATCATCCAGCTGATTCATTGAAAATGATGAAGAGAATTCTTGTTGAGGAGTTTGAAGAACTAACGAAATATCAAATTAGGTTGATTTGCCTTTTGGTCGGTTATCATGATTTAATTGGTGATATACTTAAAAAAGACAGAAGTGAAAAAGAAATAGTTGATTTAGGTTTGAATGAAAATGAACTATCTATGTTAGCAGCAATTTCTTTAGCTGATGTTAAATCAATTAAACCGAGTTGGTATCGGGGTTTGTTAATTGAAATTCCTGATTTTATCGAGAGACTTTAATAAGGAGATTGTGCAAATGTTAGAATTCGTAACAGGTGATTTTTTCGATTACGAAGCAAACATTCGAGTGAATACAGTGAATTGCGTAGGGGTTATGGGTGCAGGGGTGGCTTTAGCATTTAAAGATCGTTATCCTAAGATGTATAATGATTATGTTCACGCATGTAAACATAAAGAGGTTGCTCCCGGCAAGCCTCATATCTGGGTAGAAACTGACTTATTATCGAGTGTTACAATAATTAACTTTCCTACAAAGATTCATTGGAAAAATCCTTCTGAGTATGAGTACATTGAAAAAGGCCTGACCTGGTTACGAGAATATCTTTCGGATAAGGGGAGTTCTGCTGTAACGTTGCCGGCATTAGGGTGTGGCCACGGAGGACTTGATTGGGCTAAAGTAAAGGGAATGATTATAGATTTTTTGGGGGACTTGGAAGTTAAAATTTTTGTTTTCAATCCTAAAAGTTCGACTGCTGCAAGAGGTAATGATAATTGGTTACACGAACTTGAAAAAAACAATATATTAACAATTTCACCTTCAGATGAAGGATACCCGAAAGAAATTTTAGGGCGTTCAAGTTATAGTTTATACTGTATTGGTAATACAGCTTTATTGAAAGAGAAGAAGCTGTCAATATTAGCTAATTCAAAATCTTCAGAAAAAGAAATTAACTCATTAACAAAAGTAATTAATGAAATGCCTATTCAAAGTGCGGTTTTATTGCTTAGTTTGAAAAATAATAATGATTATGAATTTGCAGACATGGTAATAACAAAGGGGTTTTGTGTGATTTTTGTAATTCCTTATGGAATTCTTAAGTTTGATGTCCAGAACAGATATCGTAAAAACTGGGACATGAATAAGTTTCTCGTTGTGTCGACAACAGTACCAGATCAAAGTTGGAAAATATACGAAAATTCAAATTCATTAAGATTCCGTCAAAAGCTTGCTGACGTCACGTTAATAAATTCACTAGATTTAAAAGCAATAGAATCATTGTCGAAATATGTAAAAGGACCTACTAAAAAAAATTATTACATTAATTATTGGTTGAACGAAAACGAGACACTTAGGAATCTAAATGCCATAAAGATAGGTAATAATAATCAAACTGGAAAAATTAATCTAGCTCCGCTATTAGAGTCACTTATACCAGGTAAGTATTTGTTAGAATAATTGACGTTTCTATTGCAATGCACATATGGGCTGTTTTACTACTCTCAGAAGCAAACAAAGTATTAAGCTGGAAAATAAAATGTTAGACTCAGGAAACAAAGCATTGGATTGAAAAAATAAAGTTATAGACTGGTAAGCTGGCGAAACTCGGTAGCATGGTGCTACCCAGCTTCGCCAGCTGCCGCATCGAGCGGTGGTAGCGCACGTTCTAGTCGCTTGGATTTTCCGAATTTGCTTTGAGGTCCAGTCGTACATCGAAAATACTTAGATAAATGAATTCGTAAATAAGAAATTGGGAATTATACAATTTCTATTATATCTTCTGAAACTCCATAAGCGTTAGCAAGCGCCTCTGCCACTTCCTTTTCAGAGTGATATTCGTCATTATTCACTTTATCTTGATCATCGTATAATTGCTCATCATCTTCCCCGAATAACATGACATGCTCAATTCGATATATACCTAACATTTCTTCTGGTTGTTCGATTGATAACTCAATGCGTTCTATTTTTCCAATAACATCTGGTAAGCAACTGTCATCTATAGCCCATACCTCACCATGACTTACAATAATTGTTCCATCACCTGTATACTCATCTACTTTTGTCATAACCAATCTCCTTTCTGATGTATTTTATAGTACATTTTCTAATTTTTATTATATCTGAAAATCGGGAATTCCTATATATTTTATTTCTCGGGAATGTAGGCTGTTGCGTTTCTGATTGCTTTCAAAGAAAACAAAATATTAGACTGAAAAAATAAAGTTGTAGACTGGTATGACGGACTGAACAGCAGCAGCCAGGTGTTTCCGGGCTTTGCTGGCCACGAAACAGTATCGGATCAAGCAGTTAGAGCTCCAGTCTACTACTTATTTTTCAGAACCGAACCATAGCGGTATGTATTCCGGACACGTGATCTGCTGTTTAATATAAGGTTTTGTACAGCGAAAGATCAAACCTTCTCGATAACAGCAATGAATGTCTATAAAAATATTATTATGGAAAAAATACATTAAGCTGTCCTATTAAATCAGGATGGCTTTTTTAAATGGAGGCAGAAAAATAAATACATCTTAATCTCTACCTCTCTCATGTGGAGTTTGTTATTTACTTTTAGAAATACGATAGCAGTTGTATGTTCAAATATGCTACTCAAATAAAAGAATCTATTAGCGTTAATAAATCAAATACAATTTAAAGATCTTTTGTGAAAAAGGATATACATAGATTGTTTAGAAAGGATATCTAGTTATATGTAGAAAAATTACATTATATGAGGATTAATGTTAGAATGGGATATGAACAGTAAGTCTTTGTATCTATAATTTTAGATCAAATTGAATAGGAGGTTGATAAAGTATATACCTTCTGGTAGTTTATTACTTTTCAAAAATCAGTCCAGAAAAGAGATGAATATTCATGGAATCACCTTATATATCCAGGGTTAAAATTGAAAATTATCGTAATTTTGAATTTGTTGATGTTCAACTTAAAGATAAGCAGGTTTTAATTGGTGAAAACAATGTTGGTAAAACGAATTTTCTCAGAGCAATTCAACTAATCCTTGATCCTAACCTCAGTGATCAAGAACGCTTTCTAGAGGATATTGATTTTTATAATGGTTTAAAATCCCCCATGGAGTTAGGAGCAATTATTGAGATTGTAATAGAGATTAAAAGCTTTAGTCACAATAAAAATTTACTGTGTCAACTAAGTGATGCTACTGTAAAAGCAAGCCCGGATACGTTAAGGCTTACATATCGATATTTCCCTCGAATTAGAGAAGATGGGAGCATTGAGGGATATATCTTTAAGATTTTCAAAGGTGAAAATGAAGATAATGAGTTCACTCATATTGACCGGAAATATCTTAACATAAAAGTTATTAAAGCTCTGCGAGATGTGGAGGCTGAAATAAAAAACTCACGAAAATCGCCTTTAAGTGTACTACTTAAAGCTTATGACATTGAAAAGGCTAAGCTAGATGTAATAGCAAAAAATATAAAATCACAGAATGATCAAGTATTAAGCTTAGGTGAACTGAAAGATTTAAACAGAAGAATAGATAATCGATTTAAAGAATTCATCGATTTTAATCCGGATTCTGTTGAACTTGGTACAAATGAAGTTAATACTAATCGAATTTTAACTACATTAAAAGTACTTCTCGGTGGTAGAACCGTAAGTGATACATCTTTGGGATTAACTAATATTTTGTATATAACTTTAATGTTACTGGCAATTGAAGATAAAACGATTCCTACTTTTATAAATTCTATTTTATATCAAGGATTAAGAGGAAAAGATAAAGAGGGAATCTTACAAAAAGCATATAAATCAGATGGAAATGGAAATTACATATTAGTGAATAAAATAAGTTCCACGCTTGAATCTAAACTATATGAGTTTATGGATATGCACAATCCAATAGATGAAGGGGCGACTATCCTAGCAATTGAAGAACCCGAAGCTCATTTGCATCCAGCAATTCAACGTTCTATTTACAAGGATGTCTTTAGTCGATCAACTAATTCTGTAATAATGACAACTCATTCAACTCATATAGCCTCTATCACACCACTGGAATCGCTTATGCACCTTTATAGAGGAAGCAAAGGAGCCACTAAAGCACTTTCAAGTGCTGAACTATCGTTAAGTGAAGAAGAATATGCTGATTTAGCAAGATATATAGATGCTAACCGAGGCGAGATTTATTTTGGAAAAGGTGTCCTGCTTGTTGAAGGGATTACAGAGGAATATTTAGTTCCAGTATTTTCCGATCTATTGGGAAAGACACTTGATTATAAAGGTATTTTTGTTTGTAATATTAACTCCACTAATTTTTCACCGTATATTAAACTACTTGGACAGCTGGGAATTCCATATGCAGTTATAACTGATGGGGATTACTATGAGGTACTTAATAAAGAAAGAGAATATCATATTCTAGATCAAAAATCCGATAATGATTCTGGCTATTTAGGGTTAGAAATTGTAAAGAAACTAGTTGTTGAGAATGATATACTGACATCTTCTGAAATTCCGACGGAAGTTAATGCTATGGATGAACTATTTCGGAAGAAGGGTTTCTTCGTCGGTTTTTATACAGCTGAAGTAGACATCATGGAAAAATGCTATAAAGATAATGTGAGTAGAGATGCAATAAGTAAGATTTTTGATGATTTGACTGCAGGGGGAGACCAGCAGAAAAAGAATTTTTCAGCAAATCTTATAAAGGGAGACTTTTACGCTTGTCTGCGACAGATTGAATCTTCGCACAGCAGAATTGGTAAAGGTAGATTTGCTCAACGTTTAGCTCAACACTGTACTTTGAGTCATATGCCGGAGCATATTGAGCAGGCAATTGATTATATTTGCAAGAAAGTTGAGGAAATGGAATCAAATGGAGACTATGTATGAGAAAAAACTTACTCAAATAAGAAAAGATCAACAACAATATGATGCGTTTAGTTCACTTGAAAATACAGTAGTACTTGCGGGACCAGGAAGTGGGAAAACGACAGTATTAACTTTAAAAATAATGAAACTCCTTTCTGAAATTATTAAACCTCCTAGAGGGCTAGCATGCTTAACCTATAGTAATGAAGCTGCTAAGGAATTTAAAAAACGTTTAAAACAAATAGGTCTCAAAGAAAGAGGAAATGTTTTCTTAGGGACAGTCCATTCATTTTGTATCGCTGAAGTAATCACAAAATTCGCTCATTTATATCCACAATATAACATTCCCCTGCCTCTCAAAATTATATCTACAAAAAAGAAAAACCAATTATTTCAACGAGTTAAAGAAGAATTAAATATTTCAGAAAAAGAACTAAGTCTAACAGAAATGGATAGTGAACGAAGTATTAATATTAAGGGCAGATCCCGGGTCAATATACCTTCATTTGATCTGGCATTAAAGGCTGCAAACTTATTTGAACAGAAGCTTAGGGCTTCTAATTATGTGGATTTTTCAGCTATCATAAATTACGCAACGCAATTAATACAAAACGAAGAGTTTGTCAGAAAAAGCCTAGAGGCAAAGTTTCCTTGGATATTAATAGATGAGTATCAGGATCTAGGTAAACCTCTTCATGAAATGATTCTTTCATTAATGGAGGGTACAAAAAGCTTCTTTTTTGCTGTGGGAGACCCTGATCAATCAATCTATGGGTTTAATGGGGCGGTTCCAGATTACTTATTGGAATTAGCCCAGCTACCTAACGTAAAGGAAATAAAATTACAGACTAACTACCGAAGTAATCAGGATATTATTGATGCGTCTGAAATTGCCCTAAGTCCAAGTACTGGACGCAATTATAAAGCAGGAACAAGGGGAGATGAAAAAGCTCAATTTAGTTTTAAAGTGTGTGAGAGGGATATGAACGATCAATATAATTATGTTGTCAGTGAGGTAATCCCACAAAATCTAGCATTAGGAGTACCTATTGAGGAAATTGTAGTTCTTGTCGCTTATAAATATCAGGTGAAAGACCTAGGTGAAGTGCTTGATAATGCAGGAATTCCTTATTATGTTGCTAAACATGAATTTGAGCGTACACATGTTGTAGCTTGGTTAGAGGATTGTGTTAATTGGTTGATTAATCCTGAACAGATATCTTTTGATTCGATTTTTTCATTTTGGAGAAGCTTCTTAACTCGACATGGAGTAGATGTGTCTGGTTCACGCATAATACTTGAGAAAAGGAGACTCTACGATTTATTAAAAAGAAGTGTAGTTGATAGTGAACAACTTGTAGATTGGATTCAGTGGATGCTAGAAACTACGGATTTAAAGAAGATTCTGAAAAGTACTGACGTATATCCGGATGAACACGATAATTTAGACAATTTATTAAAAGTTGCTAAAGAAGGAAGGTTTGTAGGCTTCACCCTTCGAGAGTTTAGTCAGTTGGGTAAACCTGTGAACCAAGTAACTATTAGTACTCGCCATTCATCAAAGGGCTTAGAATTTGAAACAATTGTTTTATTAGGAATGGAAGAAGGTAATTTTCCTAGCTTCAGAAGCACAACTGAAAGGAAAATGAAGGAAGAGCACCGTATCTTTTTTGTTTGTGTCAGTAGAGCTAAAAGTCGATGTTACCTTGTAAGATCAAAATTACAAAAAGGATATGTAAAGAAGCCGTCGCGTTTCTGGACTAACCTTTATAATTGGAATACTCAACGTTTGAAACAAATTGAATCACAGTAACCTACTTTATTATGTTGCATTTTCCCTAATATAATTCAATGTCTTCAAATTATGCATTTTGAGAGCCGATCATTTTTTTGAACGTATTCTTTACTTTGTATAGGCGTGAGTATTAGGTTGTAAAGAATACCTTTAGCTGATGTAAAGAGAGAATATATTATTAGTCTGGAGTTGTTGATATGACGCGGTTTTAAGTTATGAAAATCGACAGGTTTTGAGAAATAAGCTTTAGACTGAGTCTTTAAGTGACTCTACAAAAAGAATCAAACGGGATATTAAAGTATTAGACCGAGTAGCATCAAGCAGCTGCTCACGAATGCTCTACTGCCATTGCCTCGCAATTTTATTTACGGATTTTTTTCAGAGCAAACTATGATAAGTATATATTTCCGGAAAGCGAGGTTTTCATATGCCCATAACCCAAGTTCTTCATCAATCCGTATCTACTTATCCATCCTCACTTCTTTGAAAAGATGTATTCTCATGTGTAACTGATTTTGGTTCTCTGGATTTTGAAGAAATGCTGGAAGTGAAGTTCAACAAACTGAGGACAAACTTAATGTTACTCGTCTCCTACGGTTGGGTATTTATCACACTACTAAGCAACTTCAATTGTCTAATATCTTTATTCCCATCACCGAGGATAATAAAGGTTACGGCTTTGGATTGCTCCATGAGATCTTAACTATAGCTAATACTAATGGCTCCAAGCTATTCATTGTAGATATGGTCCATTCTTTTTAAAGTCGTATGTTTTCTAAAGGTGCGATAGCAGTCGTAGAAGTCGATGATGAAACGGAGCTACTATCGCATCGATCTTAGCATTTTAGAGTCGTCCTTTTTGGGGACGACTCTTTTTCTTTATCATCAAGCCAGGTAGAAGTTGACGAACCAGTCTAAAACTTTATTTGCTTAATTTAATACTTTATTTTCTGAGTCTAACACTTTATTTGTCATTAATTAGACTATTATAAATAGTGGATAGTATGTTCAATTTATGAGCATATATCCACTATATTTATAATGATAGATTCATTATTTAGACGTCGAAGTTACTGATTTACAATGTATATAATGTAAAGAATGCAACATATGATTCTATTTGTGGAGGGCGTAGCCCATAGCGGGAGGCGTAGATAGGTTAAAAACCGAGCGTAATCAATTAATGTTGGAAGGTGAAGTCGATGCCAGTACAAGAAGTTATCCTATAGGATAACAACAAACGTTACATGTTGATAGATGGAACCTGTTTTGAAATACCTAAAATACTTAGACAATACGGGAAAAAGTAGAAATACGCAGAAAACAGATTTACGAAAAATTTTAGTTGCACTTCATTGAAAGGTAAGAAAAGTAACATTCCGCAAAAAATATCAAAACCGAGCGTTTCATCTGTCGTACAGTGATAATATCTCTATGGAGGCATTAATGTGAACTATAAGGATTCGGTAATCAAGGCCATTTCCTATATTGAAAATCATCTTACCCATGAGAGTTTAAGCGCCAAGGTTTTGGAAGCTGCCGGCTATTCGCCTTACCATTTTCACAGGATCTTCCTATCAGTTACTCTATGCTCCGTCTCAGAGTACATACGCAAGCGGAGATTGACGCAAGGGGCATACGATTTATTTCATACCAACCAAAGGATCATAGATATTGCGATCCAGTACCGATTCGAGTCCCAGGAATCCTTCGCCCGAGCCTTGCGGAAAATGTTCTCCATCTCGCCAGGACAATTTCGCAAGCAAAGGGACATGAAGGACACGTTGTTCCGGGCCATGGAGAAGCTTCCTTTGGATGAAGTGGGGCTGTAACATTTGCATAAGGGCTTTTCCCTCGTGCCAGCTTTTGTCTGCCTGAACAATCTGCATTTGGTCGGCATGTCGATACCGGGTGTCAATTCGGACGAGGTCGGAATGCTATGGCGGAGCTTTAGGCAGCGTGTGTTTGAAATTAAGCGAAAGCCGGATACGGAAGGCATATTTTATGCGGTCATTGAACTTACGGGCGAGCAATGGGAAGTCACTTATACCGCTTGTGTCGAGGCGACCAGCGAGGAGAGTACGGTTCTCTTGGGAATGGTCGCTAAGCTGCTACCAGCGGCAACTTATGCGGTTTTTACTCATAAGGGGACATTAGGGAGACACAACGAAACGTTCCAATACATTTACGAAACGTGGTTACCCCAGTCAGGCAGCGTTCGTACGAATGCCCCGGAGTTCGCGCGTTACGACCAACGATATCTAGGACCGACGAACGAGGATTCGGTATTGGACATATATATTCCCGTTAGCTCGCCATCTTAGGAGCGTATCGCTCAAGGAGAGGAAGAAATCAAGATGAGCAAAAAAGCAGACATTAATGAAGGATACGCAGGATGCTATGAGGTACAAATTACAGAAAACTCATTGAGGGTGACCCTTCCTATGATCGTGATGTATCCGACAGACGCACCGGAACAGGCTGATTGTCTAGGGCCGTACTCGTTGGAAGTGGCCAGAGAAGCAGCGCCGAGAGAGGGAAAGTTTAGTGAGGTCCTCATTTCACACGGTACAGGCGGTTCGCCGCTTGTGTACTGGTCGCTTGCTTGGCATTTGGCACGCAGCGGCTTTATCGTTGGCCTGCCCGAACATCCGCACAATAACCGCAACGATAATAGTTTGGAAGGTACGGCCCAAAACCTCACCTATCGACCCCAGCACCTTCGCATGGCAGCCGACTGGTTTTTTGAAGATGAGTTTAAGGGGCTTATCCAGCCGGGAAGCCTCTCGGTAATCTGGCATTTCATGGGCGGCTACACCGCGCTGGCAGCAGCTGGCGGCGTCTCGACCTCCTTCCCTGATGAGGGCCCGAATGGGAAGCCGCAGCAAATCGATGTACTTCGCGATTCGCGAATCCAGTCCCTGATTTTGCTGGCCCCGGTGTCCGTTTGGTTCCGGAATGAGGGGCATTAAGCGACGTTCGTCTCCCCATTCTCATGCTGAACGCGGAGCGAGACCTGTACACACCTCCATTTCACGCACAGATCATCTTAAATGGTGTTGCCGAACCAAGGATGATTCGCTATCGGACGGTGGAGAATGCCGGACATTTTTCCTTCCTGAGTCCTTTCCCAGCTGCGATGATTTCACCCGCCTTTCCCCCTCACAGGACCCACCTGGCTTTGATCGCGTGAAATTTCACGAAACGCTAAAGACTGAGGTAGTAAAGTTTCTGTTGACTTATGATTAGGAAACGAAATGTATCGCAAGCGTAAAAGTATGCACTACCCATCGGGAGGGAAATATGATGTTCAATCAAAACGGGGTTTTTTTGACAGTACTGGCAAGTGGGGCTACATATTTCATTGGAAGCCGTTCGACAAAGGTAGAATCGGTGGGGTACTAAGCTAATGGGTAACGTTAGTTAAAAATAAAGGGTTCCACATATTAGTCATGCATAATATGTAGAGCTCTTTATTTTATTTGATTTCCTTAAGTTTAGGTCTTGATAATTTTCAGTCTAATATTTTGCTTTCTTCAGACAACTGATCCAATAGAACCCAAATTGTAAAAATGAAGTTGTTTACTGATTTGTTTTTTTTAAAATGAACCGATTCAGTTCCGTTGCTACGCCGGCGACGCGTTAGCCAGATTCACGGACAAGCTTAAATAAGTTTTTTTACGGATGATGTTAATAAACTGTGATGGTTTGTTGGGTACTTTACTAATGGCTTCGCTGGTGGAATTTGGTGCGAGACTGAGAATTGAGGTAGAATCCGTATTTTGCGTATGAGTTAAATATTCAATAAACATTGTAACACTCCGAACAAAGGCAGAAGCGGTACAGCCGCAATAAGCCGCGCAAGATACTGGCATTCACGATCTTTAAGGGGAAACCATGCTTAAGCTGCTTGCAGGGCGAAAGCTGGACGCGTTACGTGCATATGCTGAGCGACATCCCGATTTCTTGAACCTGAAACCGAAGGTGACGCCATGGATCTGGCTCAAACCTATCACGTCTGGATCAGCTAGCGATCAGCGATCCGGATCGCTGATCGCTTTCACGTTTTTGACTATGTCATTGAAAGTGTCCGGGCCGTTCAATCTACCCTTTCGCCTCGTACCAAAGTGATCTTGAGAGGTCGTCATCATCACTGGTAGATTCCTTACCGGAAAAGAGTAGAACTCAGTTAAACAAACTACTGGCCTCATTTTGCAGAGTTAATTATTCCAGAATACTCCAACATTCGACAAAATGAGTCTGTTATACTAAAAAAAACTGCTATTACAGGAATTCTTTTTGTACATGGGAGGGGATTTAATGATAGATAGAGTTAATGGGAATTATGAAGAAGATCCACTACTTACTACATTATCCAAGGATCCAGGAGATGAAACTCAGAAAAGGTTTAGATACCAACATACATTTACAGTTTTGATTTCTATACAAATGTTTGCTGGGAAAATTCCATATAAGGAATTGTACTGCGAACATCATGAAGATATTTTGGCAGTGAGAGAAGATGGTAAATACGATGGTTTGCAAATAAAAACAAGACAAGTAACCGATGGACTTTTTGAATTAAGGGATGCTGCCATAAAAAAGAGTCTCTTGAGATTTATCAAATTAGAATCTGATTTTGTAAATTCATTTTCTAACTTTATGATTATCTCTAATTGCCCCTTTCGTGAAGATGATTCTGCAAAAAGTTTGATTAACCTAGTGAAGCAAGTAAGTAACATTCCATTAATTTCGGATATTAAACCACGTGATTTACAAACCTATATTCATGAACTTGTAGAAGAGTCAGGGCTCTCGTTAGATGTTGTCTTGTCTACAATAAAAAAAATAAAAGTTTTAGTGGGCCCTGGTTTAGATGATATAGATGCAAAGATTATTAATGATCATTTAGGGAAGATTAACCAATGCATAGGAGCAAGCATTGAAAAATTAAGGATTATACATAGACGATTGTGTGAAAAGGTTTACTTTGCTTCTTCAAGATTTTTGGAGAATGGGGTATATGATTATGCTGCTCTGGCGTCTGGACAAGTAAATACTGTGGCAGAAGAAATAAATGCAAAGAGAATAACTAAACTAGCTGTTGAAAAGATTGTACAGGAGAACTTCAGCAAAAATCTTTTTTTAAATGCAAGATCAGATGCGACAGATATTATAAAAGCAAAATCTAATCACCTATTAAAACGTAAAATGTCTTCAGGTTTTATTGATTATGAGGAAATAGAGATAATGGATGATTTACGAACGGATGCAGAAGACTACTTTTTAACAAATAGTTTTAAAGCTGAAAATCGCCAAGAATATCTAAGTGAAATACAACAAATAAAAAAGATTGTCCTTAATCAATCTGTTGAAGCGAAATCAAGATGTAAAAAGGAAGGTGCACCTTATGGTACTGAAATGCTCCATTCAGTTGAGGATCGTTTAAGGGAAGTTTCTACAAATAGATCAAAAGATGTTTTTGGATGTCCATATGAAATTCTAAAAGGGTTAGTTGGTGTTCTTACAAATGAATGTAAAGTAGCTTTTAGTAAAGAGCCACCTGGAGGTTGGTTAAATAATGTCGATATCTCTAATTGAGCAAGTAATAATCCTGGATGAGCGAGACGAACTACATATCATCCGAATCCTAATTCTAATACATTCGCTTATAGGAAATAAAAAGGATAAAGTTACCGTTGAATTAACTAAACTAGCTAAAATGGATTTTTTGTTAAAATATCCGTCTGCATTGGATAGTGCGTTAACAAATTTAAATAAACAAAAGGATGTCAGTATTACAGAAGCTGAGAAAAATAATATAGAGACAAATATATTATCATTTAGATTTAGCCCATGGAGTTCTGATTTCAGAAGATTGATGGTACTTCTTAATGCAAAATCCTTAATAAAGTGGGAACGACGAGAAAGATATTTGGATATATATCAAACTCCGAAAGGGCTTGAATTATATAAGGAAGTTTTGAAATATACTGAATTTAAAAGTATGATCAAACAAAGCCAAGCAATAAAAACCAATATATCTAATTTATCTGGGATTAATTTAGATAGTTTACTCTCTAAGGTTCTTACAGAATTAACTTTGAGATGAGGAAATAAACAAATGGAAATTAACATAATTAATTTAACTGTAAGATGTCGAAAAGAAAATTTTGTGGTTAATTTTGCTGAGACTATCACGTACTTTTATGGAAAAATGGGAGCAGGAAAGTCAACAATACTAAGATTAATTGATTTTTGTTTAGGCAATGAATTGGTGGAAACACCTGCAATGCAGCAGGAATTCATTGGTGCTGATTTAAACTTGATTATTAATAGAAAATATGTAAACTTATCACGTGATAAAGGGTCAAATCAACTTAATGTGACATGGATTTTTCAAGGAACAGGTGAATCACTAAATGTAATTGCACCTGTTAATAGCCGATCAGATTCGAAAGAAATTATTCCTAATACTACGGTACAAACTCTGTCAGATTTATTATTCTACCTTTCTGATATGAAACCGCCAAAAGTTCGGAAAAGTAAAATCAAAGAAGATACTGAGTTAATCCGATTAAGTTTTAGAGATCTAATGTGGTATTGCTACTTAGATCAAGATACTATTGATAGTTCATTTTTCAATCTTGGACGAGAAGAACATGAATTTAAAAGACTAAAAAGCCGTGACGTTATGCGATTAATTCTTGGATTTCATCAGGAAAATGTTGCTCAACTTGAAACGGATTTGTTTGAAACAAGACGTAGAAAATCTACTCTGTATGAAACTGCAGTTCGAATCGATAGTTTCCTTAAAGATAGTAATATTGCAGATACAACAAAAATCGAGCTTGAGCTTCATGGTTTAGTATTGGATATAGAAAATAAACGGCTAGAACTAAATAATTTAACACAAAATCTCGTTAGAGAAAATTCACATGTTGTAGAACAATATAAACAAATAGCAAGACAACAATCAAAAGATTTAGAACACCTGTCAGTAGCGTACAACGACTTAACTGATCAACTTTCTAGAAGAGTGAAATTACAAAATGAATTTAACATAGCTGCCCTAAAAGTTAGTAGATCAACAATTGCGCAGAATTTACTTAGAGGAGTGGATTTTCACAGTTGCCCGCAGTGTGGACAAAATATTGAAGAAAGAGTTGTTGAGGAAAATACATGTAAATTGTGTTTACAAGAGTATCCCGACGATGTTCATAACAATGATGCAGAAATTATTCAATTGGATTTGAGAAATCGTCAGATTGAACTTAAGGAATCTATTAGTAAACTCGGAAGACAAAAAGACGCGATCGAGCGGGAGAAAGCATATATTACAGAAGAAAAAAATAATGTTGATAAAAGAATTACTGATTTGGAAAGAGAATATGACTCAGCATATCTAGCTGCTGCACGAGATATTGAAAGGCAGATTGGGGTACTTGAAGGTAGGAGGCAGGAATTGAGTAATTTATTGCCTTTGCCAATGAAAATCGCGCAGTTATATAAGGAAGTTGAAAGTCTAGCCGCGGAAGAACAACGGTTGAAAAACGAATTAGATGCAGCAAGACGTAATGCTGAACTTGATGCTACCAATTTAGATGAATTAAAATCTTTATTTTTAGAAAACCTGTCTTTAGTCGGATTTCCAGGTATTAATCTAAACGATTCTTTGGAGATCAATACTACAGATTTTATTCCTAGAATAACACGCTTTGGTGAAAATGAAATTTATACAACCGAATTTGCAAACTTAGGTAGTGGTGGTAAAAAAACAATTTATAAGAGTTGTTATATTCTTGCTATACATCGTTTAGCAACGAGGAAAAATATCGATCTGCCATCTTTTTTAATGATTGATACTCCTATGAAAAATATAAGTGAGAGGGAAAATAAGGATATTTTTGAGGGCTTTTATAAATTGATTTATAAGCTTTATTCTGGTGAACTTAAGGGAAAACAATTAATTGTGGTTGATAAGGAATTTTATAGTCCTAGCGAAACATTATATGAGGAATACTTTCAGAGTGATGAGAAACTAAAGGTAGTTCATATGACTCCAGATGAACCTGAAAATCCTCCATTAATTAAATATTATCGTGGGCATTAACTTATAAAAAAATGAATTGAATTTTCACTTGTGTAGTTTATAATTTTTATAAGAGATGCTACATATTTTCTTTTTAATGACAAAGTCAAAATTAGTTATGCCGAACCAATGTTAAAAAATAGGTTTCTAACTTATGAGTTGCGAGTAGTTGTATGATTACGAATTATCGATTTACAGATTGTTACAATCGTGATAATGTGAAACTACACTGATTGGAAGCACCTGAGTGTAGTCCGAAAGAATCGGCATAATGCCCTGTTAGCTTAGGCTGGCAGGGCGATTTCTTTATAATGGAATAATAGAATTGAGATAATTAATTTAAAGTCACGGACTATTGGAACCTATTGAAACTTTTTCCTCTCCGAAAAAATGCAATTAGGGAACAGGGCGGAATGTATAATTTTAATATATTTGATTAAGAGGAAGGTAATAATGTTGGGGGTTAGAAGAATGAAAAAAATAATTATTTCTATATTAATATTTGTTTTATTACAAAGTAGCGCTATTTTTGCTTGGGCTTTTTTAGACCCAAAGTTTTTTGTGGAAGGTTTCCCTATTTCAAGTTGGGGGATATATGTTCCAATCATGTCTCTAGTTTTTACAATTATTTTTATGATAGTAATGAGAAACAGGAGTTTCACTACATTACTTATTTTGGTCCCTATTTTTTCCTTTTACATGTTTGGAACAGTAGAGCCTTATTTTATCAACTTGGATCATCGAAAAACTGACTATGAATTTTACTTAAATACTAAACGATCGGGAGAGCCTAGTTCCTATTACTTTGTTTCTACTAGTAAATCAAATTATTTTGATCAGAATTTAGAGAAAAAGTTAATAAAGAAAATAAATGATGATATTCCGGAAAACTTTGTGGTAAGTCGAGTACAAACTGATAGCGAAGAACCAATCGTCTGGATTGAGGTTCTTAAACCTTCGTTTTTAATGGGAAGTTTATCTGAATTTGCTTATTTTGATATTGAAACCAATAGACTATCAAATTTTGTTACGGAGCAGCAAGTTTCAAAGGCTCTTAAAAAATATGGAGTAAATGTGTATCATTTCGACAGAAAAGAAACAATAATATCTAATGTTTTTATAAATGATATAAAGGGAGAGGTTAATATATTGAAAATTATTAAGTCTGACGGGAAATTGATTTTAAATTAATTAATAGTATAAAAGAATCTATACAAGAATTGCGTCAGGATGTTTGAGTAAGCATGATAAAGTATCTTTTTCGTATTAATAGGTCAGCCAGTTATTACTGGCTGACCTATTTTGAGGTCGGTTTACGATGGCTGGAGCCGGGAGTAAGTGTTTCTTTAGGGATTAGACCCCGCCACAATACTTTTCTCCAACTACCTCCAACGACTAAGTTTGAGCTGGTTGAGGTATTGGAGCTCTCATCACAAGTGATGCTATGGGTCTGAAACCATTGTGGAAATTACCGCTGCTTTATCAGAAGGAGTTGGTATGGGACCAACTATCGAATGTTTTTCTTGGAAGTCAGCAAGCAATTCCAGGATTATTAGACTCAGAGCACTCAATCTAAGCAAAGCCTCATGATTGTTTTCTCCCTCGGTGTATAATCGATTTATATCGCAAAAAAGTTGATTTCTCTGCTAAAGGTGCTTACTTACAATACTCAAATTAGATACAAATTATATCAAACCATGCTTATAAAGCATTACCGAATCTTGAAGTAATGAAGAGGAAATTTGATTGTTAAAAATTAATTACATAACTACTTGCTTTCGACTTAATGCGACATAATATTACAAATAATCCCTCTATTTTTATTTTTTTTAAAATTGTATACTGATATCACTAAAAAATAATAAGGAGGAAATATAAAGTTTAAAAGGTAAAATTTAAATTTATAACAAATTAAAACAACAATCATAACTTGAAAAGGTGTGGATGCACTTGAAGAGAATTTTGAACTTAATATTATCAATGATAGTACTACTAGGTGCTATCCCTAATCTCGCGTTCGCAGAGATTTCTAATTTTGGTGATTTGGATAAAATAACAAGTGCTTCTTTATCTACTAATTCTTATATTGTTAAGTTGAAAACAGAAGAGGACAAGGTAGACTTAGAGAATTTTATGTTGGGAATTGAGAATAAGACGGGCATAAAAAAAGTAAAAGAAGAATATGAAAATCTACCCTACCTCCTCCTTAATTTAACTTCTAAAGAAGTGAGTGATCTTGAGCGTAATCCAGGTATTTCATTCATTGAACTTGATAAAGAAATACAATTAACGGATATTGATCAACCCGCTGAAGATCTGGCACTTACCTCACCAATACATATAGAATCCAAAAATTCTTTTTCTAAGTTCATTGGAACCAATCAAAACGATATTGATCAAAGTAACGCAAATTTCCCCATCTCTAGTGAGAATTCTTTTGCAGACCAAACTGTTTCGAGTGTCACGTATGATACTTACATTAATCAGCCAGAAACAGTAGATAATTTGGTATACGGAATTGACTTTTTTTCATGGGGGCATAAAAAACTAAAAGTTAAAGAGTTACATGAAAGAGATATAAAAGGAAGTGGAGTACGAGTAGCTATTTTTGATACAGGTGTCGACATGAATCACGATGACCTTGAGCTTGCTGGTGGGGTCTCTTTTGTTGGAAATTCCTATGATGATGATAATGGTCACGGTACTAAGATGGCTGGAATTATTCAGGCGAAGATAAATAATTTTGGAATTGGTGGCCTAGCTCCAAATGTTGATTTATATGCAGTGAAAATGCTTGATCAATCTGGAAAGGGAACGTACAGTAACGTCATACATGCCATTGATTGGGCAATAGAAAATAATATAAATATTATAAATATGAGTATAACTGGATTTGAATTCAGTAAATCAATGAAAGATGCTACTCAGCGAGCTTGGGATGCTGGCATCCTTATAGTTGGAGCTTCAGGTAATTCTAATAGTCCTAAGGTCTCTTATCCTTCTGGTTATCGAACAGTAATGTCAGTTGGTGCAGTTACTTATGGTATGGAAAAAGCTCCTTTCTCCAATTATGGGGCGGGACTTGATATCTCTGCTCCAGGAGAGGGGATAATTACTACTTCTATAGGAAATAAGTATGAATCTGCCTCTGGTACTTCTGTTGCTGCATCCTTTGTTTCGGCAGCTGCAGCCGAAGTTTGGTCCTCTCATCCAGACTGGGATGTTTTAAAGATAAGAAAAGCTCTGTTAGACTCCGCCGAAAGTATCGGTGATAAAGAGTTATTTGGGTACGGACTTGTTGACCCTCTGTCTGCCATCGACGAAAATTTTATTCGAAATACAACCATTGATCCATCTGGTATTGAGGAAGGAGATGGTGATCCTGATGGAGAAGTTGAGATTTCTACTACTGATGTATCTGCAAATCCTTCTATAATAGAATTAGGTGATACCTCAACAATAAAGTTTAACTACAAAGACAAGGCACATCCAACAGTTATTACAGTGTATAGATACATTACAGGTTATGGTTATGTACAAATAGGTGATGAAATTTACATAAATACGAGACAAATTGAAGGACAGTGGACATTTAGACCAGAATATCTTGGGAACTATAAAATTCATGTAGCACCGAACGATAGAGATAATATCTTCGGTGACGATGCATTCGTTACAGTAAAAGAGCCAGCATCTCTGGAGAGTCCTTCTAATTTAAGAGTAACTTCAACAGAGTCAACTATTACGCTTAGTTGGGACAGTGTAAATGGGGCTACTTCATATAAAGCGTTAGTCTATGGCCAATCAGAAACGACTTTACCAATAGGTAGAAATTCTATTACATTCGATCAAAATTTAAACCCTAATACGTTATATCGAGTAGGAGTTGCAGCAGTAAATTCAAAGAGCCAAAGTGAATATAGTATCAAAAGTGTAACTACTCAGAAAGAGACAGTGATTGTCATTGCTGGAATGGCTGCATCAGCGGCATTTTATCAAGGTAATCAGATTTGGAAACCTAGATATTCTCACCTTTATGGCGATGTAGGACTTTTGAAAGTGGATTCAAATGGAGAGGCTTTAAATTCGGACGTTACTTTCAAAAATAGTGAATATCCAACTGGCCAACCATTGCTAGAGTTCTATGGCCCATTAATTGAATATTTAAAAACAGATTATAATGTTGTTCCTTTTGGATATGATTTTCGACGAAATAATGAAATGGCTGCCCAAGAGTTGAAAACACTAATTAATAGTTTAAATGTAAAAAAAGTAAGTATAGTCGGACATAGTATGGGGGGGCTAGTTGCTACAAAATATATTCAAAATGCACGTTCTGTGGGTGAAGATGATAAAGTGAGAAAGCTTATCACTTTAGGGACACCCTATCTTGGGGCCCCAAAAGCATACGCTACAATGAATAGTGGTTTCTTTCTATCTAGTATTGATAAGACTCCATTAAAAGATAAAGCTGGTGACCTACTTCTCCGTAATTTTTTAATGGGGCTTGCTAAAAATTCCGTTGGTGTAAATGAATTACTCCCTACCCAGAATTATTTTTTATCTAATCAATATTATATAAAGAAAAGAACAGATAAAGAGTGGGATTACACTAAAACTTTTACCCCAATGAGTAGCTATTCGACTACAAAAAGTTTTCTTAACTCAGATATAAGTAGTCCAATTTTTAATTCTTATATCTATAATAAATCAGAGTCATTTCATAACCAACTTGATATTATCAACACCTTAAACTCTATTCGAAATAAATTGTATATTATCGCAGGCTATAACTTAGAAACACCGGGTATTATCATTCCTCGCTTTCTTAAAGGCGTAAATGGATTGGAAACTTTCATAGAAAATGATATGGATCCAGTTAATGGCGATAAAACGGTTCCTTTGTGGAGTGCTTCGGTAGCTGAGAATTTTCAAAGTAGAATGTATTATGCAATGCAGGTGGAACACTCGGACTTACCTAAAGATGCTAAAGTTCAAGCGCAAGTTAAGAATATTTTAGCTGGTGGAAGTGCGGATATATTAACCAGATCTATTGCCAAGACCAAGACTTTGAAGATCAAGGTTGAGAACCCAGTAAACAATACTAATGGAAATAATAAAATGTTGAAAAGTTCAAATTTCCAAACCAACTCTATAAATAGTACATCTGATAGTTTGATAGATTTGAATGTATATGACATTAATGGTGCTCATCTCGGACCAAACCCTGATGGTAGTATTGATGATGAAGTGAATACTGGCAGTTATTATGAAAGTGGCGTTTTGAGATATGCATTATTAAATGAGGATAACTATCAGGTTAAGCTTTTAGGAACTGGAAATGGTTCAATTACATATACAGTCCAACAATTTGATAAATCAGACTATAAGGAGAAGACGTACCGTTTTGATAATGTTTCAGTAACACCAACAACAATTATTAGTTCAAATACAAACTTTAATCAAGGGATAGTATTGAATGTAGACGTAGATGGTGATGGTACAATAGATAAAATTATTCAGCCCTCTGTTGTATTAAATGGTGCTCAAAGCCAAGACGAGGATCCGCCGGAAACGATTATTTCTCATGATGGAATGACGAATGATGATTGGAATAGATCAAATGTTAATGTAACTCTTCAAGCTCACGATAATGTTAATGGTATAATGAATATTCAATATACTATTAACGACAATCCTATATTCTCAATATACGACAGACCTATCCTTCTTGACAGAGATGGAATATACACAATTAAAGCTTATTCGACTGATAATAATCTAAACCCTTCCAGTTTTGTTAGTAAAGAAATTCGAATCGATAAGACAGCTCCAGAAAAGCCTGTTATTGAATACCATCCAATTGATTGGACTAATGAAGATGCACACTTTACCGTTATTAACGGAAACGATTTATTAAGCGGAACTAAGAAAAGTCAGTATAAAATAGGAAACGGTCCATGGATTGATTTTAATTCAGAAACCGTAATTTCTGAGGAGGGTATAACTTCTATATCCGCCCGTTCAATTGATAACGCAGGCAATATAAGTGATATCACTGAAGTTATTGTTTATATCGATAAGACAGCCCCTAATGCACCGGAAATTGTACTCAGTCATCAGGATTGGTCTCCTGAGAATGTTACGTTTTATATTGATAAACCTGACGATGCTCTTAGTGGTGTGAAATATTTTCAGTATCGTCTTGGCACGACTGGTCCATGGATGAAATTTAATGAACCAGTTGTTATTTCAAATGAAGGTGAAACGCTTGTTTATGCAAGGGCAGTAGATATGGCCGGGAATAAAAGTAATGAAACTTTTGCTGTAGTAAAAGTTGACAAGACGCCCCCATCGGTCCCTCAGATAAATGCTGATACTCTAGAATGGATCAATACAGATGTGAATTTCTCGATTGTTCCTGGAGTTGACTTGTTGAGCGGCGTTAGTAGGACAGAATATAAAATAAATACTGGTGCATGGATTGAATATAAGGACCTTCCTATTAAGCTAACAGAAGAGGGAGTCTATCATGTATCCGCTAGATCTATTGATTTAGTAGGAAATATTAGCGATGAAGCCTTGGCTGTTATTAAAATCGATAAAACTCCACCGAGTAAAGCTACCATTACATTAAGTAATACAAAATGGACACAAGATGATGTTAAAGTTACCATTACTGATGGAGTCGATACATTAAGTGGTGTTAAAAAAAGCCAATATAAAATTAATCAGGGGGATTGGGTAGATTACACATCTATCGTTACTCTGCATGACGAAGGAATCAGTACAGTTTATGCTAGAACAATAGATTTGGCCGGAAACATAAGTGATGAAGTATACGCCAAGGTTTATATTGACAGAACACCTCCTAACAAACCAACTGATTTGACAGTACTCCCATTTTTAACGGGAAAAGGTTTGACATCAGTTACTTTAACTTGGGGTGAATCAATAGATCCAATCGGTGAAATAAAAGAATACGAAATTTATATGGATTCCAAATTAATTGGATCCACTACTAATTTGAATTTTACTATTAAAGATCTGAAAACAGATTCGCTATATAATTTTTATGTTGTAGCAAAGGATGAGGCTGGTAATTCTTCAGAACAAAGTAACGCTATTGATGTTTATACAAGGCGTACAATGATTCAAGCATCAGGGAACCAAAGCTTTCTGTTAAAATCAGAGCGAGATGGTACTTTATCTGCTTGGGGATCTAACAGTTATGGGCAATTAGGTGATGGTACAAAATACACTAAAACTACTGCTACTGATATTCCTTTGTTAAGTGGTATTGCGTCAATTTCTGCTGGAGATCAGCACACCGTTGCTGTGAAGAACGATGGTAGCGTGGTGGCATGGGGCTATAATTATGCCGGTCAACTGGGTGATGGAACAACCACTCAGCGCAGCGTGCCTGTAGCAGTTAGTGGATTGACGAGTGGCTTTATTGGGGTAGCAGCGGGCTCAAGCCAAAGCTTTGCCTTGAAAGGGGATGGCACGGTCTGGGGATGGGGTCAAGGATACGGAAGTACCCCGGTATCCATTAGTGGCCTGAACGGAATCGTTGCGATTGCGTCAAGCAGTACGAAAGGAATGGCCCTAAAAAGTGACGGCACAGTTTGGACCTGGTCGACCGGAGTTGCGGTAAGCCAAGTTTCCGGGCTGAGCGGAATCACAGCGATCGCCCTGGGCAACGGACAATACCTGGCCCTGAAAGGGGACGGGACAGTATGGTCCTGGGGAACAAGCGACAATGGCGAACTGGGCAGTGGAA
>NZ_JBYUPV010000016.1:0-78725 GCF_058133325.1 Paenibacillus sp. MAHUQ-45
TTATATCGTTGTCTTTGTTCTCCCAAGTGAACACACCTCCACTGATTTCATTATCGGTCTGTCCGTTAACGGGTGTCCACTATTTATTCTAATTGCAGTACAATATTGCACTTAATCTCCTCAAACCCTTAGCTGCAGAGGATTTAAGGTACAAAAATGCCGCTAATTACACTTCGATACTTTTTATTTATACTGTTCAGTTTAGTTTCCATGATCGATAGTACTGAATCGCATTCAGAGATCGAAGCCGTTCTTCCCGGAACCCTATTAAAACAGTTCAGGCCCTGCATAGCGCAGCCAGCTTGTTGACTGTATTCCAGTTGCGTGCCGTGATAGGCATGCCAAGGATTTTATCCACAGGAACTTTAAAAAGCTCCGACTTGCTCACACTGATCTCATATAATGTGTACATTTCCCTGCCAACAAAACGGATTTTGTCAGGGCCATCTCCATAAGGAAGTAGCTTCTCCAGCGCCTCTGCCGAAGGCTCCGCTGCCAGAAAAGAAACATACAGCCGCTTGAAGTCCTCCGGCTCGCTCAGGTCAAACGGATTATCTGCGATAACCCGCTCCAGCTCCTCTTGTGTCCGTATAATCACGGAGACCTCAAAGCCGAATACGGTCTCAATCTGCTGCTCGATGTCTTTGCCCACTGCACTATATGAGGTTTCGCTACTCTCAAAAACAACGTTGCCGCTCTGAATATACGTTCTGACATTCTCATAGCCAAGGGATTGAAACATCGCCTTCAAATCCTGCATCTTGATGATTTTGTTGCCCCCGACATTAATCCCGCGGAGCAAAGCAACATAGGTTGGCATCTCTTACACTTCCTTACTGAATATGAAGTTAACCAGCGCTGAGCGTTGCCAGACGTTTATGGATTTCCTGTACCAGCTGCTCTTTCTCAGCCTCTGGAAGCCACTCTGTTAGCCGGGCTGCGGCGACTGGAAGAATCCAGCGCTCGATCTCTTCTCTAGTTTGCCCCGAGAGTCTCAGATATTCCCGTAGATACCCCTTTGTCAGGCGCTTTCTAATAAAACCGATCACCCATTTGGCAATGCCAGTTGTCCCTTCAGGCACTTCCCCCATGCTGAACATGACGACAGACCTTGCAGCATCGCCAGCCGGATCTCCGGCCAGACCGGTCATCCAGTCGATGATCCATACCTGTTCATCCATAAGTATATTATCCGGGTGAAAATCACCATGACACAGCTTGCCGCCGACCGGAAGTGTATCCAGGTAGGAGAGAATGGCCTGTTTCTCCGACTCATTCAACAGAGGGGCTTCATGTATGCCCCATTTCAGCCTCTCCTGCTGCACTTCGAGATCGTTACCTGCATCTAGCGTATGTAGATCATAGTGCAGCTTGGCTAGCCTGCTGGCATATTGGCCGACCTTCCATGGGCTTTTGCCAAGCAAGGTCAATAATGATGAACCTTCAATCTGTTGAAACACAATTCCACTCCGCCCCTCGACCTCTGTCAGCTCAAATGGCTGTGGAGTACGAATCCCTTGGGCATGCGCGTACAGGCTGATATTATATTCCCTCGTTACCTGATCTACCGGAATCCCTTCCCGGTACAATTTCAGCACCCTGCGATGGCCATACTCCCAAATCTCCGCTGTTCTGCCCTCTCCAATCAGCTTTCCCTTCATCTGGTTTCCCCCATTTCCGAATGGTTCAGCACATGACCTTGGACTACCGCTTTAAACAACGTTGGAAAAATTCATGATACATATTAATAATGACAATTAATATTGCCAATGACTCTTTGACATTCCCCACTTCCAGAGAGTGATTAGCGTCATCTATTCGGTACACCTTGATATTACGCAGTCCGGCCAGCTCACGGGAATGTGGCTCACTGAACAGCGGATCGGCGCTGCCATAGATCACACTGCCCCGACTTTGTTCAATTAGTGGTATTGCGTCCGGGATCGGGGTTAGATACAGGTGCTCAATCTGTTGGCTGGCCTTCAGCGTTGCGGCGACTTTCCCGGCAATAACGGTGCCAATGCTTTTGCTAATGAATAGGATTTTCTCGTACTTGGGCACAGAGGTAATGGCATTCGTACACTCTTCCACAATGATGCCAATGTCTTCACGCTTCATTTCAACTCTCGCGCTCTGATAGCCATATTCGAGCTGAAGGATGTCACAGTTATACTCCGCAGCTACCTTGGCCGCATATTCCAATAGCGGACGTTCTGTCGAATAATTTTTGCCGGGAAAAATAACTGCCAGCACCTTAGACCCTCGCGTGATATGCTTGTGCCGTACCTCCCTGCCCCAATGTGAAGGCAGTACAACGCTGTTAACACTCATAGATGAAGCTCCCCTCCTGTCGGCAATGTGCTCACACTGTTTTGAAATACTTAAAGAAATCTATCGTCTCCTGATAATCCGCCTTGTCCTTGTAGATGTTCATGAGCGTACCCAATTCTAGGGCAAAATCCACATATCCATTAGGCAGGGCTGTCACTATATTCCCATCGACCATTACATTGACTCCCGAAGTCGCCGCAGAGACTCCCTCCTCCGCAGCAGCAACCTCAACAAATTTCCTGTTGTTCAAAATACCTGCAGCCTTGAGTACGGATACACCACCACAAATGCCACCGATAACCTTCCCGGCTGTATCCAGCTCACGAAGTAGCTTCAGCAGGGATTCATCCTTGATGATCTCCTCCGTCTCGCCCCCAGGGATAATTAGAAGATCAATCTCCTGAACATTTACCTCCGAAAGCGTCTTTGCCGGATTCACGGAGAAGCTCTCGCTGGAATTCACAGGTGAAGACCCAAGACCTAACGTGTATACCTCGCCTTGCGTTTTCATAAAATAGGCAGCCAGCACCACCTCAAACTGTACGAAGCTGTTATAGATAAGAATATATGTATTCAATATGTTAAGACTCCCTTCCATTCTGTAGAAATCTTTTACATCACACTTGTCTATAAGTATAGCTATTTTACATAAACATTGGAAATGACAAAAAAGCCCTCTGAGGCTGCGGATTCTAAACGCCTGATTCGTTGTATAATAAAAAAACGGAAAATTCCGTTGGGATCAGTCACTTCCCGGATTTTCCGCCTAAACGTAGAAATCGTTTGATTATAGTAAGGAGATTTGCCATGACACCATTCACCCAAAAAGTAATCGACGTGATTCAGTCTATCCCTGCGGGCAAGGTCATGACCTATGGAGGGGTCGCCCGGGCCGCTGGCAGCCCCAGAGCCGCGAGACAGGTCGTCCGCATCCTTCATTCCATGAGCCGCAAATATAAGCTTCCCTGGCACCGGGTGATCAATGCTAAGGGCATGATTGCCCTCACCGAAGATGAAGCTGGCACAATGCAGAGACTCTACCTGGAGGATGAAGGTATCCTGTTCGACTTGAAGGGTGCCATCAACCTTGAGCAGTTTCAATATCAGCCTGTGGCAAATCACGATTAACCCCTGCCTCTGGAGCGCTGTTGTCCTGCTCCATGCCCCAGCACATTCAGCAGACAATACATTGTCGCATAAATCACCAGCAGCACCAGCGCTATGAACAGACTGAAAAAGACCGATTGTCGGTTCAGGCTGTCTAGCACGAGTTGATAAAGCTGGTGCCTGTCGGTAAGCACATCCCAACTGTTGAGCCGGTACACCCTGCCAAGCAGAACCCCGTATCCACCCAACACACAGGCCGCCAGGACGAATATCCATGACAGTAGCAAATTACTTTTACGGTAGATCACGGCCTGAAATTGATATAGCGAGAAAAACCCTGTCAGCCAGCCACTCCAAGTGAACAGCAGCAGCATGACCATATCGTACCAGTACCGGTTCTGAATCACTCCGTGGACAATATATCTCCCCTTCTGGGCCGTCAAGTGTACAAGATCAGTCATCAGATACGGCGCGTTCGGGAAAAACAGCAGCCAGGCCACTCCCAGCGGAAGCATCCATATTCCCCCGATCCTCCGCTTATCCAGCTCATGGGCGGCCATTGAGAACAGAAAGGGAATCCAGGCCAGAAATAGATTCCAGATCAGAAAAGCATAGAACGAGTCGGTCTGAAGCGATACAACACGGTATACCCCAAGCGTAGCGACTGACAGACCGGCCAGCAGCAAGAATACTTTTGAATAGTTCAGTTCCTTCATAAGGCACAGCCTCCTCATCTTCTGGGTTCTAAACGTTCAATTACCCTACATTGTACAAATTTGTAACGAAGTAGTCTATGCCAAAAAGGACTGTTCGCTAAGCCAGAGCGGCCTGTAACAGTCCTTTTTGTATGTTATTAGGGACACTCTTACCTGTCAGACTTCAAGCGCACCGGGCTTTATTGGTCCGGCGACTACCCGCTGCTGCCGAATTTCTATCGGAAGAGAGAATGCGCTGCATTCCCTGAAAGCTGCATGCCGACAGCCGGCGCATTTGCCATAATCGATCGCCCCAAGTGCTTGATTGATGGCTTCTCCTGTATGTTCATAGAACTGCTCCTCACCGATCTGATCATAAAGTCCGGTTCGCTTCAGCAGCTCGAGAGGCTGGGACTGGATGCCGGAAATCATTAGGGTCCCTCCCGAAGCGTGAAGCTGTTTCACTAGCGCTACGAGGTTCGATTCTCCCGTCGTGTCCATCAAAGGAACCTTGCCCATCCGCAGCAGAATAATTCCGGGCTGTCCCGCACCGGGGCCCGGCAGGGTATCGTCAAATCGGTATGCTGCGCCAAAAAACAACGGCCCTTCCACATTGTAGATGCCGATCTGCGGACAGTCATGGTGCTCCGATACCATATGAGCTTCTACCTTTACCGAAGACGGATCAGGTAATACCTTGGAGACCCGATGAACCTCACCCATCCGCTTCACGAAGAGAACCACAGCCAGCATCAGCCCCACCTCTACGGCGAGGGTCAAGTCGGCAAACACGGTCAATAGAAAGGTAGTGACCAGAACGAGTGAGTCCCCCGTTCTAGTCTTCAGCAAATGCAGGAATTCTTTACGCTCACTCATGTTCCAGGCCACAACCATCAGGATCGGAGCCATAGCCGCAAGCGGAATGGTAGAAGCATATGGCGCCAGCAGCAGCAGAATCAGAAATACGACCACACCGTGGACAATACCCGACACAGGAGAGACGGCGCCATTCTTAATATTGGTTGCCGTTCTGGCAATGGCCCCGGTTGCTGGGATGCCTCCGAACAGCGGCGCTGCGATATTCGCAATCCCCTGTCCAATCAACTCTCGGTTACTATTATGGCGTTCCCCCGTCATCCCATCCGCTACCACCGCTGATAGCAGCGATTCGATGGCGCCAAGCATGGCGATAACGAACGCTGGACGGAGCAGCGACTTGATGCGCTCCCAGGTTATAAGGGGGATGTGGAAGCTCGGTAATGTACCCGGGATCTCTCCGTACGCCGAGCCGATTGTTGCCACCTTGCCGCTGAAAAAAAGAACAGCCATAACCGTTGCGCACAGGAGGCCGATCAAAGAGCCCGGAACCTTCGGAGCAAAACGGAGAGTCAGAAGAACCGCTGCAAGACATACGACTGCAGTCAAAATACTGTACATGTTAGCCGTCGAGAGATGCTGGCCGATCTCTCTCATATTGTCTACAAAGCCTTCATGCCGCCTCATACCTTGCAACCCCAAGAAGCTGCCAATCTGCCCGCTGAAGATAATGACGGCAATACCTGCCGTAAAACCGATTGTTACCGGCTTCGGAATGAACTTGATCAGAACACCCAACCGGAGAATTCCCATTAGGACCAGAATAACGCCTGCCATCATTCCGGCAATCAACAGATTCTCGTAGCCATACTGCATCCCGATAGCGAATAAAATGGGGATAAAGGCCCCCGTTGGACCGCCAATCTGGAACTTGGAGCCTCCCAGCAGAGAGATCAGAATACCCGCTATAATCGTAGTATAGATTCCGTATTCTGGTTTGACACCCGAAGCAATAGCAAAAGCCATTCCGAGCGGAATGGCTATAACACCTACAATGATTCCCGAAGTGACATCTTTACGCAGAGAAGCAAGGCTGTAGCCCTCGAATCTACCCCATCCAATCATGATTCAACCTTCTTTTCATTTATCTGAATATCTGATTATTTGAATATAAAGAAACATTACCCCTGCGCGACGCTCTTGTCAACGCAAAAATAATGTTCAGTGTACTCTGTTGCTATTCACCGCGCATGCCTTCCAGAAGGGAGATCGCATTTACCAGATGGTTATCGAAAATTTGCCTGGCTACAGCCAAAAGATCCTTTATCAGGGGGTCACGAAGAGAGTAAATCACGGAGGTGCCTTCCTTCACACTGACAACTACATTCTTCGCACGCAGAACGGCCAGCTGCTGGGATACAGCAGAACCCTCCGAACCCAGAATGGCCTGCAATTCGTTCACATTCTTCTCGCCTTCACTCAGAAGCTCCAGAATGCGGATACGCATCGGATGGGCCAGCGCCTTGAAAAACTCCGTCTTAAATTGCTGAATTTCGTAGTTCATAGACATTTTCTCCTCGAATAGCATTACTTCTGAAATCTAATGCTATCATAGCATAGCCTCATCAGGTCATAAACTCCAGCCCGAATTGCAGATTATTCTATCTCCCTCTCTCAGCTAAACGACAATCGGATAAATGCCCGGTTCTTTCACTGAAATACTGGCGAATATCCCCAAGGCCATCGGCTCACCCAGGCTCTCGAACATCAGCACACTTTCACCAAGCCGCAGATAGCCCGTTCCATCCTCGTCAATATCCTCCAGAACACCGGTAAAGATAACCCTGTCCCCTTCCATCGCAATCCCCGCCTCTCCGTTGTCGGCAGGAATGATATCCACCCATCGCATAAAGAGCTGGGTCAGCTCGAACTCCACGTCGATCTCTTCCAGCGGTGTTACATGAGTGCCATGCCATATCCCCCGGCCTTCCCCGTATGCCGAAGTGAAGAAAATCTCATTCTTCCTGAGCCCATTCCGGGTCACTGTTATTCTCATTTCATAATCTCCATCCGTATAAGTATTCAGCATTTATTATACATGAGCCTTGGCGGGAAAGGGATTCCGGGCACAGAAAAGGGATGTCCCAGCCTTGGCAGCATGAGACATCCCTTAAGGTACAGCTTTATTTATTTTACCTGCTCCGCATTGTAGACCTTAACGTCCAGCGGTGCAGCCAGGAATTCGCCAGCCTGACCAGCAAAGCCTGTGAAATGACTGCTGGCATTGTGGGCAGTTACCGCCTCGGCATCACGCCAGTTCTCCACCATGATGAATACATTGTCTTGTCCGGACTGCTCGTACAGCTCGTAGGAGAGGTTGCCCTCTTCTGACTGTGATGAGGCAATCAAAGGCTTAACCACTGTCAGGAACTGCTCGCGGCGCTCCGGCTTCACTTGGATAATAGCATGGATAATAATCATCGTCTGCTGTCAGCTCCTTCTTATTTCCACTGGGCAACTTTTTCAATCGGCAGACGGACCGAAGCATAACCTTCATCCGCAGCTTTACCGATGGAGATCAGCATAACCGGTACATAACGTTCTTTATCAAGTCCGAAAGCTTCAGCAATTTGTTCTTTCTCATAACCGCCGATAGGATTGGTGTCGTAGCCGTGTGCATGAGCTACCAGCATCAATTGCATGGATACAAGCCCGGCATCAATAAGCACGATATCCTTTTTGACTTCACGCGGCAGAGTTGCAAAACGGGGAGCCAGAACACTCATTTGTCTTTCCTTTACTTCCGCTGGCATAAAGCCGCGTTCCACTGCCGCACTGAAAATCTCCTCAGCATAATCAAAGTTGTCCAAATCTCCGAAAACGGCAATCACAGCTGCTGAAGTCTCCACCTGTGTTTGATTGAATTTAGCCAGCGGTGCCAGGGTGGCTTTGGCTTCTTCGCTTTCAATTACAAGAAAACGCCAAGGCTGCAAATTGATCGAAGATGGGGCAAGCGTAGCTTCCGTCAAAATTTGTGTCATTTTTTCCTTGCTAATCTTAACTGTAGGATCATACTTGCGGATGGAACGGCGTCCTGTGATAACGGATGTGAAATCTTTAAGTTGTTGTGTATTGTTCATGGGAATGACTCTCCTTTGATTGGTATAGGATGTGATCTATAGCTGTTTGATATTCTGCTGCATCCGGGTCAGCATGTCGATAAGCACGGTTCGCTCCCCGGGTGTGATGCTGCTGAGCAAGTCGCTGATAAAATTCTTCTTTTCTTCACAAAACGAAGCAATTCGCCCCCGTCCTTCTTCTGTAAGGGAGACCAGGGTTACCCTGTTGTCTTCAGGATTGTTGCGGCGGGTAATCATACCACAATCCTCCAGCCCTTTCAGGTGGCGGGTAACGGCTGCTGCATCTATATCAACTTCCTTTTGCAGGAAAGACTGACTAATCTCATCGCCATAATACAGCTCATGAAGAAGGCGAAGCCGGGTCGGACTAATGTTCACCGATCGCTCAAACTTTGGATTAATAGCTTTGCTGAGGCTTTGCAGCAGTTCGAAAATCTGCTCTTCCTCGGAGTATTGTTGGGACAAGATATACCTCCTCATATCATTTAATTGTGCACAATCAATATGACAGTAATCATCTTACTCATAAATAATTGACCTGTCAACTAATATGATCACACCCTAAAAATAGGGTTGCTTTTATGGACAGAGAATCCTATAGTCTTGAACTAAGGAGGAGGATCTGCGAATGAAAATAGCCCTTATTCAGCTCGATATAGCTTTTGGCAATCCGGAGGCTAATTATGCTGCGGCGGAACGTAAAATCAGGGAAGCAGCAGCGGACAGACCTGACTGCCTGATTCTCCCTGAGCTGTGGACGACGGGATATGACCTGACCCGGCTTGGAGAAATTGCCGATCCGGAAGGACGCACTACCAAGGCTTTCATATCCGCATTGGCGAAACAATACAGCATTAACATTGTGGCGGGTTCCGTAGCTAACAGACATCCCGGCGGCGGGGTCACCAATAGTATGTTCATATTCAACCGCCAGGGGGAACTTGTCGGCGAATACAGCAAGCTTCATCTGTTCCGGCTGATGGATGAGCATCTCTATCTTCAGCCAGGGGAAGCCAAGGGGTTGTTCATGCTGGATGGCGCGTCCTGTGCCGGACTGATCTGCTATGATATTCGCTTTCCCGAATGGATTCGCGCCCACACCGTACAAGGCGCCGAGGTACTCTTCATCAGCGCTGAATGGCCATTGCCGCGCTTGTCCCACTGGCGCACGCTATTGATTAGTCGCGCGATCGAGAACCAGTGTTATGTTGTGGCCTGCAATCGGGCCGGAAGTGATCCAGCCAATACCTTTGCAGGACATTCCATGATCATTGATCCTTGGGGTGAGATCGTCTGCGAAGCTTCGGAGGGCGAGGAGATTGTCAGCGGCGTGATCGATTGGCAGAAGGTGCGTGAGGTAAGGGCACAGATTCCGGTGTTCTCGGACAGACGACCTGATCTATACGTCTAAATTTTGAAGTGATCGATGTGGCAACATACAGAAAGGGCGTTACGAATACTGGATTCTAACCAGTCCTACGTAACGCCCTTTTTAAGTGCTCTGTAATTGCCATTTACAGCTGAGAATAACGTTCTCGTAGTACCCCTGCGGCAGCTTTGACACGCGGGTCGCTGTATTCCAACTGATATCCCGTCTCCTGTTGGAGCCTGCCGGAAGGGATTAGCTCTATCGCCCTGCGGGTGAAGGCCTCCCTGATCCCGCTACAGAAAGCCGCGGTAGTGCTTGGTCCGCCCAGCTCGCCAAGTCCAGCGATCGTCTCCGGGCGCACTTGTGGATAAGACAAGCCGTGTTCACCTGCGGCAGCTTCTTCATAAAAGCTGCGAATCAGTTCACCGCGCGCCTGTCCAGAGCCGGAGACTACGACAAAGGCATGCACAAAGTAGGCCTGACTCTGTCTGCGTTGAGCAATCCCGCAGAATTTGCGGCCTCCAATGGAGAGGTCGAAATCTCCCGGACAATAGGAGCCTACGACCTCCTTCGCCACAATCTGCGCCGCGGCCGCAGGATGACTGACGGCTACAGCATCTCTAATTACAGCCGCCAGCAGCCGGAAGTCGTCATGAAAGTCCAGCTTGCCGCGACGTTTGGGCAGGATCAGCGACACATTCACAATTCCGGCGTCTAGTGGCACAGCAGCACCGCCGGAATGCCGGACCACCGTGCGGATACCACGGCTCTCCAGCTTGTCCATCGCCAGGGCAGCCCCAGGCAGCTTGCTGTCCCGCAGCCCCAGAGCTACCCCACCGGGATGGCTCCAGAGATGCAAAGAGGGAAGGACCAGACCCGCGCCCACATCCCGGCACAACGTCTCTTCAAAGGCGAACGGAATCAACAAATCGCCACTCTGCGCGGAGACCGGTAATCCGCCTTCTCCGTTATTCTCTTCTTCGAGTAAATGCTCAAACAGCCCCATAACTGACGGCAGTGAACTTTCTTCCCCTTCCGTATTCTCATACAATGGTGTCATGTTCATGAATAACCCCCGAGCGCAGTTATATTCTATATACTGCCGTATCATAATCTCATTGTAACCCATCTGCCTGTTCCCGCGAAGCCGGACATCCGTATAGCTATTCAGCCGCAGGAATTTGATTAAGAAGGCTTTTGGGTAATACTATAACAAACAACTAATAACATTCAGGAGTGGTGCTGCATGACCGCCGAACAGGCTCCGAAGGGCAGACCGGCAAGCAAAAAAGAGCAGTGGGAGCATGCGCTGAATCTACTGTATCTCAACTTTCGAGATTACAGTAAGGAAGCCGTACGCAAATTTGGCGACGAGGATATCCATCAGGCCAGAGTGAACTGCCGCAAACTGCTGACTCTCCTAGCCATACTTGATCCAGAACATTCCTCCGGCCTATATCCTATATTCAAAAAAGCCCAAAAGCGTCTAGGTAAGGTCAGGGATGCCGACGTGCTGATTCAGTCCTTCAAGGAAAGAAGACAGCAAGCCGAGGCCGAAGGTAATCCCAAGACAGTCAGACTGCTAACAGCTGTCATTAAGCATCAGAAAAGCATACGGAAAAAGTATCGTGAGCAACTCGCTCAGGATCTGCCGAAGCTGGCCAATTCCGCGCTGGATGAGAGATGGTCACTTTTCCTGAGCACGCAATTAGAGGACATGATCGCAAGAAGAGATGCCAATGTGGTGATGCGTGAGCTGGAGGAAGCTTTTGAGCAGAAGAAACAAGCCTGTAAAGCCCTCTTCAAAGACCTGTCTTCGCCATCGGAGGAGGATTTCGAGACACTGCACAAGCTGCGGATTGCTGCTAAGGAGCTGCGATACACTGCGGGGGCGGCTGCTTTTGCGCTAAACCAGAAGTTTCAGGCCGATGAGGCCATCTATAAAGACGTTCAGACACAGCTGGGGGAGATCAATGATAAACGGATCTGGCTGCAGACCCTGAATGCTATTGGCCGAAAAAAGCTTGATGTCGGTAAAAAAACATGGGAGGCCTTCACTGCTGAACTGCGGGTAGAAGTACTGGAGGCATTGCAGCATAACCATGTGCTTCCTATCGGGGATAATAGATAATAAACTCAGCAACAGTATTTCAAAAAAGGCGTGAAGGACAGATTATAATCCTGCCCTTCACGCCTCTAACATAGCTTAATGCGTTGCTTTCGCACCGCAATATTTATTCAAAACGCCTTGGTAGACAGCTTTCGGCTGAAGGCCGACCAGCTTTTCCATCGGCTGACCATCCTTATAGACAATCACCGTCGGCAGTCCCATCACGCTTGCTTCGGAAGCCAGCTCCGGCAGATTATCACAGTTAACCTTGGCGATGGTTACCTCTTCCCCATACTCTCCGTCCAGTTCTTCCAGCAATGGCAGCAAAACCTTGCAAGGCGGGCACCACGGTGCTCCGTAATCCACCAGCACTGTGCCCTCACCGCTCAATTTTGACCGCAGACTATCAGCTTGCTCTACCTCGAGAATAGCCATACTTAATCCCTCCTATGTTCCTTATCTATAAGGATATCCTGATCATGCTGTTCTTCTAAAATCGAAGATATCCGCTCCTCCAGATTCAGCTTGATCTGGTTCAGTTGCAGGATCTGCTTTTCAATCTCTTCCAGTTTACTTTGGTATATCGGCATCACTTCCGCACAGAAGGACTCTTTGTTCTTCAGTACACAATTCAGGAAACCGGCGATCTCCTCCGTGGACAATCCAAGATTCAAATACAACTTAATGCTCTCCACAGTCTCTATAGCAAGCGGCGAATATTCCCGGTAACCGTTGGCCTGACGGACCGGTGTAATTAAGCCCTGACTTTCATAATAACGCAATGAACGGACACTAACGCCCGTCTGGCGTGCAAGCTCACCTATTTTCATGGCATTCTCCCCGGGTTCATGAGAAATGGTCTACACATAGTATAAACCCTCACATTAGTGTGAGGGTCAACCTATTTTTTTGAAAAGAGATCGCCTACTCCACTGTTGTGCTTGAGGCCCCGTAATCTTCAATATTCAGCTTCACCTCATAAGTAACAGGTACATTGCTAAAGACCTCATCCCAATCACCTTTCACTTTGTTCCATACGGATGGGTACTGAATCTGTAGACTCTTGCCGAATCCGGCTACATCTGCCTGAAGTTCATACTGTAGTTTATGTACAGTACTCTCGGCTATATCCTGCACCTTCTTCTCTATTGCCTTTCTTACTTGTTTTAAGGTTCCGTCCTGCAGTCTCTCTCCACCGGCAATGTAAGCCTCCGCAATTCTACCTTCCGATTCCATGGAGACGTGAAAAGAAATCTTGTCCCCCTTTACGCTAGGTTTGATCTTGCTATCCATGTCTGTAATCTCATACGTGACGAGCTTGTTATTGTCAGGATTGTAGGTTTTGACCGCACCACCTTTCCCCTTTCCCGTTATCCAGATCAACCCATCCAGCTCCCCCTCGTCCAGGAAACCGCCGAGCTTTCCGGTAGTTCCCTTGATAACGGCCACTCCCGAGAACTTGGTTTCCTTGCCCGATACAATCACATTTTGCAGGACAAAGCTGGTATGACCGTGCAGTGGACCTACCACCTTCGCCATGGATACAGGCTCCCATATCCTTGTGATTCGCTTTCGGTTATTGAAGGTTCCATTAAGTACAAAAGCAGGGGTCTGACCCGGGAGCGAATCGCGAAAGACCTCTCGCGCCTTACCTTTACTGATGAGCAGCAGCACGCTTGGCCTGATATCATTATCTCTGCTGAAGAATTCGATGAGTTCGGAGAGCTTCGTTGTCCGTGCAAGCTCTTCTCCAATGACGATAGTCTTCAGATGATGGCCGATGGGAAGGCGGTTGGAACGCAGAGAGAGCTCACGCACTGCCTCAAAGATGGAATCGCCGGTCTGCGTGGCATTATAATAGTTTTTGGACTGGGCTCCCTCCTTCTTAGAACCGATTGCACCCTGGGGAATGAGAAATTGATAGGTACAGGAGACTTTATTTCTCTTCGGATATTCTCCACCTTTCTGTGCAAAGTCCTGCTCGGTCTCCGTCTCATCCGCGATATCTAGAGCGACCCCCGCTTCCATGTTGACATCCTCGATCGGCGAACTGCTCCAGCAGGAAGAGAGCAGCAGACAAACAGCCAGCAGCAGACTCAGGCTACAGCCTTGCTTCAAAATTTGCTTCACTAGCGCGCCCCCCTCAAACGGGCAATGATCAACAGCGGCAGCGGCAGTGCCCCGAATAAAATCATCGACCAATTGCCAATTCCACTGCCAAAGACAAATAAACCATTCAGATTACGAGGACTCTCTGTCACGATATATATAACGGGCAGCAACACAAATAAACAATGGTTCAGAGGGATCTTTGTCAATTGTGACAACCCGAGTGCGGCTCCATAGAAAGCAATACAGAAGGTGCAAAAAATCTGCATGATCCAAATGGTCAGCCATAAGGATTCGAAACGCTCGAACACCAGATAGTTCACTTCAAAACTCCGAATGAGGTCAATGAAAGGCCACGTCCGGGTAACCACACCATCTACAGAAAAGGCCCCGATGCAAAGCACAACTGCCACAATGTAAAAAACCATAGCGATTAGTGTTGCAGAAACAACCACCTTCATCGTCTTTTTCGGCTTATCCATAAAAGCAACCAGAAAAAGCAGGGCTTCCCCGGAGGTAAAGGTCAAAGCTGTTGGCTTGATAGACCGCCAGACTGGACCCATGCCCTGACCCAGTACAGGACGCAAATTGTTGATATCGACGATCTGCAGACTAAGCAGGCACACGCCAAAAAACACAGTCCAGGTAATGGGAAACAGCAATCGGCACATGCGAGAGATCGCATTGATCCCACCCCTGCATAGATAAAGGGCGACCCACATAAAGATCCCAGTAATCGCCCAGTTGGGTGTTCCCTCCAGTAGAAAAAAGACGGTCACTTCCTGCACGGTACGTATCTCATAACTGGCAATGCACACAAAATAACCAATGAGCACCACGCCCAGCAGGATTGCCAACGGCCGCCCGATTATTTTTCCACTGTATTGATAAATCGTCTGTCCAGGGAAGCGCTGGCTGAGTTTGGCAATGATCAGTCCTGTAATCATGGAGAGGAGACCGCCAAGGATCACAGAAATCCAGACATCAGGGGTTCCTGCCTGTTCAACAGTAGTCCGAGGAAGGGTGAACACACCTGCTGCAAGAACATAGTTAACCACAATAATGATTACCTCGGTTGTTGTTATTCGATCCCTCGTTTCCATATTTCAGCCTTTCACCTCTCTTGCCTTGATTTGCTTTGCTTATCCTTTTCGGATCGGGCCTTTCGATTTCAATATCGCCGGGCGGCGTTTAAGCAACTGCAGGGGCAGCCGGATAATAAAATCCTTCCAGTCCTTTACATGAGAGGGTACTGCTAAGCCCAGATAAGGTACTCCAAAGCTCTTCAGCTTGATTAAATGGCTGCTCAGTAGCAGGAAGAACAAGATGACACCGTACATCCCGAACACCGCTGCGAAGAACATCGCTACGAAGCGTAGCAGTCGTAAGGTGATACCCGCACTGTACATCGGCATGGCGAAAGAAGAAATGGCTGTAACAGCAACGACGATAACGAGAATAGGACTGACAATTCCCGCCTCTACCGCGGCCTGGCCGATAATCAGACCTCCGACGATTCCCATTGCAGGGCCGATCGGCTTCGGTAGCCGTAAGCCAGCCTCCCGCAGGATTTCAATGGATACTTCCATGATCAGCGCCTCAATCAACGAGGGAAAAGGAACGCCCTGACGGGAACTGACAATGGATATCACCAGCTTGGTTGGAATTAGCCCTGGATGAAAAGAAAGAAAGGATATATACAGAGCCGGAGCGAAGAGTGAAACCATTGCCGCGAAGAAGCGCAATGCCCGCAGTAGAGACCCTGCTATCCAGCGGTCAAAATAATCTTCGGGCGATTGCAGCAGCATCCCAAACGTCACCGGCATAATCAGGGCAAATGGGGTCCCATCCAGCAGGATCGCAGCTCTCCCCTCCAGCATGGCAGCCATGACACGGTCAGGTCGTTCGGTATTCTGAATCTGTTGAAAGGGACTGAGAAAGTCGTCCTCGATCAGTTGTTCCACAAAACCCGACTCCTGAACATCATCAATATCTATCGTTAGAATTCTGCGTTTAATTTCCTCCACCAGTTCCTCATTCGCTATATCCCGGATATAGGTAAGGACAAGCTCCTTCTCCACCCTTTTGCCCACAGTAAAAGAAACCATCACCAGTTCGGTGTTCTGTCCATGCCTTCTCAGCATGGCCGTATTGTCACTGAGCGTCTCATTAAAGCCAATGCGCGAACCGCGCAAAAGCGCTTCGGATACCGGCTCTTCCCCGCCTCTTGTTCTGCCTTTGGGCGTGCCCAGCACGAACAATTCCTTCATGCCGTCCACCATCAGCACAGCAGAACCGAACAGTACCTTTTTTAGTGATTTTGCCGGATCAGTAGTGTACTCAATCTCCGAGACCAGAAGGATTCGTTCAACAATAATCCGCTTCAGTTCCCCTGCTTCGGGCGCCTCGTTCATCCCTTCAAAGGGTAGAACTGCATTCATCAATGGCCTCAAAATGTTGCGGTCCATGCTGTCCTTATCCGTCAAGCCATCCACGAAAAGCAGCACAGCCTTGATCTGCAGAGCTCCGATACGCAGCAACCTGATGTTCACATCCGCCATATCGCTACTAATCTTCTTGAACAACTGAAGGTCCTCATCTATATTGCCTGTATAGGAGTGGTATGGCGTCTCTTGTCCATCATTGTTGCCAGATTCACCACTGTCTTCCTTTCCCGCAATGAATGTAGTTTTGTTCGACTTCGTACCTTCTGCACCTTTTGTGCCTTTTATGGGGGTTACTCCACCATCCTTGTTTAAGGCTGCTTTAGCTTTCTGGCCCCGTTTGCTGACATCCCCCTCGGAGGTTCTGATCCAGTTCACTGTCTGTGTGATGACTATGGGGACAATCAGAAGAATAAGTCCCTGAAACAGGACGCTCCAACCAGGGAGCCATCCCGCAATCATATTCCACATGAATTACGACCTCCCACTTAACAGCTGTAGCCATATTTTTACCGAAGCAGGATTATTCATGCACACATGCAAAAAGAGCCCAGTCTGCGGGGGGTTCCGCAGCCGGACTCTTTCCAAGGTCGTACTATCTTATATCCATATGATAGCTATAGCCGGGCCGCCGCCCATAATCCACTCCGCAGAATCAATTGACGGAACGGCTCAACCGAGAAAGATGGCAGATGATGCCCAGGCATCAGGTAGACCACACGGCCTTGGCCGAATTCATGACACCAAGCCGCTTCTCTCATTGCGCCTTCATGGAGATAATGAGCCAGCACCGTCGTCTTGAAATGCGGCTGCATTTCAAAATAATACGGCTCGTCATCAATCGTGAAAGCTGCGATGCCCTGCACAATCGGATGCTCTGGCTGCGGGAATTCGATTTGGAGTGACGTATATTCCGGATGGTGGGTGAAATACCCGCCCAGCACCGTGCCGAGCTCCTGCGTGCGCTGCATGGAGATTCCGTTATGTACGACAAGGAGTCCTCCTCCTCCGGCGACAAAGGAAATCAGAGCTGCGGTTTGTTGTGGAGTAAGCGGCTCATCCGAAAATTCGGTATAGGAAATAATGAGTTCATAACCAGCCAGCGTTTCAGGATTCAATGTATCCAGGTCCTCCGTGCAATGTACCTCTACTTCATCTTTGAAAATATTCTCGAATTCACGATCCACATCCTTGAACGGGTGATATTTCACGTTAGAGTAGCTGCCCAGGGCAAGCGCTTTTATAGTAGTCATGTGTACACATCCTTAAGTTAGAATATTTACTCCTTAACTAGAGCCTACCAAGGCCAGTGATTTCCATCCAGATCCAGGTATGCAGGCTCTTCGCCCAAATACTGCTTATGATTCTGTACCAGCGCCATAATCTTGTAGGCCGACTCTTCTGGAGTCGTAGTCGCAAACTCATCGATCTTCCCACCCATATAGGTTTGAAGCCAGCCAGGATGGAAGATCATCACCTGTCCGCCCAGCTCCTTCAGATGATTATGCAGAAGAGAGGACTGCATATTGAGCGCCGACTTGGACATGCAGTATCCGTACATGTTGGTGCGCTTGTTGCGACCAACGCTGCCAGCCTCCGACGAAATGTTAACGATTAATTTCTGTTCGCTCTGGAGTAGCAGCCCCATCAGCGCATTGCTGACTCTCAGTGATCCTAGCGTATTGACATTATAGATTTTCTGCATCGCTTCAATGTCCATATCCACAAGCATCGAAGCATAATCAGAGGATTGAATAATACCTGCATTATTAATGATGATATCAACATGCCTTGTGCTGCTGGCAATCATCCTTGCCGCTCTCTTAACACTGTCGCTGTCTCCAATATCAAGCGGGACCAGTCTCAGCTGATCCGGGTATTGATCCTTAAGCGCTTTCAGAAAATCCGAATCTTCCAGGTATTGACCGGCAAATACCAGATATTGATTCTCTAGCAGCCAGCGGGTAAGAAACAGTCCAAGTCCCCGGTCCGCACCGGTAATACAAGCAACCTTATTCATTGCTTTGGTCACTCCCATTCGTGGTAATTATTTCATTAACCCCCTCACCTTAGCATGCAGTCATGGTTTTTTCAATACCCGCAGGGCCATTCGGTAAAGCGGCCATTACCAGCACGGATAATAATTTTTTTGCTTTAATTTTTAACTATGTTACAATCATGATTACAGGTTGCTAATCACCCTGATAATGCCTTAAATTTAAACAAAAAAACATACAGGAAGGTGATTCATTTGTCTATTCAACAACTGCATACACTGGATGATCTACAACAATATGTTGGGCAGCCAGGCAAGAAGCTGCTCTTCAAGCACAGCACAACCTGCCCGATCAGCGCCAAAGCGCATGAAGAATTCCAAGCCTTCCTTAAGGACTCGGACACTACGGCAGCCATCGTTCATGTTATTGAAGACCGCCCGGTATCCAATCAAATTGCTGAAGATTTCGGCATTAAGCATGAGTCTCCACAGCTCTTCCTGCTTGAAGACAGCGAAGTCCGCTGGAATACATCCCATTGGAAGATCACTAAAGACGCTATCAATGAGGCTGTAAACCAATGAGCGAACAAGTGATTGTCTATTCCACAACAGGCTGCAGCGACTGCAATCTGGTCAAACAATTCCTTACTGAACAAGGTGTTGCCTTTGAAGTAAGAGACATCATGACCAACACTGCTTATCAAGAAGAAGTTGAGAAACTGGGCTTCATGGGCATTCCAGTGACCGTATCCGGTAACCATGCAGTCAAAGGGTTCAACCACCAGGAACTAAAGTCCCTGATTGAATCATCTGCTAAATAATTCAATACATTAAGCAGTATGCTCTTTATACAAAAGGGGATCTCGCAAGCCGTCATCAGGCTGTGGAGATCCCCTTTCTATTTTACCGGACGAGAAGCTTCGGGCCTGTAATCGGCCGCAACCAGCACATCGACATGCCGGGCGGAACGCAGGATTTGTTTGGTCACATCGCCCCGCAGCCAGCGGCGAAGCCAGGAACGTTGGGACTGCCCGATAATGATCTGAGTGCTCTGAAGGGCTTGCGACCTCTCTAGCAGCAGCGCGGCCACGCGGCCCGGAGCCGTACTAGGTATAATTTTGAAAATACCCCCGAGACTTTCTGTCAATTCCTTGAGTTTACGGATGCGCTCCTCCTGAGCTGCGCTCACTTGCTTGAATTCCTGGACATACGTAACGTACCAGCAAGCCTTAAGTCTGTAAGCAATTCGGAAGCCGCGGCGGATGAGCCGCTCGGCCTGATGCCCGAGCGTGATGCAGACATAGATCGCTTCCTTGCGCCGCCAGGGCCCTCGCAGTGATCCGTCGCGCTCCCAGGCTTCCAGACGCTCATCTACATCGTCAGCAATCTCCCGCAGGGCCAGCTCCCGGAGTGCAATCAGGTTGCCGATTTTGAAGAAATTCCCCAGCGCCTGATCCACCTTGGCCATGTCATAAATTTTGCCCTCCTTCATCCGCTCTTGCAGTGCCTCGGGTGTTACATCAATCAGTTCAACCTCACTGGCCTGCTGCAAGATGCTGTCCGGCACGGTCTCCCTTACTCTGACACCGGTGATCTGCTCAATCGCATCATTCAAGCTTTCTAGATGCTGCACATTCACGGTCGAAATTACCGAAATCCCTGCATCCAGCAATTCTATTACGTCCATATACCGCTTTTTGTGCTTGCTTCCCGGTACGTTGGTATGCGCAAGTTCATCCACCAGTACCACCTCAGGGTTGCGGCGAATGATCGCTTCCGTATCCATTTCTTCCAACACCGTTCCCCGGTAATCCATTTGCAGGCGGGGAACGGTATCAAGATCGGCTACCTGTGCCAGCGTTTCCTTACGACCATGGGTTTCTAGTAGCCCAATGACGGCATCGATCCCTCTTTTCAGGAGGTCATTGCCCTCGCGCAGCATCTTGTAGGTCTTCCCAACCCCGGGAGCAGCGCCAATGTAGACCTTGAAGGTGCCCCGCCGAAAATCCTCTATTTTCTCCATCACTTCCTGATTGCTCAGTCTATGGTAAGCGTTCGTCTCCTGATCACTATCGCGGCTCTGCCGGGTTGGAAGCACCCGTTCTCCCTCTACTTCCGCACGATCTGCTACGAAGAATACATCCACATTACGAATCTGCTTCAACAGCGTGCCCGCGATCGACCCTTTCCAAAAGTCCTGCCACGCTGTCTGTTTGGAGTGACCCATAACGATTCGGGTGACCTTATGATCCGTCGCGTACTGCACCAGCAGAAGAGGGATTTCCCTCCTGGACCGGAAGGGGATCTCCTTTATCGAGGCACCGATTTTTTCTGCCAGCTTCCATAATGAGGTCTTAAAGGTAGCAGCATTAGAGGGCATCGTAAGTCCCTGCTTCCAGAACGACACTACTTCAAGCTCTGCGTTCAGTCGCTTGGCAATCTGCTGTCCACGGCGAATATGAATAGAGCCATTCCAGTAATACTGCGCGGAGACCAGCACTTTCTCAGCAATGCGGACCCTGCCCTGAAGTCCCTGCTCCTTCTGGTGCTTCTCCAGGGAGTCATTCACATCTTCGGCTACAAGGCGGAGCGCCAACTCACGCAGCTTGCCCAGGTTACCTTTATTGAACAGATGAGTGTTGGCTTCTCCGCCGACATGACCCTCGGACAAGCGCTGAAGAATCTTCTCTGGGGTCACATCCACCAGGACCAGCTCATCGGCCAAGGCAAGCACATTTACTGGAACAGAATGCTCCACCTTCATCCCCGTCCATTGCCGGGCCAGTTCCGCCGCTCCTTCCACTTCGTAGACATTCACTGTGGTAATGACACTGATGCCATGGCTCAGCAAATACTGGATGTCCTCAAGCCGACCTACCCGCTCGGCTCCCTCACGGTTCAGATGTGCTGCGCCATCCGTGAGCACAACCTCCGGATTGCGCTGCAAGATGGCTTCCATATCGAGATCCTTCTTCTCTATCCCCTTCTTGTGCCAGTGAATGCTGGGGATCCGCTCCAGATCACGGAGCTGATCCAGCGTTTCCGGGCTTTGGTGGGTGGAAACCGCACAGGTCACCACATCAATCCCCTGTGCTCTCAGCATCTGCCCCTCGCGCAGCATCTGGTACGTCTTGCCCGACCCGCTTGCCGGGCCGATGTAAATCTTCAGACGGCCGCGGTGCAATTCATATAAGGACAGCAGCAGTTCCTCTGGTGTTTTTCGCCGGTATGTTCCCATGCAGACCCTCTCCCTTGCATGGCTCATGCATCCCTGCCCGTTCACAGACGCCCCGTGCAGGGATGCTGACCTCTGACTTTATTCTATGGCTTCATCGCTTTTCTGCACATCCAGATTCAGTTCCAGTACATTCACACGCTCTTCGCCGAACAAGCCCAAATCGCGCCCTTGGGTATGCGCTGCTACAAGCCGCTCCAGCTCTGCAGCCGGAATTCCCGTCAGCTTGCTGATTCGTGGAATCTGCACAGCCGCCGCAGCCAGGGAGATATGGGGGTCAAGCCCTGATCCCGAGTTGGTCACTAGATCCACGGGCAGCTTATTCAAGGCAACATCGGGGTTGTCTTTCTGCCACTGCGCGATAAAATCCTTCGTACGCTTTAGCATATCTGGATTGGAAGGTCCATAGTTGTTAGAGCCAGAAGCCTCGGCTTTATACTCGATGCTAGATACCCGGCTGTGGAACAGACGCGGATCTGTAAAGTTCTGACCAATCAGTTTCGAGCCAACAACGTCACCAGCTTCATTTTTAAGTAGACTGCCATTAGCTTGGGAAGGCATGAGCACCTGGGCAATAGCTGTCGTAGCTAGTGGATAGACCACACCGCACAGAACAATGAAAACCAGAGCAAGCCGCACAACGATAAAAACATTAGCGTTTTTCATAACATCCTCATCCTCTTCCTGATATAATCAGCTGCTAGATCCACACACTTACAATCATATCAATCAGCTTAATGCCTACGAACGGTACAACCACGCCGCCAAAGCCATAGATAAAAAGGTTGCGGCCGAGTAGTCTGGACGAGCTCATCGGCTTGTAGGACACGCCCCGCATAGCGAGAGGAATCAACAGCGGAATGATGATCGCATTGAAAATCAGCGCAGAGATGATGGCCGAGCTTGGCGAGCCAAGTCCCATGACATTAAGAACCCCCATCTCCGGAATCGCCAGGGTGAACATGGCCGGAATAATAGCAAAATACTTGGCGATGTCGTTCGCGATACTAAATGTCGTCAACGCACCGCGCGTCATTAGCAACTGCTTCCCGATTGCGACCACCTCAATAATCTTCGAAGGATCTGAGTCCAGATCGACCATATTGGCCGCTTCCTTGGCGGCTGTAGTACCACTATTCATCGCCAGCCCAACATCTGCTTGAGCCAGTGCGGGTGCATCATTCGTACCGTCACCGGTCATAGCCACCAATTTACCTTGTGACTGTTCACGGCGAATGACTTCAATTTTATCCTCTGGGGTGCTTTCGGCAATGAAATCATCGACTCCCGCTTCGCGAGCAATGGTAGCAGCAGTCAGCGGATTATCACCGGTACACATAATCGTCTTGATTCCCATCTGCCGCAGCTCTTCGAACCGCTCCTTCATACCGGGCTTGACGGTATCCTTCAGATAGATGAGTCCATAGATGCGGTTGTCTACGGCAACTGCAAGCGGAGTACCTCCCAACCGGGCAATGTCATCAGAACGGCTATCCAGGTCACCCGGAATCTGTCCACCCTTTGACAATACCCATTTTTTCACGGAATCAACGGCTCCCTTACGCACACTGCGTCCGTCACGAAGGTCGATGCCACTCATCCGGGTCTCGGCCTTGAATTCCACAAATTCGCCGCCGTCTCCAAGACTGCTGTCATAGCTGCGTTCCAGCTTCTTGGCAAGTTCAATGACGGACCGCCCTTCAGGCGTCTCGTCCTTCAGAGAGCTTATCGCCGCCCAGGCCGTTAGATCGACTTCCGTCTCTTGGCCCACCGGCACAAATTCACTCGCCATCCGGTTCCCGAAGGTAATGGTTCCGGTCTTATCCAGGATCATCGTATTGATGTCTCCGGCAGCTTCCACCGCTTTCCCGGACATAGCGAGCACGTTGAACTGGGTGACCCGGTCCATACCCGCTATGCCGATCGCCGAGAGCAGTCCGCCGATTGTTGTCGGGATCAGGCAGACCAGCAGGGCAATCATGACCGGAATATCAAGCTCAATGTTCAAGTATCCCGCTATCGGCCGCAGGGTAACGACGACAATCAGAAAGATAATCGTCAGACTGATCAAGAGTGTGTTCAGCGCAATTTCGTTCGGCGTCTTCTGACGTTTGGCCCCTTCCACCAAGGAGATCATCCGGTCCAGAAACGATTCCCCCGGATCACTTGTAATCCGCACCTTAATCTCATCGCTCACGACACGTGTACCGCCGGTAACAGAACCAAAATCGCCGCCCGCTTCTTTGATGACAGGTGCTGACTCACCGGTAATGGCCGATTCATCTACTGAAGCCAGTCCCTCAATGACCTCACCGTCACCCGGGATAAGTTCCCCTTGGCTGACGACCACGATATCGCCTTTGCGCAGCTCAGAGGAAGAAACCGTCTTGGTCGCTGTTCCCACCAGTTTATTGGCCGTAATATCCTGTTTGGTCTTCTTCAGTGAATCTGCCTGGGCCTTTCCGCGGCCTTCAGCGAGGGCTTCTGCGAAGTTGGCGAACAGAACGGTAAACAGCAAAATGCAGAATACCGTAATGTTGAAGCCCATCGACTGCTCAGCATGAAAGTATCCGGGTACCAGCACCATAAACAGAACGATGATGGTACCGATCTCGACGACGAACATGACTGGATTCTTCATCAGCGTCACCGGGTTCAATTTCACAAAACTATCTTTTACAGCGCTGAGGAGTATCGGTCCGGTCAGCAGCTTTTTTCTTTTGGCAGTACTCATCTTGTTCTCCCTCTCTTTCAAAGCTTTGCCTAGCAAAGCTAGCTATGGACAGCCACTGCTTACCGCAAGGTCAAGTACTCAGCAATCGGGCCAAGCACAATGACTGGTAAAAAGGTCAACGCACCGATGATCAGAACCGTACCAATCAGGATGCCGGTGAACAAGCCATTATCTGTCCGGAAGGTTCCGGTCGTCTCTGGTACAGTGTTCTTGCGCAGCAGGGACCCGGCAACCGCCAGCATAGCGATCACAGAGACGTATCGGCCCAGCAGCATAACGATCCCGGTCGTTATATTCCAGAAGGAGGTATTGTCCACCAGTCCCTCAAATCCAGATCCATTATTCGCGGCCGAAGAGACATATTCATATAACACCTGGGTCAGGCCATGAAAGCCCGGATTGGTAATTGAGCCTTTGCCCAGCTCGGTCAGGAAGGCCCCCGCGGTCGGTACCAGGATTATGAGCGGGTGAATCAGGATCGCGATAGCGATTAGCTTCATCTCCCTGGCTTCGATCTTCCTTCCGAGGAATTCCGGAGTTCTGCCGACCATAAGTCCACTCAGGAAAACACCCATAATCGCATACATCAGCATATTAATCAGCCCGACACCCTTGCCGCCAAACACATTATTCAGCATCATGAGCGCCAGCGGTGTAATTCCGCCGAGCGGTGTCAGCGTGTCATGCATATTGTTAACACTGCCTGTGGTCGCCGCGGTTGTCACCGTAGTGAACAGGGAGGATTGCGGTATACCAAAACGAACCTCCTTGCCTTCCATACTGCCCTGCGAGGAATCGATACCGAAGGCGTTAATCGCCGGATTCCCACGGGTCTCAGCATAATAGTTCAGTCCCAGCAGCAGCACGAAGAGCGTCATCATCGCGGTAAAAATCACCCAGCCCTGACGTTTGTTTTTGGCAAACAAGCCATACGTATATGGCAGAGCCGCAGGCAGCATCCACATCGAGAGAATTTCCAGCACGTTCGTAAGCGGACTTGGATTCTCGAAAGGATGAGAGGAGTTGGCCCCGAAGAAGCCACCACCGTTCGTCCCAAGATGTTTGATCGATTCCAGCGAAGCCACAGGCCCTATCGCAATATGCTGCACCTGGCCCTCAAGTGTAGTGACCTCAAGCGTCGGCTTCAGCGTCTGCGGCACATGCAGGCCGACCAGAATCAGCGATACCAGCAATGCGAGAGGCAGAAAGATCCGCACATGTGCTTTTACAAAGTCTTCAAAAAAGTTCCCCACCAACTCCCGCCCCGTGATCCCTCTGACAAAAGCGATCGCCACAGAGAAGCCGCTGGCAGCAGAGGTGAACATCATCATCGTAATCACAGCCATTTGCGAGAAATACGACAGGCCGGTCTCTCCGCTGTAATGCTGCAGATTCGTGTTCGTCATAAAGCTGATGACCGTATTGAACGTAAGCGTCTGCTCCATATCTGCGATTCCATTCGGGTTAAGCGGCAGTCCCTGCTGCACCCGCAAAATGATATAACTGAAGGCTACCAGCACGATATTTGTTAAAATAAAGCTGAGCGCATATTTCTTCCAGGACATTCCTTCGCGCTTCTTCAGCCCAATGAGGCGATAGATGCCATTCTCTGTACGACCAAACCATTTATCCGTACGGTTAGGCTCACCTGAAAATACATGATATACATAGGTGCCCACTGGCTTCACCAGAAGCAGCAGGATTACGATCACAACGACCATTTGCAGAATGCCCATGAATGTCCCTCCTTAGCAAGGCTTCTATTTCTGTTCTTATTTCTCGCGTTAGATATAGCTAAAATTTCTCCGGGTTAATCAGCGCATAGACCAGATAGATGAACAGCAGCAAGGTCACAGCAATAATCACAATCACCGCTCATTCCCCCCTGCATCCTCGACTACACCTGAACACCATTGTACAAATCCATAGAACAAGCCGTACGTAACGGCCAGTGCGGCGATCATATACAGATCCAGCATCGTTTCCAGCCCCTTTTGTTATCCCTGATCACAGGAAGTTTGGTCCACTAAAAAAACGGCATCCCCGCTGTGGGAATAGATGACATAACTTGCGCCCAGTCTTGTATAGACCAATCTGGGGTTCAAGGAAGTGGTAATTACAAAGATGGGCTGTGTTGTCCAGGCCCGGCACATTTGGATGTAACGACAACACAGCGGGAAACTGCTCTCGAACAAATACACCTTGCCTACAGGAAAGGATGGACGAAACCACGTTTTCTGATGGCGAGTATCTACTAAAACAGTGTTCTCAACTCCCAATTCCTCTAAACGGGTCTTTTCCTCTTGATTGTTCGTTAGTCCAGCTACCTGAATGCCTCTGAATTTCAATATCTTGATAAAATGCTCGCCAGCCTTTGTAGGTGCGCATACCAGCACATATTCCATCTGATCCGCCATATCTCTTATCCCCTCCTGCTCTTGCACAACAACAAGGAGGCAACGAAAATCTCCGAAAGGAACGTGACCTATCGTCATTTTCGGGCACAGCCGTGTGTGGCTGTGTCACGTCACCAGACGCTGCCTTACAAGCGTTTTGCTTATAAAAGCACAGCAAAAAACCACAAAGGATCTCCTCTGTGGCTCGCTAACGGTCACATTGCACTCATCCTCTCTCCATACGCTTACGAGGTTAGCTGACGGATTCGGGCGGTGAGAGTCGCCCTACCCATACAGATGCATGACTAGCTGCATCCATACAGGATTCACCCCATAACCGGCTTCCGACTCTCACATCGGCTGCCGATTGTTGGTTCCCCCGCTTTCCTTGACGGAAATTAAGCGGATCAACTATTCGGTTGTGGTTGAAACAGATGTAATCATACTCTCATGCAGGAATTCTTGTAAAACGCCAAGGATGCCAAAATAATGCATAAAGAAAACCCTTTTCATATTGGGTAGCGTTTTCTTAATGTTCAATCTCTCTATTTCTCCTATTTTCACGTTTTTGTCACGATTATCGAATTTTTTATATATTTCGGGGTTGTTTTTCCCAAAAGCGCGGAACTCCAAGATTTTGACACGTCTTCCGCTCAAATACGAAAAGAGGGGCTTGAGGAAGATAAATGCCTCATAACGGCTAATAAACATGCTTTTAGTCCACTTTCTTTCCCTTGGTTGCCGGAATTCCGTGGATAGACGGTACTATGAAATAATTTCTCTTTTTACAAAAGGAAGTCGTGCGGCGTATGATTCGGATTACGATTACACATGTATCCGGGAACGACAACAGGTTCAGAACTGGAACGCCCAGCGCCTATTATTCCATTCTGTAAACCGTGAATAGAAATACAGCCCAGCTTACTGTTGGAACATCTCCTTACTTCTGAATTTGTACACCATATAAAGCATCAGCGGAAGGACTAGCGCACAGGTGAAATCCCAGAAGATATAATAGTCGACAATATAATCGAAATATACGGTATTGGTCGTGATCGCAAACGCCAAACCAAAGACGAGCATGCCGCCAGGAATCGACAACGGACGATAATCACGCAACTTGAAGAGCTGAGCGGTCCCGAGCAGGAAAGCATAGAAGTCCAGAATAGTCTTGAAAAATGTCGATAAAATCCAATTGATAGCCAGTATGGCCTCCACTCGCTGTAGAAAATTCCCCACGTTGATTTTTTGTGCGGCAGCATAGGTAGTATAGAGATAGCTGGAGGCCAGATTCGGTCCAATCACCAGCAGGGCCAGCAGAATAATAGAGCAGATAGCCATCCCTCCAAGGAAAACCCCGATCAAATAATCTCTTTCCGTAGTCTTGCTGGTAACTACATAGGGAAGAAACATCAGCACAGCATTCAGTTCACAGAACGTGAAGGTACTGCTGTATAATGAACCATGTGTAATGGCCCGAAGTCCCTCACCCATTATAGGTTGGAGTCTGGATAATTCGGCCTGGGGAAGCAGCAGAAAGAACAGGGCCAGAAACAAAAAGATATACAGTGGGAAAAAAGTCTCTCCCGACCGGGCAATAGCTTCCAGTCCACTCTTGGTCCCCCACACCAACGTAATGATCATCATGAAGTGAATCGCATTGATGGGCGTCTCCGTAAAAATCTGCGTAGTGAGAAAATCACCGGCTTCCCGAAGCAGCATCGCGGTAGTGACCAAATAGTAGTACAGGTAAAATAAAGAAATCAACCCCCCAATCCATCTCCCCAAGAGGCGCCGGTTGTATTGAATAATCGTCAGCTTGGGAAACAGGCGGCTGAACCGGTACAGAAACCAGGCAATCGGCCATCCGATCAAGAGGCCTATTCCTCCGGAGATCCATCCATCTTGTTTAGCCGCGGATATCGTGAGTGAGGGCAGAATCAACAACATATCGCCAATAATAAAGTAGATGACCAGCACAGCAAGTTGTCTGGAGCTGATTCTCCCATTTTCCATGCCTCAATCATCCTTTACCTGTAGAATGTACTCCATCCATCGATACAAAGGTTTGTAGATCAGCTCAGGAACCCGCATCGGACTAGGTGTCTGGATTCCTTTTAAAGCCACAATACTGACGATTGCCCCGGCAACCAGCATGACTATGAAAATTAATGTTTCACGCGCCCAGCCTTTCTTAATCAAGGGAGGGAGCTCGAAAGCAGCGATGGCAAGGGAACAAAAACCGACGACAATGGTCGTAAGAGTCATGTCTATTTCTCCTTCATCCGGCGCTCAATCGAATTAGCAATCATGCCAGTGTTACGAATATGAGCATCCACCTTGTACACCACTTTTAGATGGGGGAATTCATCATCCCACTGTGACTCTAACTTCTTCCACAGCTTGGGGTAGGCATTATAAATCACCTGTCCAAAACCGAAAACATCGACTTTATAACGGCGCTGGACTGCTTCAACCGATTGCCTCATCAAATCCTCAAGATCCTGTTCTCCAGCAACTTGCAGCTGTTCTAGCACCATTGGATCATTGATGTTCAGACTGCACTCCAATTCCCCGATGTTGCTTTCCACTTTGGCGCTGATCTCAATGACAGGTTTACCCGCCTCCAGGCGGCTTTTCATTTCCGTGTGTGAACGGATAATTTCAAGACTGATATACTTGCCATCCGGACATTTCAAATGCCCTGCTGTGCTGCTAACCGTGTTCCTAATATAGTTATAGCCTTTACCTTCATCTTTGGTCATCCATCCAATCAGCTTGTCATTGCGGAAGACTGCCATGCCTGAATACCCCAGTTTTACCGGATGATCGATAAGTCTCATATCCTCAGATTTAGTATCCCTACTGTCATTCTCCAAAAGGGAAATCCCTGGCAGCACAGGACTCATTCCCGTAGTCATGAGTTGGTCAATCAACGTGTCAACAGTCACCGCAGCTACCGGTGCCCAAACCTTGTTTGAAGTATCCAGTGAGTAGAATAACGCCTCCGCGGGGATTTTCTCCAGCGGTGTCAGGACTTTCAGAATATTTTCCGCAGAGGCATCCCTAGCGATTAATACATAATAATCCGGTCTTGTCTCCGGATTACGCACCAGAATATCTATCACTTTGGCAATGCCGTCCCGAGCCACCTCCTCACTTAGAACCAGTGTCCTGATGTGGGCAGTATAGATCTTTCGGGGGCTCGTTTCTGTCAGCTTGCGGAAGGCCTCAAAGAGGGTCGGTGCCACCGTCTTATAAACCGCCACCGGAGTATTTTGCTTACCTGTACGGCCATTCACCTGATCCGGTATAACCACCTGTACGGTCAATTGGTACTGATCATTAGATTTATCGATTGCGATGCCCGACACAATGCCTAGTTCATTCAATTCCCGGCGGCTCCAGCACCCTGTCAACAGCACAAGGATCATTACTGCCGCTAAAATCCCCCCTGTAATACGCTTCATGGATGCACCTCAACGATAGCTATTTATTTGCGTGATTGCCGCACCAGGTTCTTGCGATTGTACATCTTCGGCCGTTTGCGCATAGCTGGCCAAGGCAACCGGAACAGCGAGTCTTTCTGAGCATCCAGATTAAACGGAGCCAGCGGACTCAGATAAGGAACGCCAAAGGAACGGAGCGTATTCAGGTGCAGCACCAGGATAATAACCCCCACCAGAATCCCGAATAGCCCAAATGAAGCAGCCAGCCCCATTAATACGAACCGGATCATTCGCACAGAAATGGACATTGTATTCGCCGGAATGACATAACTCGAAATCGCCGTAATAGACACGATAATGACCATCGCCGCGGAGATAATACCCGCTTCTACCGCAGATTGCCCAATGACGAGTGTGCCGACAATGGATACGGCCTGACCCACCGTTCTTGGCATCCGTATACCGGCTTCCCGCAGAATTTCATAGACGATCTCCATCATTAGCGCCTCAATAAAAGCCGGAAAGGGGACACCTTCCCGCTGCGCGGCCAGATTCAGCAGTAGATTCGTGGGCAACATCTCCTGATGAAAGGTTGTAATAGCGATGTAGAATGACGGGGCGAGCAAGACAATCAGAAACGACATAAAGCGAATCATCCGAATCAGGGTGCTAATGTCGGAGCGCTGATAGTAGTCTTCCGGTGTCTGCAAGAAATGAACAAAGAGTGCTGGAACGAGCAGGACAAACGGCGTACCATCTATGATTATCGCTACTTTCCCCTCCAGTATTCCCGCCACGATCGTATCGGGGCGCTCACTGTTGTATACCGTAGGGAATGGAGTGGCGGTCTTGTCCTGAATAAATTCCTCGATATAGCCGCTCTCCAGAATACCGTCGATATCGATAGCATCCAGTCGGTTACGTACTTCCTGAAGAATTTGCCCGCTCACAATATTTTTCTGATACATAATAGCGACACTGGTCTTGGTTATTGTGCCAATCGGATGGATTTCAAGCCATAACTGCGGGTCCTTGATCCTCCGGCGGATCAGTGAGATATTAGTTTGAATATTCTCGGTAAAAGCATCCATCGGTCCACGAATGCTCGGCTGGGAGGTCGGTTCGCCCACGGTCCGGTCTTCGCGTCCGGTCACCCCGATGCGGAGCCCTTCCGCATATCCGTCGAGCAAAAGAATGGCATCTCCTGACAAGAGATGTGTGAACAGCGTGTCTATCCCATTGAGATAGCTAATGTCACCCACGGTAAGGGCTTTTTCCTTCAAATAGATCAGCGGGGCGTCCCTGAAGGATGACTCCTGCTCCGGTTTTAACGCCCCCAGATTCGTCAGCGATTTCAGCACAGCTGTCTGGATCATCGTGCGATCAGCCAGACCGTTCATGTATAGCAAGGCCACTCCCCAATGGTCAGCCAACACCATCTCTCGAACAATTAGATCCGGACTGTCCCCCAATGCTTCCCGTATCGAGCGAATATTGTTGTGCAGATCAGCGTCCAGCAATTTCCCGGAATCCGATACCAGTTGCATGGAAGCCACCTCTCATTTAGCAAAATTAGGTTGCCCTTATTGTGACCCGCGTGGCAAGGGAGTATACGTCAATGCATGGGATGATCCGATAGTAGAGGCTTTTAGGGTAAAAAAAACGGAGCCACATTATAGTAGGCTCCGGATCGTACTATTCATATCCATTCAGCAAATATCATTATTGTTTCTCTTTCTGACGCAACTTTCCGTACTGATACAGCCCATATACCGCGCCCACTGCACCCAAAATTCCCATTCCGATCTTGAATCCCAGCCGCAGCCCGGAATCTCCGGGGTCCATCTGAACACTTAAAAAACAGAGCATGGAGGAAAAGAACAGGAACGTACCGATCTGGTATTTCTCTTCATTGGTCTTCTGAACGTTTTTTGCATTCATTATCATCAATCCCCTTTCGGATATGGGTGAAACCAAATCAAATTTTGTAAGCTTTCATTGCTTTTCTGATTTCCTTAATGCTAGGACGCTTACCGTACATCAGGACACCGGTGCGGTAGATCTTCGCGGCCAGCCAGCCAAAGAAGAACGTCGTGACCAGGAGAATTGCCAGCGAGACGATAATTTCCCACAATGCTATACTCCCCACACCAATTCGCAGCAACAGCGTCAATGGAGAGGTGAACGGTACAAAGCTCGCTACCTTGACTAGCAGGGTATCAGGACTAGCGATGCTGAACAACGGGATGTAGAAAGCTGCAAAGCCCAGCATCATAATCGGCATAACCGCCTGACCAAGATCCTCAGTACGGCTGACAATGGAACCAACAGCTGCGTACATTAAGGCGAAGAGGAAGTAGCCTAGAATATACAAGATGATGCCATATGTCAGTAAACCAACATTAAACTGACTGAAATTTAAATCAAAGTCGCTCATAATTGTCGCATTATGCGGCAGTTTCAGATTGGCGGCAATTGCCGCGGCGATAATTACAATTTGCGTTAATCCAACCAGGAAAATCCCGATAACCTTTCCGAACATCTGCGCCAATGGTGAAGCGCTTGTGATCAGAATCTCCATAATACGAGAGCTTTTTTCCGAGGTAACTTCTGCGGCAATCATATTGCCTGTCATCATGATAGACATAAAGAACAGGATTAAAAGCACATATACTATCACGTAATTGATAGCGGGATGGGATGGTTCCGCTTCTACCTCACCTGTAGTGCTAATCTGCTTGGTTCCAATCGCTACCGGCGTATTCATCGCGCTGATCTGCTCTGGCGTCAGTTTATCTCCGGCGATAAGCTGTGCGTTAACCTGCTGCAATGCCCCTTGCAGATAGGACTGCACTTCCCCTTTCAGCTTGCCATCACGGCTGAAGTAAGTTACTTCTTGCAGACCTGAAGCGGATGCTGTTCCCAGAGAGAGGTAACCCTGCACCTTCTCATCGTCCAGCGCTTTTTTTAGCTCCGGATCATCACTAGCAGCATAAGAATTCAGTGTAATTTTCGGAATCCCTGCCGGAGGATTATAAGCCTTAAGCAGTTCTGCTGCCGGATTTCCGCCCTCGGCTACGAGTCCAATCACTGCGGCGCTTCCTGCCGTACCACTAGCGCTATCATCACCCTTGAACAATTTAATCATGTACGGGATATTCATCCCGATACTGAGCAGCAATACGATAATCAACGTAGTAATCATGAATGATTTCGTTCTTACTTTATTCCTAAAGGTAAAGCCGATAATTGTCCCCATCTTATTCATTGGATTCACCCACCGCCCGGATAAAGATTTGGTTTAATGTCGGTTCCTTGATTTCAAAATGCTCTACTTCGCCCTGCCCGATGGCCTGCTGCAAAATACGCTGTGCGGCGTCAATCTCGCTGATCGTTAGCAGATAACCCCGTTCCTGCCGTTTCACAGCCGTTACGCCTGCAATAGACTCCAGACCGGAAACTTCACCAGGGGTGCGAAGCAGCACTTGCTCGCGTGGATAACCCTTCTTGATCTCACGGATCTCACCTTGCACCACGGTATTGGAGCGATCGAGAATGGTGATATTGCGACAAAGCTCTTCAACATGCTCCATTCGGTGTGTGGAGAACAGGATACTCGTACCTTGATCACGTAATTCCTTAACGGTATCTTTGAGCAGTTCGACATTTACAGGGTCCAGGCCACTGAAAGCCTCATCGAGAATGAGGATTTGAGGTTTATGGACAACCGCAGCGATAAAGCCCATCTTTTGCTGATTTCCTTTGGAAAGCTCTTCAATCTTCTTGTTGTAATATTCAGGGACTTCGAAGCGGTCCAGCCAGTAGCGTAGGCTCTTGTCGGCCTCACTCCTTGACATACCACGAAGCTGGGCGAGATAAGTAATCTGGTCACTAACCTTCACCTTTGGATACAATCCACGCTCCTCCGGCAGATAGCCCATGATGCGCTGAAGCTCACTGTTAAATGATTTTCCATTGTAGAGAATCTTGCCTTCATCGGGATAAATCAGGCCCAGCACCATACGCATGGTTGTTGTCTTGCCCGCACCATTGGCGCCAAGCAATCCATAAATTTCCCCTTCACTTACCTTCAGGCTAATTTGATTTACAGCGGTTTTCTCTCCATACTGCTTCACTACTTGCTCCAGCTTCAAAGCTTCCATTTTCAGTCCCCTTTCTTGTCATCAACCAGAATTGGACGATATCCCTGTGTCCATAAGCCCAAAATCTCATCCAACTCCAGCACGCGGTTCTTAAGTACCTTTACGCCCATATGGTGCAAGCGTTCCTCGATTTGCTCAAATTGTCCGGTAATGAACGAGGCCACCCCTTTGGCATCCATTGCATGATTCAGTGTTCCTGGCAGCTCGGCAGACAGTTCCGCAAGTTCCTCTGCATCCGCCACGTTCACCCATACCTCGCTCCAAGCCCCAAACAGGCTATCTTTATCTGCCATGCCTAGCAGTTGGCCTCTGTGCATAAGCACAATATAATCGGCCAGCCTTCTTACCTCATCGACAATGTGAGTGGAGATCAGGATCGTCGCGTTATGCTGATCCATATATTTGCGCAAGGCCTCTATCATAGCTTTCCAGGCAAAAGGGTCCAGTCCGGAAGAAGGCTCATCGAGCAATAGCAACTGAGGCTTTGCAGCCAGAACTGCAGCAATCTCGAACTTACGGCGCTCCCCCTTGGACATTTTGCCCAGCTTGATATTCCGTGGAACCTCAAAGGTATTCATCAGTTCCTGAAAGTAAAGCTGATCCCACTGTGGGTACCAGTGACTGCGGAAGGCTGCGGCCTCCTCGGCACTCCAGTGATTCTCTTCGGTTAGTGAGTTCTCTGGCACATAAGCTATAGTCTGGCGCACCTCCAGCGGTATACCTTCGCTATGGGTTTTGTCGAACCAGAGAATTTCACCCTCCTCGGGATGCGTCAGTTGGAGGAGCATTTGCAGCAAAGTGCTTTTACCGGAGCCATTTTGACCGACAAGCGCGATGATATGTCCCTGCGGCAGGCCCAGATTAAGCGGTCCAATCGTTTTATTGCGCCTTTTTTTGCTTACATTTCGCAGCTCAATTGCCAATTGTGCCATTTCAGTCCTTCCACCTTTCATTCCTGACTTTTATATTTACGCTCCACGATTTCCTTAAACAGCTCGACAAGCTCTTCCCTCGTGCATTGGACCGAATGCGCAACATCCACCGCGGTCTCCAGCGCTTTTGTCACAGCATCCCGCTTATAATTCTCTCTCGCACCTTCCCCGACATTAGAGACGAAGGTACCTGTACCCTGCCGCGTCCGCAGCAGCCCTTCATTTTCCAAGTCCTGATAGACCCTGCGAACAGTAATGACACTACATTTCAAATCTCCGGCAAATTCACGTATCGAGGGAAGCAATGTTCCCTCTGCGATCACCCCGCTAATAATCAGCGACCTTAGCTGTGTCTCTATCTGGTGATACAGCGGCTCTGCGCTGTTCTCATCAATTTGCACCGGTATCCACACGATTTACACCCCGCTTTTCATTCCGGCAAGCCGAAATGCTTCCTTGCAATTTTAGCCTTTTCATATGAAGTTCCGCCTTTTCAGCCGGTGTAGCGTCCATTTAGAGATTACCTGTAGGGCGACCAACCCCACCAGCAGCATCACCCACATCACCGGAGATAACAAGCCCCATTCCTTCGAGCTTTCTATGGTAAAGATGAATAAATTGCCACCCGATATCCTGATGATCACCGCTGTCGCCAGCGAGAGGCCCATGATGAGCATGGTTAGCCAGCTGTAGGCTTTTCCACTGAACAAGAACTCAATGTAGATATACACGCTTGCAATCATCAAACCATAACCAATCCAGGTAAAGGCGAAGGAAAGATATTGAATCCAGTTCAAGTTCGCTTGAACATGTTCACCAAAGGCGTAGATAAGTCCGAAGAACAGGATGCCATTCATGCCGAAGGACAGGAAGGACTGGATCTTTCTTTTGTTCACAATAACCTCCAGCGGGATAGGGAGACTCTTCAGATACATGAGCATCTTGGTGTAGGAATCCTCGCTCCAATATTTCATGGATCTGCGGGAATATGTGAATCCTAGTATCGGAACTAAAGTCAGCAGTATGAAATCTGATATGACATTCCGATCCCTCCCACCCAGCGAGTCATTCAGAACCAGTGTTGCCAAACCGCCCAGATATCCCATAAAAAGAAGCGAAAATGCTACCGGGAACAAGATCTTTAACTTAGCCCCACGAAAATCGCCCCGGATAATGAACCAAGACTGCTTAAATGTCCTCATAAACAGTTACCTCGCTTTAGCATCTCAATTTGAAGAGCAATGAGTTATGCACTGTGTTGCCTGTGCTTACTGTATATATCTATATACACAGTATATGTCCTTTATTTTCCATCGTCAACCTTTATTTCTAAATAATTTACAGCCCATCCTCCTGACCATATAAAAAACCGGACACTCCCATGTCCGGTTCGCACCTTTATTATTTGATAAATCTGAATTGTTAAAGTCTACGGTTGTTATATGATGTGACAAATTTAGACAAAAAATCGAATAATTCTCTTATAATTACTATACAGTAATATACAAATGACCTATAATACTTACATAGTATCATTTGTATGCATAAATGCGAAACAGACCTATATTTGGCACTAAAAATGTCGCATAAGCCATATTGTACGACTTTTTTTCTGCTGTATTTGTTTTGTTTTCGTACAGTTGGCACACTTACTACTGATCAGGTGAGGGGTTGCCAAGAGGTTGAGGAGGGAGAATAAGTTGGGGGAATTAGCCGCACTAGTCAAAAAGGTGCAAATTGCTCTAACAGAAGAGGCCCATGTGAGCATTTGGATGAATTCTTTGCGGGACAAACATCCGGAAACGCACAGGCATTCCATTAGAGTAGCCATGATGGCAGAGGAACTAGCGGGCTCCATGCAACTAATAGAGAAAGAGAAAAACATTCTGATAAGAGGATGCTTTCTGCATGACATCGGCAAGTCTCTTATTCCCGTGGAGATTCTTGACCAGCAAGAACCCTTAACGGAGGAACAGTGGAATGTCTTGAAGCTGCACCCGTTGCTCGGAGCCGAGCTTGCCAAGGATTTCCCCGGTATAGACAGCAGTGTGACCGACGTAATTCGGTATCACCATGAACGATGGGATGGCAAGGGTTACCCCTACGGACTGAAAGGTGAGGACATCCCCTTTCTTGCTCGGGTCTGTTCGGTTATTGATGCCTATGACGCCATGCAATCCTTTCGCCCTTATCGGGAACGAACCTCCATCCAACAGGCTAAGGATGAACTCCGCGCTCACGCCGGAACACAGTTTGACAGTCAGATCGTAGATCAGTTCCTGCTACTCACAGATCTGCAATTGACTGTATAGCTAGGACCATTCAGTAGGAGAGCGGTCTCATAAAGAGTGTACATAATCTCTGCCTGATAAAAAACAGGCCTGGGGCTGCATGCTTCCGGGCAGGAAACATACAAATCCGCTAGGCCTGTTCCGCTGGCGTCTATGCGCCCATAATGACTTCCCATACCGGCTTCGTATGACCGCCCGGATACAGCATGTACAGCAGTACATACACCGTTACGCCCGTAATGGCGGTAATGAACCAGATTACTGATGTTACTCTTCCCCATTTGCGATGCTTGGCATACTTCGCCTTGAACCCCAGCGTAAGCGTAGTTAACCCGAATACGGCAGCCACAGTGGCGAGCACAATATGGAAGATCAGAAACACTTGATAAATGGTCTTCAGTTCGTCCGGTCCACCCCATGAGGTGTTTCCCACAAACAGCGTTCTTGATACATACACGATAAAGAACAGCAGAGCAGCGACAGCGGCAGCAATCATTGTGTTCTTGTGCGCCTCGCGTTTGCCCTTAATGATGAGTCCCCAGCCAATCGCCACCAGCACCGCACTAATTACGATGAACGATGTACTGATCGTTGGAAACAACGTAAAAATATCCATGATTATCCTCCTTGGCAATGCCAGCTATGCACGGTTCAAACGGCCCCTTCCAGCTTGGAGGAGGTCTCGGATGTTTCCCCATCGTCTTTCCCGTTCTCTTTTTTATACCAATGATAGAACACATAAGCAAGCATAGAGGCAAAAATAAATTCCTGAATGAACTTCATGGCAATGCCGCCTACCTGCTGATCCACCTTAGGCGACAGCCATCCGAAGAACGTTGGACCCCCAAATGCCTTCAAGAGCGTAGCAGAATCACCGGATACACAGTAGCCCATAGCCTTGGCCCAAGCATCAGGATCACTGTACGTGGCATAGAGCGGCTGGTCCGCAAAAATAATCAGTCCACAAGCCGGCGTCAAGAGCACCATATTAAGAAAGATAAAGCCGATTTTTCCGAGTCCCGAGGCCATCTTGTGTTCCGGTAATGGGTTAATCAAGGTCCACCACATCAAGGCAGCTGTCAGAAAGAGAATTATATAATAGAGACGGTGAACCGTAAAATGCAGCATCACATAGTCGTGAATCACCGGCACGTGGTACAGCGAGAATAATCCGTTGAACAGCAGCGCCGCCACCACCGGATGCGCCAGAAACGACAGCCCCCGCAAAGGGTTGACCTTCAGGGCAGCCCGCCAAATCCAGACGGGAATCCCTAGCATGATCAGGGGAACTGCAACCAGATAAGACAAAGCCATACTTAACATATGAAAAGAAAACATGATATGCCCCAGTAAGCTAACCGGTCCTCCCTGAGCCAAGTACAGCGCCACCATCCCGCATACAAACAGTGTTCTACGGAAGAAGGATACCGGCGCAGCACCCGGAAACCGTGACGACAGCGGTCCAATCAACACAAAATAGGCTGCTGTAACCAGCAGCATCCCCGCCAAAAACAACGGGCTCCATAAATCAGCAAAGCTAAAATACTGTAATCCTAGCATCTCTTATTTATGCCTCCTTGGCAGGGAAAGCGGGTATAAGGTAATCGTTCGCGTGTCCATAATGCCAAAAAGAGGGGGCATGAACTGCCCGCCTCTTCCGCAACTTCCCTTTAGTCCCACCATACCCAGTAGAGTGACATGATAATACAAGTACCCGCTACAAAAAAACCACCGATCATGAACAGGATGGGCAGCATATGCCCTTTGTCCTTCAAGTGCATCCAGTACCCCATCTGCACAAACACTTGCAGCACTGCCATTATCAACAGGAGAATCACCGCAAACGCCGGATTGACCCCTCCTGCAGCCACTGCTGCGAAAGCAATCAAGGTCAGTACAATCGAGAAGATGAATACCACAATATGCTTTTGTGGCCCTTCATGCCGGTAGCGGTGCTTGACTCCGCCTTGCGGTGTATGTTGATCTGTCGTCATGAGCTAGCCCACCTTTCCGAGCAGATATACCACTGTGAAGATGAATACCCAGACCACGTCGATAAAGTGCCAGTACATGGCGGATACATAAATCTTCGGCGCAGTGATCACATTCAGTCCCTTGCGAGCCAGTTGAGCAATCAAAATTCCGATCCAGACAATCCCAAAGGCAACGTGTGCACCGTGGAACCCAACCAAGGTATAGAAGGCAGAACTGAATGCGCTCGTGGTCATTCCGAACTTTTCATGTCTAACGTATTCGCTGAACTCATAAATTTCCAACCCCAAAAAACCGAGTCCCAGCAAGACGGTCAGCAGTAGCCAGTTCCGCAGCACAGCCGGACGATTCCGGTGCATCGCCTGAATGGCGAATACACTCGTCAGACTGCTCACTAGCAGGATGAACGTGGCCGCTGCAACCAGTGGCAGATGAAACAGCTCATTCGCCGTCGGGCCTTCATTGGTCTGATTGCGCAGGGCCAGGAAGGTGGCGAACAAGGTACCGAAGAGTACCGCTTCCCCGCCCAGGAATAACCAGAAGGCGAGCACTTTATTGCGTCCCTCCAGGGTCGCTTTTTCCGGTTCGTGCGGAAGCGTGCCGTTAGCCGCCTCTGCGTGTGCCGTTGTCATACCATCCTCACCCCTCTTCCAGCTCTTCAGGTTCAATATGCCAGCCGTGATCATCGAACACGGAACGCAGCACCATCGACCCGAATGTAATGAGAAGCCCGATTGCCGTTACAATATAATTATTGAAAATAAAGCTCATAAACGCGTTGCCGAAATCATCCTTGCTGAACATAAACCCAAGTCCCGCAATGAAGATTCCCACGGACATGACGAACGGCAATACCGTTGCGGAAGGCATGTGAATGGAACCGACCGGCTCCGCAGGCGTCATCCCTTTATGTCCGGCTGTTTTTTCTTTCCACAGGGCATCAATACCGCGTACTAGTGGCGTTTGTTTGAAGTTATACTCTGGTGGCGGAGAAGGAATGCTCCACTCCAACGTACGACCGTCTTCCCACGGATCATCTGGAGCACCCACAGGCTTTCTGGAAGTCAGGAATACATTGGTCAGGAAGATAATCGTTCCCACACCCATCAGACCCGCACCGATCGTACTGATCAGGTTCAGAAGATCGAACTGCTGGTTCGGCAGGTATGTAAAGACCCGACGCTGCATGCCCATTAGTCCAAGGAAATGCTGCACAAAGAACGTCATGTGGAACCCAAGGATGAAGGTCCAGAACGTCCACTTGCCGAGTCTCTCGCTTAGCATGCGTCCGAACATCTTCGGCCACCAGTAATGCAGCCCACCGAACAGGCCGAGCACCAGACCGCCTACGATAACATAGTGAAAGTGGGCGACGACAAAATATGTGTCATGGAACTGAAAATCAGCGGGTGCAGAGGCCAACATGACCCCGGTGACACCGCCCATTGTAAAGGTTGGAATGAAGCCGGCTGCGAATAGATTAGGCGTGGTAAAACGCACCTGACCACCCCACATCGTGAAGAGCCAGTTGAAGATTTTGATTCCGGTAGGTACGGCAATAAGCATCGTTGAGACCGAGAACAGTGCGTTCGCGACCGGTCCAAGACCTGTAGTGAACATATGATGCGCCCAAACCATGAAGCCGAGGAAGGCGATCAGAATCGTAGCGAAGACCATCGAGCTGTAACCGAACAGACGCTTGCGCGAGAAGGTCGGTATGATCTCGGAGATAATCCCGAACGCAGGCAGGATCAGGATGTACACTTCGGGGTGTCCAAAAATCCAGAAGATATGCTGCCAGAGCACCGGGTTACCGCCTGCACCCACCTCGAAGAAGTTGGCTCCAAGAATTCGGTCAAAGGTCAGCAGTACCAGGCCCACCGTAATGGCCGGAAAAGCGAAGAGTATAATAGCGGAAGTAATAAATGTAGTCCAAGCGAACATCGGCATCCGCATGTAGGACATCCCTGGCGCACGCATTGTGATAATCGTCGCTAGGAAGTTAATGCCCCCAATTAAGGTGCCCAGACCCGCGATTTGCAAGCCAATGGTGTAAAAGTCTACCCCGTGTGTCGTACTATACGTGCTGGTAGACAATGGTGCATAAGCCGTCCAGCCAGCATCAGGCGCACCGCCCATGACCCAACTTAGATTGAGCAGCAAGCCCCCGAACAAGAAAGTCCAGAAGCCAAGCGCATTCAGAAAAGGAAAAGCAACGTCGCGTGCCCCAATCTGGAGCGGAATAACCGCATTCATCAGGGCGAAGATAATCGGCATAACGCCAAGGAAGATCATTGTAGTTCCGTGCATCGTAATCAGCTCATTGAAGAGCTGGGCGTTCAGAAAGGTGTTCATCGGCTTGATGAGCTGAATTCGGATCAGGATTGCTTCCAAGCCACCGATGCCAAAAAACAAACCTCCGGCCCATAAATACAGAATTGCAATTTTCTTGTGATCGACGGTGGTGATCCAATCCATCAGTCCGGTGTGCCGCTTGACGGTGTGACCATGCTTCAACGGCTTGGAATGGTTCAGGACAGGAGCTGCTTGAGCCAAGATTCGTACCCCCTTTTCAAAATTGCTGCTTGGTTTAATGAGTGAAAGGACTAGTTCAGTTTGTAATTAGCCAGGTAATGGGCAATGCCGTCAATCTCTTCATCGGTCAGTCCCAAGTCCTTGGGGTTTGGCATCAGATTATTCGGCTTCACGCTCTTTGGATCATGCAGCCAGGTCTTCAGATTCTCTTCGACAGAAGCACCTTCAACCCCTGAATCATCATTGATCAAGATCCCTGCTATAGCTTCCCGTGAGCCGATACCGGTCAGGTTCGGTCCAACTGAAAGCCCCTGATCGCCTACCGCATGGCATTTCAGACATTGGTCCTTGAAGGTCTTGGCCAGCGCTGGATCTTCAGGAAGTACCGCTGCCGGCTTCTTCATGCCATCAATCCACTTCTGAAAAGCCTCTTCGCTAACGGACTTGACCTTAAATTCCATCAGGCCGTGGGAAGGTCCGCAGAGCTCCGCGCACTTGCCTCGGTAAACGCCTTCATTTGGCGCACTGAAGCTGAAGCGGTTAACCGTTCCCGCCGGGTTCGTATCAAGTTTACCGGATAATGATGGCACCCAGAAGGAGTGCAGTACATCGGCAGTCTTCAGTTCAAAGGCGATATCCTTTCCCTTGGGAATCACCAGATCCTGCGCCGTAGTTACACCATAATCAGGGTACTCAAACTCCCACCAGTATTGGTGTCCTGTTACCTTTACCTTAATTGCATTTTTGTCATTCCAATGATCATTACCGGCTGCAAACACCGCTTTTACCGTTGGAACCGCCAGAACAACTACGAGAATCAGCGGAATTACGGTCCAGAGAATTTCCAGCTTGATACTACCCTCTACCTGTTCAGGGATCTCGTTCTGCCCTGGCTTTCTATGAAACCGGATCATCACAAACGCCGCAATAGAGAAGACGATCAGCAGCACGATGATCATAATGGTAATCGACAGTTTCATGAGTCCAAACGAGGTGTCCGCCGCTGGTCCCTGCGGCCTGAGTGCCGACAAGTCCGCGCGTCCGCAACCGGTAAGAAGAATAAGTCCAAAAACTGCGATCATGGGAAGGAGTCGCCTTACAGCCTGCCACGTTTTCATCATTGATCTACCCCGCTTTTCCCGATTTCATAATTTTCCGTATTTTCCCTGTCAATTATAACAATCACTATTAATATAAGTTTAAGGGTGTGTTTTGTCAATCGTTCACAGCTAGTTCACAAAGTCTTTTCAGAGGCCTGAAAAGCTTGTCATTACTGAATTTATTGACGTTTTATGAAAACGGATACAAACATTATTTTATAGTGTAAGCGATTACAATTAAAATTGTGTCTATTAATTCATTTGACTATTTATACGTCTAATTGTTTAATAGAAAATTCGCGTATTCATTGCTGGGCTTGCTTTCAACGGTTTTTCTTCCACTTTTCACCAGCGTTTGGACGCAAAAAAAACCGCTTCCTGAAGCGGCACGCCGCCGGACACGGTTTATGAGAATCCTCATGGATGTAGTTACTCAGAATGTTGTCGTAAGAACGTCTGGTGATGATCAATCTCTTGAATTTAGGAGACGGATGAATTCATCTTTACCAGTTCATGCTCCACGACCATGGTCAGCTCTTCTTCATAGCCTCCCGTGATCCGATACTTTCGGACGTACTCCTTTACGAATTTCTTGGGATCTTTGGGCCGGAAAATACGTGTCATTTCCCGTAGACTTTCCTTAACTTCGTTATGACCTTTACTTGCCATGATCAGTTCCCTCCCAAAACATTGAAAATGAATGCTCCGTTGTAGAGAATGCATGATGAAAAGTCCGCCGTAACTCCGAAATGCAAGTCAGTATCCGTTACACATACGTAGCTCGCACTATCCGCTTGACGCTACTCCATTACTTACTACCCTTGGATGCATCATCTTGCAGGAGAAGCAGGTTCGTCGTGATTTGGGCTGAGAGCTTGAGATGCCTGTAATGAAAGCACCTCGACACTTTAATTACCCGAAGAGCCACTTACTGAATCACTCCTTTCGGGCCTTATCGTTATATTGTATCATATTCCAGCGTAACTTCCACCTTTCCTTGTAAAATGTGCTTATGGGAAATATTTTTATTTTATGTCATTCTGCTAGGGTGATCCTGCCTGTTTCCGGGTAAAATACATTCATCTTTCTACTCGGTAAGCCAGCCTGTCTGGATTAAGAAAAGAGGGCCGCCATGGATCAGCCACAGCCTATACTGCATGCACCCCAACACCCAATCCCTTTCATCGAAACCGCACTCCCTGAGGAAAGAGACACCAACAGTGTCCTGTTGGAGCAAGCACATCAGACCATCCTGCGGAGTTATCCCAAAATGCACAGTTTGTTATTGGTACGTCAAGGAAAGCTCATCTTTGAGCGTTATTATGGCCATTATCAGGCCGGGTCACTAAATGATCTGCGTTCAGTCACCAAAAGCTTCATCTCCCTAATGACCGGAATTGCAATCAAGCGTGGAGACATGCCCTGTGTTGAAACCCCATTCTGCGAGGTGCTGCATCGTCATCTTCCCTCCCAGCCTTCTCCCCAGCTCAAATTCCTCACTCTCCGCCATTTGCTTACTATGACCGCTGGCTTCAGCTGGATCACAGGCAAGAAGCTGGGCGAGCCACTGATCCGCAAGTTTCACAACAGCCGCCGCTGGGGGAACTTTGCTCTGAGTCTGCCAATTCTTCCTGACAGTATCGGGACCTTCCAGTATCGGAGTACCGACTCCCATCTAATCTCCTTGATGCTTTCAGAGTCTACAGGTGTAGATACTTTCAGCTATGCCCGCCAGCATTTCTTCACTCCCTTGGGAATTACCCATGTTGCCTGGAGCTCAAGTCCCGAAGGACATAGCATGGGCCATATCGGCCTATACCTTACCGCCAGAGATATGGCCAAGACAGCCCTTTGCCTGCTGAACGGCGGCTTCTGGGCCGGTGAAGAGATCGTCCCGCAGGCATGGCTGCAGGAAGCATTGAAACCCCAGACATCCGGCTATCCCGCCTTCGGTGCATATGGATACCAGTTCTGGAGCGGGACGATGAGTGGACAGCCCTTCCAGCTTGCCCATGGCCATGGCGGACAGCAGATTTTGTTGCTGCCACGTCTGGATGCCGCTGTGATTTTCACCGCAGAAACCAAAGTCAGACAGTGGAAGAATCCTCGCAGACTGATGGAGCAATATCTTATCCCTGCCATGAGCTGAGGATCACATACTTTGTCCACCACTCTCATAGAATGATGGGGAGAAGGAGTGTGATCCCTTTGTCCCCTTTCAGATCATCTACAGGCCTGCCCGACAATATCGCGGGTGCGCTATGCTATTTCTTCCCTTTTGCAGGTGGTATCGTCTTTCTGGCCCTGGAGAAAAAGAGCCGCTTCGTACTTTTCCATGCCTTGCAATCGTTGATCGCCTTCGGCACGTTGATGGTTGGGCATGTACTTAGCAGCCTGCTGCCGCTCATCGGCCCGTTCATTGCCGCCATTCTCTCCCTCTGTGGCCTGGTGATTTGGCTCCTGATGGTTTACCACGCGCTGGGCGGCAGGTGGTATCGGCTGCCTTGGGCGGGAGCCTTCGCGGAACAACAGCTTCGCCACATTTAATCTCCATCCTCTTGCGTAAAAAAGATTCCCTTTCACTCTTCCACTCCTTACAATGGAGAATAGACTACACTGGATCTTTGAAGCTGGGGGAAAAGAAATGTACTTATTTATCATAAATCCGCGTTCCGGGGGAGGCACAGGGCAGCGAACATGGCGAATCGTAGAGAAGCTGCTGAAGCAGCGGCTCATCTCTTACGAGGCCCTGTTCACCAAGGATGCTGCAAGCGCAGAACATGCCGTGCTTGCGGCCTTAGCCCGGCGGGAGCATTGGGAGGCTGCTGTCGTTGTCGGGGGAGATGGCACGATTCATAGCGTGCTCGGTGCTCTTCATCAGAGCAGAACCCAGCTTGCCATAATTCCGGCCGGTTCTGGTAATGATACGGCCCGCGGGTTCGGCATTCCGCTGGACCCGGAGACGGCGCTAGCGACCGCCACTGGTGGACGCTGGCTGGAGAGTGACCTGCTCTCCAGCAAGGATGGGTTCACCTTGACGGCTGTCGCCAGCGGCTTTGACGCTCAGGTGGCGGTCAATGTGAATAGCAGCCGCTATAAGCGCTTCTGCAACACCATCGGAGCCGGGCAATTGGCGTATATTATCGGCATCCTGCATACGCTGCTGACCTTCAAGCCTTGCCGAGTCAGCGTAGCCTGCGATGGCAAGAAGCATTCCTTCGAGACAGCCTGGCTAGTCTCGATCTGCAACCTGCCGGGCTATGGCGGCGGGCTACAGATCTGTCCGCAGGCGGAGGCCGGGGACGGCCAGCTCGACGTCTGCGTCGTGCACGGGTGCAGTCGCGGGCAGCTCCTGCGGCTGTTCCCTACGGTGCTGAAGGGCAGGCATGTGACCCTGCCCTTCGTCACCATGCTGCGCGGACGCAGCGTAGCTGTGACCTTCGAGCAGCCGCGGCAGGCCATTGGCGACGGCGAGAGCCTCGGCCTCGCGCCGCTCGCCGTGCGCTGCGAGCCTGGCGCGCTGCGCGTGCTGTCGCCGCAGGGCACAGCCGCGGCGCAGAGATCCTGCCAAGCCAGCGGCTAGGCAGGAGATTCACCGTCGTGCCGGATAGGACGGCACGACAAGAAGGCCAGCACGCGCGATAGAGCGCGTGCTGGCCTTTCTGCTGCTGCGCAGAATAGCCGCAGCAGAACAAGCCGGAAACCATGGGCAGCTGCCCGGGTTTCCGGCTTGTTACGACGAGTTGCTGCCGTCTAACCCGGCAGCAACTCGTCGTCTTCTACAAATGCAATTTGCCCGTCCGACAATGCAGCAATTCGCACGAGCGATTCCACGCGGTAGCCCGCTTCCTGCAGCAGCCGGTAACCCGGCTGGAAGGATTTTTCGATCACAATACCGATCCCGGCCACGCTGCCACCGGCCTGCTCCACAATCCTTGCAAGCCCGAAGGCGGCTTCACCGTTCGCCAGGAAATCATCGACGATCAGCACACGCTCGCCCGGAGCGATGAATTTCTTGGAGACGGTAATTTCATTGCTCTCTTTTTTCGTAAAAGAGTACACCTTCTCCACATAAATATCCTCCGTCAGCGTCAATGACTTCTGCTTGCGGGCAAAAATCAGCGGCACATCCAGCTCCAAAGCCGTCATGATACCCGGCGCAATGCCGGAAGACTCAATGGTCAGCACCTTCGTGATCTCTTCCCCTGCAAATCGGCGGGTAAACTCGCGCCCGATCTCCCGCATCAGAACCGGATCCATCTGGTGATTCAAGAAAGAATCTACCTTGAGCACACCTTGGCCGAGAACGATGCCTTCGTCGATTACTTTTCGCCTCAACAGCTCCATATGTACCCCTCCTTCTCCCACAGCAGTGGACCCATTCTTCCTCTCAGACTACAGCCCGGATGGCTTCTGAGGCATAAGGTTGCCCACAATGGATTTCAAATCATGGTCTTCCTTATGTTCATCCTTGGCGCTACCTGTGTCATACCCGGTAATCCGGATCTCCGAATAGTTAGCTCCTGCATTAACCGGTTTAAAAATCAGCTTCTCCCTGTCCTCCAGCCGCACCTCAAATTTCATGTCCTTGAACATGCCAATCAGCTCAGCCTCGCCAGGAATGGCGCCTTCATCCAAAAACAACAGCCCGCGTAGTGGCTTCGGACCTTCCGGATGCACAACTTCAAAATGAACGATACATTCCATACATTTCACCTCCCTGACATGATTTCGTTTTAGCTCAGCCTTATTCTTGCCCATCCTCGCTATGCATTACATATTTGCTATAGATGTGGCTGTAGCGATCACCGTACCGCTGTTCCAACTCGGCGCCCATATCCTGCTCCAGCTCGAACAGTACCATTTCTTGTGTAAAATGATTCAGCAATAGCTCCACCATCACCGGATGCTCGGTGACCACGGCCTGTGCCGTACCGTCACTGTAACGCATGCCCAGCATGCACCAGCTCCGGTCGATCACGAACGAGAATTTGCGGCCGTCACTGCGCGGCGGCTTCCCGCCAAGCGGCGTCCAGGCTGGCGGAGCACCGGCAGCATTGTCGCCGTCGAACGCCCACAGCAGCCTAACTCCCCGCAGCTCGGCTTGTTCCAGCTCGCTGCGCAGCAGCGTTGCTTCCTCCCGCCAAACATCGACCACAATCTCCTGCTCAGCCAGATTCAGCTGATGCATCAGTGCACCAAGCACGTTGCGGTCACCCTCAACATTATAGAATGACGGAGTTACCGGTCCGCCGCGTGGCATTTCATTCTCCATATAAGCGAGAGAGGTCTGGATCCGCCCGGAGATCATCGTCGACAGTTCCTCCGGATTCAGCACACTGTACCGCGCAGGCTCTCCTTCTCCGCATCGCACATATCCCTGTTGTGTCAGGCGCTGCAGCGCAGCATATACGTTAGACCTCGATACTCCGAGCTGTTTGGCTACTTCATAGCCCGAAGCTTGACCTTTGGTCGCCAGCTCCACCATAATTTTGGACTCCATCTCTGTGAAGCCCAGATTGCGCAGATGCAGCAGCAACTGTTCCATTCTTATGTCCCCCTAAGCTGACTGTAAAACTAAATTTGCTCCGAACCGCAGCGCGGGCACCACATGGAGCCTTTTGGAAGGTCCGTGCGGCAGATCTGGCATTTCACCATGTCCCGACCGCCGTGTTCCTCGCTGGTTGCTGCCGGATCTTGCTGTTCTCCCGATTTCCAATCACGGATGCGCCGATCCAGCTCAAGCTGCCGCATTCGCTCACGCTCCAACTCATCGGCATGACGACGCTCCTGGTCAACGTCCGAGCTGCTCTCATCATACTCATCCAGCGGCAGCTCATCCTCAGCAGGTCCTGCTTCAGAATACACAACAGCCGGACTCATCTTCAGCGCGATCTCCCGCTCCTCATCGGTCAAGTCTTCAGCACCATAGTATTGATGATCATCCTCTTCCTCGTTCACGGTGTACACCGGCTCTGCCGGGGTAGACGCTTTATACGTAAAAGCCGGTTCTTCCTGCTTGCGCCCGCAATGCGGGCAAAAATTGGCGTCCAGGGCCACAACCTGACCACAGGCGCATAGCCGCTCATTCTTCAGCTGGGCTATGCGGGAGCGCAATACGTCGATTCTCTCTTGATGTCTTGTGCAGACGCGAGACAGCTCGACCATTTTCCCTTCGGCCTCCGACATATCTCTCAAACGATATCCTTCGTAGAAAAGCCGACCCATTTTCATAAATTCAACTTCCATCTCACGCTCGATATCTGAAATCTGGTTATTTAGCTTACCGATCTCCACAGAACCTTGAGCTTTTTCGGTAACCCGGCTGGCACCGTCCTTGATACGCTGCAATAAGTTCATCGATGCTCCTCCTTCTCCACAGTGAAACGTGCTTCTATCATACCAAATGTGCCGCACAGATTCATTATTTACCGTTCTGTGTATAATAGTAAAAAATGAAACTCAGGGCAACATAACGGAAAATGGAGGGATTCACAATGCCGGCCAATGACCCAAAAAAACGTTATTTTGTCTCTGCAGCCCATGGCGTAATCCAGAATATCCGCAACGAGTCCAATGAATTTGAAGTCTACCTGAATAATGAGGAGCTTACGATCCTGAAGGACCTGTTAACGGGTCTGGAGAGTGACGATGACTATACATTCCTCCGCGCCTTTGTTCCGTTTAAATCTGCCGATCACGATGACGCCGCCCAGGAGTTTGATGACCAGACCATTGCCTTATACCGATATTTGTACGAGCATGGCAGCAACGACACCCAACAAATGATCAAGTCCCTTAATGTGTTAACCAAGCTGGAGAACACCGCTTATCAAGATGAAGGTTATGGCAAAGCGCACCCCTGAACAATAGATACGCAGGAGGCAACGCCTGTATGTGCAGTAATACGTAATTTAGCCCAGAACGTTTGTGAAGAATCCTTGAACAGCCGCCTGCCCGGACACCCGAGGGAATCCTTGGGTGTTCGTTTTTTTGCTTCCGGGGATATAGATCGGTTAAAATGGAGTCAGTCACATATAACGAAATCGGGAGAGAAGCAGTGGAAGACGAACAAGAAAGCCGCCAGCTTACGCTGAGTCAGTTGCAGGTACACGTAAAGGATCTTCAGCAATGGAAGTCCAATGAGGATTTTGCCAGACAGATTGAGGAATTCAGGGCATTACCGGCCCTTTACCGTCATGCTCTTAATGAGCTTCAGAATAAAATTGATATCATCAAGACAGAATGGCAGGTTCGGGACGGATTTAGTCCGATCGAGCATGTCAAATCCCGAATTAAGGAACCCAAGAGCATCATTCAAAAAATGGAGCGCAAGGGGTACGATCTTTGCCTTGAGAACATGGAGAACTATATTCATGATATCGCCGGTATGCGAATAGTTTGTGCATTTGTCAAAGATATCTACCGTTTAGTAGATCATTTAACTGTACGCGAAGATATGCGCGTTCTGGAGATCAAGGACTATATCGCCCATCCCAAGCCGAACGGCTATCAAAGTCTACATGTTATCATCGCTATCCCGCTGATCCTCCTCGAAGGGACACGCTGGGTAAAAGTAGAGATACAGCTCCGCACCCTTGCTATGGATTTTTGGGCCAGCATGGAACACATTCTGTATTATAAATTCGATAAACAGCTTCCGGCACATGTTGCGGACGAACTCAAAGAAGCCGCCCGCGCCGCAGATGAGCTCGATCAAAAAATGCTCCGCCTGCGTAGAGAGATCCTGGAACTCACCGAAGGCGACAGCAACGGTAGCAGTTTGCGTAAGACTTAAGGCCTGTTCTGTTTGAGCAGACTGACACCATTCCTAGTCATTGAACAGAATCTTAAGCCTTGGTAATGAGTCTATGACTCGATAGGCTGCCTCCTATATAATTGTTGATTGAACAACCTCTTCGTTATCTAAAAAGAACCTTCATGCCCAAGCTTGCTTAGTGGCGTCGAAGGTTCTTTTATATTGACTGCGACTGCTAACAGCTTATTTCTACTTCTTGCTTCTCATTGCTACTGCTAACGATTGCCTGCTACCGCTAATCATTACTTATTACTGCTAACCGCTGCTGATTACCGCTAACTACTACTCATTACCACTAACCACTGCTTTTTACCGCTAACCACTGCTTTTTACTGCTAACTACTGCTTATTGCCGCTAACTAACTGCTTATTACTTCTAACTAACTGCTTACTTTCTACTTTTTGCTTCTGGTCTGCACCTTACTCATCACTCGTTATCCCTACACCAAAAATAACGGGATTTTCTCCCGTTATTCAGAATTGAAACTCTATTTCCATTCATATAACTAGAAATTCTCCAGTTAATTTGCCCAATATTCCCCATCATCCGGCCAAACTACATGATTAACAGGAGATTTTCCTGTTAATTAGCGGATAACTCGCAAACTCTGCAAAATAACGTGAGAAATTCCTGTTAACCCCCGCCTCACCTACTCCGCAGGCAAAAATGTATCTAATACAGTAAAACATGCCTTAGCTTGAAAGGCGGCGGCCGTTCATTACTGCAATAGACTGCGATGCAGTGTTATACACTGTAATGCACTACGATTCACTACAACGCACTACAATTCACTGCAGCGCATTATAATTCACTGCAACGCACTGCAATTCACTACAACGCACTACAATTCACTACAACGCACTGCAATTCACTACAACGCACTGCAATTCACTACATAACGCACTTTACCACACACTAATGTACTGTTTTCCCCGATAGAACAAGTCCTAACACCTTTTCAGAACGCAATATCATGCCTTGCGTATATTCTGCGCCCGCTTAACAGCAGCTTCGGACACCCGTCGCATGACTAGATGCAGTCCCTCGCGGGCTTTGGGAGTCTGGGGCAACAGACGCTCCCACTCTTCCTCCGTTTCCATAGTCACCGGTGCGGAGGGGAGAGCACGGTCAGGGATTTCATGGAATAGCGTACCGGGCTGATGCAGGGAACCTTCGGCCGCCGCCTCGGCCAGCCACTCCCCGGAGGTGACCGGTGGTCCTTTCCGCTCAAGCCGGGACAATAAGGATGCCAGATCGTCCGGCTTTGCCGAGTCTTCCTCCGCAGCGTTCAACTGCTTCGCCTCTGCCCAAATTGCGAATGCTCCGTTCAACAGCTCCGTCTGGCTCATCCCCCGTAGTCCAAAAGCTAGCCATGGATCATGAGCCAACTGGTCTCTCAACTGCTTCAGCAGTTCGGTCTTCTCGCTTTCATGGAGACGGGTAAAATCCCCCTTCTCCAATTCAGCCGCAGACGGCAAAAGATATGTCTCAAGAATCGCATCAGCTATCCGCCCCTGAAGCAGCCCATACACTTCACTGGCTTGATCCGCCAGCATGCGTATAATGCCTCTCTTGGCATCCGCCTTCCATAGTGGAACCTCCAGACTGACCCGGTGATCAGCGTCCCATACCGCATTTATTTTGCCAGGGGAGACTTCCAGCTTCAGCTTTGGCTCTGATAACTCCCTCATGTGATCCCTCCTGTTCCCCTACCCACTCTACATCCAGTCCTGCCCCTGCAGCTCAATAAGCTCCTTCAATTCATGGTTGGACATTTCAGTCAACCACGTTTCACCAGAGCCAACTACCTGCTCCGAGAGGCTTTTTTTGCGTTCAATCAATTCATCTATTCGTTCTTCCAGCGTTCCCTGGCAGATTAACTTGTGAACCTGTACATTTTTGTGCTGGCCGATGCGGAAGGCACGGTCTGTTGCCTGATTTTCCACAGCCGGGTTCCACCAACGATCATAATGCACCACATGGTTCGCCCGCGTCAGATTGAGTCCAACCCCGCCGGCCTTTAAAGAAAGCACGAAGAATGTCGGCTCGTCTCCATTCTGAAAATCATGTACCATCTCGTCACGCTCCCGCTTCGAAATCCCACCATGCAGGAACAGCGGCGCCTTTCCGTAACGACGTGACAGCCTGCTGACAAGCAGTTCACCCATCGCGACATACTGAGTAAAGATCAGCGCAGACTCGCCAAGCTCGGCAATACTGTCCAGCACCTCGAACATGACCTCCATTTTACCGGATGGCTCACTCCGTAGGCCCCTACCTTCATCCCGTCGGAACAACTGCGGATGATTGCAGATCTGCTTCAACTTCGTAAGGGAGGACAGTACGAGACCACGCCGGGCCATACCAGAATGATCTCCGATAACCCCAAGCATTTCATCCACGACCCCTTGATAGAGCGCTGCCTGCGTGTCCGTAAGCGGACAATACGATTTGAGTTCCAGCTTCTCCGGAAGATCTTTAGAAATATCCGGGTCGCTCTTAAGCCTTCTAAGCAGGAAAGGCGACACCAGACGATGCAGTTCACGCAGTCGCTCTCCGCCTTCGCCAGATACATACCGCTGACGGAAGGCGTGATAGGTGCCGAGATAACCAGGATTTAAAAAGTGGAAAATAGACCATAGCTCACCAAGCCTATTCTCGACTGGTGTCCCCGTCATCGCAATCCGATGCGGTGCCGAGAGCTTCATGACACTCTGCGCCTGTTTGGTGCGGTGGTTCTTGATATACTGCGCTTCATCAAGTACAACCGTTGACCACTGCACGCCTGCAAGATCCTCACTGTCACGGCCCGCCAGGTGATATGTTGTCAGCACAATATCGTGGCTGACCGCCAGCTCCAAAAAGCCCTCGCCGCGGACCCGCCGACTGCCATGATGGATGTGTAGCGACAGAGAAGGTGCAAACCGCTGCAGTTCACGCTGCCAGTTGCCCAGAAGCGAGGTCGGGCACAGAATCAGTACCGGCCCCTTCTTTTCTCCCTGAGGAATTGTGAGTGCGCGGTCCAGTAGGCAGGTAATCACCTGCACCGTCTTTCCAAGACCCATATCGTCGGCCAGACAGACTCCAAAACCGAGATTGCCCAGTGCAGCCAGCCATTGATAGCCCCGCTCTTGATAAGGCCGCAGCGTGCCGTGAAGGTCGTGCGGGACAGGATGGTTCTCACCCCGCAGCACATCACCGTGCATGATCGAAGCCAGCAGACCGGAAGTTTCCATGCCCGTAACGGACATCCCTTTCCAGAGCCGCTCTTCGCCATCCTCTGCCTCCAGCCTCATCCAGTCCGCAGCAGTCATTTCACCGCTCTCATGACGCTTCATATATCTGAGGACTTGGCGAATTTCCTTCGGGTCCACCTCGACCCACTCACCCCGGAAACGGACAAAAGGAACCCCTGCCTCTACAAGTGCCTGCAATTCCTCTTCTGTGATCGAGGTCTCGCCTAGCGATGCCTCAATGCGGAAGGAGATCAGCTCCTCCATGCCAAGCGCAACGGCTGGTGGACCATCTAATCCTCCCGGCGGCTGCATCTTCATCTTCATGCCGACACGCCGACGCCCCTCACGGCTCCAGCGCGAAGGCATCTGCACCGTTATTCCCCGGGCCGTCAGTTGCTGCACCGTCTCCTTCAGGAAGAAATGCAGACGATGCGGCTCCAAATCTACGCCTTCAGGAGCTGGATGATTAAGTCCAGCCTGAATATCTGGCGATACCTTACCCGCACTTCCTAACGCCGCCAGAAACTGCTGCTGGATGTTGCGGTAGCGCCTGCCCCACAGCGTAAATTCCTGTTCATTGCTACCCCAGATGACCCCAGCAGGAAGCCAGAACTCCCCTTCTTCCCGATTCTCTGCCCAAAAAGACAATCGCCAAACTTCCGCGTCTTCACCGGGCGGCTCCAGACGCAGACCCAGGCCAATCTGCCCGCTCTGCTCCTCTTCTGCCTTGGTATGTGGGACTCCGCTTCCCGCAGTTTCATTCACACCGACCAGCAACTCATCAACCTCAGCCTGGGTCCCCTGCACCGGAATGTCACGGCTGCCAGTCAGTAGACTGTTCCACCACAGTTCCGTCAGTGGAGAGGTGCCGCGCCGATAATTAGCTTTGAAGGGAGACAATTCCCCCTCCATCCCGGCGATAATCCGCTTGATCTCGGTTGTCATGATCGCCTGCAAAAAAGAATACAGCACGTACGCCCCGGCATCCTCGCGGGACGTTATCTCACTCGCTTCAGCTGTGTGCGTTCCGAGTGCCAATACCGGCATTGAAGCTGCGAGCTGAAGAAAATACTCTCTATCCTCCGGTTTGCGAAAAGCAGGCGACCAGCAGGCCGCAGCTGCCTGTTCGCCGCCCCGGCGGCGTGAGCCAACCGGGCGCAGCGGCTGAGCACCGGGAACGAACCCGCCCGTGCCCATTAGCTCCAGGGCGAACCGGGCCGCGGCTGCCCAGTAGCGCAGCTCGCCTCCAGACTCTACGCCCTGGCTCAGACACTGCTCCGCGTCCCACGCGAGCAGCAATTCAAAAGCATCTTTGGGCGCCAAGGCCAGCCCCTCAAAGGTACGACCCGGCAGCGCACGGCGAACCGGCTTCCCTTCCACAGGCAAGACTGGATATTTCACTTCCGCCAAGCGCAGCGCTGCACTCGCAAAAGGACGCAGTCCTCCCTGCAGCTCCAGACGCTTGACCACCCGGGTCCACGCATCTACCTTCGGCTCAGATGTCTCGCCGGAGAAGCAAAATAAAACGTCTCCTAACCATATTGCATACAGATGCTTATTCATTGATGATCTCCTAATAAATAATTCAAATATATAAAGGATCAGATATCCTTGAAGTAAAGAACTTCATCTCTTCATCATATACGAAAAAGCGTCGATTTAAAAACCTTTCTGCTTTTTTTCTGCAGATTTCCAAGGAACCTCCCCTGCAACCGTAGACAATTCCGCCCGTATGCTATAATTGAGATTATTTAACAGGAGGTGGTATGGATCAATTCGCGAGTCCCTTTAATCCTAAATCGACGACAATTCATGACGGGTCTGATTTTATTCATTGCACTTAGTGTGCTTAGCATCCGTTATCCCGGAACAGATTCCTGGATGGATATCCTGCTGAATACCTTCGGGATTCCGCTATACAGCTCACCAGCAACCCGGACCGGCCTGCACTATTCCGGTATAGTATCACTAATTTTGCTTCTAGCCTCAATTGCCTTTTTCAACATGTCTCTGTCACGTCATCGGCTACTTCTCTTCATAGTCTTCATGATATTACTAACGAAAGTGCCAGACGGGCTGGTCAGCAGCTACCAGCGCTTGTTCGCTTCAGGTGTGTACGCACTCGAACTAAAACCGAAAAAAATAATATGCACATACAAGCTTGAGGGGGCAACTTACAACGGTCAATGTCAGCTACCTGTGCGCAATTACAGTGCCAATGGAGTCGTGGCAAAAGTAGTCCTTCAATTGCCTGAGCAGGAAGGCCACCCGCTAGCCGGGATCCCTATTCCCCTCTCTTCCCTTGAGCTGAAGCCCCATGATCGCGGTAGCTACACTGCTGAATTTCAGCTTCCTGCTACAGGAACTACAGGAATGGAAAGCGGACAAATGAGCGGATTTTCGGTCACCCTCATTGACAAAAAGCACAGCCGCACCTGGGAGCAATAGGATTCCCTATCAACTCAGCCTAAGCTGCCGTTTATTCAAGAACAATCAGGTAACAACAAAAAGGAGCCGCAGCATTCCTGCCGCGACTCCTTGACTTGTGTACCTCTCTATTGCGTTTCATGTCAGCTTCCAGCAGTGCAGGATAGCTTGTCCTACGCTGCTGAAGTTTTCATTTGAATTATTTCTTGCGGGCAATCGCTTCGATCTCAACCAGTCCATCTTTCGGCAAACGCGCTACTTCAATCGCACTGCGTGCCGGATAAGGCTCTTTAAAAAACGTGCTGTACACTTCGTTCACCGCTACAAAGTCATTCATATCCCTAAGGAACACTGTAGTCTTAATTACATGATCCAGTGAAGCTCCAGCCTCTTCAAGAATAGCCTTAACATTGTTCAGGGCTTGACGCGTTTGTTCCTGTACACCTTCTGCCAACTCGCCCGTCTCCGGATTCAAACCAAGTTGACCCGAAGTGTGCACCCAGCTCCCTGTAGCGATAGCTTGGCTGTATGGCCCGATTGCACCAGGCGCTTTGGATGTTGCTACTTGCTTCTTACTCATAATTGTTCCTCCCATATCCATGGATGATTTATGGTCCCATTGTACGTCCTGATCTCTGTCTAATGCAAACACCAATCTCCATAAGACTGTAAAACCACCCGTCCCTAGCCCTTGCCGATTACATGTATCACATCATTAGGATAGATATGTAGGCCAAGGGTGCCAGCCAGCGAAATATTCACCATAGCCCGAGCTACCGTTTCTGCCGGGATGGCTCTGTATTTAGCTACTTTGCCAACCATGGCGAAATCAAGCGCCGTCATCAGACCAGCTGCCATACGCTCCCCAAGCCTGAATTCCTTACGCTGCCCCAGCAACAGGGAAGGCCGGAACAGGTGTACACCTTGGAAGCCGGCCGCGATCAATCCTTCCTCGGCACGCCCCTTGGTCCGACTGTAGAAATTGCGGGACTTCGCGTCAGCCCCTATCGAGGAGACCGCCAGCAGCTGTCTTACTCCCTCTTCCTTTGCTATAGCGGCAGCCTCCAGTGGATAGTGAAGATCGACCCGTTCAAAATTGCTTTGCGAGCCCGCTGTTTTGATCGTCGTTCCGAGGCAACAGAACATCGTCTGCACGCCCCGGAACTGCTCTCTGTACCTGGACAGCTGCTCCCAATCCACTATCGTCTGTTTGAGTGAAGGATGCTTGAGCCCAATGGGACGCCTGACCAGCACTCTGACCTCATCCCAGGCTTCCCGGCGCAGCAGCTCCTGAGTCACTGCCTTTCCTACTAATCCGGTGGCTCCCAGCACCATTGCTATTCGTGACATTGCAGAGCCTCCTTTTTCAAAAAAATCATCATCATTCATATCACCTTCACGCATCTTTGAGAATTTTCCGGCCGAGAGTTGCAGCGAGTATGATCATCAGTATTCCGACAACTAGCTGCATGCCGAATACCTGTATCCATTGCGGCCAGTCCTCAATCCATTCATAGATTTTACCGCCAATCAGCGGACCAAAAAACGAGGAAATCCCCGTAAGCGCTGCATACATAGCCATATACATCGGCCGTTCTTTTTTAGGTGTATCGCCAATAATGAAGTTGAAGGCCAACTGATTGAAGCCACCAACACCCACCCCGAAGAAAATATGAGCGGCGAACAACACCACCAACATCGGCAGCACCGAAAGCAGGCCCCAGATCAGCGAGGAAACTGCAATAATAGGCAGCGTCCAAAGCAACAATCGTTTGTTGCTATATTTCGCATTCAAGTTCCCCCAGACATAGAAGCTGGCCATCATGAACACCGTCTGTGATACGTTGAGCAACGACAAGGTCTGATAATTGATATTCAACAGTTGCAGCATCACATAAGAATATAGTGGAACAACAAGATTTTGCAGCAAAAGCCAACCAGCAAGAAACAAGGTGGACTTCATGAACAGCGTATCGTGAAGCGGTTTCTTAAGCATCGGCAGGAACTTGTTTTCTTCAGACTTCTCGAACGGTACATCTGGATAAAACAGATAAACAATAATGTTAGCTGTTGAGAAGATCCAAACCACGATATACAAAATGAGAAAACCATGGCCCCCGGGATAACGGTCCAGAACGATGCCACCGCCGTACATCACCAGACTGCCCAAAGCATTTAGAAAAGTATTACGAATCCCAAAATAACGGCCGCGCACCTTTGGCGGAACCAGATCACTGATGACAGAGCTCCATAACACGGAGCCAGCTGTATTCGCAATGAAAGCGGTTGTATATAACGCTATAAAAGCTATCACCCAGTATTCTTTTGGAAAGATAAACGGTACCAGGCCGGTGGAACTCCACAGTATCCGGTGAAGGGCAACAAAAGTGACCATAGCCCACTTGCGGCTAGGCAGCTTCTGAATCAGGAACGCAACGCCAATCTGGCCGATATTAACCAGCGTCGTCAACGCCAGCACAAAACCGATCTGACTGGAGGTAGCTCCTAAATATAAGAGGAAGCCCGTAAGAAACTGCCCTTGAAGCAGGACCTGAAAAATCGTCGCTGGGATCCCCTCAAATGTGGCTATCTGCAAATTCTTACGCTGTACGGAGGCTTTGCGGATACGCTTGGGACGATGTACCGTGTGCCTGTTTCTCATGATGCTCATGGGGACGATAACACTCCTTTGATGCGGCTTTGGCTTCATTCTACTCCGCACCAATCTCCTGTCAATATGGCGAAATCACAAATAAAATTGGAGTCCTGTTCGGAGTGTTCTGCTTGTCCTAAATAGGCAGATACAGTGAAAAGATACTGCTCTTCCCCTCCTTACTCTAAACAGTGATGATGCCGCCGTCCTCAGCCATCTCTTCCTGAGTATTGGAATTATCGTTTTCTTCTATATAATTGCGATAAATTGATTATATAGAAGCTACTCCACCTAATTCATGGACTAGCCACGCTAAATCAGAATCCTCTGCTTTCCAAACTAACCAGATCTTCTCTGCGCTCTTACTACGATATTCTGCCTATCAATCCCGGAACGAACGTCCCCGGATCTTCTATTCATTTTAGGTAGCGATCTGCATGAATCCTGACTTGCCCGTTCCCCCTGGAGAAAGAGGTCGGCTTTTGTCACATAATAATTTTCCAAAAAAGCTTTCAATATTTTCTAAAATTTGATATAGTACAGATATAAATTAATTTTTAAAAATTTAAGTGATTATTTTCACATAATTAAGTATATCTTCTATGCTAGAATGCCATCGGAGATAAAACAAGTTAATTAAATTTTTCGGTATCTCTAACCGATATATGTCATGTAACAGCTACAATCAGGGGTCTTGCCCCAAAATTAAAGTGATAAATGTCATTTATAAAGTGATTTTTATCACTTCCAAAGTCGTTAAAATGTTTTACATTTTAATATATATATTTTAAACTATTTTCTTGGAGGTCATACCAAATGAAAAAAGCTTCTGTAATCTTGTCGAGTGCCCTGATCCTTGGTTTGCTTGCAGGCTGTGGCAGCAACAACAGCAACAATTCCACAACTGCAGCTAACACCCCTGCTGAAACAACTGCACCTGCCGCAAATTCCGGAAATGCTGGAACTGAAACTGCTAAGTATCAAGACGGCGTTTACTACGGAACTGCACCTGCTGATGAAAAAACTGGCTGGGAATCCTACGCTATTCTGACTGTTGAAGGCGGAAAAATCACTAAAGCCGACTGGAATGCTTTCAATGTAAAAACTGCTGGTGATCTGAAGAAGAAAGTTTCTGAAGACGGCAAGTACGGTATGAAAAACGGCGGCGCTCAATCGGAATGGCACGAGCAAGCTGCAAAAGCTGAAGCATTTTTAATCGATAAACAAGACCCTGCAGCAATTACCCTTGACGCTGAAGGCAAAACAGATGCAATCTCCGGTGTATCCATTCACGTTGGTGAACTGGTTGAAGCCGCTAAGGCTGCCCTGGCTGCTGGACCTTCCGAAGCAGGCCCTTACAAAGACGGTGGTTACACTGCAGAAGGCGAAATGGATGCCAAGTCCGGCTGGAAATCCACTGTAGCCCTGACTGTTGCTGATGGTAACGTTGTTGCTGCTAACTTCAGCGGTGTAAATGCTGCTGGCGATGACAAGAAACAATTCTCCATTGATGGCAAGTACGGTATGAAAAAAGGTGGCGCTCAAGCAGAATGGCATGAAGAGATCGCCAAAGCAGAAGCTTACTTCGTAGAGAACAAAGGCACTGCTCCTGCTCTTGATGCCGAAGGCAAAACAGATGCAATCTCTGGTGTGTCTATCCATGTTGGAGAATACTACACACTAGCAGCAAAAGCACTTGAAGGAGCGAAGTAATTTTCGCGAAAGCTCCTCTTGCAGTTAATCAGACGAATGAGGTGAATTTCTTTTGAAAAAAATAGTCATTTTGGGCGGCGGCTACGGCGGCGTACTCACGGCTAAAAAACTGGCAAAGAAGTTTAAGAACAACAAAGAAATCGAAATTACGCTTATTGACCGAAACCCCTACCACACTCTCTTGACTGAGCTGCATGAGGTTGCCGCAAACCGCGCTCCTGAGGATTCGATCAAGATTGATCTCAAAAAAATCTTTGCCGGATTGAAAGTCGATGTTGTACTTGATGAAATCAGCAATATTGATTTTAAAGGTAAAAAACTTAAATCCGAAAAAGCTACCTATGCGTATGACTACCTTGTCATCGGTACCGGCAGCAAACCAACCTACTTCGGCATTCCGGGCGCAGAAGAGAACACCTTCTCCTTCTGGTCCAATGATGATGCGGTTGCGCTCAAACGCCAAATCCGTGACATGTTCACCAAAGCGGCCAAGGAAAAGAATGCAGCGGTTCGCCGTTCCATGCTTACCTTTGTTATCATCGGTGCAGGATTCACCGGGGTCGAGTTGGTCGGTGAAATGGCCGAGTATCGTGAAGAGCTTTGCAAAGAATTCTATATCGATCCATCCGAAGTCCGGCTGATCGTTGCTGATATGGCACCTAAGATTCTGCCGATTCTTCCAGATAAATTGATTTCCAAAGCAACAGCTCACCTCAAAAAGTTGAACGTAGAGATCGTTACCGGAGCTAAGATCACTGAAGTAGGCAAAGGTAGCATTGCTCTCGGTGAGAAGAATGTCGTTGCTGCGCATACTGTAGTGTGGACTGCCGGTGTTGAGGGATCTGAAATTGTAGGTAGCCTCGAAGGCGAAGTTAAACAAGAGGGCCGCAAACGTATTGTTACTAATGAGCACCTTGAAAGTGTAGATCATAAGAACGTGTACGTTGTCGGGGATAACATTTTCTTCATCCCTGAAGGTGAGACCCGTCCTGTTCCACAGATGGTTGAAAATGCTGAGCAAGCAGCTCCAATCGTTGCGGGCAACATTGAAGCTGATATTAAAGGTACGGCGAAAAAAGCCTATAAACCAGGCTTCCACGGTACCATGGTATCGATCGGTAGCCGCTACGGTGTAGCAAATGTTGGTCTTCCAGGCAAACTGTTCATGCTTACCGGCTTCATGGCTATGCTTTCCAAGCACTTTATCAATATGTTCTATCTGTCCCAGGTTGTAGGCTTTAACAAAGTATGGACTTATATGATGCATGAGTTCTTCCATGTGGAGAACCGCAAGAGCTTCCTCGGCGGCCATTTCTCCAAACGTTCGCCGAACTTCTGGCTCGTTCCACTGCGCATTCTGCTAGGTTTCATGTGGTTGTTCGAAGGTATTGATAAGTTCAAGAAGATATGGGCCGATCCTAATAAGATCTTCCTGATTCCTGCCGCACCGCATGCTGTAGATGCTTCTTCCGCAGCCAGCGAAGCAGTTAATGCCGTTAAAGATACGGTGGATGCTCAATCCGCAGCTTCAGCTGTTTCCACCGCCAAAGAAGCAGTTCAAGCATTGCCAGTTCCGGACTTTGTACACAGCATTACTAACTGGTTCATGGATTTGATGTTCTATCAAGCAGACGGAAGCTACACCTTCCTTGCAAAATGGTTCCAAATCGGTATGGTTGCCGCCGAGATTGTCTTTGGTGTTATGCTGATCGTCGGTCTGTTCACTGCTATTTCTTCCATCGCCACCATAGGTATGGCCGTTATGATCTGGTCATCCAAGATGGCTTCGACGGAAATGCTCTGGTACGCTGCAGCAGCTGTTGCCTGCATCGGCGGTTCCGGAAGCACGCTCGGTCTGGATTACTACGTATTGCCTTGGCTGAAGAAGCAATGGAAGAAAATTCCGCTCGTAAGGCGCTGGTATCTCTTCACCGACTGACGCTAATTTCCTTTCTTATTAGGATTCACACATTTTAAATAATTATATTCTTAAAATGTGAAGTTTGTATGTTGTTTCAGCTTCATATGTTTGTTCTTCAGAGTAATGTGTCCACGGACACATTACTCTACTTATTTACGAGTGGTTTTGTAGGGATGATCGGGAATGGTTCCTTCCAGCAAAACCGACAAGAAGGAGAGATTCTTGTGAATAATCAACTTGCTCAAGAGACCTTCCGGTTGCTTCAGGCTGACATGTCGCCAATCGCCGGAATTCAGCTTCATCTCTCTCCGGTGGAATGTGAGCAACTGCTCCCGGTACTGGAACGCCATGATTTGGAATACAACCGCAAAGTTCATTTGCTGGGCATTTACACCATTCTCACCCTGGCTGCAAAACGCCATATGGAATGTGTACCACATCATCCCGACCTTACCCGCAACATTTTGGATGGAGACTATTTATATAGCTTTTACTTGCAATTTGCGGTGAAAACCCGCGAACTGGATCTCGTTGCTTATTTGGCTCCTTCAATCAAAAAAATGCAGATTAGACGGGCAAATGGAAACTTCGCGGAAGAGAATCTGGCTGTTATAATGGAGGAGTTCCTGATCAGGGAACAAAGACAACAGGGACGCACTAGCAAAGCCATTTGACAGGTGGGGATCATTAAGATGAAGCTGCATGAAGCCTTGAACATCGACCTGAAGGAAATAAATCGGGAGATCGAGAATCTGGTGGCGCGTGACAAGGATGTGCCCAAGAATTCGCAGCTTGCCCAAGGCATTCTGCAATTAGTCGGGTCTGGCGGTAAACGGCTTAGGCCGTTGATGGTCATCGTCGGGAGCCGTTTTGGCCGAAAGCTTCCCGGGCGCAGAGCTCTCCAGCTATCCGCAGCCGCGGAATTCATTCACGCCGCCTCCTTGATTCATGATGACATTATTGACGATGCAGAAGTTCGGCGCGGCAGACCTGCACTACATGTCACAACCGGCGTAGGTTCCGCCGTACATATCGGGAATTACATGTCTGCTCGGGTCATCGAGCTGTTAAGCAAATACACCGGAGACAAAAATCATTATGTTCATGATCTATCTGCTGTCGCCACCGCTCAGCTCTGCCTGGGCGAGTACCAGCAGTTAGAACATGCTTATGATTACGACTTTACCATGGAGCAATACCTGGAGAAGTCGCGCAACAAAACTGCGCTACTGATGGCTACATGCCTGCGCGTCGGTGCCTTGTCATCCGAAAGCACAACAGAGGTCGCAAACCTGCTGTACAACTTCGGTGAAGCGCTGGGCATGTCCTTTCAGATCCAGGATGATCTGCTGGATTTCACGCAGTCTGCGGAGATACTCGGCAAGCCGGCCGGCAGTGACCTCCGCCATGGCCAAGTCACACTGCCGGTGCTATTCGCCCTGCAGGACCCTGAGTTGGCCCCGGCCATCCGCAAGATCGGCCCCGATTCATCGGATGCCGAGATCACTCATGTACTGGGCCTCATCACCCGCAGCGATGCGCTGCTGCGGGCTGAACAGGTCAGCCGGGATTACCTGGACCAAGCTGCTGCCATTATCCAGCAGCTGTCATCCTACCCGGCGCATAACGACCTGGTCACCTTGCTGGAATACTTCTCAGCGCGTGACCATTAGCGGCGGGGGTTCTCGACACCCCCGCCAGAATCAAACAAGCCTCTACTCCCACCTTAGCGTGGTTGTAGAGGCTTGTTTTGTTATGTCTTGATCTTGCGTGTAGAAGCCACTTGCCGTTGTTTTTGGACTTATAACTAATTTGATCTTGTAACTAATTTGATCTTGTACCCCCCCCCCCCCAACTTTAACGATCCTCTGTACACGGTAAGCTGCTGCTTCACAAGATTAACTTAATTACTCATAGATTTAATTACTCTTATGCTTAACTACTCATGCTCTCCTTCGCTAGCGACCCACTCACTCTAATTAACTGGAAAATCTCCAGTTATTCGATCCTCTAACACCAAAAGAAAAAGATTAACAGGAATTTATCCTGTTAATCTTTGAATTTCAAGCTAAACAGAGGCTAATCTAACAAAACAACTGGATAAATTCCCGTTATTCATCCCCATGATCTGTTTCCCTTCGATTTAACAGGAAAATTTCCTGTTACTCAGCCTCATTCAAAGTTCTGTTACTCTCTCTTATTCATAATACGAGGTTCATTCATACTACGAGTAATAGCGATGGACTCACTATAGCATTAAGCCCAATCCACTCAATATAGCACTAATTCCAATACTCCCCGCAGTCGCGCTTAGCTTACCTAACCTTTCACTTTACCTTACCTAACCTTCCACTCAGCTAACGTAAAAATAATCCACCAGTGTACACAGCAAGATCACCATACTGATCACCTGATTCAGATTATACGAAGCCACCTTCATCAATTTGCGATTCGAGGGCTTGATGATCTTGTGTTCGGTCATTAGCAGAACCGTCGCTATGCCAATCCCGAGCAGATAGATCCAGCCTAGATCACGCCATACGTACAAGAAGAGCAACAGCATAATCATGATAAAGTGCAGCCCCTGGGCGATGCGTAGAGCATTCTCCAGGCCGAAAAAGCTAGGAATGGACCACAGTCCATGCCGGCGGTCAAATTCAATATCCTGCGTGCCGTAAATAATGTCAAAGCCAGCAATCCACAGCATGACTACCGTTCCAATAACGAATGGGGTGAAGGCAATATTGCCTGTCACGGCGAACCAAGCGCCGATTGGAGCCGAGGCAATCACAAATCCCAGGTACAGATGGCTCAGGAACGTAAAGCGCTTCGTATACGAGTACGAGGAGATTAGCAGAATAGCTACCGGTGAAAGCACCAGGCAGAGCAAATTCAGCATCCCAGAAGCCACAATAAAGATGGCATAGTTGATAATGATGAACAGAATGACTTCTTTCTCGACCAATAGTCGCTGTGGCAAATGACGGTGCGCTGTGCGCGGGTTAGCTTTGTCAAAAGCGCGGTCAGCCAGCCGATTGAATGCATTCGCACCATTGCGGGCGCCGATCAGAGCGATCAGTCCCCAGAGCATGACCCGGCCGGATGGCCAGCCGCCTGCTGCCCAGACCATAGAGATGATGGCAAACGGCAGCGAGAACAGCGTATGGGAGAACATGACCAATTCGCCGAACATTTTTATTTTTAGAGCAGCATTCTTAAAAGCATTGAATATCACCATAGCATGATTCCTCTTTCTTCGTTTCCTGTTGCACGCGGCATCGCTCACGGGTCTACCCCGTTGCTCACATTTACTTCGAGACTTGCCGCAGCACCTCATCCAATACTGTAATCATACCATCAATGTCTTCGGCTGTAACGATAAGCGGCGGCTGAAAAGCCAGCACATTGCGGTTGATTCCGTTCTTGCCGATTAGATAACCACGATCCTTCATCTCTTCCAAAATATCGTCCGTTAAGGTCGCAGCAGCAGCCGCATCGGCCCCTGTAAGCTCTGCACCCAGCATAAAGCCGGTTCCCCGTACATCAGAGATCAACGCCGGGTAACGTTCTTGTAGCGACGTAAGGCCTGCCTTCAGGTGAGAGCCGAGTGAGGCTGCACGCTCTTGAAGCCCCTCAGTACGGATATAATCAAGAACAGCGAGGGCTGTAACAGCTGATACCGGATTTCCCCCAAAGGTGGAGGCAGATGGGCGGTTCAGCGAGAGTGCAATCTCATCCGTGGTGGCGAAAGCCGCAACCGGCACGCCGTTACCAAGCGCTTTGGCCATGCTGATGATATCCGGCACAACACCAAAGTGCTCCATCGCAAACATGGCGCCGGTTCGCCCAAAACCAGTCTGAATCTCATCGGCAATCAGCAGCACACCGTATTGATCCAGCAGCGCCTTCACCTCACGGAAATACCAGGAGACCGGCATGATCATGCCCCCGTTACCCTGGATCGGCTCAGCGATCAGTGCGGCGATAGTATCTCCTTTTTCCTCCAGCACACGTGCCAGACTCTTCAGCGAAATCTCTGCCGCCTCTTCCAGCGTCAGCTCCGGATGATAGGGCCGTTCGATAAACGTAACATCCTCATCGAGATAACGATCCGTTCGCCACATGGGCAGCCCTGTCACACTCATCGTCAGGTTAGTTCGTCCATGCAGGCCGCTTTCGAGGGCAATAAAGCCTTTGCGTCCGGTGTGCATCCGGGCCAAGAGCAACGCTCCCTCATTAGCCTCTGATCCGCTGTTGACGAAGAAGGTCCGGCGCAATCCACCCGGCAGCACTTCCTCCAGTCGCTCCGCCAGATCTACAGCTGGCTGCGTTAGATAGATCGTTGTTGTATGTTGTAGCTGCTGAAGCTGAGCTATCGTCCGTTCGGTAATCGCCGGATTACAGTGACCGCAAGCCACTACAGAGACACCAGCGAAGAAATCTGTGTACTCCTTACCCTTTTCATCATAAACAAACTGCATATTCCCCCGTACGATCTGTGGAGAATCGCGATAAAAATGCGCTGTGCAAGGATAAAAGTATTGCTTGCGTTTGGACACTACTGCTTCTCTTCCAATAAAATTGCCTTGTTCCATAGCGGGTTCCCTCTCTTTCTGATGCTTGTAAGTCTGAGCTGTTCACGCGGGCGAAGCTTTAAATTTCTTTCTTCACTCATTCCTGCATGTTATCTTCATTTTAACGTATATTACCGTAGGATTGATGAATATTTTAAATACTTTGTGAAAAAAATAACAATATAGCTCAGTAAATTCCGCTATTTTCCCCAAACCCTACTTATTTAAAATTTTAATTAAATTGCAAGGCTCCTAAAGTATAACCTGCATAGACAGGCTTCAAGCCACAGAGCAGCTCGTCGTTCTGGTTCATCCCTTGTATCGCATGTTGATACGAAATAATAATGTCACGCAGTTGCTCCACCGTATACGTGGCTCCTTCGATTCGGAAAGTACCGATCCCCAGCCCGCTCAACTCTTGAAGCATCGGCAGGTAACACAGCTCTTTGGCGAACAACAGATGACAGCGTCCATGCTGGTCGCGATAGACCGGATTCTCGCCTTTGTCAGTTTTGAGTACTAGTACGTCATTGCTTACATACAGGTTGTCTTCCTGAGCAATCGGCTCCATAACTTCTGTATTCTCATAGAGATCATGATCCATATACATCAATGCTGGTGTACCATGCACGACCACTTCCAGTGGCTGCTCGTAGCGGGCGACAAAGCTGGTGAAATGCTCCAGGGTCATCTCCGGCGATACCGTAAGCTTTTCCAAGCCATATCCGGCATAAAATCCGGCAGATAGATGATTGTATACATTCAGATTGCTGTCACCGATCATTGCGTAGCCAGTGGTTTTGTACCGGCGGATTGCTCCGAGATTGGTTACGAGCAGTCCGTCGATCGGCAGGCGTTCACCGTTTAACAGCTGATCATATTGGTCAAAATGCAGCTCAGTCATCATGCGCGGCATGCCCAGATAGATTTTTGTATCGCCTTTCAATGCTCCTAGCTCCTGTATATCACGCTTCGTGAACGGACGATCTGGTTCAAATACATCTCCAGGAAGATACAGAATGTCTACGCCCTGCGCAAGCACCATTCTCGCCTGCTCCATGTTATTGACTCGTACTGCAAGTTCCGGTTTGCTCTGCCTCTTCTGTCCAGCTTGTGCCATCCGCTCCCGGAGTACTGTAACACGTTCTTCGGACAGTTCACGCTCTGCCGTCGGTGTGCTGAATACTTTACCGGTGCTGTAGAATTTGCCTGTTCCTTCATAACGTTTATTAATATTGGACAAGCCAGGTTTCCCAAAGGCATAGGCTGTAGAGAAATCACGCTTGCGGTTCTGATAGAGCAGCTTCGAATCCACTGTGCGTTCAAAACCTACAGGATCATCGATGTACCGGTCAATCGCATCACCATAGCTGTTCACCAACGTTACCATGAACTCCTTATCACGCATCCGGCCTTCGATCTTGAAGGAGGTAATACCCGATTCGATGAGTTCAGGGATGTGCTCATACATATACATATCTTTGACGGCCAGCGGATATTCCGCAGGGAAGATATAGCCATCCTTCTTCACCCGGTAGTCCCAGCGGCACGGCTTCATACATTTGCCCCGGTTGCTGCTCATGCCGAACACCTGGGAGCTGAAGTAACAATTCGCTCCGTGAACAGAGCACATATCGCCATGCATGAAGTATTCCAGTTCCATTCCACTCCGCTGGCCCAGCAGCTTGGCAGTCTGCAGATCCATTTCCCGTGAAGTAACAACTCTGGTGACACCAAGATCACGGAGTGCGTAAATCATCTCCAGATTGTGCACATTCATCATGACCGAAGAGTGAACCGTAAGGCCCAGCCCCATCTCGCGGATCAATTCCAGCACCGACATATCCTGTACGATTAAGGCGTCGGGACGAACGCTATCCAGAAAACGCAGATACTCGCGGGCTTCCTCCACATCCTCTTCGCTAAACAGGTTGTTTACTGTAATATATACTTTTTTGTCCAGACGATGGGCGATATCCAGCGCCTCTACGATCTCTTCATGCGACAGGTTGTATCCCTTGCGCATCATTCTCATATTAAGAACAGGGCCGCCCAAATAGACAGCATCGCAGCCAGACTGAACGACTTCCTTAAAAATTTCGAAGGTGCCTGCCGGCGCGAGCAATTCAATCTCTCTACCATTAAAATAACGTGCCATAGTTGTTCCCTCCCAAGTTGATCTTGCTCTATAAATGCATTGCCGCCAAGAACGCCGCTATAGCCAAGCTACTGCAACGCCCATTACGACAAACATTAGTATAAAAACAGTATCGGCCCCGCCCCATATCGGGCGGTGATACCGGCTACGCGGCGCATCCATACGGAAACCACGAGCCTCCATGGAGTAAACCAGATCCTGTGCGCGGCGAAAGGCACTGGCGATCACGGGAACAAGCAGCGACACCAGCATCCGCCCTTTTTCTTTCAAAGGCAGTTCCTTCAGATCAGCACCGCGTGAAGCCTGTGCCTTCATAATGGTCTGGGATTCATCGAGAATCGTTGGAATGAACCGCAGCGAGATATCGATCATCAGCGTAATGCGGTCCGGCTTTAGCCCGATTTTTTTGAACGGTGACAGAATCCCCTCCAGGCCCTGATTAAGCTTGCCCGGGGTTGTCGTGAAGGTCAGCAGCGCCGTAAAGGTAATCAGGAAGAACATACGGATCACCGAGAAAGCCCCCAGACGGAGCCCGTCTTCATACAAGCCCCAAGAACCGATGGACAGCCACACTGCTCCTTCTTTTATGGATATAACCTGTACGATAAAAATAAATAGCATCAGATAGCGCAGCGGCTTAGCTGCTTTAAGGAAATACTTGAGCGGGATTCGGGTCGAAGCCATGACCGCCACCGAGAATACCGCCAGCAGTGCCATCGCCATCCAGGAACGGGATAGCAGAATGACGGCTACATAAAGCATCATCCCGGTAATTTTGGACCTGGCATCCAGCTTGTGTACCCATGAGCCAGTCTCAATGCTGCGGCCCAGCAGCAGCCTCTCATTCATGGTCATCCCTCTTTCCGCCAGACTCGCCAAGGATCTTGCCTTCTGTACGCAGTGAGGCTATAAGCTTAGCAAGACCTTCTGCTGTCAGTCGAGGCACCTCGTCCTCTAACCCCAATCGGTCAGCGACTGCCCGCCAGTAACGGAGCGACTGCGGTACCGTAAGACCACATTTTTCTAAGATGGCTGGATCCTTGGCAAGATCACTGGCGCTGCCCTGGAAGGCTGTACGCCCTTCCTTTAACACGATCCAGCTATCCGCCACTGGCAGCAGCTCATCCATTCGGTGGGTCACAATAACCACCGTCCGGCCCTGCTCCCGGCACAGCCGTTCCAGCAGCGAGATCAGCTCTGTTCGGCTGATAGGATCAAGAGTGGCTGTCGGCTCATCCAGCACTACAATATCAGGGTCCATCGCCAGTACAGAGGCGATCGCTGCCTTGCGCATCTGGCCCCCGCTGAGCTTGAACGGATTGCGCGCCAGAAGGTCCAGATCCAGCCCCATGTCCTGCATCGCCTTGCGCGCACGCGCCTTTGCGTCTTCCGGACTCATTCCAAAGTTCAGTGGACCGAAGCAAAGATCCTTCTCTACCGTCTCCTCAAACATCTGCTGCTCCGGGAATTGAAAGACCAGTCCTACGCGGCGGCGCAGCGGTAGCAGCCGGGGCGACTTCTCCCCAGCACGAATCGTTACATCCAGCACCGATACAGTGCCCTCCGATGGCTTCAGGATGCCGTTGAACAACTGGAGCAGCGTGGACTTGCCAGAGCCTGTCGCCCCGGCGATTCCCACAATAGAGCCTTGCGGAATGCTCAGATTAATATCATGCAGCGCCGTCTGTTTCCACAGGCTCCGGTCGGCATAGGTGTAGCTTACTTGCTGTAATTGTATGGCCATAACGTCTCTATAAGCTCCTTTTCACTGCCGGGAACGTTCACTTGAATCCCGTGCTCCTCCAGCTCGCCTGCCAGCCGCCATGCGTATGGCGCGCGCAGATGACATCTCTCCAGCAGCGCCTCGTTGCGAAACAGCTCGGCTGGTGTCACATCCGCAGCCAGGCCGCCTCCGTGAAGAGCAAGCACCCGCTCCGAAGCCAGAATCTCATCGGCATCATGCGTAATCATCAGGAGAGTATATCTGCCTTCGGCATGCATCCCCTTCAGGATGCCAAGCAGTTCATCCCTACTCCCCTCATCCAACATAGAAGAGGCCTCGTCAAAGATGACGATGCCTGGCTCCATTGCAAGAATGGAAGCGATGGCGACACGCTGCTTCTGGCCTCCTGACAGCTCCCCGGGATGCTTGGCTAGCAGATGGGCAATCCCTAACCGCTCCGAATAGATCCGCAGACGGCTCTCCATCTCTTCGTAGGATAGACAAAGTCCTTCCAGGCCAAAGAGAATATCTTCCTCTACAGTAGCCCCGATGAACTGGTTATCGGGATTCTGGAAGACCATGCCGATACTCTGCCGGATGGGACCAATCGATGCCTCTTCAAGCTTCATTCCGCAGACGGTAATCTCTCCCGCCCCTGCAGGAAGCAGAGCATTAAAGAGCTTCACCAGCGAAGATTTGCCGCAGCCGTTGGGGCCGACGATGCTTACCCACTGTCCTTGGGGAATGGTGAACGATATATTTTGCAGAATCGGATGCTCTGGGCCATAGCCGAATGAGACATCATCCAGCGCGATTACCACTTGTCCTGCTTGAGTTCCGTTAGGTTGTTCCTCATGCGCTTCCTTCATGTTAGTCATCCTTTCGCCGCGTCTCCCGGATCGTCCAGGAATTCTTCGAACAACGAGATTTTGGACAGCGAGGTGACCAAATACCGAACAGCGAATCCTACCGCCACCCCTGTAACCACCCCTGTAATGAGCAGCATCGGCAAATAGTAGAATATGCTCAGTGAAGCAAAGACCATCGACGCTGCCAGCAGCTGTCCGATATTGTGGGCGACCCCGCCGGCAATGCTGATGCCGATCAGACTAAGCTGCTTCCCGCCAATCAGCATCAGCAGGAACATCACTACGAAACTGAACAACGATCCAAACAAACTGAACAATAAACTAGAAAAGGTACCTAGAATGAATGCGGTAAGCAGCGTCTTCAGAACAACGAGCAGGAAGGCATCGCGTCCGCGCAAAAAGAAAATACAGGTCAATATCATGATATTAGCCAGACCCAGCTTAGCACCAGGTACCAACCCCATACCTGACAGCGGAATTTGGGCCTCAACCAGACTTAGCACTACAGCCACTGCAGCAAAGATTGCGATAATGACCGTTCTTTTCAGCGCCGTAGCTGATTCACTACTGGACATACCCATCTACTTCATCCTCCCCCGATACACTAGCGATCTCCACCAGCACCCGGTGCGGCAGGCAGACAATCGTTTGCTTGGGCCGGGTAATTCTTCCGAAACCGAGACATACCTTATCAGGGCAGTCGGCATCGTACATTTCTATGCCATGGTCATGCACCTTCAAAATGTTGTAACCCCGATCCGTGCGGATATCAATGGTTTGCTCTTCTTTAGTAAGCTTGACTGTTTTAAATAATTTTCCGTCCACCGTTACATTGGCCACAAGGTTGTCGCCAATCCCACCTTTACTCTCGTCACTTGAAAACCAACGCGGTACGAGAAAAGCGAGCGCAGCCACCAGAACGATGGAAATCAGCCATACATCTGCGCGTTTCATAAAATTCTCCCTTATTTTTTAATTAAAATCCGGACTTATTAATTATAACGGTCCTCTATCAATCCTTCAATGAATGTAGGCGTTTATTGTCACCTTTAAGTGCCTAATTTCACAAAATAGGCACGAACCTTTCACGTCTTCGCAAAAACGGATCGTCCCTTCTTTCGAGAAAACGGATTATCCCATTTTAGCGGGATAATCCGTTTATATAAGCTTGCTATTTTCTCGAGAATACGCCAGGAATAATCCAGCAAAAACAGGGTCCCACTGGGTGCCTCTCCCCTGTTCCAAAATACCTAGCGCCTGCTCGGGGTCCATTCCCTTGCGGTAAGGTCGATCTGAGGTCATCGCATCGTAAGCATCAGCTACAGCAATAATTCTTCCATACAACGGAATGTCCTGTCCGACTAGCCCATCCGGGTAGCCTTTGCCATCATAACGTTCATGATGGGATCTCACGCCACCTAGATAAGGAGTCATTTTCTCCAAAGGCTCAATCTGCCGTAGTATGTTCTCCCCTAACACAGGGTGGGCCTTGATCTGATCGAACTCTTCATCTGTAAGTTTGCCTTCTTTAAATAAGACACTGTCTCGCACACCGATTTTGCCGATATCATGCAGCAACGCCGATTTGCGCAGATTGTCGAGTTCCTCACCCGTGAGCCCAGCCAACCCTCCAATGATAACCGAAAACTCGGCTACCCGCAGGGAATGTCCGGCTGTGTAAGGGTCCCTGGCATCCAGCGCTACGGCCAAGGTGGTAAAGTAGCTATCCAGCAGTTGTCTGTTCTGCTCTTCCCGGGCCTGCAAGCCGCGCACCATCATATTGAACCCGGCAACCAGCTTGGAGAATTCATCGGAGTATTCATCCTGAATCTGTAGCAGCTGTCCATCCTTAACGTTGTTGGTCGCCTTGTACAATTCATTAATAGGATGCTGTACACTTCTTGTCAGCAACCATGCAGCAATGGAAGAGAACGCGGTGCCAATGAACAACACCATTCCCGCCCAGCCCCAGAAATTCTGAAATCCGGTTCTGCTAAGCGCAACATCATGAAGCCGCACTTTGGTCGCCATAATGAATAGCGCCAGTGGAAAGGTGCCGATCAGCATGCAACTGATCATGAACTTGGGTCCGATCGGAACAAAAACATAGCCTTCAAGCGAGAAGTCCACACTGTAACGTTCAAGCGCCCGATTCCGGAATTCCTTGATTAAAGGAATAACTGCAGAACAGGCCAGAAAAAACTCAATCAAAGCGTGCATGCAGGCAATCAACACTGCACCCGTTGCGGCTTGATAGAGAAAGGAGTACGGCAGACTGACGAGATCGGCACGAATCATCCAATAGGTCATCAGAATCGCGGGTACCGCCATTCCAAACAAATGAGGGCCAAGAATCCGGTAAACAGCATGCTTGGGCAAGCGATGCGCATACTGATAAGCCTTCTCCAGCAGTTCCAGGGTAGGTTCAGGTGTTCTCAGCGCGGTGCGAATAGGCTTGACGTGCTTCAAGAACAAGCTGATCTCTAGTAGGGACATCACCAGAAAGGAAAATAGCAAGACCAAAAAAAGGCGGCCATACTCCAGTACGGACAGCTCCAGAGATGAGATCAGTAGCACACTACCCACTGCGAGCACAGCGACAACAGAACCGAACAAGTAGTTTCGGATCTGTTTCCTTAAAAACGCCTTATATATAATCATCTGTTCCTCCGATCCCTGTCTTCCCATGATGTCAGTGACTTATTTGCTTTATTTGTATTTATATGCTAAGATTTAATAATATTTGATTGTCGCTATATGTATCCCCATCAAGAAGATGTCAGGCCGATCGTTGCTTACATTATTATTATCGGCATTTTGGACACAATCTCTTACGTTTTCTTGGAGAACTCTTCCTTTTTATGAGATGAAATTCAAACATAGCATTCCGATTCACACTGGCGCGGCCGCGGAGCCGCAAGGACAAAAGAGAGGTAGGGCTTTTGTCGTTTTGGAAGGATTACTCTCGCCATACGGCTGCTGGAAATAACAAGGAATAATGACCCCGTTGCTCACGACGGCAGGGGATAAATATAACGAGATGCATGGTACATAGTCCCTCTTGCTCAGGAACACTGGCCATGTGTGGAAAAAATTAGGCGCCCGATAACCGCTCTTCGCGGATATCGGGCGCCGTCTACGTTCCAGGACATTTTCTAAGCAATCCGCCTCTTCCTTCTCTCAACGTACATAACGGGTTACAAATCCAGCGACCTTCGCTTTATAAGCCTCCTTGTTCGTATCATAGGCCAGTCCATGACCGGCCCCCGGAACAACAAATTTCTCCTTGGGGCTTTGACAAGCCTCATACAACTCATCCAGCATGGCAAAAGGCACAAACTTATCGGCATCACCATGAATGAAGAGAATCGGCACTTGTGCTTTGCGCACCTGTTTGAGCGCTGAAGCTTCACTGAACCGATACCCAGCCTTCAATCGGGTCACTGTGCTGGCACTTTGCACAAACGGGAAGCTAGGTAGCTTATACATACGCTTTAACTGGTATGTTAACTGGGCTGTAACCGAGCTGTAGGCACAATCCGCAACGATGACTTTCACCTGCTGCGGAAGCACCTCGCCAGATGTCATCAGCACCGTTGCTCCGCCCATGGATACTCCGTGCAGAACAATCTGCGCATTTGGCCCCGTCTGCTTCGTCACATATTGGATCCATTGCAAATAATCACGGCGTTCAGGCCAGCCGAAGCCGATATAATCCCCAGCACTACCACCATGCCCTCTGGCATCTGGCAGCAGCACATTGTAGCCAAGATTCTCATAGTAGAACTTGGCGTAGACCCCCATATCTTTGGCCTGACCAGAATAGCCATGAGCGATAATAGCCGTGCGTCCCTCCGCACGCTCCGAAGGTAGAAAATACCCTTTCAACTCCAGTCCATCTTCGGTGATAAGGCTGACGTCCTGAAAGGTCTGACGGGAGACCCATTCTTTCCCCTCGCCCCAGGATGGACCAGCAACTGGAGGATCGACCTTCAGGTCAGGACTGCCTTCCAGAAAATCCTTGGGTGCCCGCTTGACTGCAACTCCGTAGAAAAAGAATCCGGCGTATACCACTACCGCTGCAACGATAACAATCACTGCACCAATAATCAATGTCCATGACAATCTCCATTCCCCCTATCAAACATCATAATTTTTCCAGATGAAGTTAGTATAGCATGCCCTGTAAAGAGACCAAAGTGAGGGTAGGAGAACATAGAAAAAGAGCCGCTCTGCGGAAAATAAAGATTCCGAAAGCGGCTCTGCTGTTATTCACGGTAAAACAATGTATGATCCCGTCTGTCGATTAAGATTTGTTTTTTCTGGAGAATCTGAATCTTACCAGTAATCCCAAAGCGGCTAAACCTAGCCCGGTTACATAATACGGCGCAGGACTCGATTCACCCGTCTTCGGCAGCTTATCTACAGCCGGACCACTCAGCGGAACTCTATTATTGGTCAGAACGATAGAAGACTTTGCCGGTTTTGTCGAAGGTGACGGTGTGGACGTAGGCGCTGGCGCCAGTGGCACTTGCTCATCTTCAATGATTATTTCATCATTGCCTGGCGTTGGTGTTGGTGTTGCCGTTGGTGCCGGCGTTGCTTTTGGTGTCGGTACTGGTCCAGCCGGTACCGGATCACGATCCACAACGATTGTGCCAATTACAGGTGGAGTCGTTGGACTTGGCTGTGGAGTAACCACTGGTGGTGGTGGCGTCCATGTTGGTGCCGGTGTTACTTCCGGCGTTGGCGTCGGCGTTACCTCCGGTGTTGGCGCGGGTGTTACCTCCGGCGTTGGCGCTGGCGTTACTTCCGGCGTTCGCGTCGGTGTTACTTCCGGCGTTGGCGTCGGTGTTACTTCCGGCGTTGGCGTCGGTGTTACTTCCGGCGTTGGCGTCGGTGTTACTTCCGGCGTTGGCGTCGGCGTTACTTCCGGCGTTGGCGTCGGCGTTACTTCCGGCGTTGGCGTCGGTGTTACTTCCGGCGTTGGCGTCGGCGTTACTTCCGGTGTTGGCGTCGGCGTTACTTCCGGTGTTGGCGTCGGTGTTGCTGTTGGCGTTGGTGTCGATGTTGCCGTTGGCGTTGGTGTTGGTGTTGCCGTTGGTGTCGGTGTTGTTGTTGCCGTTGGTGTTGGCGTTGATGTCGGTGTTGGTGTCGGCGTTGCCGTTGGTGTCGGTGTTGGTGTCGGCGTTGCCGTTGGTGTCGGCGTTGCCGTTGGCGTTGGTGTCGGTGTTGCCGTTGGTGTCGGTGTTGGTGTCGGCGTTGCCGTTGGCGTTGGTGTCGGTGTTGGTGTTGCGGTTGGTGTTGGCGTAGCCGTTGGTGTCGGTGTTGGTGTCGGCGTTGCCGTTGGCGTTGGTGTCGGTGTTGCTGTCGGCGTTGCCGTCGGTGTTGGTGTCGGCGTTGCCGTTGGCGTTGGTGTCGGCGTTGCCGTCGGTGTTGCTGTCGGCGTTGCCGTTGGCGTTGGTGTTGGTGTTGCCGTTGGTGTTGGCGTTGCCGTTGGTGTCGGCGTTGCCGTCGGTGTTGCTGTCGGCTTCGGTGTTGCTGTTGGCGTTGCCGTTGGCGTAGCTGTCGGCGTTGCCGTTGGCGTAGCTGTCGGTGTTGCCGTTGGAGTCGGCTTCGGCGTTGCCGTCGGCTTCGGCGTTGCTGTCGGTGTGGCCGTTGGTGTCGGTGTTGGTGTTGGCGTTGGTGTTGGTGTTGCCGTTGGTGTTGGCGTTGCCGTTGGTGTCGGCGTTGCCGTCGGTGTTGCTGTCGGCTTCGGTGTTGCTGTTGGCGTTGCCGTTGGCGTAGCTGTCGGCGTTGCCGTTGGCGTAGCTGTCGGTGTTGCCGTTGGAGTCGGCTTCGGCGTTGCCGTCGGTGTTGCTGTCGGCTTCGGCGTTGCTGTCGGTGTGGCCGTTGGTGTCGGTGTTGGTGTTGCCGTTGGTGTTGGTGTTGGCGTTGCCGTTGGTGTTGGTGTTGGCGTAGCCGTTGGTGTTGCTGTTGGTGTTGGTGTTGGTGTTGCTGTCGGCTTCGGTGTCGCTGTTGGCGTTGCCGTCGGTGTTGCTGTCGGCTTCGGTGTTGCTGTTGGCGTGGCCGTCGGTGTCGCTGTTGGTGTCGCTGTTGGCGTGGCCGTTGGTGTAGCCGTTGGCGTTGCTGTCGGCTTCGGTGTCGCTGTTGGCGTGGCCGTTGGTGTTGGTGTTGGCTTAGGTGTCGCTGTTGGCGTGGCCGTCGGCTTCGGCGTTGTTGTTGGCGTTGCCGTTGGTGTCGCTGTCGGTGTTGGCGTTGGTGTCGGTGTTGCCGTTGGTGTCGGCTTCGGCGTTGTTGTTGGCGTTGCCGTTGGTGTCGGTGTTGTTGTTGGCGTTGCCGTTGGTGTCGGTGTTGGCGTTGCCGTCGGTGTTGCTGTCGGCTTCGGCGTTGCTGTTGGTGTAGCCGTCGGTGTTGCTGTTGGCGTTGCCGTTGGTGTCGGCTTCGGCGTTGCTGTTGGTGTTGCCGTTGGTGTTGCTGTCGGCTTCGGTGTCGCTGTTGGCGTTGCCGTTGGTGTTGCTGTCGGCTTCGGTGTAGCCGTTGGTGTTGCCGTCGGCTTCGGTGTCGCTGTTGGCGTTGCCGTCGGTGTTGCTGTTGGCGTTGCCGTCGGTGTTGCTGTTGGCGTTGCCGTCGGTGTTGCTGTTGGCGTTGCCGTCGGTGTTGCTGTTGGCGTTGCCGTCGGTGTTG
>NZ_JBYUPV010000016.1:78824-101479 GCF_058133325.1 Paenibacillus sp. MAHUQ-45
GCTGTTGGCTTCGGCGTGGCCGTCGGTGTTGCTGTTGGCTTCGGTGTCGCTGTCGGCTTCGGCGTAGGCGTTGCTGTTGGCGTGGCCGTTGCTGTTGGTGTCGGCTTCGGCGTAGGCGTTGCCGTCGGTGTTGGTGTTGGTGTCGGCTTCGGCGTAGGCGTTGCCGTCGGTGTTGGTGTTGGTGTCGGCTTCGGCGTAGGCGTTGCCGTCGGTGTTGGTGTCGGTGTCGGTGTCGGCTTCGGCGTAGGCGTTGCCGTCGGTGTTGGTGTTGGTGTCGGCTTCGGCGTAGGCGTTGCCGTCGGTGTTGGTGTCGGTGTCGGTGTTGGTGTCGGCTTTGGTGTTGTTGTCGGTGTAGCCGTTGGTGTGGCCGTCGGTGTTGGTGTTGGCTTTGGCGTTACCGTTGGCGTTGGGCACAATGTTGGTGTCGGCGTTGGCTTCGGTGTCGCTGTTGCTGTCGGCTTCGGCGTTGCCGTTGGTGTAGCCGTTGGTGTTGCTGTCGGCTTCGGCGTAGGCGTTGCTGTTGGCGTGGCCGTTGGTGTCGCTGTCGGCTTCGGCGTAGGCGTTGCTGTTGGCGTGGCCGTTGGTGTCGCTGTCGGTTTCGGCGTAGGCGTTGCTGTTGGCACAGCCGTCGGTGTCGCTGTCGGCTTCGGCGTAGGCGTTGCTGTTGGCGTAGCCGTTGGTGTCGCTGTCGGTTTCGGCGTAGGCGTTGCTGTTGGCGTGGCCGTTGGTGTCACTGTCGGCTTCGGCGTAGGCGTTGCTGTTGGCGTGGCCGTCGGTGTCACTGTCGGCTTCGGCGTTGGCGTTGCTGTTGGCGTGGCCGTCGGTGTCACTGTCGGCTTCGGCGTTGGCGTTGCTGTTGGCGTGGCCGTTGGTGTCACTGTCGGCTTCGGCGTTGGCGTCGCTGTTGGCGTGGCCGTTGGTGTCGCTGTCGGCTTCGGCGTAGGCGTTGCTGTTGGCGTGGCCGTCGGTGTCACTGTCGGCTTCGGCGTTGGCGTTGTTGACGGGGTGGTTCCTTCAAACGGATAATGGTGCATTTGCACATAACCGTTAAATGAAGTGGCTATCAACGTCCCATGCAACTCCGCGTAATTGTAGAACACACTTGCTTTCGGCGCCAAGATCGTACCTTCTATGGTTGTATTAGCTATACTGATCGAGCCTGCTTGGTAAAAATTAAATAATACCTTCCGGGGACTTCCACCCCAAATTTGAAAACTAGGAATGCTGATGGCGCCTCCACTAACATTGACTATAACTGTGCCATTGTTTGCAATGTTGAACTGAAGACCATTGGCATTCACCAAGTCGGAGGCAGATAGATTTACGACATTAAAATCTTCCGGAGCGTTAATGGTTATTTTCCCGAACTCCTTCTTGAAAGACCCTGCCTCAGGGAGAGACGCCAGCTCAGCCGATTTGTTAATCAGAAATTGCTTTTCCTTAGCAAAATCAATTGGAACTGGACTAGCCTTTCTCTCACCTTCCTTGATATCAGCCCTTGTCTTGGATAAGGTCCCACCATAAACGGCTTTGCCATACACTGTTCCATCAGTAATATTAATGTTTCCTCCCGCAATTAGAACATCGCCGCCCGGGGCATCCTTAGATACGCCGTAACTTTGCAGACTGATATTCCCTGCGGCGGCAAGCCGCCCGTGAATCTGGTCGTTCGTCTGCGTAAAATCTCCAAACACAAAAGCGTTAAAATTCCCGGCAACCCCCAAGACTGGCGTCTGGGTATACGGCGAGTCCGGTGTTGCGTTCACCGGGACGCCCAGGGAAAACGTACTTCCCAGTGTCAGCAGCCCTGCCAGGAACAATTTCACTGCCGACTTCATTCTTTTCCTCAATGTTTACACCTCCTATTAAATTCTATATGATCTCGTAGCAGCTACGATGACAACAAAAAAAGACCACCAAGAAGTAGAGGAGCTCTCTTCATGGCAGTCGGACGGTCATGGCACTTGTTAGCACTTTAGACTCCTAAACTTTGCGTCCCGTCTTTTCAGACGGTTTGCTATTATACATGATGATATTAAATTGATAGAGATGCCCGCAAAACAACATACGACAGGCCCTGTGTAATACATCTTATTCTGAATTTACCCATAGTGTAGCTTGGCGTTATATGATTGTCAACGAATTCCTTTTTGTACAATCTTTAAATAAAAAAAGCGCCAAAAGGCGCTTCAAATCGTCATTTTATCCTCTTTTTTAGAACAGCTGTATCCAGCCAATAATTGAGACCCACAACGGAATACTCAGGAATAGTCCAAACAACATCCCTCTATAAATATTCCCTTCTTGCTCCATGGCTCACTTCTCCTTTAATATTACAATAGTCTTCTTTTTAGTATTTCAAATTAAATATAATATCATCCCTCCAAATGTATTGTGAATTAAATCACATTTATTAGTTTGTTTATAAATACCATTGAATATTTTTTGAAATTCGGAGTAAAATAGGAATATACGTTCTCATTTTAGGTGGTGATACGCATGCACAAAGCCGAGAGTATAGATAATCATCTGGTAAAATCGTATTTGCTTCTCCCGCTGATCCTATCTGCTTTTGAACGCGATGCTGGCATCATTTCTGCACAACTCCGAACACCTTCACCTTATCTTGAAGTCCTGGATACGGCAGCCAGTGCAGCTACTGCAGATCTCAGGGATATTCGTACGGAGATGCGGATGCGCGGCATTAAGGTATATGAACAGCACAAGCTCCCGCATGGCCTTGAAGCCAAATTCATCTGCCGAGGATATCACGAACGGATGCTGCTGCTGAATGAACTCATTGCTGCACAAGCGGGAATCCATATGCGCAGATACTTGGGACTGGATATTTCGGCCTTCCGGAATGAGCAGGAACAATACGGAATCAAGCCTGCTCCGCAGCTCTAAATTCACTCTACTTTAGGAATAAGAAAAAAATAGGCCCTGCCATGGGAGTTGGCAGGACCCAAAATCTATACCACTAAACACTGGGGGGCGTTTGGTAAATTCAATATAACCCCTGAACCTGAAAATAAGCTGATCTTAAGATAAAAATTAGCTTAAAAAACATCACGATGTTTGTTAACGAAGATTATAAATGGTCCTCTTCACCCAAGAGGGGATACTCCCAGAAGCCGAGCCGCCCCTTGGCCAGAACAGGATGAACCAACGCACGAACATCCTCCAGCTCCCAGGCAAAACGTCCTTCCGTATAGTCGCCAAAAGCCCGTTCATGCTCGTCTATCTGCTGCGCGACACTATTCAACCCGGTAATACCATGGCACTCCTTCAGTTTGCCTATAGCAATAATAACACCCGTGGGTAAATTCTCTTCTGTATAGCCATGCTTTGCGAGTATCGATTGAATCGGCTCTCGTCTACACGCGGCCTTGTCTATTTTAAGACCAGCATGGATTGCCAGCTCCCCACAATATGACGTTCGCCATGAACGGGTTTCATAGTTCTTCTCGCCAAGCGCAACCAATGTAGCCCAGGGCTGCCGTATCGTTAAGCAACGCATGTTATTCTTATCTCCTCCTTATATTTGGCTGTGGGCTATCATGAGTGTATCCCTACTACATCTCTTTACCTAAATATGTGTTATCTCGTCTAGAGCTTGCCTGAACATTCGTATTTATATAATGTCATGATTTGAAAATCCCTCGTCTGAATACTATGGACGAGGGATTTAATATAATATTTATTTCTTCGCTGCAACCTTATAATACGAATCAAGACCCTCTTTAATCCCTTGAACAATCTTATCCTGATATGCAGCCTGGCTCAACTTCAGGTCTTCTTTATGATTCGTCATGAAGCCCATTTCGATTAGTAGAACCGGCACTGTTGACCAATTGAATCCAGTAAGATCGCTCCGAGCGATTATCCCACGCGATGTCGCTTGCGTTTCCTTCAGCACTGCTTTAGACAGGACTTTAGCGATTTCAAAACTTTGCGATGAAATCTTCTTAGTAGATGAGCTGTCGGCAGAAGGGTAGAGAAAAGACATACCTTGAATACTGCGATTATCGCTTCCATCTGCGTGCAGCCTAAGAGTCAAATCGGCTCCTACCTGATTACACCTTGTGGCGCGCCCCATGTTTGATATATCCACATTATTAGTTCGGCGAACCATTACAACCTTGTATTCCTTCTGAAGTGCTTGCTCCAGCTTCAATGCCACTTCCAGAGTGAGTTTGTATTCGGGTTTACCAGTGGCTATGCCCTGTGTACCGCTTGACACCTTTGGTTTAACTGTTTGACTCCCTGGTGCTATCGGCTCTTTAGCGTTATTAGCTTTACTTTGGTGCCCCGCATCTATGCAGATAACTGTCTTCTCCTGTGTACTGGCTAATGATGTTCCATCTAGAACTTTCGCGTCTACTCTAGATGGAACGCTGCCTGACGTCAGTAAGACCATAATAACTAAGAAGATTACATTCAATTTTACGCGCATGATTAGCTCCTATCAGTTAGGCCAAGGATCGCCACTATATAATTTTTCGACTCCGTTATCAGTACATAAGGAGCCAGGGTCTGATTTATCACGGTAGATGGAACATTCTTCGCGCCCAAAATCACTTACCTGCCACTTACCGGATGCTTGATCTCTAGTGAGAGTATAGGTATTCAAATCCGCCTCATAGACCCTCTCGTTATTAAGTAGAACAGGAAATAGCTTGAAAAATTTGATTTTGTATGCCCCATCGTGCAATTGACTTATGGAGTCAATACGGTAGTTTTCTAGAGGCTCAATAACCTTTGGTGCTCCTTTGGTGTAAGCATTGACATAATCAACCTCAATACGTTTCTTGAGATTGTTATAGAACTGTGACCCTCTTTGCACATTATTTTGTACCAGAGAGAAATCCAGCAAGTTAACCGATTGCGCATAATTGACCTGATATTTGAATAAGGCATTCTGTACATCAATGGAATTGTTGTCGAGCTTCCGTTCATAAGTTAGTAGAGCTGTCCGGGCTTGTCGCTGCGGAGCATTCATGTCCATCGCGAACGAAAACTCTTGACCCGGGGCAACCTTCTGTGATGGAAGGTATGTCAGTTTGTACTGCTTAACATATCTTTGGAAAATCGTATCGTAAATACGATTCAGTTCTGTTTGGAGGTCATCATCAATATTTAGGAAGAAGTGTTGTCCGCCTGTCTCCTGGGCGATGTACGACAAATTGTCATCCTCTCCACCGAACCCGATCATGTAAATAGGAATTCCTAATTGTTTGGACAGATCAATGACTGATTGAATAGAAGAACCATAGTCAGAGTCTATACCATCTGTAAATGCAATTACATACTTTGGCCCTTGCTGCTCATTTGTATCATACAAAGCTTTGGTTAAAGAATCGTACAGTGCCGTCTGTCCACCATCGGATACTAAACCGGACAGCTTTAAGCTAACCTCTTTCCGATTTGAAGTAAATGGAACATCTGCAACAGGCGGTGCATAAGTGGAAAAAGACAATAACTCGAATTGTCCCTTAGCCTCGGCAGGAATATTATCAATGAACCGGATCGCAGCTAATCGAACAAGATCCATCTTAGATGCAGACACACCAGTATTAGGAGATTCCTCCATACTCCCACTTTTGTCAATAACCAGATTAACACTGACCACATCACTATCTTCAACCAGGGAAAGACCTTGAACCGGCTGTCCGTTCACGTTGAACATTTCCTTGTTGAGCACCATTGGTGCGATCTCCTGCTGGAAGCCCTGATCGGCGAATAGTGAGAAATAGACATCCACTCCACGCCCTTCATACCGGGACGAGTCTACCTGGTTGACCTTGATAAAGGCTGGTTCCGCCGGAACCACCGAAGGTGAAGGAGATACTTCTGGCACATCGGTAGGTACGGGCGTAGCCGCAGCTTCAAATGAAGAATTGTTAGCTGTATTAGCCTGAACGGTCTTCAATTTATCTTGCTCCGTATCGCTTCCGGTCCTTAACCAGACGAAGATACCTACCGCCAGCAACAATCCTGCGATTATCGCAAAGGTTGTATTCTTCCAGGATTTAGCATTACACTTACCTACGACTCGAATCTCACTTGAAGATACAGCCTCAGGCTGTGGTGATGGTGCATCAAGCTCGGGCTCTCCCGCTAAAGCACTTCCGCATTTTTTACAAAAATGATCATTCGAAGACGCCTTGGTACCGCATTTACCGCAAAACATATTCATTCCCGCCTACTCTAATTATATTTAAATTAATTGTGACTTTATGGTGCATTTATCCCGGATATATACCAAAGTACATAATTCGACAACATACAAAATATTCCTTCATATCCCTCAAAATCTTACCGATGTTCGTGTAAGCACAAAAATGCATACTAAATATCAATGTAAAAAAGTTTATGATGTTGATGGCTTCAAAGTTTTTGATGTGTCTGTAAAAGAAGAAGATAACCATGGACTTTAAATGCGCGCGTCGAAAACACTGGTGACAAAGATCTAGAGTCCATTCTTATCAAAGCAGATATCAGCAACAAGGACGGGAAACACCTCAAAGAGTTATGGGTAAATAGGGTCAAACTTTAAAGGGCTCGCCTTTACTGAGGATAAGTGATGGAGAAGCTTGTTGGCGCAAGCGATCACGACCACCTTGTAATGGCTTGCCCTCGTTCCTTTTCTGGTTATAATAATTTTCCGCTTCATCGGTCCCCCTGCTTCAAAGCCCTCGACTACGCACTTGCATAGATCATGAAATGTCCGGACAAAATTAACCAAGACAACCACGCAGCAAAAATTCATCTTTTTGTGATTTAGTGTCACAGATTGTCCTGCTCATTTGTCTACATAAATGTACAACAAAAAAACTATTATGGAGGCACTATACAATGAGCAAGCTGCTTATCATTAACGCACATCCTTTGGTGGATTCAACGACTTCATTCAGTCTTGGTGTATTCAAACACTTCATGAAAACTTATGTGGAGCATAAACCTAATAATGAAATCATCGAACAAATTAACCTATATGAAGATGAGATCCCTTTAATTGATAAGACCGTCCTAGGCGCTTGGGAAAAATATGCGAAAGGTGAAGCCCTAACCACTCAAGAAAAAGAAGTCGCCGGAAGAATGAATGAAGTATTACAACAATTCAAAAGTGCAAATAAATACCTTATTGTGCACCCGCTGCATAACTTCAATGTCCCATCAAAGCTCAAGGATTATGTCGATAATATTATGATTGCAAGGGAAACATTTAAGTATACCGATACAGGATCAGTGGGACTTTTAAAGGATGGGAGAAGCATGGTCGTTATTCAGGCAAGTGGTTCGATCTACACCAATGATGACTGGTATACTGAAGTTGAATACTCACATAAATATTTGAAGTCCATGTTTAATTTCTTAGGTATTGAGGATTTCCAAACCCTTAGAGTACAAGGGACTGCTTTACTGGACAAGGACGAGGTGTTGAAGAAAGCATTTATAGAAGCAGAAGAGGCAGCTGTAACTTTAGCGAAGAAATAAATAATTCGACGCACACTTTAAACGAAAAAAGGCGCGGCTCCGACCCCCTCGGAATCGGCGCCTTTATTGTCTTTTTGAGGACACTGGTGAAGGGTATTGAACTCCCGGCCTACGCATTACGAATGCAACACATTTATGTGTTATTGAGTTCTATCAGGCTTGTGTCAGAACAGAAATAATGGACTTCTGATAAAATAAAATCATTAAAAATAATATACGAAAGCAAGGTGTTTGAAATGGATAATGAGCAAATCTATTTGGAAAGTATCAAAAAACAATTTCTTTATTACAAAACACATGGTGAAGCAGCCATCAATCAAGTAGATCCCGAACAATTATTTGTAACTTTTAATGACGATTCCAATAGCATTGCAACTATAGTAAAACACTTATGGGGAAATATGCTTTCAAGATGGACAGATTTTCTAAGCACTGACGGTGAAAAATCATGGAGAGATCGAGATTCGGAGTTTGAGAATGACATTAACACTAAAGAGAATCTTTTAATAAAATGGAACGAAGGCTGGACATGTTTATTCAATGCAATGGATTCAATTCATACGGATCAATTATCACAAATTATTTATATACGGAACGAAGGGCACACCGTTATTGAAGCAATCAATAGACAATTGGCACATTACCCATATCACGTTGGGCAAATCATTTACGCTGCAAAAATTCTAAAGAAGAGTAGTTGGGAAAGTTTATCTGTTCCAAAGCAAGGTTCCAAACAATATAATAACGATAAATTTTCTAAAGAAAAGGCAACAAAAAACTTTATTGATGAAGAACTAAAGAGAATTAATTAAATGAATCCAAGCAGAATGGTAAAAGAACAGGAAAGGCGCGGCTCCGAACCCCCGGAATCCGCGCCATTATCATTTTACTTAAGGATGCTGGTGAAGGGAATTGAACCCCCGACCTACGCATTACGAGTGCGTTGCTCTACCCCTGAGCTACACCAGCTTGAAGCTTTACTTTCGTCAAACAAAAAACATTATACTCCGTATTATGGAAAACGCAATCCCCTTTTTCGAGACTGCCAGCAAGTCCAGCTATTCCGACGAATCGGCGTGGAGCTTACGCTCTACGGACTCAAGCTTACTTTTGCTGCTAGAGGGCTTGTCGCGACGGTCATCGATCTTGACGGCGGTCGAGACACGCTGGGCTCCGTTAGTAAAAGGAGATTCATGTAGGGCCTCCACGGCGGCGAGAATCCGCTGCAGCGGGCCTTCGATAATAGTTCCCATGGACGTAAGCTCATATGTCACTCCCTCCACCGTCTCCAGCACACGCTGCATATCTGCAACATAAGCGCTAAGGCTGGTGCTACCCGTACCAATCGGAATGACTGTAACTTCAGCTATCGGCATGCTAAATCCCTCCCCTGTTCTTTTCATTTTGGAAAACAACTACTTTTCCCTTATTGTACCCACTCTCCGTCTCTCCTACAAACCATGCGTATACTTAATTTCTGCTAATCGCGAATTCTACCACTTGTAGCACAAAATCTAGTAAAAGCCTATATCTTTTTTATGGACGGTTTGTGGCATATTTTCAGATAAATTATGAACCATTTCAGGCTTTTTTGTGGATGATTTGTGGATTACCTGTGGATGGTTCTGTGGACTTCCTGTGGAGAAAAGGGATGATCTCAAGCGTGGCAAGGGTTCACTAAAATTCGGTAGACAAACACAATATATTGATGTAATGTAGTCTCTATCGACAAAATATAGTAGGGAACAGTTATTTTAACCTCCTGTCATAGGGAGATTAATAGAGGTGTGCAGGAAACAAAAACAGTGTCCGCATGCAAGCCTACATCACAAGACCGGGATAGCTATGAGAAGCACACGGGCATTTTCTGTAACAGCAGAGAATGTCCTTTTATATGGAGAGGAGATCAGTACATGACGTTACTGGAGAAGCCGTACCACAGTGGTCAACTGGCACAGGAAGAATTATTAGAAGAAGTTATTCATTTGGGACGCGATATTATTGACAGCCGAGACCTGGACTTACTCAGGGAGAACGCAAATTTGAACGGGGAGAGTTTCTCCGGTAAAATGAGCAAGTTCGGCAGTGAATATTCCAAATGGTATGCTCGTAATTTCACGATGCCGCCGCAGTTGGTACAAGCCATTAAGGATAACGTTGTCTATGTACATGATCTGGACCAATATGCGATCGGAACGACCAATTGTATTTTTATCCCGTTCGAGAAGCTTCTGCGTGAAGGCTTCAACACGGGCAATGGCAGTGTACGTCCCCCGAACTCGATTATGACGGCGATGGCGCTGGTAGCGATTATTTTCCAATCTCAGCAAAATGCCCAATACGGCGGCGTATCCGCCAATAAGCTGGACTACGATCTGGCCCCTTATGTCACCAAATCCTTTGCCAAGCTATTCCGCAAGGGCCTGGACTATTTCGAAGAAGGACAATCTACAGAGCCACTTGATCTTGGCGAGATTCACATGAGCCGCACCGATCTGGCAGAGCAATATCCTAAGGCGTTCCGTTTTGCGTTAAAAGAAACTGAGAGTGAAACACTCCAGGCCGCCGAGAGTATGATACATAATCTGAATACTATGTCGAGCCGGTCCGGCGGACAGATTCCGTTCACCAGCATCAACTATGGAACTTGCACCTCGCCGGAAGGGCAACTCGTGATCAGTTCCTTGCTGACGGCAACCATGCACGGACTTGGCAGTGGCGAGACGCCGGTGTTCCCGATTCAGATCTTCAAGTGCAAACAGGGTGTGAACCAGCAGCCAGGTGATCCGAACTATGAACTGTTCATCAAGGCCGCTGAATGTTCTGCACGCAGACTGTATCCGAACTTTGCCAATCTGGACGCGCCGCTCAATATGCAGTATTATGATCCTTCGAATCCCGATACCGAATTCGCCACTATGGGCTGCCGCACCCGCGTGCTTAGCGACCGTTTTGGCCGCAATCATTGCTCAGGTAAAGGTAACCTTTCCTTTAATACGCTGAATCTGGTACGACTCGGTTTGGCACATGGCATCGTCACAGGTCGCCGCATGGTAGCCGATGAAGAAGGCTTCTACAGAGACCTGGATCATTATATGGACGTTGCGCTGGACGGTCTGCTTCACCGCTTCCGCATTCAAGCCTCCCAGAAGGCCAAGGCATCCGATTTCATGATGCGTGAAGGGGTCTGGGAAGGCGGCGAACACTTGGCGCCAGAGGATAGCGTTGGCGAACTGCTGAAGCATGGCAGTCTGTCCCTCGGCTTCATCGGGATTGCCGAATGTATGAAGGCGATGTACGGTAAGCACCACGGGGAAGACATGGATGTTCATGCCAAAGCGCTGGCTATTGTCCGTCACATGCGGGAATATTGCGATCGGAAGAGCGAGGAATATAATCTCAATATCACCCTCTTCGCTACGCCTGCCGAAGGATTGTCTGGGAAATTTACGAAGATCGATCATAAGGTACTGGGATCCATTCCCGGTGTTACCGATCGCGAATATTATACCAACTCGTTTCACATTCCTGTATACTACACTCTTGGCGCTGCCCAAAAGATCAGTCTGGAAGCTCCTTTCCATGAGTACTGCAACGCCGGTGCGATCTCGTATGTCGAATTAGATGGCAACGCGCGCAGCAATCCGGCCGCTTTTGTCAAAATTATTCGCTACGCTCTAGAGCAGGAGATTAGCTACTTTAGCATTAACCACCCTATAGACCGCTGCCAAGGCTGCGGCTATGAAGGGGTTATCGGCACGAATTGCCCTTCCTGCGGCGCACATGAGAATGAAGTTCACATCCGGCGTCTACGCCGGGTGACAGGATATTTGACCGGAGATTATCAGACCCGCTTCAATGCGGCCAAGCAGGCGGAAGTAAGGGACCGGGTTAAGCATCTATGAATATTTGCGGCTACTATCCCGAGTCCATCAATGAAGGCGAGGGCCTGCGGGCCGTCCTCTTCATTAGCGGGTGCCGCCACCGCTGCCCGGGCTGCTTCAATCCGAAGACATGGAATTTTAATTACGGGGAAGTCTTTACCCCAGAGCGCAGACGCGAGCTGATCGCGGAGATTGCGGCCAACCCGCTACTGGACGGATTAACATTAGCAGGCGGTGACCCTTTCTTTTCTGCCGAAGAAGTAGTAGAGTTCATTGAGGAACTTCGTGCCACGCTCCCAGGCTTCCCTGTCTGGATCTACAGCGGGTACACGTATGAAGAGATTACAGCGATATCCGGTTCGCCGGAATGGCATCTGCTCAGCCAGTGTCAGGTACTGATTGACGGACGTTTTGAAGAAGCATTAAAGGATACGACTCTCCCCTACCGTGGGAGCTCCAATCAACGCATTATTGATATTGAGGCCAGCCTTACTGGCCCTGACATCGTACTTTGGCAGCCAACGACGCTTTAGCCGTTTTTGGCGCCTTTTACGGTCTAATAGATCAATTTTTAATAATCATAATTAAATTCAAAATATGAAGGGATGTAACATTATGCCGCAATTTGTAGTAAAACCCGATAATCGCCAATTGGCTTTTGATGAAAATCGCCTTTCCGTATACGCTGACCGTATTCTGAACGAACTTGAAGAACTCAGCAAAGAGTCCCTCCTACGCGGAGTACAATCTAAACTGCGTCGTGACGAAGTGAGCGGAGAAGAAATCAGCAGTGCATTCACGATGAGTGCCCTGGAACTGGTGAGCAAAGAAGAGCCAAACTGGAAATTTGCTGCTGCACGTTCGCTTTTAACTTCCCTTTATAAGAAAGCTGCTGTAAACCGCCGCTACAAAGCCTATCCGGAAGAGCCTTACGGTGAGCTGTACCCTCTAATTGCCGACCTGGTGAAAAAAGGGATCTATCGCGAAGAGCTGCTCTCCCACTACACTAAGGAACAAATCAACGAGCTTGGCGCTACGATTGACTATACCCGCGACCTGCTGTTTGACTATATTGGCCTGCTTACCCTGTCTGACCGCTATTTGGCCCATGATTTTGACGGCCGTGTTATGGAATTGCCGCAAGAGCGTTACATGATCATTGCGATGTACCTGATGCACACCGAGCCGGAAGAGAAACGTATGGAGCTTGTAAAAGAAGCCTACTGGGCGATGAGCAACATCTATATGACTGCCGCTACGCCAACCATGTCCAATGCGGGTAAAAAAGTAGCCGGCCAGCTCTCCAGCTGTTTCATCGATACCGTAGACGACTCTCTCGAAGGTATCTTCGATTCCAATACAGACGTAGCTCGTCTCAGTAAAATGGGTGGCGGTATCGGTGTCTACCTCGGTAAAGTCCGGGCCCGCGGCTCCGATATCCGTGGTCACAAGAACACCAGCTCCGGCGTTATCCCGTGGATTCGCCAGCTGAACAATACCGCTGTTAGCGTAGACCAGCTCGGTACGCGCAAAGGCGCCGTGGCTGTATATCTTGACGTCTTCCACAAGGATATTTTAGCCTTCCTGGATCTTAAACTGAACAACGGTGACGAGCGGATGCGTGCACATGACGTTTTCCACGGCGTCTGCCTGCCGGACTTGTTCATGGAAGCTGTAGAAGCACGTAGCCACTGGAACCTGTTCTGCCCGCATGAAATCAAGAAAGTGATGGGCTGGAAGGACGAGAATGGCCGCGCACTCGGGCTGGAAGATTTCTATGATGAAGAGCTTGGACAAGGCACATTCCGTGAGAAATATGCAGAAGCTACTGCCAACCTGGAGTTGTCCCGGATCACAGTTCCGGCCATCGACATCATGAAGCGGATTATGAAATCTCAGCTTGAGACAGGCACACCATACATGTTCTACCGTGACACCGTTAACCGTGCTAACCCGAACAGACATGCAGGTATGGTCTTCTCCTCCAACCTGTGCACCGAGATCATGCAGAACCAATCCGCTACTGTTATTGAACAGGAAGAACTGGTGACCAAAGACGGCCAGACCCGGATTGTCATCTCCAAAATCCCTGGTGATTTCGTAGTCTGCAACCTGAACTCCATCCACTTGGCCCGTGCAGTTCCTGCGGGTGTGCTGGAGCGTCTGGTGCCGATTCAGGTTCGTATGCTCGACAACGTTATCGACATCAACAACATTGAAGTATTGCAAGCTCAATATACGAACAGCCAATATCGTGCCGTTGGCCTCGGAACCTTCGGTCTGCATCACTTGCTGGCCCTGAAAGGTATCCGTTGGGAATCCGAAGAGGCTGTAGAATACAACAACCATCTGTACGAGCATATTAACTATCTACTGGTACGTTCCAGCATGGAATTGGCTCGCGAAAAAGGACGTTATCCGAAATTCGCAGGTTCCGATTGGGAATCTGGCGCATACTTTACTTCACGCGGCTACACTAGCGGCGAGCAAGAAGGCAAATATGTGACCACTGAGCAATGGCGTGAACTGCAAGAGGAAGTTGCCAAGGATGGCGTGCGTAACGCCTGGATGTTCGCGATTGCGCCGAACGGCTCCACTTCGATCATTGCCGGCTCTACAGCCAGTATTGACCCACTGTACGAGCTGCTCTCCTATGAGGAGAAAACAACGTACAAGATTGCTAACCCAGCTCCGGATCTGTCTGACAAGACCATCTGGTACTATAAAACAGCTTTCCTGATCGACCAGAACTGGTCCATCCGCATGGCTTCGGCTCGTCAGCGCCATGTCGATCAAGCACAAAGCTTCAACCTGTATGTGCGCCCTGACATCAAAGCGACAGAGTTCCTGGAGCTTCACCTGAACGCCTGGAAGGGCGGTCTGAAATCGACTTATTACGTGCGCAGCCGTGCATTAACTATTGAAGAGTGCGAATCTTGCGCGAGCTAACAAATTATTTTTATAAGACGAATACAAGAAATTAACAAAGGGCGAAAAGGGCTCGCCTCCCCAACTAAGAGCATTTTTGTACCTTATATTTATTAAATGAAGGTAAATAAGGGAAATAAGCGCATTATTGTACCTTATTTTAGAAAAAATGCTCTAAAAGAGGTTTTATAGTAGATTTAAGGTGCAAAATTGCCCTTAATTACCACTAACCCCGGTAGTACAGAGATATTAAGGTACAAAAATGCCGTTAATTACACAGCCGTAGTCACAGAGAGGAACGTTTGGAACTGTAGAGCATAGCGTTCGCCTGAAAGCTTTCCGTAGGAAAGCTCGCAACGTAGCTGTCTACAACGACCGGAAATCCAAACATTGCTCAGAGTTACTTTTAAGGCTTCGGATTTTAAAGCGATCTGCCTAGTTTAAACGCGCAAAAAATGGAGGGAAAAAGAAATGCAATTGCAAAAAATATTCAACACTGAAGCGCCCAACCAATCCACACGTATCATCGAAGGCGAATGCTCCGGGATTCTGAACTGGAACGATATCCGCATGCCTCACATGTACAAACTGTACAAGGTGCTGCTGCTTAACCACTGGATCGCTGATGAAATTCCGATGTCCAAGGATGCCCAGCAGTTCCCGAATTTGGACCCTGAAGAGCAGCGTGTATTCAAAATCAACATCTCCCTGCTGGCCGTGCTGGATTCTATGCAGACTATGTACGTTGGTGATGTGAAGCGTTATTTAACCGACTCCTCGCTGGAAGCGATCTCCGCCATTATTGGACAGCAGGAAGTTGTGCACAACCAGTCCTATTCCTACGTACTGTCTTCCATCGTTTCGGAGGGAGAGCAGAAGGAGATTTTTGAATATTGGAAAAAAGATCCCGTGCTGCTGGAACGCAACCAGTTCATTTCCGAAATCTATCAGGAATTCCGCAATGAGCCGTCCAAGGACACCTTCTTCCGTGCGCTCGTAGCCGATCTCATTCTGGAAGGGATCTTCTTCTACAGCACCTTCGCCTTCTTCTACAATCTGGCCCGTGACCAGAAGATGATGGCGACCAGCCAGATGATCTCCTATATCCAGCGTGACGAGAATCAGCACTGCTACTTCTTCGCCGAGGTGTTCAAGCAATTGCTGGTTGATTTCCCGGAGCTGAACACCAAAGAAAACATGGACTACGTATATCGCACAATTGACCGTGCTGTAGAGCTTGAAACCAACTGGGCGCATTACACCCTCTCGAATGTAGAAGGCATTGACCTAAACGAGCTGGGCGATTACATTAAGTACATTGCCAACAAACGTCTGACCCTGATGGGCATGGAAAAAGCCTATGAAGGCGTTGATGTGAACTGCATGCCTTGGATCAAGCCATTCTCTGATGAAGCGCTGAACGCAACCAAAACCGACTTCTTTGAAGCCAAATCCCGCAACTACGGCAAAGTTGGAGATGATAACGGATTTGATGATTTGTAAGATAAATACAAGCAGACCGTCTTGGACGGCTCTGCTTTTTCTTTTGTAGGCCTGTTAAAATAAAGTCACTCCGGCGCTGGTTTATTGAGGGATAAATGAGTGTATTAGGAGGTTGTCGGTGAGAAAGGTTGTAGTCTTAGAAATCGAATGACAAGCATTAGAATGGTGTCGAGATCGGCAGCTTAAAAACATCTAATTGTTGGCACCTATTTCTTTTCAATTGTACAGCTGCTATATAACACTTTTCTTGGGATACTTCTGATGCCAATACATAAAAAAGCGCCTCTCCCACCCTAACGGTGCGGAAGAGACGCTTCTTTCATTCATATATGATAGCGGAATAAGCGCCACGCACTTAGGCTTTAACTCCCCGAGCGACACGATGCTCAGTTTCCTCAGCAAGCTCTTCCAGAGCCGCATTCAAACGCAGTTGCAATTCCTCTGCAACATTCACTTGACCCTGATCGTTCCGAACGACCTGGGAGTCCACAGCGTACACGCCGCCCAGGATGTAACGTGCACCCAGAACGGACAGCACAGGCTTCAGTGCATAGTCAATGGACAATAGATGCGCCAGACTGCCGCCCATAAAGAGCGGAAGCACGACTTTACCAGCTAGACCTTTTTGCGGCACCAGATCCAGAAAAGTCTTCAGCACACCTGTATAGGAGGCTTTGTATACCGGACTAACTACGATCACAGCATCAGCTTCCGCGAGCAGACCATTCGCTTTAACGATGGACTCACTTTCAAATTTGGTATGAATCAAATCCTCCGCCGGCAGCTCCGCTACATTGATACGGTTAACCTCAAAACCACGACGTGCCAGGTCCGCTTCAGCATATTCAATGACTGCATTGATGCGTGATACCAAGGATGGCGTTCCGTTAATGACAACAATTTTAGCCAACTTCTCCACCTCTTCTGTTCTGTTTATCAGCTCGCGCTGTTTATTCCGACTAAAATACTTTAAATTAAATATAATCCTAACAAAGGGAGCGGATTTTTGTCAAACACAAACGTGAAGTTGATCTCCACCTTGCGCCCATTTCTTTCTTACGTTATACTAGGCAACAATAATAAATTGAGATCAGGCCAATGATCGGCATCCAACCGTGAGGCGTCTGCGACCGGAGCAGTTTTACGTGTTCCCTAAGTTTACCGGGTTTCGCCCGTTACCGCGAAGACCAAAGAGGATCGAATTCATCATGCTACACGGTGATTCGGTCAACCTGGGTGGCACCGCGAGCTGACGCTCCTCGTCCCATGGATGAGGGCGTTTTTTGTGTTTTTATAAGACAAAAGGAGCGAATCGGTATGCTGGACATGAATTGGATCAAGGAAAACACGGAAACTCTTAGAAACATAGCCGCACAGAAGAAAGTGGTATTTCCGCTGGATGAATTGTTGGCATGGGAGGATAAAAGGCGCAGCCTGCTTCAGGAGACGGAACAGCTACGAGCGAAGCGCAATGTGCTGACCAAAGAGGTGGAGCAACGTCTACGAGAGGGAGACCGCCCTGCCGGAGAAGCTGCGAAAGAACATGTACGCGAGATCAATAGTGCACTAACCGGGCTGGAGGCCGGACTGGCTGAAGCTGAGCAGCGTTGCGGCGAACTGATGCTGCTCGCCCCGAACCCTGTATCGCTGGATACACCCGTAGGGCGCGATGATAGCGACAATGTCGAGCTGCGCCGCGTAGGGACACCAACAACATTCGAGTTCACGCCGCGCGACCATGTAGAACTCGGCGAGCTGCACGATATTCTGGATATCGCGCGCGGTGTCAAGGCCGGTGGACCACGCAGCTACGTGCTTAAGGGCGCGGGACTCTACCTGCACCTTGCGGTGCAGCGGCTCGCGCTAGATGTACTGACCGAGCGCGGCTTCACCGTTATGGATGTACCCGTGATTGTTCGTCCGGAGACACTGCAACGCACCGGCTTTTTCCCAGGCGGTATGGACCAGACCTACGAGCTAAACGGAGAGAATCGCTGGCTCGCCGGAACCTCGGAGGTCTCGCTCGTCTCGTTATACAGCGATGAAATCGTGGATCTGAATAACCCTCTTCGCCTGGCTGGTATGTCGGCCTGCTTCCGGCGCGAAGTTGGTTCGGCGGGACGTGATGTACGTGGACTGTACCGGGTGCACCAGTTCTCGAAGATTGAGCAGGTCATCCTCTGCCGGAAAGATGAAGGCGTATCGGAGAGCCTGCTTCAGGAAATTACGGCCAATGCCGAATATATTCTTGAGCTGCTAGAGCTCCCTTATAGAGTAGTAGCCGTCTGTACAGGGGATATGGCTCTAAAGACGCATAAGCAGTACGATATCGAGACCTGGATGCCTAGCAGGGGCGCATACGGAGAGACCCATTCGGCATCCAATCTGCTGGACTTTCAGGCCCGGCGGTCGGGCATTCGCTATCGGGATGACGATGGACGACTGCAGTATTGCCATACCTTGAACAACACTGCCGTGGCTACGCCGCGGATTCTGATTCCACTCCTGGAGAACCACCAGCAAGAGGATGGCAGCATCTATATTCCCCGGGCCTTGCGCAAATATATGAATGGGCAAACCCAGCTCAATCTCTAACGTTAAAGTAAGGTAATAAATTAGAAGATTCATCTTTTGAAAAATAGATACCGTCACTTCTACAGGCAGCGGCTTCCGCTGCCTTTTAGTGCTGTCTACTTACCTATCAACATTTTAAATAGAACAAACTAGTTCCAAAGATATATCTAACATAAAATATAAGTATATTTAACACCTATTTTACATATATCAACAAAATGATAAATTACATAGTACTTAATACATATAATTAACCAATGTATTATAATTTTTATAGCACTCTCGACTTTTTTAAGTTTATTAATTATAAATTTGTTATAAATCCGTTCAAATTAACATGAAATTAATATATATTGGTGTGAGAGAACCTTTCATTTAACAATTGAATGGTAGGATTGAATAGGTTTTCAAATTTAGTTCTCGAGAGGGGTAGATTTAAACAAATGGTTATATCTAAAAGGGTAAGGAAATGGCTTGCGGCAGGGCTCGCACTGCTGATTACGGTCGGCAATGTATTCCCTGCTGTCCATACTGCCCAAGCAGCTACGGATAATAGCGCAGTAGTCATTTCGCAGGTTTATGGTGGCGGAGGAAACACTGGAGCACCGTATAAAAATGACTTCATAGAATTATATAATCCTACAAATAACCCAGTAGATTTGACTGGATGGAAAGTTCGCTATGCCTCAGCGACAGGCTCCTTTAATAATGCAACAAATTTAACAGGAACAATCCCCGCAAAAGGGTACTTCCTCATCGAGGAAGCCGCTGGAGCAAAAGGCACGATCGACTTGCCTACTCCTGATGTTAGCAAGGGAAGCCTTGATTTGGGTGGTACCAATGGCAAAGTCGACCTCGTTGATAAATCAGGTACAACGATTGATCTTGTCGGCTACGGGACAGCCACAAAATTCGAGGGCAGTGGTGCGACTGCTCCTCTATCCAACACGACAGCTGCTATCCGTCAAGCTGCGGCTGGTGCACCAACAGACAGCCGTGGTCTAGATACTGATAACAACTCTACAGACTTTGTTGTCCAAGCACCTAGCCCACGTAACAGCAGCTACGGACAAGCCCCAGAAGCACCAACTACGGTAGCTCCTGTCGTTGCCGACCCGGCTCCGAATGCATGGCCAGCAGGGACTTCAATCTCCCTTAGCACTCCTACTGTAGGAGCGTCCGTCTATGCTGCAGTGTATGGCTCTGGCGGTACAAGAGAGTATCAGCTTTACAATGGGCCTATTCAACTCAGTGATGATACGGCTATTGATGCTTTTGCAGTAGCTCCAGGTCTGTCTGACAGTCCTGTCGACAAGTTTATTTACTCCGTCCTGACTCAAAGCAACATTTCTGCTACAAGAGTTAAGGAAAAAGGACAAAATGTGTGGACAAAAGGCGTCGTGACGCATATCGACGGCGTTGAAACGTACATACAGGACGGCGATGCAGGGATTGTTCTCTATAACTTCCCGGCATTTGCTAACATTGGAGATGAAGTTGAAGCCTCCGGTGTGATGGAAATTTTTAATGGTCTGCAAGAAATCAAGCTGCAACCCGGTTTATCTTACAAAGTCACTACGCCAAATGTAGGCGTACCAGCTCCAAAGCTGATAACTGCAGCTGATTTGAGCGCAGGTAACGGCGAGCAATACGAAGCACAGCTTGTAACGATGGAGAATGTCACAATCGTTAAAAAAGCAGGAAGCACAGTAACCGCAAAGCAAGGGAATCAGGAGTTTACGATTTATTCCTCTTTGTCCAAGCTTGATCCTGGAACAAGCGGAAAAACGTTCGAACGTATTACAGGAGTAATCAAGGAATACAACAAAAACTACCAGTTCATCCCGCTTAACGAGAACGCACTGGTGGAAGAAACTCTTTCCGTAATGGCAAGCCCAGGTGCAGGACGCATCATTACTGGCGGTAAGGTAAATCTCTCCAGCCCAGCGGCTGGCGCAGAGATTTTTTACACAACCAACGGAACAGACCCAACAGCGACAAGCACCAAATTCACAGCTCCAATTGTGATCGATCAGAAAGTTACTATTAAAGCGATTGCCGTAGCTGGAGGCCAGACAAGCAAGGTTTACACTTTTGCTTACACACCTTCTGAAGCTCCGCGCATCCATGATATCCAAGGCGAGACCCACAAATCCGAGTTTGAAGGTCAAACCGTCACGGATGTAGAGGGCATAGTTACTCAATATGGATATACATTTGCGAACGGCAACTACAAAGGATTTTATATCCAAGATCCGAAGCCGGATAACAATCCGAACACTTCCGAAGGCATTTTCGTATACAGCACAAATCAAAACATGAAACCTGCTGTCGGAGACTTTGTCGCCGTAACGGGTGTAGTAACCGAACATAACGAAGGAAGCGGCACGAATCTGACTTCTACCCAAATCACTTTGTCATCGTTCAAACAACTGCCTAAAGCAGGTGTATCTTTCCCTGAACCAATCGTTCTCGGCAAGGGTGGACGTGTCATTCCTACATCCATTCTTGACAACAGAACGGAGTTCCAATCCGATAAGGATGCCATCGATTTCTACGAATCCCTGGAAGGCATGCTGGTAAAGCTTCCTGCACCAACTATTATCAGTCCTTACTGGACAAGTGGTAACGGTACTTCCCAGGTGTACAACATCGCAACAAGAATTGATAACGGAACTGAAGATGCTATTACGCCAGCAGGCGGCCTTGCGCTGAAGGAATATAAGAATTACAATCCACAGCGCCTCCTGATTGCCTATGGTAACCCTGGTAAGGAAGTTGGTACTGGAGATACCTTCGACGGTGACATTACCGGCGTAATCGGCTACAACAACGGCAACTTTAAAGTGATCCCGGAGAATGGCAAGCTGCCTTCCATCACCACAAGCCCGTTCAAACAAGAGACATCGACGATTAATGTTAATGCGGACAAACTCTTGATCGCATCCTACAATATCGAGAACTATTACCCGGGTGTAGGCGAAGCCAAAACCAAAAAGCTTGCCGAATCCATCACAGCCAACATGAAGAAGCCGGATATTATCGGCGTTATTGAAATGCAAGACAGCAATGGCGAAACTGACAACGGCACGGTTGAAGCCAACGCTACGCCGCTGATTGAAGCCATTCAGGCTGCAGGCGGACCAACATACAACTACATTGACATTGCTCCACAGGATAAAAAAGACGGAGGAGCTCCAGGCGGTAACATCCGCGTAGGCTTCTTGTACAACCCTGCTCGTGTAGAGCTGGCAGACAGTATTAATGGTCAAAAGGGTACTTCTACACAAGCGGTAGGCTACGATAAAGCAACTGACAAGCTGACCTACAACCCTGGCCGGATTGATCCGACCAACGAAGCATTTACAAGCTCGCGTAAACCGCTCGCAGCACAATTTGTCTTCCGCGGTGAGAAAGTTATTGTTATCGCCAATCACTTCAACTCTAAAGGTGGAGACACTGCTCCTTTCGGTAGCACTCAACCTCCAGTATTGTCCAGTGAGACTCAGCGTCACAAGATTGCTGCTGTTGTGAATGGCTTCGTCAAGCAAGTACTGACAGCCAATCCTGATGCCAACATCGTAGCACTTGGCGACCTGAACGATTTCCAATTCACGCCGACTGCCACGATTCTGAAAGGCGACGAACTGGATAATCTGATCGACAAACTGCCTTTAAATGAGCAGTACACGTATACTTACGACGGTAACTCTCAAGTACTTGACCACATTCTGGTCAGCAAAAAACTGACAGCTTCTGCCGATGTGGATGTTATTCACCTGAATGCTGACTTCCCATCCTCCAGAGGACGTGTATCCGATCATGATGCTGTAATGGCTCAGATTGATTTTAATACTACTGAAAACTTCCCATTAACCATTCTGCATACTAACGATACACATGCAGGATTAGATACTGTCAGCTCACCAAACAATATCTTGCGCCGTGTAACGGCAATCAAGGATGCTAAGGCGACGACAGAAAACCCTATTCTTCTTGATGCGGGTGACGTGTTCTCCGGAACACTGTACTTCAACAAGTACCTGGGTCAAGCAGATTTGGCCTTTATGAATCTGGTCAAATATGACGCTATGACTTTCGGAAATCATGAATTTGATAAAGACTCTAATGTACTTTCCAAATTCGTTGGTAACGCTAAGTTCCCGTTCGTCTCCTCCAATGTGAACTTCTCAGAGGATGAGATTCTTAGCAAAATGTTCATCAATGAAATCGGTCGGTCAGGTAATGCCGGAACAATCTATCCTG
>NZ_JBYUPV010000017.1:0-93063 GCF_058133325.1 Paenibacillus sp. MAHUQ-45
GCACGGTGCGCTAGGGTATCTCTCTCCCGCTCGCTTTGCACAGCAATTTACTAAAAAATCCGTTGCGTGACTGTCCACTTTCTTGACAGAGGTCCATATTGTACCTTAAATATTCCAAAATAGGGCCTTCCAGGGTATTCTTTCGAAAATAAGATACAATAATGCTCTTATTCCCCTAATTTAACTATGTTTTAAAAATATAAGGTACAAAAATGCTGTTAGTTGGGGAGGTGGGCCAGCACAGAGTCAAAAAAGGGAGTCCCAGTCAGCCATTTCATGGCTTTGGAGACCCCCTCTATTTTTAAAACGGTAATTCGATTATCTACTAGGCTATGATTATCTTACCGACAGATTTCTTCTGCTGAGGGTGTGATGCCCGTTCTGCAGGAATGTGCTGCGGGTATTTTTGAGAGAGGCTATCCGCTCCTCTGCAAGCCGGTCGGCTGCGGCGTATGTCGGAATTCCATGGTTCCGCGAAATCTCCAGTACTTTGGTGATGTTGTCGTAGATCTTTGCAACCTGTTGATAGGCGCGATCCCGGTTATAGCCGTTCAGTTCGTCGGCAATGTTAATGACACCGCCAGCATTGATCACATAATCCGGTGCATACACAATGCCCATCTCATGCAGCGCCTCACCATGCCGTGCTTCCTTCAACTGATTATTGGCCGCTCCTGCAATAACGCTGGCCTTAATCAGCGGCAGGGTATCGTCATTAAGAGTCGCCCCCAGTGCGCACGGTGCATAAATATCACACGCTACACCGATAATTTCACCAGGATCAACCGCCTTCGCCCCATAAGCTTCAACAGCACGGCTGACTGCCTCCTTGTTGATATCCGTTACGATCAACTGTGCGCCTTCCTCATGCAGATGCTTGCACAGATTGAAAGCGACATTACCAACACCTTGAACGGCAATTGTCTTGCCCTCCAAAGAATCCGTGCCGAATGCAGCCTTGGCTGCTGCCTTCATTCCCTGATAAACGCCAAATGCCGTAGCAGGCGAAGGGTTGCCCGAGGAACCGAAGGTTGGCGACGTACCGGTGACATAATCCGTCTCCTGGTAGATGATGTTCATATCCTCTTCTGTTGTGCCTACATCCTCAGCCGTGATATAACGGCCGTTCAATCCTTGTATGTATCGTCCGAAGGCGCGGAACATAGCTTCACTTTTATCCTTTTTCGGATCGCCGATGATTACAGTCTTACCCCCGCCCAGATTCAGGCCGGATACAGCATTCTTGTAGGTCATCCCTTTAGCAAGACGAAGGGCGTCCACAACGGCTTCCTCTTCGGAAGCATACGTCCACATCCGTGTACCGCCTAGTGCTGGACCCAGGGTGGTGTCATGAATCGCAATTATCGCTTTCAGGCCTGAGGCCTTATCCTGACAGAACAACAATTCCTCATAGTCATCCCGCTCCATTGCTGCAAACCATTCCATGTTCTTCAAATCTCCTGTCTCTTGATCTGGTTGTTCCAAGCTACCCTACAAAGCTAGTATAAGCGGAGAAAATTGTCAATGTGATACCACACGTCGGTCACACCCAATAGTGGTCTGGTCGGTATTCAATCTCTGACTGCACCGACAAACTCAGGGATTGGGATGCTTCATCGTACACTACAGGATTGTCACCTACATAATACCAGTGCTTGACTACAGGTCCGCCAGTCGGCTCCTCAAAGCGGAACACGTTCAGCTCAGCCTTCAGTTCTACTACCGCTTGTCCCTTGTCCGCAGGTACACCGTAGATGGTGATTACCGTTAATGCCCCTTTTTGATCAAACGTATAGGTCAGCCCCTCTGTACTGCTGAGCAACATGCGGCCTGTTACCGAATGCTTCACGAGCACTCTTTCCTGCTGCTGTGTCATATCTATCCCTCCTTTGAATTCCATCTTTAAGGATATCCGTTCACTTCCCCGTTCAGGGCAGATCCACGAGCATAACCAAGACGTTACTACCCGCCTTCAATTCAAGCAACGCCGTTTCAGTGATACGTGCCGAGTCCCCAGGATGCAGGACAACGTCCGCTCCGACCCCAAGCTCACCCTCTACCAGATATATAAAAATTCGTCTTCCCTCTTCTTGGGAAAATGTCAGTTCCTGTCCCTGATGCAGCCGACCAAGATAAATGGTCATATCTTGACCGATCGCCATGATCTCCTCTGATCCACCCGGTGCAACGATCGGCAGCAATTTTCCCTCCAGCTTCGCAAGGTCAAAGACACCGCTGGCATAGGAAGGCGCCGTACCACGGGTTCGCGGCATGAACCATAGCTGCAGCAGCCGTACCGGTTCATCCTCTGAGGGATTATGCTCGGTATGGATCACACCGGTGCCAGCCGACATTCGCTGAACGCCTCCGAAGCGGCTTTCAGCAACATTGCCGAGATTATCCTCATGCCGAAGCCTGCCGGACAGGACAATCGAGACAATCTCCATATCGCTATGCGGATGGGCCCCGAAGCCCTTGCCGGGAGCAATGGTATCATCATTACAGACCCGCATGGGGCCAAATGCTGTATTGTCAGGATCATAGAATTCTCCAAACGAAAAAACATGACTACCTTTCACCCAGCCGTGGTCAAAACGATGGGTTGAATCCGCGGTATAGACCTGAATCATATGATCGCCTCCTTAGTTCTGCTGCCCTTCTATTCTACGAATATTGTAGCAGAAGGTCCGGCAAATTTAAAAACTCAAAAAAGCCGGCCGGCTTTCACCGGTCGGCCTTATTTATACTTGCACAGGCAGAATTATTTCTCCCCTTGGAATTCATTCCAGAATGTCACTTGCTCGAGCGGCAATCTTGTCGTTGGCCGTCCTTCAGCAGCGGCTTTACCTAGCGCAATCAGCATTACGGGAACATAACGCTCCGGAATCTGGAACAGCTCACGGAAAGCGTTGGCATCATATCCACCCATAGGAACAGTGTCATAGCCCTTAGCCTTTGCTGCCAGCATGAGCTGCATGGAGATCAAACCGCCATCTACGAGGGCGATATTACTGCGTCGTTCCGGGCTGAAGCTGGAATAATTATTCCAGGTGTTGTTAACCATCGTTTCCTTGATCTCTGGTGTGATGAATCCCTCAGCCTGCGCCTTATCATAGATTGTATGCACATTGCGGTAAGCTTCGGTATCGCCCAGAACAGCGATTATAGCCGATGCATCCACAGTCTGCTGTTGATTAAAGGCAATCGGCAGCAATTTTTCTTGCACCGATTGATCATTAATCACGATGAAGCGCCATGGCTGAAGATTGGAGGATGAAGGGGCCAGTATAGCATCATTCAAAATCTCCTCGATCTCCTCCCTGGAAATTTTCCAGGATGGGTCGTATTTCCGCACGGAGCGCCGCTCGGATATCACCTTCTTAAATTCTTGCCCTACCTTTAATTCTGTTGTCATAGTAGCTCCTCCTCTTCTTATCCTATTTCTGTGTTATTAAATGCACAGTTTATCACAAAAAAATTTATCCCGGTATGCTTCCCCTGCTGCGCCTGAATCTATGTCATCAGATTTAACTGTAATTTTATATGCACAGTATAATTCAGGAAAAACGCCTTTGTCAACAATCGGTTTTGGCTGCCAAATCTGCAAGTGTATGTTGCTCCAACACCGCGACTACACTCTGGTCCATTTCATCCAGAATATCATCGCATGCCTCCTTCATTCGGTTGCCAAATTTAGAGTCACATATAGTTTCGCTCACAGCTTTGTTGCGTGATTCGCCTACTTCCAGTGCCCGGTAAATCTCTGCCAGCGTAATATCTTCCGGAGCCTTGTTCAGTATATAACCGCCGTCCCGTCCTTCCCTTGTCACAAGCAATTGGTCACGGACTAGACTCGCTAAAATACGTCTTAACGCGGTAGCCTCTGAATCTAATAGCTCTGCCATTTCACAACTGGAGCAGGTCGTAGCTTTGCGGGCGAGAATAACCATGGCCTGAAGCGCCAGTCCGAATGACTTGTACTGCAGAGATCCTGTATTTCTCGTCTTTGTCATGATTGCCCTCTTTCTGATGTGATCCCTATTTATGCTCTAAGTATAGGCTTCAATCACTATTTTGGCAAAATAAAAGCTCTGCCATTACCCAAAAAGGATATGGCAGAGCCTCTATATACACGCACATTGTTCTTGTACAGCTACCGCTTCCTACAGCTTGGCAATCGCCTCTGTCAGCACAGGTACGATTTGCGATTTGCGGGAAACAACGCCCTTCAGAACAGCTTTATTGTCATCCAGCTTTACATTATAAGCTTGCTCTACAGCACCGGCTACGCGGCCCAGGGCCAGCCCAATGGAATCGTTATTCAAGATATCTGTAACTACGAACAGGAACAGATCGAGTCCCTTTTCATCGATAATAGCGGTCAGTGCAGCTTCCAGCTCAGCTTGACGGGAAAGGACATCATTGGTGTCGACCGCGTTCACCTGTGCGATTTCGACTTTGTATTCACCCATCTTGAATTCCTTGGCATCCAGGGAGATCAGTTGGGCAATGCTCTTGTCGCTAAGATCTGCGCCAGCTTTCAGCATGTCCAGGCCATAGCTTTCTGCATCCACACCGGCGATTTCAGCCAGCTCGCGGGCTGCAGCTACATCTTCAGCCGTGCAAGTAGGAGATTTGAACAACAGGGAATCAGAAATAATGGCAGACAGCATCAGGCCAGCAATTTCCTTAGGAATGGCAACACCGTTTTCTTTGTAAAGCTTGTTGAGGATGGTCGCGGTACAACCCACTGGCTCTGCACGATAGTAGAGCGGATGTGCAGTCTCAAAGTTGGCGATCCGGTGGTGGTCGATAACTTCGACAACGCGCACTTGATCGATATCGTTGGCGCTTTGTTGGCGCTCGTTGTGGTCAACCAGAATAACCTGTTTGGCTTCGGTAGCAACATTCTCTACCAGACGAGGAGCCTGTACTCCGAAATGGTCCAGCGCATATTGGGTTTCGCCATTAACCTCTCCAAGACGAACCGGCTCGGCATCCCAGCCCAGTTCTTTCTTCAGTGCGGCATAGGCAATTGCCGAACAGATTGTATCCGTGTCCGGATTTTTGTGTCCAAAGATCAATGTTTTTTCCATTTCCAATCTCCTTACTTTGGTTTTTGTGAGATTAATATACCATACAATGATAGGGCCTAGCCAGTTGGTTTCCCTGATCGAAAACGGACGAGCGATGTTTTTTCGCGGGATCTAGCGGTACACCGGTTGTGTACGTTTGGTCTTGGGCAGCGGCACGGGCTTGTCCTCCCCGTTCAGCGGCTCGTTGTCCGAGAAGAGGTCAGGTTGGTCACGCAGCATGTGGCTGAGCAGTTCAGTGGTCTCTACAGTCCCGCACACCATTACCGCAGCATCGCCGAAGCTGCCCCTGCGCAGGGCCCCTCCGTCCTCGAGCACCCCCTCCACCTTCCAGAAATGCTCCGACCAAGATAGGCCGCAGTGTCTGCGGGAAGGTACGGCGATTTTCTCACCGCCGGGCGTTACAGTGACTAGGTCCTCGTGATCGTCAGTCATCCGGCCCGGGATATCCAGCCATTCCTCGATACCGTGAATGAATGTGTTGCGCCGCAGGTCTACGCCTAGCAGCATGATATCCGCCTCACGGTCCAGCAGCTTGCCCCAGGCAGAGCCGCGAGCGCAAGGTGTATCCCACCGCTCGTCTCCAGCGGTGAATTCAGCTGAGTCCGTCCCCAGCGCTGCAACGGAGTGGGTCGGATGCCAGGAGCGGACTACGCCGGGACGCTTCCGGAACAATTCCGGCAGCACACCGACGCAGGACGGCGAATCTGCAACAGAGAAATGCGGATTGTCAGCGTTGATGTAAGCCCAGGTATGGGTGGGCAATACTAGCAGCCCATCCGACATATATTCACTCAAGGCATCCAGGACGGTATCGGCACCGCCCTCAACCTGCCCGATGCTTTTTAAGGATGAATGCACCAGAACAGTTCCCCGCGGGTCGATTCCCAGCTCCTGCAGCTGCTTCATCAAACTTTCTTTCGTATGCATGTCGATTCTCCCCCTTGTCTTCCGTGTCTCAAGCCACACACCGTCCGCTAGAGGATGGCAGGTGACCCGCTATGCCCAACAATCGCCAGCAGCTCTGATAGATCCTTGATTTCGAACTTGGGCGTGATACCTAAAGTATTCGGCTTGCCCAGCGGGTTGAACCAGCAGGTATCGATACCGTAATTAATGCCGCCCTGGATATCGGAGGTCAGCGAATCTCCAACGATCAGTACGGACGCCTTATCAGTAATACCAAGCTTGGCAAAAGCGTAATCGAAAATACCTGTCTCCGGCTTCTGACATCCAGCCTCTTCGGAGATAATGATCTCCTCAAAAACGTCGTTTAGCGGCGACCCCTGAATTCTGGACGTCTGTACCTCTTTATAACCGTTCGTAATAATCGCCAGACGGCAACCTCTAAGTGCCTCGCACAGTTCCACCGCTCCCTGAATCAGAAAGGTACCCTCCCCTAGATAACGCAAGTACGCTTCACTGAACGCCTCCGGGTCAAGATCCAGGCTATGAGCAGTGAACAGCCGATTGAATCGCTCTACCCGCAGCGCTGCAGCGCTGATTTCTCCCCGCTCCAGATCCTTCCACAATGCATGATTGATCTCCTGGTAACTGGCCGCATAATCCTGCGCTCCGGTCGGCAGACCAAAGTGGGTGAAGGTATGACTCAGTGCATGGCTTTCTGCCATTCCGTAGTCGTATAGCGTATCATCCGCGTCGAATAAAATAACCTCGTAGTTCATATAGTCCTCCCGAAATGTCTTTTTCCAAAGGTACTATAGGGTTCCGGGCAAGTCAATGACGAGGGTCCTGGACAACATTCGAAGGTAACAAATGATGTCAAATGAAGCATATAATCGACAACTTGTCCCTTTTTACGGTATACTTCGAAAAGATGGGTGTTTTCAAAATAATCAACGGTGGTGAGCGTTATTTTATACGTTTTTTCGTTTCTGGTGTCGTTTCTCATCGTCTATTTTTTGATTCCTCCGCTGGGCAGGCTGGCTTTCAGGCTTGATTTTGTGGACAAGCCGAGGAAGGATGTTGAACGCAAAATACATAGGGAGCCCATTCCACTTACTGCCAGCTACGCTATTTTCCTTGGATTCTTTATTACGTACTTAGCATTTGCCCGTGAATTCAACATGGAGACCGTCGCCTTGTTCGCAGGAGGCGTTCTGCTACTGACCATAGGAACAATAGACGACTGGTACAAGACCAAAGGCAAGGATTTCCCTGCACTTCCCAAGATGTTGGTGCAGGTCACCGCAGCGATTCTGGTCTACCTCTCCGGTAATGCCTTTACCGGCTTTTACAATCCATTCTCCGGCGATTATATTGTGCTGCCGGTGATTCTGCAGTTCCTGCTGACGATCCTCTGGATCTTTGGCGTCACGACCGTAATTAACTTCTCAGACGGGATGGATGGACTGGCTGGCGCGCTGACGACCATCTCGGCCATTACCCTGTTCGTAGTGGCTCTAGCCAAAGGACAATCGTCTTCCGCCATCATGGCCATTGCACTGGTGGGCGTAACACTGGCTTATCTGCGCTATAACAAGCCGCCTGCCAAAATCTTTATGGGCGATGCCGGGGCCACCTTCCTCGGCTTCATTCTGGCCGTGATTGCACTGGACGGTGCCTTCAAGCAGGCCACTGTTCTATCAATCTTTATACCGATCCTGGCGATGGGCGTACCCATCTTCGACAACATTTTTGTTGTCATTCGCCGTTTCATCCAGGGCAAGGCCATTTATGAGGCAGACGCCACTCAGGTTCACTATCGCCTCCTCAGAGCAGGTCTGAACCAGAAGCAGGTTGTTGCAGTGCTGTGCCTGATCAGCATCTGCCTGTCGCTATCATCCATCATTCTACTGCTGATCCAGACTTAAGGCAGCAGTTGCACTCCCCGGTACCCGGGGAAGAAGACCCGATCCAAGACAAAGCAGCCCATCTCCAATTTCGGAGATGGGCTGCTTTTTTACATTACTGGGCTACTCTTTTAACGTTCAAGCTTCGTTCTCTTCTGTGAACTCGAACAACTTCCGGTAGATGCCAATGATCTCATGCATCGGCATCCGCACCAGACCGCTGGAGGACGGGGCCACGAATTCCCGCACCCCATCGACTACAGGCTCCACAGCATCCTGGAAGCCCCAATCCGCTTTGCTTCTCCGGGTGAACTCCGTGTAGACGCCTTTACCCACAAAGCAGGCAACCTTCGGCCTGTACTTCTCCAGCTTGGCCCGCAGTAGCTCGCGTCCTGTAACGTATTCCTCACGGGCAATATCCTCGGCTCCACGCGTGGGACGGGCAACAATATTCGTAAAACCATACCCCAGCTTCAACAGCTCCCCGTCCTCGGAGGCATCATACAATCGCGGTGTCAGTCCCGACTGATGCAGAATCCGCCAGAAATTGTTGCGTGGATTGGCATAGTGATGGCCCACCTCTCCCGACCGCAGACTCGGGTTAAAACCGATAAATACAATCTGCAGTCCATCATCCAGATGGTCAGCAACTTCATTCATCCAGCATTCCTCCTTAACCCGTACAAGTTATGATTCTAGCGAAGCAGCTTTCTTAATTCAGGCGACAAATCGTCCGCTTCCATCAGGACATATTCCGGCGAACCATCTTCATAATTCTTTTTCACCAGATAAGTGCCCTTGCGGATCATATACGTCTTCTGGCATTTCAGAACATCTGCAATCTCGTCCTTGTCCTGCGTTACCACCGAGCGGTTTTCCTTACGGGCAATCGCCAAGTACTGCTCAGGGTCGTAATAGTACGAACGGTCACCCGATACGATTTTCGGTTCAAAGGCGGCAATCTCTACAGAGTCAATATTCTTGGCCGTTATCATGATTTTATCGGAATATCCTTTGTTCGCCAGCCAATTCAGCAGCTTGTGATAGGAGGGCAGTATGCTATAGCTGTAAAAGGAAACTACGTTCCTGTCTTCCATCGTAATCGGAATATCGACACTCGCGAGCGGAACATCATCCCCGATCTGATCAGCATACGACATACCCAGAATTTCTTGGCGCAACAACGCCTTGAATTCGTTGATCTCCGCAGAATGGGTAAGGACGACTACGCCCTCCCTTGTGCTGATATTCATGGTCTTCACATCATGCTCAAGCTGGGACAGGACATACTCCGTCTTCTTGTAGCCTTCCGTCTCCATAATTGCTCTCAGCTCCGGCTCGAAGCCAACAATAGGCACCTGATATTCTCTGGTTAATGTGTGTCCGCTCTTCAGTCGGTATACAATGCTCATGCTGCGCACCCTGGAATCCTTATAGAAGGAGTCCCCGGTGGGCGCTGTAGGACGGATCACTGAGAGCGTACTGTGGAGCTTTTGAACGGCCCTGATATAGTCCTTGTCGCCCGAGAACGGATCGACTTTATTGAACGGATTGTATGCCTCATAGGGATTCGTAGAGTTCTGCTTCTGTGTGTATAGATTATACAGACTGCCAGCGTATACCTGGGATATTTGCTCTTCATCCGGTACTCTGGCCTCATATCCCGTCCATCCGGAGACAGGGATGTAGAGCAGCAGACTCAACAGCAGCGTATAGACCGCAAAGTCGAGCGGAATTTTACGACTCATGATATGCCACGATTTGCGGATAACCATCTCGGATGCGATATAGCCAACTACTGCTCCAATCGCATAGCCCCCAAAGGTCCAGACCAGTTTGCCACTCATGTTCATTGAAAAATAGTTTCCAGCAATCAGCATGCAGCACAGCATCACCCCGGCTTTGAAGAACGGGTTGAAGTAAGTAAAAGCAATCGCCTGTCCGGCCATCTCCACGTGACGCCTCCGGTACAACAAATAACTCAGGACAACGACAACAACAGTCAGCCCCACATATATACATAATTCACTGAATTCGAACGCCTGATTGCTTACTGAGAACAGATGCACAAGGGGAGACCAGAGATCACTGCGGATGCTGTTCGTATAAATCGCGTAAGGATATCCATACAGATACAATGAGAAGTAATAAGAGATCAGCTGCATTAGCATGTAAGGCAGGATGAGCAATACAAAGCTTGCGATTCCCTGGATTACAGTTTGTCCTGTACAAATCCCTACAAAGACACTGAAACAAAACAGGAAAATGGAAAGCACACTAACTGTAATAGCCCATGTCCAGATATCCTTGCCCGTAAAATCATAAAGATCCCCGGTCCACGGCCGAGTAATTGCCGTAATGGCTGCACAGAGCCAAACCGGTACAAGCACCAGTACTATCCCACTTCCCAAATGGGAGGTCAGCAGATGCTCTCTGCGCAGTGGCAAGCTGTGCAGCAGATCAGCCGGTGCTTTGACTTGAAGATACCGGAACAGCATAAGTCCCGCAGACAAGGGAATGCAGACAATCAGCAGCCCTTGCATCCCGGCACCAAGCTGAAACAGACTGGTTACCTTTTGATTGAACAGGCTGGGGTTGCCAGTCATGAACATTTGCAGCGGTACTGTAAAGATCAAGCCAAGTGTATAAATGATGCCGATCCACCCGTATTGCCGGAAGTTCTGGCGGATCAGCGCAAGGTTAAAGAAGTAGCGGGCGCGTATCATACCCGGCATCCCCCATTTCATAGATAAAGATTTCCTCCAGTGTCAGCGGCAGAAGATCAAATACATAAGGCTGATAAATTCCGAAGGCTGCCTTGATCCGCTCGCGGTCACCTCGGACAATGAGCAGGCTGACGCTACCTCTGACTTCACGGTGCAGTACCTGCAGCTTGGCCGATATTGCCCGCTCATGGCGTTCGTCACGGAACGCGACCTGTACCTTGTGAGTATCCGCCTTGAGATCATTAAGATCCATCTCTACCCGCATTTTCCCGCCGTGCATAATGCCAACAGGGCCGCATAAATCTTCGATCTCATGCAGATTATGCGAGGATATCAGGACTGTCAGTTGCCGCTCGGCCACTTCTTGAAAGAGTAGATTCTTGATTTGGCGCCGCATCACAGGGTCCAGTCCATCATGCGGCTCATCCATCACTAGCACATCTGGCATACAGCTGAGACTCAGCCAGAATGCGGCCTGCCGCTGCATTCCCTTGGAGAAGCGGCTTAGCTTGCGGTTCATATCCAGCCGGAACACATCACGGAGCTGCTCGAAATATGCCTGATTCCAGCGTGGATACACTGAGCGATAAAAATCGGCCATGCTCTTGATCGTTGCCTGCGGAAAGAAGGCAGGACTATCCGGCATAAATATAATCCGCTGCTTGACCTCCGGCCGCTCAAAGATCGGTTCACCGTCCAGCTTGACGGTTCCGGACTCCGGTTGCATGATGCCGGCCAGAATCTTCAGCAGCGTGGTTTTACCTGCGCCGTTGGAGCCTAGCAGCCCGTAAATCTTCCCTTTATGTATAGTCAGCGAAATGCCATCAACGGCGGCTTCACCACGAAAGGACTTTTTGACTCCCCGTATCTCTATCATTTCGCTGTCCCCCTGCTTGTATGAACTGTACTATAATTATTGTTACCACCCTAACAGCTGTCAATGAAAAAAGCGCACAGAAATCTATGCACTTTTTCCCATCGCTCGCTATTCTATTTAATTTCTATTGTGAAGTAATGAGTAGCGCAAACTTATCCAGACTAGAGCTTGAGGAAAGAACGGGTCCGCTCTAGCTTCGGATTACCAAAAATCTGCTCCGGGGTCCCGGACTCGGCAATCTCTCCCTTGTCCATAAAGATAATTCGGTCCGCCACATCACGGGCAAAGTTCATCTCATGGGTAACGATGATCATCGTCATCTTCTCTTCGGCCAGTTGGCGAATGACCCGCAGTACCTCTCCTGTCAGCTCCGGGTCCAGTGCCGAGGTCGGCTCATCAAAAAGCAGGATGTCCGGGTTCAGCATCAGCGCCCTGGCAATCGCCACCCGCTGCTTCTGTCCGCCAGACAGCATCGAAGGATAGACGTCGGCCTTGTCGGCAAGGCCTACCTTGGCTAGCAGATCCTTGCTTCTCGCTGCGATCTCCGAACTACCCTCCCGCTTCAGCGTCCGAGGAGCCAGCTCCAGGTTCCCCCGCACTGTCAGATGCGGGAACAGGTTAAAGTGCTGGAACACCATGCCCATCTTGGCCGTAATTCCCTTGATCTGGGCATGCCCGGCGTAGCTGCCGTTGTCCACCAGCGCCTGCCCCTGAATGATGATGCTCCCGCCGGTAACCTCCTCCAGATGCACCAAACTGCGCAGCATGGTGCTCTTCCCGGAGCCGGACGGGCCGATCACTGCCACCGTCTCTCCCGGATCTACGGCGAACGTCACCCTTTTCAGCACCTCAAGCTTGCCAAATGATTTTTGCAGTTCTTTTACTTCGATCATACTGCTCATAAATGGACATTCCCTTTACTCGAATTTGAAACGCTTCTCCAGCGCCTTGAAGAACAGCGTTAATACCAACGTCATTAGCAGATAAATCACGCCTGCCACCACAAACGGAGTCACCGTAAAATCACGATTCACCGCCGTCTTAGCGTAGTTCAACAGCTCCGGGACCGCTACGGCATACAACAGCGCCGTATCTTTGACCAATAAAATGGACTCATTCGCCACCGCAGGCAGCGCGACCCGGAACATCTGCGCCAGAATGACCTTACGCAGCGTCTGCCATTTGCTAAGCCCCAGCACTTTGGCCGCTTCATGCTGCCCCTTGTCGATGGACAGCAAGCCTCCGCGGAATATCTCAGCAAAGTAAGCACCATAATTAAGGATAAAACCCAGGCAGGCAGCCGTAAACCGATCCATAACCAGATACTCGCCGATGACCGGGATCTGCGGCAGACCGAAGCAGAAGAAGAGTAATTGTAGCAGCAGCGGTGTTCCGCGCATGACATAAATATAGCTGTGAGCAATCCAGGCCAGCGGCTTCATCGTGCTTTTGGCCATCAGCATCACTACAAGTCCCAACGGGATGGACAGCACAATAACAATTAGAAAGAGCAGAATCGTTGTTCGCGCGCCCTCCAGCATAGGTCCGGCGATTTTAATTATATAATCGAGACTCATTGTACCCGCTCCCTGCTTATTTTAGCACCTTGTTCTCTCCAAACCACTTGGTGGAAATCTCTGCTGCTGTTCCATCACTGTTCATCGTATCAAGCGCCTTTTGCAGCTCCTCCAACAGCGCTTCATTGCCTTTCTTGATACCAACCCCGTATTGCTCCGGCGCCAGAGATTCATCCAGCAGCTTGAAGGTGCCAGGCTCTTTGGACATATAATATCTAGCCACAACCTCGTCAATGACTACACCGGCCAGACGCGAGGTTTTGAGATCTGTGAGGGCTAGCACATTGTCCGGGAATTCAGAAATACCAGCAACTTTATCCTTAATCGGATTAGCATCCAAGGCATCCGCTGCGGAGGACAGACTTTGCAGTCCGATTTCCTTACCTGCCAGATCCTCCAGCTTAGTAAGTGGCGAAGAGGCCAAGACTACAACAACCTGACTGTTCTCCAAATAAGGCTTAGTGAATAATACCTTCTCCTTGCGCTCATCCGTGATGGTATAGCCGTTCCAGATCATATCAATGCGTCCGCTGTTCAGCTCTGATTCCTTGGCCGACCAATCGATAGGCTGGAAAGTGACTTCCTTGCCCATTTTTTCAGCAGCCGCTCTTGCGTAATCAATATCAAAACCAACAATCTCATTCTTATCGTCCCGGAAGCCCATCGGTGCGAATTTGTCATCAATCCCGATCACCAGCTTGCCGCTATCAGCTTTGCCATTCGATGAGGAGCAACCCGCCAAAAGCACAATTGCCGCCATCGCTGTTATCATCCATAATCCCATTCTCTTCATCTTTGTTCTCCCCCTAGTAAATGAAAGCATCTTTTGCTTTAATTCGTTAATACGTTATTAGAGTATCATGATAACATAGCCTATGAATGTCGTCGATAGAGTTGAGTCAGTGATCTGTGTCAAAAAAGAAAAAGCAGTGCCGCAATCCGTTGAGGAAGGCTGCACTGCTTGTATATAAAGCGACTTAAGACCGGAACTTACGATTGGCCCTTGCGATCGGAACGGGAGATCTGAGCTGACGATTGAAACTTACGATCGGTACAGAAGATCCGAACTTGCGATCAGAATTGACGATTGAAACTTAAGGCTCTGTCGTCACTACGGTGGATGCGTGGACTTTCGGTCACATTGAAGTTATATCATTCCCGCCTGACGAATACGAAAATAAGCGCATTTTTGCACCTTAATTCAACTGAAAATATAGGAATAAGTAAATTAAGGGCATTTTTGTATGTTAATTCTCTTGGCATACCAACTTTCGCGGGTAAATCAGGAAAATAAGGTGCAATAATGCACTTAATTTCCTTGTTCACTCTAAAACGATGAATATAAGGTGCAAAAATGTCGTTATTTCAAACGTTGAAGAGGTTAACTTGCCAGTCCAGTCTGTTTCTGGAGATTCCCCCCGGTTCAGTCTGTTCTCAGCTCAAGCTTTCGATAAGGCCCTGGTAAACCCTCAGTTCATTTCATTGTATACGGCATAAGGCGGTGTTCGTATATAAGCGACATAAGGCAGACACTGCCTTTGTAATGTACAGCAGACTAAGATTTTTTGCCAAGAGCCTTTGAGTCTGCAGTTATATAGACCTTTCCGATTCTCTCAAATCTCACTTCCAAGAGGCTCCTCATTCAGCACGCTGCGCTTTCTACGTTGATCACTGAACATAGCAAAGGCAATGCCGGGAAGCAGCAGAATGCTCGCAAAAGCATAAGTGCGGCTGAAAGCCTCTACCGACGCTTCGCGCAGCCCTCCGCCCGCCTGCTGCAGCAGGACTTGAATTTCGGTTAGCTGTCGCTGCTGGTCAGTCTTGAAAGCGGAACGTTCTTCCTCAGGCAAGGCTAAGACTGCCTGCTCCAGATCTTTGCTAAGCCTTTGTGTCATTGCTCCACCCGCTGCTCCATCTGAGGCGGAAATTTTACCTGCTTTAACCATAGTGCCTAACTCTTCCCCAAGTTTTTGCTTCACAAAGGGCTGTAATATAGCATCCTCACGAATAGATTGCGCAGCATGCTCAGCAGCCGTCCCGATCCTATCATTGAAATTTTGTTGCAACACCGTCACGATGATGGCTACCCCCAGGACACTCCCAAGGGCTTTCGTCATATTCGTTATCCCTGAAGAGATCCCCACCTTCTCTTCGGGGACATTGCGGATGGCGGAGGACATGACCGGAGCCATAACTAGCCCCATTCCCAGCCCGGCAATCCCAAGCGTAATTAGCACTTGCGACAGTGAAGCATCCCCATGAAGACCGCTCAAAGCATACGTAGCCCCGGCCATCACGGTTACGCCTGCAACAGAGAACCAACGGCTTCCATATTTACTTGAGAGCGGTCCGGACCCCCCTGAACTCAAGATCGACCCCAGAGCAATTACAGACAAGACCAGACCCGCCTTCAACTCTGTCATGCCCATAATACGAGTCAGGAAAAAGGAGGTCAGCAGGGAGAGATTCATAAGCCCCGCCCCTACGATCAACAATGTCAATGCCGCTCCATTAAAGGCACGTATTCTAAACAGCGACAGTGGCATCATCGGTTCCTTCCCCTTCCATTGTGTGACAAAGAAGAAGAACAGCACCAAAATACCTGAGGTTAAAAGGCCATAGAATGCACCCGACTGCCAGCCATAATCCTGGACTTTAATTAACGCGTACGTAATTAAAAACATACCTACCGAAATCCCTGCCATTCCCGCAAAATCAAGCGTGCGTCCAGCCGAGCTATCTCTGGATTCCTTGATGAAGAGAAGAACAAGAATAATACTAAGAATGCCTAACGGCACATTCACCCAGAATATCCATTCCCAATTCAATTTCTCCGTAAGAATACCACCAAGGGCCGGGCCGCTCGCCGCCGCCAGACCGCCTACCGCCCCCCAAATCCCGATAATCAGACCATGCATCTCCTTGGGAAAAGTTGTCGTCGTCAGCGGAATCGTCACCGGCACAATAATGGCTCCGGCCAGTCCCTGAATAACTCTCATCGCAACCAGCATTTCCAGCGAAGAGGAAAAGCCTGCTAGAAGCGAGGCTATGGTAAACACAGCTATTCCGAGCAAAAATAACTTTCTGCGGCCAAATTGATCCGCCAGGCGCGAAGCAGTGAGGATAAGCGCGGCAAAAGCCAGGTTGTAGCCATTCATTACCCAGGAAATTTGCGAGACATTCCCTCCGAAATGCTTCGTCATCTCTGGCAAAGCAACGTTAATAATCGTCGTGTCCAGCAGGGCCATAAAAAATCCCAATACGATTGCTGTAAAAGAAAAAATCCTTTTTGTTCGTATACTCATCGTCCTCATCCCTCCGAATAACTGAACTATAGTTCACATTTAAGATTATATGAACTATAGTTCACGTTTGTCAATCGAAAATTGAACCAAAGTTCAACTTTCGTTGACACTCTAATTCCCCTCTACTACAATCGTTATAACAGGAGGGAATTTAAGCTATGAAGGACACAGACGATAAAACAAGAACGCCCCAACAGGGCCGGAGCATCAAAACCAAACAAGCCATTGTTACAGCAGCTATGGAGCTGTTTTCAAATAAGGGGTACCATCAAACCAATACCAAGCAAATAGCCGCCGCTGCAGGCGTTTCTACAGGAAGCTTCTACTCTTATTTCACAGATAAGAAGGCTGTGTTTATAGACGTTCTAAAGCATTACAACGAAGCACTGCTGAGCCGTGTCGATGCTTCCCTCGCAGAGATTAACTTTGATTTCTCGGACAAAAGGGCAGTCATCAACCACCTTGTTGACAGCCTTATTTTATCGCACCAGGTCTATAATGGATTTCATAAAGAACTGTCCATCATGCAACTTAGTGACTATGAAATCAACCGATTAATGGGTGAGCAATACGAAGTGGGCCGTCAGATTACACTCGGATATCTGCAGTTGGACAAGGAAGAGGTCAATGTCGAGGATGTAGAGGCTGCTGCTATAGTGGTCTTCGAATCAGTGAGCACGGTTGTAGATGCCATCGTCTATTCCAGCCAAAGCATTGCCTCGGAACGCCTGAAATCTGAGCTGGTCAATATGATTGCAAAGTATTTATACGATTAAATGTGGTCATTAAAACAAAAAGGATGCTCCCAGCCTGTAAATGGCCAGGAACATCCTATTTATTCTGAACTATTGTTTAACGATAATCCTTCCAGAAGTTATGCGGCTGCATATCTTTGGTAATAATCTCAAAGGAGTACCCTTCCTTCTTCAGCGTCTCCAGAATCTGTGGCAGCACCTTCAGTGTAGCCTTCTGGTCATGCATCAGAATGATCGGGTTGCTCTGTGATTTCTTCAAATTATGAACCTGGCTCATAACGGTGTTGTAGATTTTGGCGCTATTCTCCTTGTACTTCCAGTCGTCGGAGTCTACGTTCCAATCCCAGAGGTGATAGCCTTGAGTCAGCACTTTGTCTCTAAACGCATTGGTGAAATAAGGCTTGCTGCCGTAAGGCGGACGAATCAGTGAAGTACCCGTTCCAGTGATTTTCTTCAGGATAGCATTGTCATTGTTCATCTCACCAAGAGCAGCTGCCGGGGAAGCGTAGAACTTCTCCTTTACGTGCGTCATTCCATGCAGACCAAGGCCATGGCTTTCCTTCGCAGTACGCTTAACCTGTGCAGGATAGGTGTTCATTTTGGGACCCAGCATGAAGAATGTGGCCTTTACCTTATATTTGGCCAGGATATCAAGCAACTGAGTAGTGGTAGCCGATGGTCCATCGTCAAAGGTCATATATACTGTTGTTCCCGGCTTTCCTGAATGGTCAGGTGTAGCTGTTGGGGTCTGTGCACCAGTCCCTGTCTTCGGCTGCAGTTCCTTCTTATACTGATTAATAAATGCCGTATCACTCAGTTTGGCTGTACTGTTCTGTACTCTCAGTAAATATTGCTCCGGCACATAGGAAATAGTATAACCTAGCAGTGCTGAAATCCGTACTGGAACCATGAGCTTACCAGCACGCTCGAAGGTATCCATTGCGACCTTGCTTCCATTGTTCAGAGTAGCTGTAGTATGGTTATTCAGCAGCTTGAGCGAAGAGCCACTGGCAACCACACTGATTCCATCTGATAGTCCGTTCAGCGTCCAGCCCAATTCCTGCGCCAAATCGCGCAGCGGAACATAATAAGAATCTTTTACTGATACAGCCTCGATTCCGGTCAGTTTATCATTAACCCCTAGCTTCAGGGATTGCATGCCAGCGGCCTCACCTTCACGAACCCATCCCAAACTTACGAAAAATGCAATAAATAATAGCAACAACTTTTTAGTAGACACCGGCAGGATCTCCCTATCTATGTATATTTTCTATTACTGTACCATAGATACATAGAATGAAATTTGAGAGATTGTAACCAACCGCATAAAAAATTGTTACCAATTAGACACTATATCGGATTCATTATATTTTCATAAAAAATAACGCAACTTTCGTCGAATCCTGTCACAGCAATAAAAAAGCGGTTAAAAACCGCATATTTGGAGCAAAATAATTGTGGCGAAATTAGTAACATTAGTGAATTATTGAACAAATTTCGAACAATTAAAAATCTCCCTAAAGTAGCGTCACTACAGTGATCTATATCACACCTTAGAAACATTGTAACAAATCTAACACAAATATTTAACGATATCGCCATATTTGAGGACTTAAATAGGAAAAATGATAAAATATGTCTTTTGCAATCTACCCTCGGACTTCTTACTATATATAGAGGTTAATGATTTCGGCTAATGATAAGAATTATTGAAGGAAGGAGTTCAACATGAACAAAAAAGGGCCGTTATACGCTTTGTTCCTCAGCCTGATTCTCCTCCTGCCGGGTTGCAGTTCGCTAACTGTATTGAACCCGAAAGGTCCGGCTGCGAGAACGCTATCAGACACGATCATCCTCTCCATACTGGTGATGCTCGGTGTTCTGGCTGTTGTCTACATTTTATACGTCTTTGTCCTTGTGAAGTACCGCGCAAAGAAGAGCAACGAGGGGTACGTTCCACCGCATGAAGAGGGCAACAAATGGCTGGAGGCGGTTTGGATCGCCATTCCAATCGTCATCGTCACTATCCTCTCTGTAATCACAGTAAAATCCACCAGCGCTGTAGAAAATGTCCCTAAGGACTATAAAAATATTAAGCCGCTGGTCATCTATGCTTCCTCTTCCAACTGGAAATGGCATTTCAGCTATCCTGAAGAAGGTATCGAAACGGTGAATTACGTGAATATTCCTGTACACCGTCCGGTTGAATTCCGCCTGTATTCGTTCACTTCGATCTCAAGTTTCTGGATTCCACAGCTTGCGGGACAGAAATATGCGATGAACGACATGTTAACCCAGCTTAATCTAGTAGCTGATACGGCTGGCTCTTTTATCGGAAAGAACTCGAACTTTAACGGTAAAGGTTTTGCCCACATGGAATTCGAAGCTCTGGCTATGACAGAGAAAGAATATGATGGCTGGGTAAAAGATGTTAAAGAAACCGCACAGCCGCTGAAAGAGGATGAATTCAAGGATTTGCTGAAGACCGAATTTGTTGGACGCAAAACCTACTCTTCCACCCACTTAGACTTCAGTCCGCCGCCAGGCAATCATGGTGATCATATGAGCCATGACGGCATGGAAATGGATATGGATAACGGCAATATGGAGCATAAGGAGAACAAGAAAGTTCATCCATCTCCAGCGCCTTCTAGTGAGACCATATTTGACGGCAAACCTGATACGGAGGTTCAGCCAGTGCCAACCTCTTCGGAAGCCGAGAGTAAACACGAAGGACACCACTAGGCTTTATTGCCAGTGTGAATACCTGAAAGGAGTCATCCCTAATGGATTTGGAAAAGTTTAAGGTTCACGGTGGGGTCCTAATCTACGGAGCAATGGTCAGTATTGCGCTGGCCACGCTAGCGATTATCATTGGACTAACCGTTTTCAAAAAGTGGGGCTACCTGTGGCGTGAATGGTTGACTACAGTTGACCATAAGCGCATCGGGGTCATGTATATCCTGGCTGCCCTGCTGATGCTATTCCGCGGCGGTATCGACGCGATTATGATGCGTCTGCAGACCGCAGCGCCAGATATGAAATTTCTCGACGCACAGCACTATAACGAGGTCTTTACCACACACGGACTGATCATGATTCTCTTCATGGCCATGCCGTTTATCATCGGTCTGATGAACGTTATCGTACCGCTGCAAATCGGCGCAAGAGACGTGGCATTCCCGCGTCTGAACGCTGTCAGCTTCTGGCTCTTCTTCTTTGGAGCGATGCTGCTGAATATCTCCTTTGTTATCGGGGGATCACCGGATGCCGGCTGGTCCGCATACTTCCCACTCGCTAGCATTGAGTTCAGCCCAACGGTAGGTAACAACTACTACTCGCTCGCACTGCAGATTTCTGGTATCGGTACAATGCTAACAGGGGTCAACTTCATCGTGACTATCCTGAAGATGCGTGCCCCAGGCATGAAGTTGATGCGTATGCCAATGTTCACCTGGTCTGTTCTGATCACCAACGTTATCATCGTATTCGCCTTCCCGGTGCTTACGGTAGCACTGGCGCTGATGATGTTCGACCGGTTGTTCGGCTCTCAATTCTTTACGATGGCCAACGGCGGTATGGATATGCTATGGGCCAACCTCTTCTGGGTATGGGGACACCCTGAGGTATATATCGTTATATTGCCGGCCTTCGGTATTTATAGTGATATCATCTCAACCTTCTCCAAAAAGAACCTGTACGGATACACGTCCATGGTTGCAAGTATGGTCGTTATCTCGCTCCTGTCCTTCCTGGTATGGGCTCACCACTTCTATACCATGGGTCAAGGCGTAATGGTCAACAGTTTCTTCTCCATCACTACGATGGCGATTGCTGTACCGACAGGGGTTAAAATATTCAACTGGCTATTCACTCTCCGAAAAGGGCGAATAACCTTCACTACCCCGATGCTCTACACCCTGGCGTTTATTCCGATCTTTACGATCGGTGGGGTTACAGGCGTCATGCTGGCAATGGCCAGCGCCGACTATCAGTACCATAACACCATGTTCCTGGTGGCGCATTTCCACTACGTTCTGATTCCAGGTGCGGTCTTCGCCGTTATCGCAGGTTTCCACTACTGGTTCCCGAAAGTATTCGGCTTCCGTCTCAACGAACGTCTCGGTAAGCACGCCTTCTGGTGGATTATCATTTCCTTTAACGTCGCGTTCTTCCCACTGTTCATTCTTGGACTCATGGGTATGACCCGACGGATGTACACTTACTCAGCAGAGACGGGCTTTGGTCCGCTTAATATGCTCTCCTTTGCAGGAGCACTTGGTATGGCTATCGGATTTGTCATTCTGGTCTACAACATCTACTGGAGTACACGCTACATGCCGCGGGATACCAATGGTGACCCATGGGATGCTCGTACCCTGGAGTGGGCGACTAACAGCCCGATCCCAGCCTACAACTTTGCAGTTGTTCCTACCGTAACAGATCGTGATGCATTCTGGGTATCCAAGCAAGAGAACGTTCCTTTGTTCAAGGAACAAATCAAGAAGATTCATATGCCTAGTAATACAGGCAAGCCATTCATCCTTGGTGTAATCTTCTTCTTCTTCGGATTCTTCATGGTATTCAGCATGTGGGTTCCTGCGATTGTATCGGGAGTTGGGATTCTGCTTACGCTTTGTGCGATGTCTTTCGACAGAGACCACGGATTCTACATCCCTGAGAAGGAAATTATCGCTACTGAAAAGAAACTGCGGGGTGAGACTGTATGAAAATAGATGCGTCCAAGCCGCTTGAATATTCAACAGAAGAGAACAGTAACAAGATTTTCGGCTTCTGGGTCTTCCTGGGAGCGGAAATCGCCCTCTTCGCTACTTTGTTCACGGTTTACTTTGTACTTGTGAACCGCTTTGCTAGCGGTCCAAACGGCAGTGAGCTTTTTGAGATCGGTCCGGTGCTGTATGAAACATTCCTGCTCCTGACAAGCTCATTTACGATCGGTCTTGCCATTCATGCCATGCGGCATGGATACAAGAAAGCCATGATGGTCTTTTTCGGGATTACCCTGCTGATGGGTCTCGGCTTCCTTGCAATTGAAATTACGGAATTCTTCACCTATGTTCATGAAGGAGCAACGCTGCAAACCAGCGCCTTCCTGTCCAGTCTGTTCGTATTGCTCGGTACGCACGGAGCTCACGTAACCTTCGGGTTGCTGTGGGGATCGGCTATCCTGATTCAGCTGAAGCGTCACGGCATCAACCCGGCTACAGCGAACAAGTCATTTATCTTCTCTCTGTACTGGCACTTCCTGGACGTTGTCTGGATCTTTATCTTCAGCTACGTCTACCTGAAAGGACTGATGTGACATGATGAAGCAACTGTTTCCAATCCGCCATGTGCTGGGTTATATCGCCTCTCTCGTCCTTTCTGCCGCAGCGCTGGCTGTGATCTACCTGGATCTGTCCAGAGCAGCAAATTTGGTAATTCTGGCCGTTACGGCGATTATACAAGCATCCCTGCAGCTCTTCCTGTTCATGCACATCGGAGAGTCGGCAGACACCAAGAAAGAACTGTACCTCAATATCGCCTATGCCTTGTTTGTCGGCTTGGTAACGATCTTCGGAACCTTGTTCATCTTCGTATGGGGCTGGTACGCTTAATTCCTGCAAAAGGAATAGCGGTATAGTTTGATAGTTAAAAAGGAGTGTCTCACAAGTCATGAAAATGGCTTCTGGGACACTCCTTTTGTGTTGCACTAGACCTGAGATAAACGTAAAGCCGCGATCTCCCGTAGCGGAGATTCGCGGCTTTAGTATCTCTTGCACCTATTATATGAGCTTATATTGTACCACTTGCAGTTCGTGACTTATAACTTAAAGCTCGCTAGACTCTTCTGTAGATCCTCTGCTAATGTCGCCAGGTACTGGGCTGAGGCCGACATCTCTTCCATCGCTGACAACTGTTCCTGGCTGGCTGCGCTTGTCTCCTGAATGCCCCCAGCCCCTTTTTGCGAGATGGCATTCACCTGTTCCATAGATTCCGTTACGCCTTGGGACTCCCTGGAGATATGCCCAATGGAATCTCGAATCTCCTGCGTCTGCGAAGCAGCGTCTTTAATGGAACTTTGAATCTCATCAAAAGCCCCGGAGACCAGCTTACTCTGGCTTACACCGTGGGATACAATCAAGGACCCTTGCGCCATAGACTGTATTGCTAACTCCGTCTGTTGCTGAATGTGTGTAATAATATCCGTAATCTTCAGGGAACTGCTACCGGTTGCTTCCGACAACTTACGGATCTCTCCAGCAACTACTGCAAAGCCTCGGCCATGCTCGCCGGCTCTGGCTGCCTCGATAGAAGCATTAAGAGACAACAGGTTGGTCTGGCTACTAATTGCGTTGATCGTTGTAATAATGGTGCTGATTTCCTCGGATAGACGTCCCAGATTGCTAACGATCTCCTGACTCTGAGACACACTGGTATCAATCTGGTCCATCTGGTCAATGATTTCAGCTACTGCTTCCGCGCCGCGGTCTGTCGAGCCGGCAGCCACATTCATAAGTGAAGCCATCTCATCACTGCTGCGTTCTACCGCTGAAATATCCGCTGACATGGACTGCACAGATTGGGCGGTACGGTTAATGCTGCTAACCTGCTCATCAAAACCGATGGCAATCTCACCTGAAGTCTCAGCAATCATCCGTGAGGCATGAGCTGTCTGTGCAGCACTGGCACTCATCTCTTCAGAAGAAGCAGACAGCATCTCTGCACTCTCCGAAACGGATTGCATCATCTTCCTCAGGCTGCCCACCATACTATTGAAGGAACGGCTAATAATACCGATTTCATCTTTGGAATCATAGACGGCCATCGCTGTCAGATCGCCCTCTTCCGCTCGCTTCATTAACCCCTGTAGCTGTTTTAGCGGCACAGTGATCAAGCGAGTAATAATTATACTAAGTACAACGCTGATCAACATAATACTTGCAATAAGGATCCCATTCAACAGTTTAAAATTCTTTGCGTTTACTGCTGTAGAAGTTTTGTGAGCTTCGGCTTCTTTGAGCAGCAAATCTACCATATCATTCAGTACCGAAATAACCCTCTGCCGGGATTCACTGAACTCCGCTCCGTTGAATAAACGGTAAGCTTCGGCATTCAGGTTTTTGTCGCCGAGATGAAGAATATTCTCCCGCTGCGTCCGGTAGTCTGGGAGTATGGAAGAATACTCATTCATTTTAGCTGTGAATTCTTCATTCTTAAAAGATACACTCTTGAGCTCAGCGAAAAGCTCATTATTCGTTTTTATCGTAGCTTGGATACTGTCTGACAGCTCCTTGCTCTTCCCGTTTACTTCTGTAAGCATATTCTCCAGAAGATAGGAATCAATCGCCCGTGAATTCCCACGGATTTGGGTGACGATTGAGATCGGTATCAGATTCTCTTCATAGGTTTCTTTGGAGCGGTCTGCCATCCGATCCGTGGTAACAATCCCCAGAATACCTACAACAATCTGCATGGCAATGACCAGGATCATTAGCAGTGTCATTTTTTGTTTCACTTTCAAATTTCTCATTATCCCATCCCGCCTTCTTGGTGACTAACTAACTTATTTTATCGGCGAAAACCGTCAAATTTTTGATGTTACGTTTAAATAATTTGTCGAATTCAACTATTAGTTGTCGGTTGGTGTCTAAAGAAAAAAAGGAGGAACTAATCGTTCACTCCTTTTGCAATAATCCATATTTTTTGCGAAAACGCTCCAGCACTTTAATCCAGCCCCCGGCGAGCAGCGACAGGAAAATTACATTGGACACCGCATGGGCCAGGTCAAAGTAAAAGCTTGCGATATATGCTGTCACGACCAGCTTCCAGCTAAACGCATCCGGCAGACTGATCAAATACCAAATGTTCATAATCCAGCCGAACAGGAAGCCCCAGACAAAGCCGAAAATAAGCATCCCCGTCCTTTTACGCATCCACCAGGTTCCCCGCAGCCAACCTGCTGTCAGACCAATCATCCCCCAACAGAACATTTGCCAAGGTGTCCAAGGACCCTGCCCAAAGTAGATATTAGAGACCAGCGCCGCTACAGCACCGATAATAAACCCCGCTTCTGCACCGAAGACATAGGCAGAGAGAATCACGATGGCCGATACCGGTTTGACACTGGGCAACGCAGCAAAAGGAATGCGGCTGACCGCTGCTACCGCTGACAATACAGCGAGCAGCACCAGTTCCCGCGACTCAATCGGCCGACGTTCCAGGCCTGCAAACAGTGGAAACAACGCGGCCCCCAGCAGCACCAGACTTAACAGAATATAATGACTATCCTTGAGTGCGGCTGTCAGAGCCAGGGCAACAATGAATACGGCCAGGGCGATCAGGACCGGGAAACGAAAGCGGGCCATTGCCGGGTTACCTCCTCTACCGTTAAGGCTTGTGGCAGCCAGTCCCGTACCATACGGTTCACTGCCGTCGTATAGAAATAATTAGCGCTGAAAAAGCTCTCCGGCGGGCCTTCTGCTGTAATCCCGCCATCGAACAACAATGCGCAGCGGGTCGCATAGCTCGCCGCAAACTCCACATCATGGGTAACGACGATGATGCTCTTGCCCAGTTCGCGAAGGCGAAGCAGCAGATTCGCCAGCTTCTCTTTAGCCGCAGGATCAAGTCCCTTGGTTGGCTCATCCAGCAGCAGGATATCCGGTCGTAGCAGCATCACCATCGCCAGGGCCAGCTTCTGCTGCTGACCTCCGCTGAGATCATGGGGATGGCGATCCAGCAGCGCTCCAAGCTCAAAAATATCCAGTAGCCCATCGATTTCCCCCTGAGCTTCCGTAGCGCTTAGACCCCCGTATTCCGCCATCTGCCGAAGCTCCTCCCGCGCCGTATTCTGGCTAAAGTATAGCAGCGGGTTCTGGGCGAGATATCCCGTAGAACTGCCCTTGGCCAGCTCTATACGTCCCCGCTGCGGTTTGACCAGCCCATTCAGGAGATGAAGCAGTGTAGACTTGCCTGCACCGTTACCACCCAGCACAGCCAGCAGCTCTCCCCGGAAAAGACTCAAAGATAACTTCTTCAGCACCTCAGGTCCTTCCTTGTCATAGCGGAACGTAATCTCCCGGGCCTTCAGTATCCCTTCTGGTAAGACAGATTCTGCTGAAGGTCTACCTGATGGGATGGAAGATCGCTGGCTATCACCAGCCTCTAAGGCCGCTGCGTGATGCTCTACAGACGGACGGGCACTCCCTCCTTCACCATCTGTATGCCATTCTCTTTGCAGCCATTGCTTGCCCTCACGGACGGTCAGAGGGATGGAAGTGGCACTTTCCAAGGCTGCTTCAGCAGTCAAACCGAGATATATCCTTGTTGCAGCGGGAAGATAAGCCAGATCAGAAGGGGCAGCTGCTTCCCCACCAAGCTTCACGGCAATTTCGCGCGGAGTGCCTTCGGCCTTCAGCTTGCCATCCTCCAGCATCAGTACACGATCCGCCAGTGGAAGAACCTCTTCCAGACGATGCTCACTAATAATGACTGTCACAGACATCTCCTCGTTCAGCCGATGCAGCATTTGAATGAACTCACGGGCAGCAATCGGATCTAGCTGTGAAGTTGGCTCATCCAGCAGCAGCACCTTCGGCTGGAGAACCAGCACGGAGGCCAGATTCAACAACTGCTTCTGCCCACCGGAAAGCTCATGCACCGGCTTGTACAGCAGCGGCTCCAATCCGAACAGCCCGGCGATTTCCGCTAGTCTGCTGCGCATTACCGATAGCGGATAACCCAGGTTCTCCATAGAGAAGGCCAGTTCATGCCAGACCGTATCCATCACGATCTGGGCCTCCGGGTTCTGAAAGACCATGCCGATCTCGGCAGCGGCCACTTGAGGTGACCATTCTCCCAGCGGAAGCCCTCTATAACGCACACTGCCGCTGCCGGTCCCCACCGGAGTCAATTCCCGCTTCAAATGGCGCAGCAGCGTGGTTTTTCCACAGCCCGAGGGACCGCACAGCACGACGAATTCGCCCTCCTTTACCGTGAACGAGAGTTCATGAAGCGAGTCTTCGGCTTCATCGGGATAGCGGAAGGATAACCGGTCCGCTGTGATGATCTCCATATCCATTTCTCCTTTCCTTCCAGCCCTAACGGGATCAGTACAAACAGGCAAAAGCTTGCGTATACTGCCCTTTCCTGCCAAGTGAATTCCAGCGGCTTCAGCCGCGGATAAATCTGCATCGTACCATACCCTTGCAGCCAGCCCAGCAGTGGAATCAGGCCACTGACTGCTAGCAGCACCAGGACGATAATATCCTGCCGATCCATCTTATAGTTGGCGTAACTACTGCGTTTGCTTACCCCGTAGCCGCGAGCTTTCATGGAATCGGCTGTTTGCAGTGCTTCCTCCAGCGACCAAGTCAGAAGAACCTTCAGTAGTGTCATTCCGTCCTTCATTCTTTTGCGCAAACTGCCCTTACGTGTATCAATACCTCTTGTTCGCTGAATCGCAGTAATCTGGCGGAGCCGCCGTTGAAACAAAGGCACAAACCGGATCGACATCAGGGTCAGCAGGGCGCTTTTGGGAGCCACTGAAGAGAACAAATACATGAATTTGTCTGTTGTCACTGTGTAGTTATAAGACACAAACACAATGAGAATCGTCAGGAGCACCAGCATCATCATCAGTCCGTACAGAATCGCTTCCAGCGTAACTGGCTGGTCCATGAAATAGAACAGAATATGGGAACCTCTATGTGAGAAAAAAGGATTGAGTACAGCTACAGATCCTGCCATCAGCAGGTAAAAAGGCAGCCCGCGCAGCAGGGTCTTCCCCTGTCCTTGCAACAGCAATAGACCCAGCACACCAATCAGTTCTGTCATCAGATACACGGGATGAAACAAAAGCGCTGCGAATAGCACCAGCCCGGCATAATACACAATCGCTACAGTAGGGTGCATGGAGCGAAAGCCGCCACTCATGGGAATTTGGACCCCAGGTCCTTGCCCAGATCAAGTGTATATAACCATTCGATCACATCGCCAGGCTTCACATCATAGATTCCCGCACTTTTATCTGGGAACACTCCGTTCACCCGGTACATCCAGCCGCTCTCCGAGCCTCGATCAAATTCATACAGATTATCGATACCTTCCACATAGGCAAAACCTTTCGTCCCACGGTATTCCATCTGCACCTTGTTCTTCCGCGTAATCCGCTTCAACAGGTCCAGCACGGTATCGCCCTTCTCTACTTCCATAGCTACCGGGGATAAAATCGTACCTAGCTCCTTATCGCCCACAATAGAAATGGTGGCCGTAGCTGCTGCATTCGGCTTCTCCACCGGCGCTGTAGAAGCCGGTTTAGCAGTAGCCGACGGCTTGATCGTCGGCTTGGCTGTTGCCGCCGGCGCTGTGGCTACGGCGGTCGCTACAGGCTTCGCCGATGCCTTCGGCGAAGCTGTGGACCCCGCTGCCGGCGCTACGCTAGCAGCGGGCTTGGTTGGAGCCGCCGTGGCCTTACCCGGCGGCGAGGTTACGGGCGCTGCTGCTGCAAGCGCAGCGCCTTGCTCTGACGGCGCCGCAGCCGCAGGGGCCGGCGACGCTTTGCCGGCAGCCTGCGCAGCTGCGGCTGCCGGCGGCGGGGTCTGCTGCGGGCCATTGGCCGCAGCAGCGTGGTCTTCGCCGGCGACTGCGGAGCCGGCGGCCTCACCTGCGGCAGCGCTGCCTGGAGCGCCGCCAGTATTCACAGCCTTACCGGTACTACTGCCGTCTGCACCATCCGGGTTCACGGCCTTACCGGTGCTACTGCCGTCTGCGCCATCCGCATTTACGGCCTTACCAGTGCTGCTGCCGTCAGCACCCCCAGCTTTCGCGACGTTACCGGCACTGCCGCTATCAGCACCGTCTTCATTTGCGGCGTCGCTACCAGCGTTGCTACTATCAGCGCCACTATCGTTAGCACTGCCACTCTCATTGGTGTTACCGCTCTTGGCAGCTTCACTATTCTTGTTATCCTTGTCATTTACATGTGAGACTTGATTGGACCCCGGGACTTGCTGATTCCCGGATGAGCATCCGGCCACCAGCAGCACTGCGGTCAACAGCGCAGCCACAAAAGCCAGCCAGCGCTTGGAAGGGTTGGACATGAACCTAAGCACCTCCATAGAATAACGCGGGTTCGCCGCTGTTACAGAACGGCACCCGCTACTTGTAGTGATATACAGAATTTGAATAGAAAAGGGAAAAGAACGAGGGCACTAACTTCTCCCCCGTTCCATCATTTTCACTATATGATCCAAAATACTTTTTCAGACACTACCCGAAAGATCCTAAGGCAGTCTTACCGCAACCACCGCCGCCATTTCTCTGGTTACTGGTGCGGATGGGTCAAACGATCCATTGAAGCCAGTCATGTAGCCCAATTCAGACACAGACTGCACAGATCCCAATGCATACATGCTGATCTTCACTTCGTCTTTGAAGCTTGGCTTATTCGCCGAAGCATCAAGCTTGTAAGCTCTGGCAATCATCACAGCCATGTCCTGACGGGTAATCGTGCCGTTCGGATTGAACGTCGTCTTGCTGACGCCATCAATGATGCCAAGCTCTTTCGCCTTGATGACATCCCCGTAGTACCATGCCCCCGGTTTCACATCGCTGAATACCGAAGCTGAAGATGCATCAGCAGGCTGATTACCTGTCAATCGCAGCAATAATGCCGCAAACTGTGCTCGTGTAATGTTTGCTTTTGGCGCAAATACAAGACTGTCAGCACTTACTCCCTGCATCAGCTTGTTGTCAAACGCGGTATGCACCGATTTCAGAGCCCAGGCTGAGATTTGCCCTTCATCGGCAAAGGTCACGCTTGGAACCGGAGTCGTAGTCACCGGTGTAGCTGAGAAGCTATACAACTTGTCTTTTTCATTCAAGAAACGGTCGTAGGCTGCAAGCGCCAGTAGCGCTTGTTCCGTTGCAATGCTATTACTGTTCTTGTCACTCAAAGCATGTGCATAACCGCCATCAGCTTGTCTGAATGTCGCCAGATTGCTCAGCAGACCGCCTTTAGCCTTCACAAAACGCGGATCGTTAAGGCCTGTGCCCACAGCCGTCAGAGCAATTATTACCTGCGACACACTTTCGCTGTTCTCATCGCCGTACGACTTGTAACCGCCGTTCTCCAACTGCTGAGAGGAAAGCCAGCCGAGTGCTTTGTCGATAGCCGCTTTAACGAGCGCTTGCTCCTTGTAATTAGATAGAGCTGTTACGGTCATGGCAGTAATATCAATGTCAGCAGCACCGCCAACTGACAACGGGAAGCCGCCTTCTTTCGTTTGCTGCTTCAGAAGCCAATCCACTAGACGTTCACGTGTCCACTGCGCATTTACAGGTACATTGTAAGCGCCGCTGTCCAGTGCAGTCAGGGCGAAAATCACGCCGTTGCTGCCTTGAGCCGTCATGTTAGCATTGTTGTAAATTTTCTCAATCAAATTATAACCGCTGATGCTTTGCGGATCACTGCCCAGAGCCGCTGCAGCCAACGCAATTCGTTCATAATCGGTCACTTTGCGGAACTCGCCTTTAGCCTCAGCCAGTTGAGCTTTCAGGCCGCTCAGGTATGAAGCTGGCACTGTGTTGCCAGAGCGTACCAAACCGATGGCTTGCCAATCACTGATTGCTTCTGCGGATGTAATGTATTTTACAGCCCCGGCAATATCTTTCTTAATCTGATCTTGCTGTGGCTCCCATAGACTGCGGTCAATGACTGCATAGTCGGTAAAGTGACTAACTTTTCCTGTAACAATGCCAGTCTTCGCATCTACCGTAGTCGGAACTGGAATCCATTCATTAGTAGTCTTGTTCAGCCAAGCCATAGTCAAGTTATCTAGATGGTCCGTAGTAACAGGTACTCTAATGGCCAGATCCACCGGCTTCGCGAACTTCGTGCCATCCGGAGTAAATTCATACAGTCCGGATACCAGTTCGGAACGACTGGATGAGAGTTCTTTTACATTAATCGTAACACCACTGGACACTGCGCCAGCCGGAATGCTTAACTGCACTTCTCCGGCATTATCCTTCAATGTCGCTGCTGCTCCGGCTGGAATCGCCTGTGACAAGGACACTGTATTAGCCGCCAAAGTCTGCTTTAGTTCCGCTGCCTGGGCAGCCGTCATTTTTTCATTGGCATTGCTTACGGTTGTAGTCTGTCCTACCTTGTTGAGCGGCAGAGCATTATCCGGGCTGATGACAACCGCAGTGCCCGTTCCTGGAGTACCGGTGGTTGGCCCCTTCGGATCGTTCTCAAAGGATGGCTCACCCAAATCGACTCCAAGATTTGTTGTATAGCGCCAGGCAACCGTATCCCCATCTGCAAGCGTAGTATAGGCACCTGCACTGTAGTTCGGGAATACTCCATTGACCGAGTACATCCAACCGCTTTTCTCACCACGGTCGAACTCTGCCAAGCCATCAATTGATCTGACATATAAACTCATGCCGGAACCGGTAGCAACCACCTTACCTCCCAACTGACGAACCAGTAAGCTATAAGGCGTATCACCCGGGTTCAAATTGACTGTTGTGCTCGGAACAATTGTACCGCGAATGGCATCGCCTTCCACCAAGAAGGTGACCTGCGATTTTGCAGGTGTAGGCGTTGGTGTTGAAGTACCGTTATCCTTAGCAACGGATATTGGGCTTACCGTTCTAACCACTGTTGGAGCAGCATTTTTTTGGTAGCCCGTAACTTCAATTTCATAGTCACCGGCAGTCTTACCGGAAACAAAGGTCGCTTTGCCATCATTATTGGTGGTTACTGTTTCACCTTTAATCGTAACCTGAACACCCTCAGCCGGCAGGATCAGACTGCCTCCCGTGTTCCAATCATCGACAATCTTCTTTACCAGAATAGTAAATGGCTGTCCGGAAACAGGCTGCTTTGGCTCCGCCTGGATGGAATCAATAAAGGAAGTGACTCCGAAATCACCATAATAGAATAATATCTGTTCCCCACTCTGAAGTAAGTAATCCGCTGCCCCAACATTCGGAAGGGTCCAGCCTCCATCTTTCTTCACAGCATAGAACCAGCCATCCCAGCCACCGTATTGTCCCGCTTCTATTTCTTTAATCGCAGAGACATACTCTCCCATGGGACTGTTCGTAACGTCCAGAGAGAGATTACTGGTTTGCGCCAGTTTTCTCAAAGCCTGAAGCGGACTCGTTGCATCTACCGTGCCAGAAGCCAAAGGACCTTCCGGACCTTCAATAGCTATAGAAGAATGAGCTTGTGCTGCTACGCTAAACTGTGATTGAACTGGTAACACACTTGGTGCTGCACCTTGACGGTAACCTGTAAGCTCCACATCATAAGTGCCTGCAGGCAGGCCAACAAAACTGGCTTTCCCCTCACTATCTGTTGTAACCGCATGATCCCCAATAGCTACCTTTACCCCTGGGGCAGGCTTGCTAACAGTCTTGGACGGTGTCGTGTTCCAATCTACCGCATCATTATAGACCTGAACCGTAAAGCCTTCTCCTGGAGCAGGGATGGCCGGCAATACGTTTACATGATTATTCAGACTTGTATCAGCATCGCCGTAGAAAAATAGAACTTGTTGGCCTGCATTAAGAGCATAATCAGCAGCATCTACATCCGACACTCTCCAGTGCCCGTCTTGTTGGAAAGCATATTTCCAGCCGTCAGAGGCACCGTACTGCTGCTGCGAAATTCCGTTAATGCCATTAAGTTTGCCGTTTTGTATATCCAGCGGTATATTATTAGCCTTAGTGACCTCTACCAAAGCCTTAAACGCCGTTGGCGCTTCCACAGCCCCGCTAGTGATCCTTCCTTCAGGGCCTTCAATTGTAATTGAAGCCTGAACGGCCGGTTTTTGTGAAGCCGGTTGCTTTAAGTTATAGAACTTATCTCCTTTAAGGAACAGTTGATAGGAGATTAGTGCTTGCAGTGCCTGTTCAGTTGCAATGCTATCAGATGTTCCTGACATAGCATGACGGAAGCCGCCATCAGTAGATTGGTAAGCTAACAGGTTGGTGATAAGGTTGTGTTGGCCCTTGGTGAACTCTGGTCCTGTCGGGTCAATACCAGCAGTAGTCAAGCCAAGAATAGCCTGTGAGTTAGCCTCACTACTCACGCCCCAACGGCTGTCATAGCCGCCGTCCTTGTTCTGATTCTTGGACAGCCAATCAACGGCACGCTGGCCTGCAGACTCGACTTCAGGAAAGCCGTTGTAAGTGTAGAGAGACTGTAAAGCCATCCCCGTTATATCTGCATTGGAACCAAAAGCCGAGAAGACACCTGACGGATCTTGTTTCGAGATGAGATTATTCGCAATCCGCTCTTTGCTCCAGACTGCATCATCAGGCACATTATATTGTCCGGCTGTAATAGCTAGCAATGCATATATAGGGCCATTTATGCCTTGTGCCGCTACGTCCTTGCTATTATAAATCGGCTCAAGAAGATTATAGCCGCCGAAGTTGGTTGCATCACGACCGATTGCCGTAACAGCCAGAGCCAACCGGGCATACGTGGTTACATACGGAGGAGAAGAAGCAGTCATCGTACTCTTCACGCTCTTCTCAAGTCCGGTAATATAACTATCCGGTATCTTAATTCCAAGCCGCCCGTAGCTCATCGCAATCCAGTCAGAAGTATATCCTTTATTCTGTACATACTTTATAGCGTCTGTAATTGCCTGTTGAACATCTACCGGTTCTTGTGCAGCCGCAGCAAACGCCGCTGCGCCGTAGGTAGCATCTGTTACGCTAGTTTCTGTAACTCCTTGTCCAGTAAGGCTTTGCTGTGCTTCGGCGAAGGCTTGTCCTGCCGGCACCAGCGAAGAGCCAAGAATGGAGATGACCAGCAGTAGTGCCAGTCCAAGCGCAAGCGCTCGGGATGATAACATTCTTTTCATCATGAACCTCTTTTCCTTATAATTTGGTTTATTCTGGTAAAAAAATAAAACCACCCTATTATGAAGGGTGGTCAGAACAAACTTAGCTTGAGGGCAGACGTACGGGAATTTCTTTCCCGGAGTACAATCCATCTGCAACTGGTTCCCGACCTCACCCCCCGAAGGCATGGGAACACTTTGAACAAGGCAGGTCTCCTGGCTCATGCCTCATCGCTTCTTTCCGCCTTCCCGACTCCTTTATAGGAACAGTGGCATTTGAAAAGTCGCTCCGCATCTACAGTGGCGGGACCGCGCCGGATTTTGAACCGGTCTTCCCTTTTAAGCAAACTCAGATATCTGAGTCTGCACCTTCTTCATTAAATATACTACTATTAAATTTTAATATTCCTAATAATAGCTATAATCCCCCGGTATGTCCATAGAAAAACTGCCAGAATCGGTATTGTTCCATATTGACAGCGAAAAAAACTCCTGAATGCTGTATAGCCATAACTTGTCCAAGTCATAACTCAGCAGCTGTTCAGGAGTAGCAACTATTTTTTCGTTTTTGGTTTTGTTGTAGCCGTCGGCTCAGGGCTTGGGTCGTCCTTCACCGAAGACTCATCAGAGGTTGGTGCAAGAGCCTTGTCGGACAATTTCAGCTTATAGTCCCCAGCCTCAATGGTGTCGCCCGGTACCAGCGCAGCCCCAGGCTCCAGCGCAAGGGTTACCTGATATTGGCCCTCTTTCGGAACTACTTGTCCACTTTCTGGCGTAAGCGAAGGTGAAGCGGCAGGATCAATTGTTGAAGAAGACTGCTCTTGCTGATTCGCAGCATGATTAGCTTGATCAGACACTGCATCCTTGGCATTAGCAGATGAATGCGGAGAATTATCCGTTCCCGTTCCATCTGCATTTCCAGTTGCATGGTCAGCAGCAGAATTTTCTTGCCCGGAGGAAGACTCTAAATCCGATGAAGGCAATGAACACGTACTAGTCGTAGCTGTTACTTTATACGTACTCTTGGTGTCATCGGTATTGAGCAGACTAATCTCAGCCGGCTTGAAGCTTTCGCAATCAGCAGCAGTAGGGAAAATAAACTGCAGCTTGCTACCCTCCTCCTGCTCTCCGTCAGGTGCCAGCAGATAGGCCATGACCGGCCGCTGGTCGGTACCAGCAGTTTGGGCCGGACTTGGCTGCGGACTAATCTCCGGTAGGGTACTATCCTTCCCGTCCGGTCTCAGCATGCTAACAGCTATAATTGCAATTATCAGGACAATTCCAATCGCGAGCCCCGAGATCAGGATTTGAAATCGGCTGCGGCTGACCCACCGCGCCAGCGGTGAAGCCAATTGGGAGCGGGCTTCATTATATACATTTTGCAGAGCAGGATGTGCAGCTGCAAGATAGGATTTGCGGAATTCGCGATTCTTGAATGCTTCTCGGTCATTACTGAGGAAATATTTCAGAATCGCTCGGCGGTACCCCGGCTGCAGCTTCTTGTTCGAGATTACAAACAATGGATTGCCTTGTGTCCAAGCCAGGAAGCGGTAGACGGTCTCTTTATCCGAACCTGCTTTCTGGTTAACCAGCTCCAGCAGCGCTTCGTAATCCAGCGGTCCCCCCTCACGGCGACTGCTATAGTAAAAGCCCAGCGGCAGCCGTTCGAAAGGTTCAACGGACCTCGCCTCCTTCAGCCAGCGCCGTCCAAGGAGCTGCACATCATCTAGCTCCTTTGGAGTCAGTTCCGCGAAGATTCCTTCATCCGGCTTCTCTTCCCCGAACCAGCGGTAAGCGGCCCGCAGTGCATTCTGCTTCTGCTTGCTGATTTGATCCAGCGGCGGATACCATTTAGCAGCACCCTTCGGATAACGCAGGAAGGCAATATCCAGTAGCTGTTCCTTTGTTAGTTCCGCCAGGGACAAACGGTTCAGCAGAAAACGGTCAGCGGCTGCAGCCAGTCCGCGCAGAAGTTCAAGCGCCTCAGGCTGGATACCACCGCTGCGCCGCCGTTCCTTCTCGGCTTTCTCCACACGCTCATGGATCCCGGCCGCAGCGGCAACAGGATCGGCTTCACGCTGAAGCTTTTCCAGCAAATAATCCTTGGTTTTGTCCTCAATAAAGGCCTGCTGAAGCACCTCGGGCAGCGTACGCCCCCAATAGAGGACAAAACCGGCAATATCCGCTGCCGATGTGGCGGCAGCCAGACGATTCTCCAAATACGGCTCCAGAAGCTTCCGGCGAAAGATCGGCTGGGCCAGCACTTTTTTGAAAAAGGCCGCACTCAGCTCTTCTTCACTCTCGATAATGGTATACGCTGCCTTCAGGTCGTCCTCGCGCCCTTGGTTGCTGTTATTCAGCATCCCGTTAATGAAATAATCGACGATACGGTCCCTGTAATTATGTCCCGGCAGCACATAGTAAGCCTTGAAGCTCTCCATTACCGCAGGTATCAGTGGCCCCCCTTGCCTGATCAGATCATATTCACGGTCAAATCGCTCTAGAAAAATATCATTCAACCGGACTCGCGACTGTAGCGCGCCATCCCCTTTGAGATAATCAAGCAATCCACCGAGAACGGCATATTTGTTCTGTTCATATAAGCTTTCATTGCCTTGTTCAATCTCGTAAAATACAGCCAATTCGTTATATAGCCCCAGCGATAGCTTGCGATCCAAGCTTTCCCCGTCCAACATCCGGTCGGCAAATTGACCAAAGTCATTCATGCTACTGCCGCTGCTCGTCACCTTCCAGGCCAGATCAGCATATGGCTGCCGTGAATCCCCGAAATCGACATTACTGCTGCGCCCGGAGACGAGGTCGAACGTAAAATCCTTCTCCACAGTGCGGTCGCCGGGGCGAAGTGAACCTTTCTCTACAAAGGTCAAATGAATATATTTGCGGCTCTTTGGCTCATTGGCGTACGTAATGACACCCAGTCTGCGACGGAACTCATTGGGTAGTGCGCCAAAAATAACCTCTGTTAGCTCTGCTGCCCGCTTCGACAGCTCTCCAATCGGTACATCCAGCGACACATAGATCTTCTTCTTGCCGGCCACGGAAGTCATCACCGCCTGCAGCAGTGCCTTGAACAAGCCCTCCCCAATGTTCAGAGAAGATAGCACTGTCACAGGGTCGACCTGTGTTCTCCCCGCCACCAGAATAGAAGGCAGCTCTGGCAAAATGCCACCCAGCTCACCTGTGTAACTCTCCGCAAAATCCGCATGCAGCCAATCCCCATAACGCTCTACAATCTCTTCTGCACGAGCAGCCGGAACAACAAAGTTATGGGCGAAAAAAGCACTCCGCTGCCCCGTGAAATCTGCCGACTGATAGCGGCTGTTGCCGATGACGGTCTCCCCGTTCTCCGTATGGAACAGGTGTAGGGCCGAGGGGTAGGCTGATTCGTCCTTCTCCCCGCGCGCCGTAAGTTCCGCCGGAGCATCATAGAGGCAGAAGGGATGAAGGATTTTTTTGATAAAACCGCCGTCCAGCCCTTCCGACTTTGCTACCGTATCGAACCCTTCTGTGGAGCGAAAAATCCCGCGCCGCTCCCGGGTGTACATCTGCTGAGTGATCATCGCCCCTGAATGATTCTTCACGGGCCGTCGCTCCCCTCGATGTATTTCAGCTTGTGAAGCAGCCAGATGAACGGCTCGTCCACCCGAATCGGGCTGACAACTCCTTCAATCTTCTGATTCACAGGATTGCTGCCGAGTGCGGATACGGCAAAATAAGCAGTGTTGGAGAAATACACATCCATCGTATCCTTGAACGGGCGGTCCACCTTGCCGATAAACCGGCGAATTTCCCCGTCAATGTTGTGAAATTCGTCCAGATTTAACGTTTTACGATGCACATAGTTATTGAAAACGTTGCTGTTGGACTTGATGTAATCGCCGTCTTCATCTTTTAACGAATGCAGCATGTCGCTCTTCGCAAGAACGATTGCGGTAGGAATGTCCGTCTTGCTCTTCTCCTGATAAGCAATAAAATCACCGAACATGGTCAGCACAACGTCGCGCGGCTCATCATATTGCGAGACCCATTCCCCCGGACGATCGCCCAGGTTGATGCGAATCTTCTCACGCACCGAACGGATTTGTAGCGGATCGACCATAAACAGGATACCCGCAGAGTTCTTGATATGCTGTCCGTGCAGCCCCAGATAATCCTGATCGACCATACCTTCACCCGCAACATCGAAGAAGACCAGCGTCAGCGGTGGTTTGCTTTCATCCTTGAAGACAAATTGGAAGATGAATGGCTCCTGCATCTTTTCCTTCTGTGTCGAAGCCAGCAGATCCCCGCGTTCAAACAGCGGCTCTTCATAGAGCGTGCGGAACTTGCGGCTAATCTCGGCATTCAGCGGCATGCAGGCAGCATCAAAATGCCCGGCCGTGGTGTGCTGGAGCGTATGAATCAACGCCGTCATGTACACTGACTTCCCTACTTGGGAAGCACCGATAATAGAGATAATATTGCTTGGTACCTTGCCTGCTGTGACCGGAAGCTCGTTATGGCAGGATGGGCATAACCGTCTACGTGTAAGCACCCCATAGCGGTCCGTCAGACCAGTGAGCACATTGTCTGTGTAATGATGATATTCCTCAGGGATATCGGCTGGACGAATAATAGCCTCAATGTCATCCACAGTATCCAGCCCGAAGCGTTCACGGTATTTATTGAGCGCATCATCCTCGCCAAGAGCGTAATTCTCATCGTCCTCCCGGCTATGCATAGCCCGAAAGACCACGTCCTCCGGCGCAAATTTGGTAAAGCAGAAGGGACATACGATATCGTAATAGAGCGGTCGCGGCTGCGACTGATTCTTTTTCATAAAGCGGCTAAAAAAAGACATCTTTCATCCTCCTTAAAGCTTTACGCAGTAAAGCCCGTTTCGTTCACACTGGCCAGCCTGGACTGCGTGAAGTATTGCAAATCACCTTGCTCCTGGTGCAAAGCGCCTTACTCCGGTACCAGTTCATAGACAAGCCCATACTTCCGTCCATCTGTGAAAAAGATACGTACAAAATCATCCTTGCCGATCTCAATCGGCGGAAGCTGGTTACGTCCGGCGGCAAAGTCCTGTACGAACGGAAAGCGAATGCCATCGTCTTTGCCCGCAGGATGACCGCCACGTTTCTTAACATAACACAGCACATCTCTTGCTACCGGGACCTCTGCCGTAATGGACATATGTACGGTCTTTTGCTTGGCGAACAATCCTTTTTTCTGAACAATAGAGTAATAGATCCGTGCCTTGCCCGCACTGACAAGCACGCGGTTGGCGTCGTCCCTCTGCTGTACCAGCACGGTCTCACCGTTCTCCGTATGACGAGCATAGACGGTGTAAGCGACCAGCCCGATATCATCAAGCCGGTCACGATAACCGTTATTAGATTTGTATTCTTCACGTGTATAGAGCTTCATTCCGCCGGGCGGAATGTCTCCGGCCACAGGCTTATCCGCAGGGCCTTTATGAATGCATACGGCCTGCACACCATCCGGCCAGCGCCATCTCAGCGTGCAGAACCGATCCTCCACCTGTGTTGTGATCTCAGTGATCAGGGGTGTGGATGAATCTGCTTCAGCATACCTCATGACAATAGCTCCTTTCCACTTCTCCTAGAATCCCTTGCTTCCCCGATTTCTGCGTGGCCGCTCAAAGCTGTCCGATGTCGTAACCGCGGCAGGCGATCTCGTGCCTCTCCGGGTCAATCGGCCTTCGCCAACCGGAATGACTCCGGTGAACACCCCAATGATTGCAGCCAGAACCAAAACAGCCAGCAGGCGGATGAGCGCATCACTGAAGGTGTGGCCGCTAAGACCGTATTCCAGAATCAAACCTGCCAGCAGACCAGATGCGGCGCCGCCGATCCCGAAGCTCTTGGCCAGATGGCGGTTGTCGAAGACAATGCCCAGTCCCAAGCCCAGTGCAGTCCCGATAAGAAGCAACGACAAGATCCGGACCGCCGCATAATAAGGACTGTTCTCTGTAGCGTCGCTACGCTCCGTCAGAAGCGTCCGGTCGCCGAGGCGATCATAGATTTGCTGAAACACATCGCCAAGACGTCCCGCATCGGTCACATCATAATACTGGCCCCCGGTCACGCGGGCAATCTCCTGTAGCAACGCGGGACCAGACGGGTCCTCTATGCCCAGCCCAATCGTATTGACCGCAATGCCCCGGTCCACAAAGTCCTGTAACTCCCGAGCCGTATCCATCTGGCTGAAGCCGTCTGACAGTAGAATGACCATAGAGCCGCGATCGCTTCTGCTGTCGCTCTTAATGACGTTCAGCGCCTCGTTCAGCGCACTGCTGATATTCGTGCCGCCTTCTGTTGTCTTGAGGTTCAGGATGGCCGCTGACACCTTCTCACGGTTCTCCGAATTCGACAGCGGTGTAAGCGGCTGAGCGACCGTCACTTCTTGGTTGAAGGTCAGCACGGCCACCTGATTATCCTTATCCATCCGCATGACAAGGCTCTGGGCAGCCGAATAACGGCGATTGTCGGGATCGCTTTGGTTCATACTGCCGGAATCGTCGATGACCATGACGACATCTTTAATCGGTCTGATGCCGCCAAAGTTCAGTTCATACACGAACTCTGACACTGCACCGACGCCAAAGGCCAGCACCAGTGTCAGGGGCAGCAGCTTCCAGGATAATCCCAAGTAACGCTGCTTCCAAGAAGCGCCGTTCAGCCTTGGCGAGATGATCTCGGCGATCAGGCAGCCTACCCCGATTCCCAACGCTACGACCGCGAAGTAAATGCCGACAAGCAAGATGGATGGCAGGTCTGTGAGCCAGCGACCCAGCAGCCATTCTCCGATCAGAAAAGCTACGGCCCCCCCGATCAATGCGAAGAAGAGCAGGAGCATATTAATTTTACGCTGCATGTTCATTCATCCTTTCCGGTGGAACATAAGTGAAACCTAGTTTGAAGCTGTTCTTCTCTCTTCCTTACTAACGCATGCATCTTTAACGCAGCTCGGGAAGACGTTCCTCTTCGATGGCATGCAGCTTGTAACCGTTCTGGACGTAAGTCTCGTAATACACTCGGCCATTCCGGTAATATAGCAGATCCTCCAGATGAAAGCCGCCCATAAGATTGAGCTTCTCTACCCCGCTCCTGCGCTGCTCATGCACAAAGCCCAACCGGTAGATCCGGGTCGTCTCATCCACACCGTAGACATAGCGCAGGAATTCGGAGGTGCTGTCACCGAAGAAATATTTCTCCTCATGCCGATGCTCCTGCGTATACTCGAACAGCCGCACATTGACAACAGCCCCTTCTTCCAGGCTGCGGTAGAGCCGCTTGAACAGCTCTTCCTTAGACAACACCTGCGTGTTGTCGTAAGCGACAGCCACATTGGCCCGCCGGAGCAGCTCCTCTTCGAAAGAAAGTGCGAAGGCTTCAGCCGCCAGCAGCTCCCGCCGACAGAGCTCGATCATGCGTTCCACAACCGCCTCCTGACCTTGATCCAATAGCTGCGACAGACTGCCTAGATACCGTTCACTGAAGAAGACGCCGGGACCACGCCGGGTCTCAATCTCCTTCATCACCTCTTCGGTAACTACACCATAATACTCCATGATGTTCTGCCCGATATCGTCGCGGGTCCGCTGGATGCTCTCCTGGGCAATTCCACGTAGCTCTTCCTCGAGCGTCTCCATAATTTTTACGCGGGCGATGCTCTCCGCATGAATCCGTTCCAGCGCAGCTTCCAAGCGCTGACATAGGCCCAGTTCGGTTTCAAGCTGTAGCAATTCATATTTCTTGCCGTAGACGGCTGTAAAAAGATACTGGATAAAGTTGCGTACCGTACGCTTATCGAATAGCGGCACACGCTGGAAAGGCTGACGCTCCACAGTGTCACTATAGAGCTGCTCAAGCTCAGCCTTGGCGCTGCCCAGCACGGACCGGAGGCCGGTCATATGCTGACGTAGTCCGTATAGCAGGCTGCCGGCATTGTCACGGTCGGCCGTCCACTCTGCCAGCTGATAGAAGGTCACCGCTGGAACGGCCCCTTCCTGCGCAGCCAGGAGCGGCCGCCATTCCCGCAGCGGCTCTATCGATTCCAGCCGTCCTGTTGCAGCGGCAGTGAAATTGCTGCGGAAATAGTCGCTACCGCCGCTGCCGAACAACAGATCCTCTGCCTCCCGCAGCGACAGATGTTTCAATTCGTTGTAGGAGGGACGACCGTGACTCATCAGTCCAGTCATCTCCTGCAGCCCTGCTTCATCCGGCAGAAGCAGCAGGGAGCGCTCCCGCAGGGTATCAGCGCCAAGTCCGAACAGGGCCTGCCGCTCACGAACACCAGGTGCACTGCCTTCACGCATGTTCACCGCCAGCCGCCGGAAGCCATGGTACAGAACCGCCAGGGCAATCTGCATATTGGGTCTTCTTACGCCGGCGAAGCCTGCGGTAGCATAGCCCTGCCGACCGGAACTGCCCCGAATGCCGCTTTTAAACGTCATATTGTTATAGCCGCCATGTCCGCTGGCCTCATCGGAGGTAGGCCGAACCCGGTTCTTCAGCAGGCTGATGTGGGAGATGATCTCGTAATTGTCCTGCATGCCGCCTGTAGGCATCATGCCTCGCTCATTCTTGTCGGATAGCAGATAGACCAGATCAAACAGTTGGGAAGGACCATGGCTCACCGGAATGGACAGCCCGTCTTCAGTCACAAGCAGCGGTGCACGGAACGTGTAGTCTGGTAACTGCATTCCTTCCAGCTCACGCATAAAGGCTAGCCCGACCGAGCTGGAATACCCGAAGTTATCACCCTGCTCACGTTCGTTGATCAGAGCGTACAGGTCTGTCTGCACCGATTTGAACGATTGGCCCAGCACAGCGCGGGCCAGCAGCGTAATTTCCGGCAAGAACACATTAAGCGGGTCATCGACCCGCGTAATGATAGAAAGATGGATGACGTCAAAGGAAGAATACAGCCGACCGTAATCCGCTATGCTGTTACTGATCCGCCGCAAGGATCGGTTCATCTCCGCCAAATAGCGGCTATCCTCCTGAAAGGAGCGATAAATATCCGCCCGGACGGTGCGTGGATCATGTCCTGCCGCAGAGGGCAGGGCCAAGGGCATAACCCGTGCGCTCCCACTGGCTCCGTACCCCACCGGACTTCCCCCTTCCGGCAGGGCGTGCATAGCCATAACGCCTCCGGCGTTATCCCATTTGCGTTCACAGCTGTCCAGCACCGGAGCGATGGCTGGGGCAATCTTGTCACCTACAAACAAAAACAGAGCGGGGTAATGGATACTGCTGCGCCCATCCCCCTTGCTGCGCAGCGCTTCCTCCTGCTGCGCATATTGTTCTCCATAAGATAATGCTAATGATTTAATCATAGGATTATTTCAGCTTTCTGCGGATACTGCCAAGCTTGCCGGTCATGCTCTTGTAGAATCCGTACATTTCGTCGCCATTGGCATGCTCTACCCGCTCATACTCTAGGCTGTCGCGAGCCTCCAAGAAGGAGACATACAGACCTTCCAGCTTATACAGCAGTGGAGATACATCTTCAGCAGCAGTCATCTCGCCTGCACGACGCGCTGCCTTGCGCAGCAGCACACTGCGGCTCTTCTCGTCCAGACTGCGGAAATGACGATACACCGCATACTCCACATAACTGCGCTCCTTCATCAGATTGGCGAATGGCTCCCAAGCATCTTCTTCTTCATCACGATCATAGACATACAGCGCACCTTTCTTGATGATGCTGTCTGTATATAAAGCTTCAAGGAACTGGTCCATCCACTTCTCTTCGTCCAGGTATTGGTGCAGCAGTGCATCCAGTTCTGCGGCCTTGGCCTCCAATTCGGCAACCTTGGCCAGTTCTTCACGGACACGGGTAATGAGCTGCGGAGTGCGAATCAGATTCTCTTTCGCCAGATCCTGGTTGACACTGCCGAAGATATCCTTGACGATCTCGCGTTCCAGTCCCTTCTCCCGCAGCAAGCGCAGTTCATCCGCAGCCTTCTTCACCTCGCCAAGATTCGGACGCGGCGCTTGCAGCTGAAGATCGAAACCTTTCAAGAAGGTTTCAATATCAAACGGCTTCGTGAAGATAACCGAATAGCGGCTGCTTGTGTTCTCATCCGTTCCCTTCTCGACAATCACACCTGATGCCAGCGCCTTGTCGAAATCGGCACGAACGCGAGCGTTGTAATCACGGACACGGGCATTGACATAGGTGTCGCCCCATGATTTTTCCGGAATTGGTGATGGCAGATAAGTCCAGTTGTTCTTGTCCGTCATTACCAAATGGCGGCCAATACCTTCCTTGTCCAGAATGGTCCGCTCATAGTTCTCCTCAAATACGCGCAGCGGTGTATATACGAAGAGCGGCACCCCGTTGCGTGTGTTGAGCCAGAAAATACGGTTCTTGACTTCGCTTTCCTTGATCGTAAAGTGCGATTTACCCAGCGCATTATTCTGATAATTGCGAATACCCTTCAGGATGCCCGGCGCTTTAACCGGCACGGAGACAAAACCCCAGGATGGAAAATGAAGATTACCGGAACTGTTGCTAAGATGGAAGGTCGGCACAGCCTCCTCGTCCAGCTTACCAGCGATAATACGCTCCACGAATTTGTCGAGCGGCTCCTCATGGCCGTATTTCATCACAAGGAAATCTTCCATCGAACGGGTGATCAAATCGCCGAACTTATCACTTAGGAAATCAGAGATGGAACGAACAACATCAATCTCCTGCTCTCTGACCCAGCGCCCCGAATGCTTGAGCATTTCCCGGGTGAAGTCACGGATCAGATCGTCGCCATCCTTCTGGTCCATAATCTTGGAGATGGTTGCGGAAATGTCCGGTACATTGACGATATTCCAATAATAGGTTTTGTTACCTTTATGATCAGACTGCTCTTCACCGTTGATGAGGATGTCCCCATTCTTGGCAAAAATCGAGCTGAGCGCACTCAGAATCTCTGTGAACACACCATAGATTCGGCTGTTCTCTTCGTTCAACAACTCGTACAGATCCTCGTAAAACTCAATCATCCGCTCGGTACGCTCTACATCGGCATGCAGCCAGTACTCATTGATCTTCGCTTCAATATAAGCGTTCTTCTTCTTCTCCTTGGAGACAAAGGCGCTCCGGGCATCGCCCAGCTTCTCGTCCGCACTGTCCTGCGCCGTCTCAATATCACGTGGCAGGCGCAACAGGCTTTCGCGAAGCGTCTCAATATATGACTGGATCGACTTCAGGATGCAAAAGCCTTTTTCCGTATACAACAGCCGTGAAACATAGAATGGCCCCTGCTCCGGATGGAGAAAGATCCGTTCTAGCTCCTCGCCAAACCGGCCAACAATTTCACCTGGCAGTTGCTTTCTCGCCTTGATATACTCCTCACGCGCGCGTGACAGGAAGTTCTGCTCCAGCTCCGTATCCATACTGACGACCTGATTCTTGATCACATTGGCATGGCTTAGCCGTTCGCTGTTCTCGAAGCCTGGCAACGGTTCAGGCACACGGGATTCAAATGTCTTGACCATGCTATCGAGATCAATGCCCAGCTTACGCGCAAACTTCTCCACGTCTTCCTGCCCCGGCCCTTGCTGGAACATTTTCTCCATTTTGTCGAACAAGCGATAAGCCAGATAGGTAGTCATTTCCTCAATCGGCAGAACGGCAGATGAAGCCCCGATAATATTGTATTCATAATTGGCCGGATAAGCCTTATTCATCTGGGCAATATTGGTACGGATGTTGCTGATATAGTCATGAATGGCGAATTCTTCACCGGACTGCTTTTCTTCACTGGCCATAAAGTTCGTAATATTCTCCGCTGTGACATTCATGCAGTAATCATAGGCGTTCTCTAGCAGCTTGCCCTCGGTATTGGTTGCGGAGATGAGATGGCACAGATTAAATGGAGGCAATGGCGAATTTACAGTTAAAATATTGCCGTACTGCTGGCGGAATCGTTCGCCCCGGCTGTCGACATTCATCCAGTAATCCAGTTCTTTCAGCGCTGCATATCCGTTCTTGCGGATATATTCGCGGGTGTGTTCGCTCAGACTCTTGTTCGAGAGATTCACGTCCGGTGTGAACAGATAACCAAGCGTGTTCACCCGGTCGATCCCCGCAGAGCCAAAGTCGCGTTCAATAATTCCGCGCACGATATAGGCGATATCCAGGAAAGCACCGCTGCCTGTTCCGCCAGACAATCCTGTCAGTAGGAACACCATCAGCTTCTTGTTGGTGCCTACGGACAGTGTTTTGATCTTCTTATCAATGGCGCCAACCACTTGGTTGATCTTGGTGAACAAGAGCAGCCGTCCCGCCTGACGCACACCGGCAGCACCGTTCATACCATCCGTAATGCTCAGTTCAGGTGACAGCCAATCCGTGATATACGGGTCCAAAATACTGCGGTTCTGCAGCAGTCCCCCGATTTCGGCATTGGCCAAGAGCACGAATTCGTTCTGCGAATCGAGTCCGATGCCCTTATATTTTTTATTACGATCCTGTTCATTGGTCTCAAAAGCTAGAAACTCCACATTATCCGGCTTGTCCCGCTTCTTCTTGGACAACGGATCTTCCGGCAGTTTGAAGCGGCGGTTGATCTGGTATTTCAGGCGGAGGAGGGCGTCAATGCCCGTGCCCCCCAGCCCGATGATGAGTATAGGGTTATCAATCGTATCGACTCTGATCTTATCGCTGACAATTCCCCCGCCAAGCGATACATCCAGTTGCTGAATATGCTCTCGTACTACCGGTTTCATAAGCGTTCCTCCTGAACTGTACTAAAGAATCTGGCTAAACCAGGTATTCCAGTAAAATCGTTTTGTCCACGCTATGCAGTGATACCGAAACGCGGTCACCGCTCTTCAGTTCCAGACCGCGCGATGCATCGGCGGCGCGTCCGGATCTCTCCACGGTAATGCCTTCACCGCTGCGGAGCAGCAGTCTGTCGTTCTTGCCTGGAGTGAAGACGAGCTTCTCACTTTCCTTGAGCTCGGGCGCTAGCTGGAGTAGTTGATGCAAGTTGAACTTGCCTCTGAACGCAGCCAGCTTCTTATACTGCGGATAAGTCTTCTCCCCGGTATTCTCGTCCCGAACTTCGATGACAATCTGGCCGGTAAAGCCCCGTGTTGCCTGCTTCCGCAGCAGCCACAGGGCTACTCCAGCCGCCAGCAGCAGCACAATTCCGCCAATAATATAATAAAGAGTCATGGATTTCGGCTTGTCAGTAAGCTGGTTACTGCTATCCGGGGCCGCTGTGGCGCCGCCAGTTCCAGCGGTGCTTTTCTTAGCACTGACTGTCACAGGATCACTCTCACGGTAAAAGCTTCTTTCCTCTGCACGCACCTTCAGCTCGTAATCATGGCTCTCCTTTACCTCAAAAGTCCCTTTGAAGACATCCCCGGTGTTATCCAGCGGAATCTCTTCGGTAGCGCCTGTATCCAGGTCCTTGGCTATCAGCACGGCCTTCATATTTTGATACAAATTGCTGAGCGTTACCTGAGCGCCGTTGCTGAACAGGTGGGATGCAATATCGATCTTGTCGCCCTTTTTATAGGAGACAGAAGGCAGCGCATCTATTTTAAGTTCCAGGTCATAGTTGAAAACGAGATTAATATCAATTTTATCCTTGGGTACCCCTTTGATCTGGAGCTTCCAATCTCCCTGCTGCGGAGACAATAGCTTGATCAGGCTGTAGGTCTTAGACTTCGAGAGCAGGACATTGCCTGAAGGTATAGCTACTTCTTTCCCGGTGGGATCCTTCAGCTTCGCGGTTACGGGCTGTGAAGACATAATGGAAATATTGGCCTCCAGCACGCTGGCGTTCGGAACATTCACCGTTACTTCCTGAAAGCTGCCGTTCCCTGTAATCGACTGCACCGGTACAATCTTGAGCTTCAGATGGCTGGCAAAAATTTCGCTCAGGATTTGCGGCAGATCATCTGCCGAATCTGTAGAGAATGCCTTCCCTCCTGTCTTCGTGGACAGGTCAGCCAGAGATTGCTTGTTCAGCTTGCCATCCGCATTCAGACCAATGGTATAAATCGGATAGCCGCTCTTCTTGGCTTCATCCAGTGCTGTATTCAATTCCTGATCCGATTGGCTCTGGGTCCGCCCAGTGGCTTTGTTAAAATCATTGTTGCCGTCGGCAAGCATGACGATTAGCGGTTCATGGGAAGGGTCGCTGCCATTCTGCAGCACCTTCACTGCCTCCTTCACGCCTACGGCAATATCCGTATAAGCGCCACGGTCCAGCCCATCAATGAAGTCCTTCAGATCCTGCTTGTCGGTCGCCGAATTTATCTGTAATAGCGCCTTTTCCCGCTGCACTTTATCGGTGTAGGCCACAATCCCGACCTTATCCCCTTGCGCGGACAGCATATCTATGAACATCTTCATCGCTTCATTGGCAATCTTGTTCTTGTCACTCTTGTTCATGGAGTTGCTGACATCAATCAGCAGCACAGCGTCAATGTGAGAAGGCGCTGGGGTTGCGGCATGGACTAGACCTGCTCCTAGTGGGGCAACCGCAATGCACAGGGCCAGCAGCAGCGCCGGAATCAGGCGCCAAAAGACAATCCTCGATGTTTTTCTACGGTGATAGTTATGAAGCATAAAGATGGCTCCTCTTGTGTTATAGTAGGCAAATATGGGGAATCAGCCAAAAAGCTAAAATCTGTAAATAGTATGCCATTATGATATAATTAAACCTTGTAAACTTCAACTTTTAGGACTGATGGACCGTTAACGAAAAACGCTGTAATTCACTTTTTTCGCTACCCTATCTTCCATAAGAAAGGAAAAGTCCCATGATTTCATACGTTATTCTTGGAGTTACGTTCCTATATGTCGTAATTCACATTGCTATCTATGCCTCTCGCCAGCGGAACCCGCTGACCCGCGATGATATGGATGAGATGCTGCTCGCCACCCTAAATGGAGGTGACAAGGGCCATGAGTAAAAAGAAACCTGTCACGTTCCGGCCCTTCAAGGCGCCCCGCTACTCCTTCGACAAGCTTCGCATCTGCAAGCGCTGTGGCCGCTATACCGCTCTTAACGAAGAACGCTGCACGAAATGTGGCAAAGCCTCTCTTGTATCGGTGGAGAACTATGCCAGCGCCCGTGCAGGACGCAAAATGCACACCCGGCTGCTGCTGGTCTTACTGCTTACCCTGGTCGCGGTTTATTTTGGCGATAGTACGCTGCAAATGGCCCTCTGTGGTGCAGGCGGACTCCTGCTGACCGGGCTTCTCTACTATACGCAGCGAAAAGTCCGGCAGAACGAAAATTTGCGTGCACTAGAGCATCTGCTGGCCTACAACATCGGAATCATCAAGGAGGGGCTGGAGCTTAACCGCCAGGAAGCCGTATCTGTCCTTCGCGAAAATGATGTGCTGGCCTATGAGAAGCTGCGCGAGGTTGCGATTCTCCTGCGTGGCGATCGGGTAGCTCGGCAGCGGGTTGCCCTCCTGCATGGCTTTCAGCTGCGCAAGGATATGGATCTTGAAATGGAGCAGCTTCTACTGAGAGAGTTCGAGCCGCTTCTAGCCGAATACATAGGAGAGATTGCCAAGGTGCGCCGGGATTTAATTAAGGATCGTACGCTGCGTTATGTTCAGGCCTATGAGACTCAGATCCGGCAAATGGATAAAGGGATCGCTATCCTGACCGGTGTGGCTGGGGCAGCTGTCCGCATGAAACGTTATGCGCTGCTGCACTCCCGTTTCATCGGGAGATACGTACATGAGCTGCCCAAGGATCGCTTCTTGCGATTATCAAGGCTGATCGAGGCCAATCCTTATGAGCCATGGAACGGGCTTGACCAGACCGTAGCCGAAATTCGTGAATTCAAGTACCGCTGGGACCCTGAATTTCAATAAACCATCGCATGGCAAAAAAGAGGCTATACTATATGACGATCAAAGAAGTAATATCACTGCGAAATTTTATGATCATTTTGTGTATTCTGATGGTTGTGCTACTGGGACAGAAGGCCCAGCACATGTCCCACAAGGTGAATGCCCTGCAGGAAGGCAGCCGTCTGTATGCAGCAGGCGACCTTATCGGCGCAGAAGAAAAGTATCGTCAGGCGAGGGATAACCACTCCTTTCAATACAAAGAGCAAGAGATAGCAGCCCAATTGGAGCGATTGGCCCCGATCACAGCCATCCGTACTGGCCTGGACAGCGTTGCCCGTTACGCCAGCTCACAAGCTCTGGCAGCTGATTTTGAAGGATTTATGAAAAGTTATGATGATCTTCTCAAGCTAAAAGCTCAGTATATGAAGCCCGGAGGCCCTTACGAAGCCTATTATCGGAAGCTGTCTGCGGCATCGGGTCTTTCAGAGGAATGGACAACTTTCTTTCAGCGTTTCAAAAAACAGTTTTTGGACACTCTTGCCCTAAACAGTGACGGGAGCGGGGAGGAAGTGAAATGGAAGTTGCTGCAGATACCGGATGCCTTCTTCGGCGGTTCGGCCGCCAAGCAGGAGCAACTGAACAAGGCATTTCGCAGCCACGATACCGCTCAGCTAAAGGCCTTGGCTGCCGCCGGAAGCTTCGGTCCCTTGCTGGAAAGCACCCTGTCCATGCAACAGGCGTACGGCAGCCATAAGTATGCAGCCCCCTGGCTCAAGGAGCAGGTGGAAAGCAGCGGACGTACTATCTTGAAGAAGGACCTGGAGGGCAAGAACATCGCCGCCTTCGCAGAACATGCTGCCGCCTACCGCAAGTTCGTAAGCAGCGCAGGCTTCGCGGCTACCCCAGTGCTGAAGTACATAGATACTCAAAATGCCAAACTACTTAAAAATGCCGCAAGCAAAGCCAAAAACGGAGCATACGAGGACGCAATTAAGCTCTACACCGAGCTATCTCCATTAAAAGACCACTCCGAAGAGATATCGGCGGTCCGTCTTGCCTGGAATATAGCTGAACCTGTACGCTTACTCCCTGGAGGTGGGGATCAGGGGCGCTACAATAATGTAATTTCCGGTAAAGGAAAATATGGAGCCAAGGTCTATGTCGCGGCAACTGACAGCAACGGCTCCCTCCATTATGCTGTTATGAACAAGGACAACGCTGTGTCATCTTTCTCTATGGGTGTTATTCCCGGATTCTCCTCTCTGCACCGGCTCTTCTTTGAGAAAGCTTTTGAGACAGTCACCGGAGAGCTTGTAGTCGTCGCTGAAGCTGATAGCACGGACGATAATGGCAGGACACTTTTTACAGGTTATGCGCTGCAGATGCAAGGAATTTCACAACTATTCTCCTTTAGCGGAGATAGCTACGAACTTCAGCCTGACGGTTCCATTCTTGTACACAATGTTGGTGCTGATGCCGGAAATGGCAATGTGGGGCAGACAGCCATCTATCGAAAATTCGGGGAAACCTACCAATTCTCAGAGATTGTACAACAGTATCCGCTAATTCAGGCTTCGGAACTGGAGCTTCATCCTTTCCAGAATGTATCGATAAAAGGTGAAATTCAATTCGACAATTCGGGCAATTTCATTATATACACCGATGGTCGCTTCCTCCTGCTTCAGGGCTATCAAGCCGACGTAACAGGCTCCGTACTGCTGAGCGGTCAATTCCAGAGCGGCTACGGTATACTGCAGACCGAAACTGGTGAGGAGAGCGTTCCGGTGTTTGTGGTAACTTCTGTCGGGAGTCTGAGTATAGTGAACTAAGTGAATCAAGATAGCACAGGCACCCTCCTGAATTCCGTTCAGGGGGGTGTTTATTGCCAAATCCACTCCCTCCATTCACAAAAGAGACAAGGATTACTTTTAAAAATTTTTTACCCTCTGGATCTCGTATTTTTGCGCATTCTGGACCTGATCCAAATCCCTTATTCCACCTGCTCTTTCGCTGATATTTCTTCTCAATCTAGCGCTTTTTTCAGTATAAAATCTTGCGATTTGCGCGTTCTCCCTACCCCTTGAGATCTATTGACTTATCCATATCTAGTGATAAAATGATTAAGCGTCTCTAAATATAGTGTTATTACCAGGAAAACGGTTTATATACAGGATAAACCCTATCAGGGCGCGGTTTGTCCCAAAATCTAGTTTTAATAAGCTGGAACAATGCTTCCACTAAGGAGGAAAACAACCATGCTGATCGCTTATGATTCCAAAACAGGCAACGTCAAGCGGTTCATCGGCAAGCTGAAGCTGCCGGCCGTACAGATCGAAGAGCATATGACGATAGACGAGCCTTATGTACTTGTTACATACACCACCGGATTTGGACAAATTCCAGAGAAGGTGTCTTCTTTTTTGGAGAACAACCATACAAGGCTAAAAGGAATCGCCGCCAGCGGCAATAAAAACTGGGGTCAACTGTTCGCGAATAGCGCAGATTTGATTGCAGAGCGGTACAATGTGCCGGTAATTGGCAAGTTCGAGTTGTCGGGAACTTTTGGCGATGTAGAACGGATTAAACAGGAGGTGAACCGAGTTGCGGCATATTGAGCTGAACAACATGCTTTTGAAGAGAGACGAACAAGGATTCTTCCAATTGGATAAGGACCGCGAGGCGGTTGTAGAATTTATGCGAGAAGTGGAGCGGCGCAGTCTTACTTTTGCAAATACTAAATCCAAAGTGGATTATATGATAGAGAATGACTATTACGAGAACCTGTACGAACGCTATAGTGCTGAGGAGATCGAGGATGTCTACCGAATCGCGCATGAATATGGCTTCCAGTTCCCTTCCTATATGGCAGCTTCCAAGTTCTACACAGACTACGCGGTGAAGACCAACGACCGGAAGCAATACCTGGAGCACTATCCAGACCGTGTAGCAGTGGTAGCTCTGCACCTGGGCCGCGGCAATGCCGCCACCGCCCGTGTGCTGGTTCGCTCCATGATGGAGCAACGTCTTCAACCCGCTACGCCGACCTTCCTGAACGCAGGCAAGAGCCGCCGGGGCGAGATGGTCTCCTGCTTCCTGCTGGAAATGGATGACTCGCTGAATTCGATCAACTATGTACTCAATACTTGCATGCAGCTCTCCAAAATTGGTGGCGGTGTGGCGGTTAACCTCTCGAAGCTGCGCTCGCGCGGCGAGACGATCAAAGGCGTGGAAGATGCGGCCAAAGGTATCGTACCCGTGCTGAAGCTCATGGAAGATGGATTCTCCTATGCCGACCAAATGGGGCAGCGTAAAGGCTCCGGGGCGGCTTACTATAATATTTTTGGCTGGGATGTACTAGAGTTCCTGGATTCAAAAAAAATCAACGCTGACGAAAAACTGCGGCTCAAAACATTATCCATCGGGCTAATCGTGCCGAACCGCTTCTACAAGCTGGCTCAGGATAATCAGCCGCTGCATGTATTCGCGCCATACAGTGTGTACCAGGCATACGGCACCCATCTGGACGATATGGATTTGGACGAAATGTACGACAAGCTGCTTGCTGACCCGCGCGTTAAGAAAAAAGTCGCCATGGGCGCACGCGAAATGCTGACCAAGATCGCCATGATTCAGTTAGAATCAGGTTACCCATACATTATGAACAAGAGCAATGCCAACAAGGCACATGCACTGAAAAATATCGGCCAAGTGAAGATGTCGAACCTCTGCACAGAGATTTTCCAATTGCAGGAGACTTCGGAAATCACGGATTACGGTCAGGCAGACACCATCCGCCGGGACATCAGTTGTAACTTGGCTTCTCTCAACATCGTCAACGTTATGGAGCATGGCAAAATCCGTGAATCCGTACATGAAGGCATGCTGGCCCTGACGGCTGTCAGCGATATGACCACCGTCTCCAATGCCCCAGGCGTGGCAAAGGCGAACAAGGAGATGCACTCCGTAGGATTGGGCGTTATGAACCTGCATGGTTATTTTGCCAAGAACAAGATTGCCTATGAGAGTGAACAGGCCCGCGATTTCGCCCGCACCTTCTTCATGACCATGAACTTCCACTCGCTGGAGAAGAGTATGGAGATTGCCGCTGAGACTGGTGAGACCTTCCATGGCTTTGCGGAATCGGATTATGCCACAGGCGTCTACTTCGAGCGTTATCTGACTACGGATTATCGTCCGGTGACACCTAAGGTGCAAGAACTGTTCAAGGATATCTATATCCCTACCCAAGAGGATTGGGCGCAATTACGTGATTCTGTTATCAAAAATGGTCTGTACCATGCGTACCGTCTGGCGATCGCGCCAACGGCCAGCATTTCTTATATCCAGAACGCTACTTCCAGCGTAATGCCAATTGTGGAGCAAATCGAGACCCGGACCTATGCCAACTCCACTACATACTATCCGATGCCTTATTTGCAGCCTGACAATGTGTTCTTTTATAAATCCGCCTATCAGATGGACCAGTTCAAGGTCATTGATCTGATTGCCGAGATCCAGCCCCATATTGACCAAGGGATTTCCACCGTCCTGCACGTGAACAGTGATGTTACCACCCGCGAACTGGCCCGCTGTTATCTCTACGCGGCACACAAAGGACTGAAGTCGCTGTATTACACACGGACCAAGAAGCTATCTGTCGAGGAATGTATCACCTGCTCGGTGTAACCATAGGTTTTTTGTGAACAGAAAAGGAGATTACAAGATATGAGCGCTATCCAAGCCGTAAACTGGAACCGACCGGACGATGATTTCACCCTGATGTTCTGGAATCAGAATATTATGCAGTTCTGGACCGATGACGAAATTCCGCTATCCGATGATAAAATGTCCTGGCTGACCCTGAGTGAGCTGGAGAAGGATGCCTACATGAAGGTGCTCGGCGGACTGACCCTGCTCGATACCGTACAAGGCGGCGTGGGCATGCCACAGATTATGGAGCATGTGGACGGCTTGCAACGCAAAGCGGTGCTAGGCTTCATGGGGATGATGGAACAGATTCACGCCAAGTCGTACAGTAGTATTTTCACAACCCTGGCGAGCACTGAAGAGATTGATTCCGTCTTCCGCTGGGTGGAAGAGAATCCTCGCCTCCAGACCAAAGCAGAGACAATCTCCCAATATTACAAGGCTATCGAATCGAAAAAAGACCTCTACCTCGCCATGGCGGCTTCCGTGCTACTGGAGAGCTACCTGTTCTATAGCGGCTTCTTCTATCCGCTCTATCTGGCCGGTCAAGGCAAAATGACCTGCAGCGGCGAGATCATCGACCTGATCCTGCGTGACGAGAGCATTCACGGCGTATACGTCGGCGTATTGGCCCAGGAGATTTTTGAGGAGCTGGAAGAAGACGAGCAGCGCGATCTGCACCAGACCCTTGTGGGATTAGTACGTTTCCTGCACGAGAACGAGGAAAAATACACCGAGGAGATCTACGCCTCCATCGGGTTAGTAGAAGAAGTGAAGACCTTCCTTCGCTACAACGCTAACAAGGCCATGATGAACCTCGGACATGATCCGCTCTTCGATGAAGAGGAGATCAACCCGATTGTTCAGAACGGAATCAGTACCCATACGAAGCAGCATGATTTCTTCTCCAAAAAAGGTAACGGCTACGTTCGCGCCATGAACGTGGAGCCTTTGAGAGACGAAGACTTCCAGTTTTAAGATATATCGGATAAAAAACAAACAGCCAGGCCCCGTTAAAGGGGTCTGGCTGTTTGTTTTGGCGCGACGGATAGTATTACTGTGAAATGCGGGTGCTGGGTTTGCCTGGCAGTTGCTAGATCAACACCCATTCTCTCGGCCTCCGCGCTTATGCCCAGGCACGCTCACGGTATAGCCTTTCGGCATAGTCCGTAATGACCTCACGCATGGCGAGCTTGTCTCGCCACGCTGCAGGAATGCCGGAGAGCCCATAGTAGGCTCCGGCAATCTGTCCATAGACGGCGCCGGTAGTGTCAGCATCGTCGCCCAGATTCACTGCTAGCAGTGCGCCTTCCGCGAAGCTTGTGGATCGATGGAAAGCCCACAAGGCTGCTTCTAGCGATTTCACCACATAACCGGACCCTTCGATAGCTGGCGGTTCCTTGGTTTGGTATGAACCTTGTAGGATTTCCTCTATTGCTGGTGCCAATGAACCCTCTTCCAGCCAATCCCGGTGTGATTCAGGAGCTAGCAGCTTCTGCTTGCTCCACCCACTTAGCGCCCCTACAAGGATGGCAGCCATCAGGCGGCACGCATGCAGACAAGCTTGGGCCTGGTGCGTCGTCCTTGCACTGATCGCTGCATACGCTATCGCCTCCTCCGGGCGCTCCGCATAGTACATCACGGCCGGGGCCAGCCGCATAATAGGTCCGTTGCCGGCTGTTGAAGGGTCCACCGAACCGCTAAAGGCCTCGCCTGTCGCCTCATAATGCAGCAATGCCGCACGCGTTGCATTACCGATATCGAAGCATTCTCCTGTGCTGCTGAGATGCCCTTCCCGAAACCATTTTACGTACCGTTCCATCTGATCTCCGGGATTGAAATCGCCCTTCTCCAGCAGGCTCTCTGCCAGGCAGAGAGCCATCGACGTGTCATCGGTCCACTGACCCGCTGTCAGGCCAAAGACCCCGCCGCCGACCATATCCTGCAGCGGCTCGAAACTTCCCGGTGGTTTGAACTCTACAGTTGTGCCCAGCGCATCCCCCACAGCGAGTCCAGTCAAACAACCCAGATAACGGTCCATTTTGGCAATCATGCATTCCCTCCTTGTACAGTCTTATGATCTATTCTTCTTGGTGGACTATATACAACAAACAACATCCGTCGTAGGCCGCACAAATAGCTGCCCCAAGGGATGTTTAAGATTCTGCTCCTACTTGCTTATTCGCTCGGATATTTGAGACCCCACTGGGCGCGGATATCATCCAGCAGCTTCATAATCGCCAATGATTCTTCCAATGGCAGAATCGGACTTTCTGTCAGTCCCTCTGCCAGGCATCGACCGACTTCCTCAGCCTCAAAAGCATAGCCGTTGGAGGCGCGATCGTCCTGGAAGGTCTCCACCTTAACATCATTGACATACAGCTCGACAGATCTCGGATTGACCAGTGTGTCGGGAATGACAATATAACCCTCCGTGCCGAAGATATAGGCCTGTTCCAGCATTTTCAATCGAACGCCCCCGTTGATGGACGCCGCCTTGCCATCTCCATAGGAGAGTAGCAGCGAAAAATGCTCGTCTACGCCTGTCTCGCCGATATGGACCGTGCTTTGAATACGCTCAGGGTGCGGCCCGAAGATCATCGAGGTCAGGGAAATCGGATAAATGCCGACATCGAGCAGTCCACCCCCGCCCAGCTTGGGATCAAGCAGGCGGCTGGATGGGTTCCAGTCAGCGCGGAAGCCCAGATCGCCTTTCACCAGACGCACTTCACCGATTCGCCCCTCTGCAATCCACTCCCGAATTTTGGCATGCACCGGAAGGAAACGACTCCACATCGCCTCCATAAGAAACAGCTTCTGCTCACGGGCATAAGAGATTAGCTCTCCCAGTTCGACACTGTTCACAGTAAACGGCTTCTCGCAGAGCACCGCCTTGCCTGCACGCAGTGCCAGCAGCGCATTGTCCTTATGGAACGGATGTGGAGTACCAATGTACACGGCATCCACCGCCGGATCGTTGACCAATTCCTCATAGGTAGCGTAGGCATGCGGGATACCGTGCTTTTGGGCAAACTCATCGGCACTTTCCTGGCTACGCGATCCTACGGCATGGGCTACACCGTTGCTGGCGTGCAGTAGATCCGAGACAAATTGGCTGGCGATTGCACCGGTGCTGATGATTCCCCATTTTATTGTGTAAGCGTTATCGATAGACATTGACGTCTCTCCCTTAGTGTCTTTTCCTAGATACCTATGATTCTATCAAACCGTTGCTCCTAAGTAAAAAAACATCTCAGCCATTGATCATCAGCCGCTCCACAAACGGAATATCTGCAGCCGCAAAAGTATATCCCCCTAGTTCTCTTGGCTGAACCCAGCGGTAATCATCATGATCCGTTAAGGTGATCGTTCCGTTCACATACTTCGCCTTCCAGGTGATTAATCGAAGACTTAGGTCGTTTCCATAGCTGTGCTCATTCATCCCGAAGGCAGCAAAGGGAAGGATTTCAATCCCCATTTCTTCCTGCAGCTCACGAATTAAACAATCCTGCACACTTTCACCTGCCTCCAGCTTGCCACCGGGGAATTCCCAGAGGCCCGCTTGAGACTTGCCCGCCCGTCTCTTGGCTATCAGTACCTTTTCTGTCTCGTCGTAAATAATGGCCGCTGCAACGTCGATCACGACTTACCCCCTCCTGAATTCCTAAATAAGCCTCAGCTCTCTAAAGAGAGTATACCATTCCGCGCAAATAAAGGACGTTTACCAGTGCCTTGCGGGCCGGAAAACGTCCTTTGTTCATACTTCTTATGTTATTTGGTCAGTACAAGCTCCAAGCGCACGTCCAGATTATTTTCGGTACTCAGCACAATGGTATGCGGGTTGCTTAGGCCGAAATCGCCGAAAGTAACTGTAGTTGTTCCTGACAGCAGAAGCTGTCCCTTACTGTATACAGCCTGAGTCTGGAAGGTAACGTCTTTTTCAATTCCTTTTACCGTAAGGATTCCCTTCATCTCAACCGGGACAGGCGTTCCCTCACTCCATTCAGCCGGAAGCTTGGAGAATGACTTCACCGTAAAAGTAGACTCTGGATGCTCTGCAACCGACAGGAAATCCCCGGATTTAACATGCTCGTCGCGCTGCACGTTGCCGGAATTCAAGGCATTCATATCCACAGTGCCCTGCCCCGTCATGGCTGTGTTGTCATCCAGATTCACGTTCCAACTGCCCTGTACTTTCTTATCCACAAAGTTAACGGTTTCCTGTGAAGTGGTCACCGACCAGTATACTTTCGATGTATCGGCAATCTTCCATTCGCCATTTAACTGTTCTGCTGTTACCGCCGCCCCGGAGGCTTGTCCTGATGTTGCCCCTGCGGTTCCCGATCCGCCATTGGCACTAGTTTGCGCCGTATCAGGGATAACTGACTCGATGTCGATGTTATTGCCCAGGGACTTGTTCAGCAGGATGTACCCTGTAATACTTCCTGCGACAATAACTCCGCCCACAAGAATCAGTAGTGATTTCTTCTTCATCGTACTTCCCTCCATCCCAAATTCTTTGTCTCTACAAGGACAGTCCTCATTCTAACAAAGAAATATGTCGGGAATAAGTCAAAGCAGCGCCAGCGTGATTATGATAAAATTGGTGTACTTTTTTAGAAGGAGGCTCTGTGATCATGCAGTCCATTCTGATTGTAGAGGACGAAGAGGCCATCTCCCGTGTTCTCAGTGCTTATTTGCGAAAAGCAGGCTTCAGCGTCACCCGGGCGTCCGATGGACAAGCCGCGCTGGAGGCCTTTACTCTAAATCCCCCATCCCTGATTCTCCTGGATGTGATGATGCCAAAGATGGATGGCTTCGAGCTACTGACTCATATCCGGGCCAAAAGCAGTTGTCCTGTCATTATGCTGACGGCCAGGGGCGGCATTAAGGATCGGCTCGCCGGATTGAATGGTGGAGCGGATGACTATATGTCCAAACCTTTTATCCCCGAGGAGGTCGTAGCCCGGGTAAAGGCTGTGCTGCGCCGTCCCTCCCAATGGTCTGACGGTAGCCGCAAGCGGCATTTCGGCAGTCTGTTCATTGACTATAGCGCCCGAAGCGTCTTCCTTAACGGAGCAGAGGTCAGTCTTAGCCCGCGCGACATGTCTGTACTGCTATTCCTGGCCGAACGGCCCAACCAGATCTGCACCCGGGATCAACTGCTGGAGCATGTGTGGGAAATGGATTATGACGGAAGCGACCGCGCCGTGGATCTGTCGATCAAGCGGCTCAGACAGGCCCTGTCGCACTGGCCTGACAGCGAAGGGGAAATCCGTACCTTGCGTGGTACGGGGTATCAGCTATGGACAAACTGATTAAAGGTACCTCTATTCTGCACTACTGGACCATCCGTTATCTGCTGATTATCAGCATTGGCCTGCTGATCACCACAGCTGCCACGTTCTGGTGGATTCGGCAGGAGGCTATGGAGAATCGAATGCAGACCATTGCACTGCTCGCTCAGGAATTTGCCGACCTTAGTACCAAAGATAACTCCATCGACATTTCCCCTCGGCTCATGGATTTGTTTGATAATCGAAAGCAGTTCTTCAAGCTGAATACGGATATGTGTATCATTATCCTAGATCAAGAGGGTCGACTGATATTCTCCAATCCGGCAATGAGTGAGGAACGCATGCGTCTGGAGCTTAATGAGAATCTGAGCAATGCTCGCAGCCCGGAATACAAGGCGGCCTCAGCACCGATTATCGGTTCAGAGGGTGTGCTGGGCAAAGTATTTGTCCTGCAGTCGGTGCGGTCACTCAAGTATATTCCGCGAAATGAGGTCCTCTTCTTCGGACTGCTTCAAGTGTTCCTGATCATCCTGAGCTGGCTGACCATCTATCTCCTGTCCCGCAAGCTGGCCAAGCCTGTCCAGACCGTTGCTGCCGCTGCCGTCCAGATCAGCGGTGGAGAATACAATATCACGCTTCAGAAGAGTGCCAAGGAGCGGGAAATCAACGAGTTGATATTGTCTTTTCAGGACATGGCTGGCAAGCTTAAACAGTTTGAAGAGTCCCGTGCTTTTATGTTGGCCGGGGTCTCCCATGAACTGAAGACTCCGGTCACATCCTTCAAGGGTCTTGTTCATGCGGTAAGAGAAGGTGTCGTTGAGAACGAGGAAGCCCAGGAATTTCTGGATATTGCCCTGTTGGAAGCTGACAAAATGCAGCGTATGGTCGAAGATCTGCTGGATTATAATGCGATGACTGCCGGCATCGTTCCGATTCGCCATAACCGGATTGCGGCCATCCCTCTGCTCTCGGAGGTTGTGTATCAATGGAAGCTGACGCAAGCCGAAGAGGTCTGTGAACCGATGCTGGTATTGCCATCACAGCCATTGTACTTGCTGGGGGACCCCCTGCGCATCCAGCAGATCATTGTGAATCTGCTGAACAATAGTGTGCAAGCCGGGGGGACCGGTCGGAGACTTCAGCTGACCCTAGAGCTAAGTGAGCAGCCGGAGGGCACCGCCCGGATCATCGTGACGGACAACGGTACTGGTATTGCCCCTGACATGCAAGCCCAGGTGTTTGAAGCCTTTGTGCGAAGCCGTGAGAAGAACAGCATTGTCCGCGGACTGGGGCTGGGCCTTACCTTCAGCCGCCTGTTGGCCGAGTCCATGGGCGGTAGCCTGGAACTGCTGGAGAGCTCGGCGCAAGGCAGTTCCTTCTTGCTAGAGCTGCCGATCCAGCGCTAGAAGTAGTCTGCCACAGGTCAGTCATGGTATAATCACTTGCACAATGAAACCGGAGGCTTAAAAATGCTGACATTTGAACAGAAATTGGAGATTCTTGATTCCTACCCGCAGCTCCAGCGCAATAATGTATCACTCGGACGCGTGAATTATCATTACGAAGAAAGCCGGCATGAGAAGAAAACGGTGGCCTACCACTTGCATCCGAACGGCAATGGTTTTGTCTATGGGGGACTGCTACGCGGATATGAGACGGACAGCAAGGGCCTAGTGAACATTCGCGACTTCACGGAGAGTGAGCTACGGACCCTACTGGATGCCTCGATTGCCTCTTTGTCCATTAGCAAGCCGGAGGCTCCAGTAGTCAACAAACGCAAGAAGAAAGCCCCATCGGGAGAAGAAACCCGCTGGGTGAACGAAGAAGGTCATACTCTTACACTGAGACTGGAAGATGATTTGTGGTATCTCTACGCTGGTCTCAACCTGGAAATGGCTTTTGAGACGGTGGACGAAGCCGAAGAATACTTGGTGGAGGAAGGATTTACTCCGTCGAACGGATAAGCCTCCCCGATAACGTCTCCTTTCGGAACAAGCCTGCAAGCCCACAGCTTTATACTGTTGGAGCATGCAGGCTTTTTTTGCTGAAATATGACTTGAGTATGACGGAATTTTCAACATGAAATAATCAGGCAGATCATCATATACTTAACGAAATAGCAGTATTTCCATTTTAATAAGGGGGATCAGCCATGAACAATCCGGAAGGTGGAACACCGCTCAATCATCCCGAAGGCCAGAGACCAGATCCGGAGCCAGCCCAGAAGCAGAGCTCGGTTACCGAGCAATGGAACACATTGCTTCAGGATGAACGAGTTCAACAAGCCAGGCAAGCGAGCAAACAATACTACAGCTTTTTTGCCAGCACTTTGACCCGTCCTTACCGTACCATGCTATCTGTCGGTTCAGCACAGTTCCAGCATGGCCTTATTACACTGTCGCTGGTTGCGGTTCTATCCTCACTCTATTTTCTGACTTGGTTCTTGAAATGGGGCATCACGCCAGCCATTGGCCCTGGTTTTTTGAAACCACTGCTGCTGACCGTATTGGGTCTTGCCGTTGCTTACGGGGCTGGCTATGCGATCCTGCGATTGGAGAAAGTAAGCTTTGATCCAAAGCTCCTGTTAGCGCGGTTCGGCACACTACTGATCCCAGCGGTAGCCGTTCTGCTGCTGGCTATTATTTTTCTTGCATTGAGCCTGACTACATTCTCTATGTATTTGCTATTCTTATCGTATCTGTTCATCTTTGTTGCATTGAATACAGTCATCTTTCAATACCCTATCAAAACATCTGCCGGGCCGGTCGACACCCTCTTCACCCTGGTGATTGCTAACGGCATTACAGCTTACATCTTCTTTAAGCTGATGACATCTGTCATCGCTGGAGTGATCGGCGGCTTCTTCGGCAGCTTGTCGCCATTTGGTTTCTAAGCAGACACGCAAAGAGCTGCCACAATATAATGCAAAACAGCAAGCCTCTAATCTGACAAAGGCTTGCTGTTTTTTTCAAATATAAAATTACTCAGTTGCCGGCATCTGCACCTCTTGTGCGGTCTTCGCTTCGTCCGGAAGCTTGATTTCCTTGATTTCGTTATGCTTTGAAAGGTCACCGGTCATTTTCATGTCGAGACTTATTTTCTGGCCGGATGCTTCCAGATCCATTACCATATCTACATTTGTTTTAGTAGGCAGGTAAGTTTTCTTGTTGACAGCATATAAAATCTTCATGCTCTTGATGTCCATTTTATCCATCATCGCCGCCATTTGCGGATTTCCGTTACCAACCTGATCCAGATAGCTTTTGGCCAATTCCTTTACGTTATCGCTGGATACTTCAGCCGTCAGCAGATAGGCATCTCCCTCTTCGGATATCTTGGTATCCTTGGCAATAGACTTGAACTGCTCCAACTGTTTCTCCGGGCTACCCGATTCCTTTATCATTTCGGTCATTTGGGCGGTCATCTCGGACGGCAGCTTCATCCATTGTCCGTCAGTTTGGGTGTAGATCCCGTCTGCCGTAAAATATTGTTCGATCTTCTGCTCACCCTGGCCCGCCAGGTCCATCAGAATCTCCTGATGCATCTGCATAGGCTCTTTAATGATCTCAGAGGTCAAAGTCATGTTCACTTTTTGATCCTGCGAAGTGTCGCCCTGCGTTATTTTCATATTCTGTTCGATTTTAGATTCCATCGCGAAGCTCTTGAGGTTTTGGCTGGCTTCGGTAGTCTTTTGAATCAATTCTTCAACGGTTGGTGTACCCGACTTGGCAGCCCCGTTTGTTGTCACTGCATTCGATCCTGCGATTGCCGCAGGGTCCGACGCGCCCGCTGTATTTTTGACTCCTTCATTGTTTCCACACGCGGTAAGACTGATAGTTAAAATCGCCCCTAGTAATACGGTAGTCCATTTCTTCAAGTTCATGATCCTCCTGAGTGTTTTGGTATATGACAAATGCTCATGGAAGCATATGCCAACTATTTATATGTTAGCTATTACCCAGAGAAGAACATTTTCTAACAAAAAAATATTTTTTTCGCGCTTTAGCCCCAAATTCTCCTGACCTATCCAGCAGAAAAATACCATGACCAACAGCATAATCTGTTATTCAAAATCACTTCGGGCCTCTTCATCCGCAATATTCTGAATTTCATCCGCATGAATCAACAACAATCCATAGTCACTCTCTGCATGGAGCTTAAGTGCCTTCTCCTTCATGAATTTCGGACTGCCTTCGGCCGCCTCCTCATCATAGAACAGAAGAATGCCGTCGCTCTTACGGAACAGCAGATCATCTCTAGCCCGGAACTGCCAACTTCCGTCGTAGGGAGCGTTACTGACCGCACCATAATAGTCCGCACTGGACACGATACGGCGGTATTCGTTCTGTTTCTCTTCCTTCCACTTCTCCTCCGGTGCGGCATGAGCAGTAATGATGCCCAGCTTCAGGTCTGGATACTCCCGTTTCAACTCCAGCACCACTTCACAGGCCCAGAGATCAACACCATATTGGCCCGGCGTGATCACCCATTCCAGCCCTTCTTCCACAAGAGGAAGCAACCTGGCAGCAATGGCTTTTTTGATATAAGGGATCCCTTGATGTTTGTTGTCAAAAATTCCGAGTTCATGCGCACGGTAGCCTGTCACCAATAATGTTTTCATACCTTGCCTCTTTCTCTCCGCTGCTTTTCTTAACATTATATAATACATTATCGATATGAGTTGAATTTAAGATACAAACGTAAGGCTCGGTCGTTACTACGGTGAATGTTTGGACTTCCGGTCGCTGTTGTCACCAGATTTCTTCTATAAACCGCTTCTAGCGGTTGAAATCTGGTGACAGCTTAGGCTTCCGATGCGAGCTTTCCTGCAGAAAGCTTTCAGGCGATCGCTTTCGCTCCTACAGTTCCAAACTTCACCTTCGCTCCTTCTCGCTTTTTGTTATTTCTTTTATTCATCTTATCTAATCTAAACCTGCTTTCCCAACTATCTAACATTCATCCCATAAAAAAAGCACCAGCCGCCACCTTAAGGAGGGTACGAGTGCTCTCTTATAAGAAATCCCCAGTATGTATCAGTCCCAGCCGCTTAGCTTCCATAATCGCCTCCGATCGTGAACGGACCCCCAGCTTCTCAAATATACGCGTCAAATTATATTCCACCGTTCGCTGACTCATCAGTAATCGCCCGGCAATCTCCTTATTGCTGCTCCCTCCAGCCACCTGCTGGAGAATCTCCTGCTCCCGCTCATTGATTGAGACCTCCTCCAGACGTCGATCCTCACGGGTGGCTGACAGACGGACTTCATTGCGCCGAAGCTGCCGCAGGAGTGGAATCGGAATTACCGCTTCACCTCTGAGGGAACAGCGGATAGCACTTAGTAGTTGTTCACGCGTTGCAGTCTTGCTGACCATACCCGAGACACCGGCTTCTACCAGCAGGTTAAAATGTGGGCTGAGCTCGTAGCCGGTATAGATCAGAATACAGTAGTCGGGATTGATTTGCAGCATTCGCTTGGTCAGTTCAAGGCCGCTGATGACAGGAATGTTCAAGTCGAACAGCATAACATCAAACTGCTGCGTTTTTACCAGCTCCAGAGCCTCAACTGAGGTGTAACAAACCGTGACCTGCATATCGGGGTCTTGCTCAATCATATTTTTGGTTCCTTCGCAGACAGACGGATGATCGTCAACCAGCAAGATGGTGATCATTAGAACCGCCTCCTTCCCCATTCCTTGATGTCGGCATCAGCGGGAACATCAGACGAACCTCAAAGCCCTTGTTCAATTCCGAGTAAAAGCATACTTCTCCATCCAAGCTACGGACCCGTTCCTTGATCCCGGATATCCCCATATGCCTGAAGGAATCCTGTAGTTTGGACAGCTCTAATCCGCGCCCATTGTCCTTGTAATGAAAAAACACTTGCTCCCCCTTCTGCTCCAGCTCAATCTGGATATCGGTAGCCTGGGCATGCTTGCCCGCGTTGCGGAGAAGTTCCTGCACAATCCGGTAGACCGCAAGAATCTGTGAGTCATTTAATTCGATCGACGCCATATTCGTCTGGAGTGTGATCGAATAATTCGAACGAAGCCGCTCCTCCGCAAACAACTGCTCCAGTGACTCGATCAATCCCATCTCGTTCAGCAGCGGCGGGCGCAGCTCATTACAGGTCTGGCGGATTTGATGAATGACATCTAGCAGACCTTCCTTAATCAGCTCCAGTTGCTTCCATAGTTCGTCCTTCATAGGATAATCGAGCATAAGCGCTTCCAGCTTGCGGTACCAAATCAGCTGATCCTGGAGCGCCGCATCATGCAGATCAGCAGCGAGTCGTCTCCGCTCATTCTCCGAAAGGGTAAAGATCAGGCGCAGCACCCAGGACGGCACATCCTGCTGATTCTTCATTTGTGCCTCAAGGTCCTCAATCAGTCCTTCAATGAGGTAAAGATTCTCATAGACAATCCCACAGTAATGAGCAATCGTCCGCAGCCAGGTGCGTTCATCCAGATTAAGACTGGTATGATTGTCCTTATCATCGATCCATAGCAGCTCATGAGTCATTCGGTAATGGCCAATGACAAGACATACGCCTTGCGGCAGCGCAATCAGCTCACCCACAGCCGGGTGCAGGGCCCTTTCCTGAAGGCTACGAACAATTTCCGGCTTAAGCCGCTCCGCCCCCGTAAACGTATGATGCCCAGACTCCTGGTCATAGGTAAGCTTCAGAAAGACCAGCTCACTCACCGGAAGAATCGTCCGAATCTCACGTACCAGTACCTGTTCCAAATCGGAAATCTTCATGACCCGAGAGACATGCTTAGAGAACCGTTCAATGCTGCCCTGAAAATTATAAGACTCCTTCAAAAAGCTGCGCCGCAAACGAAAATCTATGAATTCCTTGGCGAAGAGAAACACAGTCAGAATAAAATAGACCACCAGAAAAATCTGTACCCATTTCAGCCAGGTAAACTGTGATTGCTTCAAAATCCCAGCCGTCAGCCCGATAATGAGCACCGCTGGAACAAACGAAATTGCCGTATAGTACATAAAACGGTTCAGGACAAAATCAATATCAAAGAGACGACGAGTCATAAACAGATAGAAATACACAATCGGTATGGCAAATAAAGATATTGCCGAGATCTCGGCTGGTACTACCGAGACTCCCCATAGCTCCGGTACACTGTAAAGTAGCAAGAACGGTAAAAAAGCAAGCACATGCCCAATCATTGTAAACTTGAACAGGACCTGCAGCTCACCTGTACGGTGTCTGTAATATTTTCCAATCAGTTTGCAGACAATCCAAACATTCGTGAAGCTGAAGAAGACTAGCAGCACCCTCGACTCTATTAAAAGCATAGAATAGTCGGTCAGAGCACTCAGAGTGACGATACCTCCCACCAGACAGGCCGTGAAGTAAAGCACTCTTAGCCAGACAAGAGAGATGAAATCCTCCTTGTAGCGTGCGAGATATTCCCTCATGAAATGGGCGAAGAAAACAGGCAGCAGAGAGAAGCTCCACCCCAGGGTAATTCTTCCAATCGGATCGACCAAGCCGGAGGCTGTGGAGCTGAAATAACTCAGACCGATACTCAGGAAGAACAAAATCAAGATATTAGCCGCCCGGTCATGTTTTTGCCTGTAATATACCTGAAAAGAGAAGACGAGAAACAACAGCAAAGAGACACTTGGAAACACAAGGTGGAGAATCAGGCTCCAATTGGAAATCCTGCCTTCTACGATGAAGTGAAGCCTTGCGACCTCCCCCTCATTCCCCTTGCGGATCACATCAAGCGTCTCTGCCCGTTCAATCACTTTATACTTCTGGACAAGCTCATAATCAGCCGCTGCCTCTCCATTGATAGCAGTGAGGATATCCCCCTGCTGTAACTGGCCGTTGGCCCAACTGTCCCGGTCAATCTCGGCCACCACAACTTGTCCAAGATCGCTCATGTGCACACTGACTCCGATCTTCTGCTGGTTCAGTACAACATTACTCAAATAGAATACCAGCAGCAGCAAAGGAAGCAGGAACGTTATTAATTTAAGTTTGGCGCACAATCTGGGCAAAGGTTCAAGCCTCCATCACAGCAGTTATTCTTTCTTAGTACCAGTAACGGTTGGTACGCATAACATTCTCAGGCTTTTTGTCACGGATAATATCCATCAGTGCCTTGCGCTCCCAACTCGTCATACCAGCGAGCTGAAGCTGTCCACTCTGAAATTGTACTTGCGCCTGTGGGTTCTTCACGATATTCTGGAACATTTCTTTCAACATATTAAATTCCTCCTAATAGGATAGTAGATTACACTTTCTGAACCCAATATATCAGGTCTAACCCTATCCTCAAACGACAACCTGTCCCGTATTTCCCGCAAACCTCTTTGCGGTCTGCGTTACTTGGACTATTCCGCCGCAGCAATCAGTGCCTGTTTCCATGGCGACTCCAGCCCCATGCTGTCCAGAATCTCGCGAAAATGATAATAAGAGGACCGCTCCCGGAAGGAAGCGTACATGGATGTTCCGGTACGTTCCACAATGGCGGCAAATTCCTCACTTCGATGCAGAATATCGCTGAGCTCCAGACGGCCTTCAAAGTAATCAGCCACCCAACGTTCATCCTCCTGGTTGATAGAGGAGAGCAAGAACAACAGCGGAAGTGTTCTTTTGCGCTGCAGAAAATCACTTTTATGATCCCAGTTCAGCAAGTCCCGGAAATCATTCTTAATCTGTGCCGAAACGCCTATTTCCATTGCGTATTCCTCTACATGAGGAGAAACGTCGCCCGTTGCCAGGATCACGCCGATCATACAAGCACAGACTAAAAGTGCCGCCGATTTTTGCTTGACCATAGTGAAGTACTCTTCCTCTGTGGAGATCGTGTTCAGCAGATCCAGCGTCTGTCCGTTCGTTGCTGTTATCACCTGGCGGCTCAGGTACGCTGCGGCTTTATGAATATGTTCAGCGGGGAAACGGCAGTGCAGAAGTGTCTCATGAGAGAGCGTCAGAAAAGCAATCGCAAGATTTAGAGCAATATTCTTCGGCAAATCATTCCATGGCATAGCCTTGTGGTCATCGTCCTGAATATCGTCAATAATATCTAGTGCCAGGATCATGAATTCCACCGCAGCCGCCGCGCGGTATATATCATCCCCACAGCCGCCGAACATCCGGTAATGAAGCAGCGTCATTCGGCCACACATTAACGATTCTGTTACTTTCACCTTTACGGAGGCTAATGCTGCCTCGTACAGGTAGTCTTCAGCAAAACTGCGTAGTACCTGGGCTTCCATCTCTTCTGCCAGCTTCATTGCACCATCTTCCACGATATCCCCCCGCATCGGAATGCATAGTATATAATCTCTATTTTATCTGATATAGGATTTTTATTCCATAGTTTTACTTATAAGTAAATTAATCTTCCTTAGTAGGGATTAGTGAACCATTCGCTCATTCGTTTCACCGTTCATAAGAACCGCGCTGAGCTCCTGGTACGCCTCCCGCCAGCTTAAAGACAAACCTTGCTCCACAGTCTCCGCAATCAGCCCTGAAATTAGCTGCTTCCGGACAGCAGATACCTGAAGAAGCGACATTAGTGAATACAGGATGGAGTCGATCATCCGGTAGATGATAAACCCTTTGTCGTCGCAATGCTTCTGGAAATCCGCCAGGGAATGAAAAATGAGGTGAAAGTCATTAAGCGCATCATAACGCTGAATGAAGTCACTATCCTCCAGCAGCTTCTGTAGGGTTATCTCCCCGTTCTCGAACGCCTGATTAAGAATCGTAAGCAGGCAGTCTATGAAGATTTGCATCCTACCAAATATAAATTCACGTTCATATTTCCCTTCGGCAAAGCGCTGCAGACCCACTTGAATAAACTGCTGCTCCTCCTCAGTCCGATGGAACAGATGCTCCCAGGCATTCCATTCCAAGCCGTTCTGTCTGCCGGACAGCTCCATCTGGCCTTTGATATATTCCAGATTGGCGCGCAGTGACAAGTATCCGTATCTCAGTCCTCCCGCAGATCGATTGACATTAATCAAAAAGATTTTAGCGCATTCAATATTTTGCCGTTCCTCGGACAGGGCTGCCCATGTATCAAAAAGATCTACTAGCAGCTGGCTTTTGAGCAGTTCAATCTCATAATTCATCCGCAAGCTGCCGATGGCGTTCCTATGGTGGAACTCTACTTCTTCCTCCACAGTCACTTCGCCATCCATGCGCAGCGGGAGGTAATTACCGGTGTAATTCTCCAACTCGGCTTGTTTGTGCAGGATGTTCTCGTAATTATCGTATTCAGTCTGCAGTCTGGGCCGACTGTAGCGCTCCGCCAGACGGCGTATAACCGCCTCAATCCCGTTGTCCGCTTCCGCGGTGGGAAAGCTTATTTTCATATGGAACCCATTGGTCCAGCTTCTCCGAAAAATCACATTCATCAATCTTCTAGCTTGAACAAACCGGATCACACCCTGCATCAGAAAAGCAGTAGCCTCGTTATCGTATAAATAGCAGTTGATCGTACGCACCTGCGTACCGCTGCCCTCTCCACTCATCAATCATACAACTCCCGTCGCTTCTGTGATCATTGTCCCAACAAACCGTACCCGCTTACCTTAACACAGCTGTGGTATGTCCTCACCGAATATGTGATGTAGGAAAACCACATACTTTTTGCGGGGCTGAGGAGAACACGCAGGTCGTGATATAAATTTGGGATACCACACAAGCGGCTCTCCTTGGGGCTAAATCCACATAAAAAAGCGGGGAGTACTCAATTGATGGATACTCCCCACGCTTCATTTCAACATAATCAGACCAAAATCAGAGTTAACCCCCACTATTCGCAAAAAAAACGGCTTCATAGATTGCGGTAATCCGCATCCATGAAGCCGCCCTTGTATAAATCTATCTTACTTCTTGTCAGACAGGATCAGCACACCATGTGCCGGAATTGCTGCCGTACCGCTAACTTTGTTGCCAGTCAGCAGGTCTGTACGCTCAGTGGAACCAATGTCGGCGCTCAATTCGCCATTTGTATGGTTCAGCAGGAACAGATAGGATACGCCATTTTTCACCCGTTGTACGGATTCGATTCCTGCTGGTGCTTTCACCAGCGGAAGAATGTTCTGCTCCGCGCACAGGTTGCCCAGGAATCCGCGCAGGAATGCTGCATCCGGGCTGGTAGCGACATAATACGCCTTACCTTCACCAAAGGTGTTGGCAGTCAAGACTGGCATACCTTGGTAGAAGTCAGTGCCATAACGAGCCAGTACCTCTGCACCCTCCGAGTGGATCAGATCGCAGAGCAGATTGCATTTGTACGAACCACTCAGCTCGCCCCAGCTCTTCTCCATCACAATCTCATTACTCATTTCAGGCAGCAGAGAGTCGATCTCTTCAGCCCAAATCCCAAGCAGATTGCGCAGTTCACCCGGATATCCGCCCAAGGTAACAATGTCGTTCTCGTTGACGATTCCGCTGAAGTAGGTGGTCACGAACGTGCCGCCTGCCCTCACGAAAGCTTCGATCTTCTCTTTTACACCCGGTTTAAGCATGTACAACACCGGAGCAATGATCACTTTATATTTGGAGAAATCTTCTTTTAGACCGATCATATCGGCTTCGATGTTTTCTTGATACAGTGCGTCATAATACTTGTGAATTTCATTGACATAATCCAAGCCTACGGAAGGCCCACTGGACAATTCAACCGCCCAGCGGTTTTCCCAATCGTACAGAATACCGACCTTAGCTTCGCCGCGCGCATCCAGCAGTTCATCGCCCAGTAGCTGAAGCTCTCTGCCCAGCTCTGCAGTCTCGCGGAAGACACGGGTGTGCTCATGACCTACGTGCTCAATTACTGCACCATGGTACTTCTCACATGCACCGACAGAACGGCGAAGCTGGAAGAACAGCACAGTGTCCGCGCCGTGAGCTACTGCTTGATAGCTCCACAAGCGCATTACGCCCGGGCGCTTCAAGGAGTTGTACGCCTGCCAGTTCTGCTGGCTTGGCGTCTGCTCCATCAGCATGAACGGTTGTCCACTCTTTAGTCCACGCATCAGATCATGCGACATTGCAGTAAAGCTAACCGGAGTATCCAATGCAGGATAGTTGTCCCAAGAGATTACATCCAGATGCTCAGCCCAATCGAAGTAGTTCAGCCCTGGATAGAAGCCCATCAGGTTCGTAGTGATCTGCACATTCGGACAATGCTTTTTAATCGCATTGTATTCAAGCAAATAGCATTCCAGATGTGCGTCATTCATGAATCTGCGGAAATCAAGGGAGAGGCCCTGGAAGTTCGTATTATTGCCATCCCATTCTTCACTCAGCTCGCTAGGGAGAACAATCTCATCCCAGTCGTAGAATGTATGTCCCCAGAAACGAGTATTCCACACCTTGTTCACCACATCAAGGGAGCCGTAACGCTTCTTCAACCACACACGGAAAGCAGCCGCAGATTGCTCTGAATAATCGTAGTTGCTAATCTCATTGTTGATATGCCAAGCGACTAGTGCTGGGTGATCTTTGTAGCGCTCTGCCAGCTTGCTTGCTAGACGTTCAGCAAATTTACGATAGATAGGGCTATTCATATTAGAATTATGGCGTCCGCCGAATTTACGCTTTCTACCCTTCACATCGACTTGAGTTACTTCAGGGTATTTGCGTGCCATCCAAGCCGGATGCGCAGCCGTGGATGTTGCAAGACAGACATACGTACCACTCTTATAGAGACGATCCATTTGGGCATCGAGGAAAGAGAAATCATACGTATCTTCATCGGGTTGAAGCATAGCCCAAGAGAATACATTTATTGTTGCAACATCAATGCCAGCCAGTTTGAACATACGCTCATCTTCGGCCCATGTCGGGGCGTCCCACTGCTCAGGGTTATAGTCACCGCCGTACCAAATCTTCGGCAATTTATCGTTGATCATGCTTGGCACATCCTTTATAGTATAATTATATATTTATTGTAAACGGTTAATCACTCCCTTTAAATATAAAATTTCTGACCATCAGTATAATAATATAGAACTGAAGGAGGTGGATGCTTTGACAGCAACCACACACCGCAGAATTGTATTCGCCCCCGAGGGGGGACAGCATTTGCCAGTCTCGCTGGACAGCATGGGCCACTATCCGGATCAGGAGAAAATATCTCGTCCCGACGGCTACCATACCTACCACTGGATTCAGACTTCGCAGGGTGAAGGGGTCATTCATTTTGACAATAAAACACTCTCGTTGACCGAAGGAAGCGGCGTCCTGCTGCTCCCTCATGTGCCTCATAGCTACGAGGCGGTATCTGCCAGCTGGCATACCTATTATTTGACATTCAGCGGTAATTCTATTCGGCACATTCTGGAGGCACTCGGAATGGAGGATAACGCTTTTTATCGCTGGGAGAGTGAAGCCCCTCTCTCATATATGCTGGAAGAGATGCTGGACCGTCATGACGCGGGCGGCGATATGTTCGGACTTGAGGCCTCCAGCGACGCCTACCGTTTTCTCCTGACGCTGAGCAAATACGGGCAGCTTCATAACAACACCACCATTTCCCGCAATCTGGACAAGCTGCAGCCTCTGCTAAAATGGATGAATATCCACTATGGCAACCCGGATATCGGACTGCTAGAGCTGTCCACCCAGCTTGGAGTGTCCGGCCGTTACCTTAACAGCCTGTTCCTCCAAACTTTCGGACTGTCGCCTTATGCCTATTTTGTCCGGCTACGCATCCGCAAGAGCAAGGAGATGCTTCTTAGTGAGCGCCAGCTGACCGTCAAAACAATTTCACAGCGGGTCGGCTTCCGCGATGTCAGCCATTTTGTAGCAACCTTCCGCAAGCAGTCAGGTACGACCCCTGATCAATTCCGCAAGCTGCACTGATACCGTTCAGTGCAGTTTTTTTTGGCGTTACATTGTATTAAATATCCTGAATAGTGACTGAAGGATGCTTTAAAACTCGCACTCTCTCCAGCACATCTTCTATGAGCGCGGTATACGCCGACAAGGTAAAGTAATCCAACTGCTTATGCACTTCATAGATTTCGGGAGTCCAAGTATGGGTTGGGTTGGGTGATATTGAAGATTAAGGGTAAATTTGCACCTTATTTTAACCCAGAAATGGTTTTTAACGCATTTAAGTGCATAATTGTATGTTAAATCATCCTATTTTTCTCAAAATGCCTTCAATCTCAAAATTAGGGTACAAAAATGCTCTTAATTCCCTAAAAACCGCTATATACCTGAATTTAACATACAATTTTGCCTCTATTTTAAATTTTCAATCCTCTGACTGAATTAGACTATGAAGTATGAAAGTAGACACGGAAAATCCAGCCCAAGATAACTGAATAAATATCCTTAACACGACACAAGCCCACTCCAGCCTCAAACTTGAAAAGTAAAACCGGTGATCCAAATTGCCGTGCACTTTGGATCATCAAACACAACACATTATGCTGCCGCTCTCCAGCCGGCGGCACCCGCAAACCGCACACCAAAAAGCAGGCAGCTCCCCTCTTCCCAAGGGGAGCTGCCTGCTTCTCTAATGCCCGCATCCCGGGCATTCAGGTGCCGAAGCGCTGGCGATAGCCGCACTTTCGGCATAGTTCCTCCACGGCTTCCCTGCGGGAGAAGCCATAGTACAGATTGTTGGCGCGCTCGCCTTCAACAATCTGGGAGAATGGAGTCTCGTGCAGATTGCCGAGATTGATTACCCCTTCACCGTCGAGACAGCAAGGAACGACGGTGCCATCCACTAGCACAGCGGCCTGAGACCGCAGTGCGTGGCAGAAGCCCTTGCCGTCATCCTCCGGCTCGTGAAGAGCGGGCCACCTGAACTCGTGATCCTGGTTCAGGTAGATACGCGGCGCAATCTTCACGCCGCTGCCGGGCATAACCTTTTCCTCAATCTTGAAATCAAGGTCAAACGCCTCTTCCAGCAAAGAAAGCGTCTCCCGATTGCGGCTCCGCTCCAGGTTCGTCATATTATCCTCGGTCAGATTCCACAACCGGAAGGAGATCAGCACCCCGAGCTCCGCTGCCTGTTTAGCAAAATCGATAATCTCCGACACATAGCCCTCGCGGTTCTCCGAGCCTTCATGCCCGTCGAAGCTGTGTAGCGAGAAATTCATCTGCCGCAGCGCAGGTTTACCCAGAATTTTCGGCCCGGCTTTATGAATCAGCGTTCCGTTGGTCGTAATGTTGACCTTGAATCCTTTGGTATCCGCAATATCCAGCAGCTCTGCAACACGAGGGTGCAGCAGCGGCTCGCCTTTGACATGCAAATAAATATGATTGGTATGTGGTTTGATCTCGTCGAGAATCTTGGTGAACGTGTCCGGCTTCATGAAATTTTTCTGCCGGGCCGTTTGCGGGCAAAAGCTGCAGGCGAGGTTGCAGACACTTGTTATCTCGATGTATACCTTCTTAAATGTCTTCAATCCTGGCCCTCCGTTCCTTTCATAGATCTGAAGCATACCGGAGTCCGATCTGTGCTCTGGCTTCCTCCATAATTTCAGATACCGCTAGCGAATTGGCATGGCTGTTGATACTGCTCTCCCGTTCACCGTTCTTGAGCAGTTGGATGAACTCCTCAACTTCATAATACATGGACTCAAACACCTGCGGCTGGGTCAATTCCTCTACCGTTCCGTCGCGGTAATGGACTTTCACCTGATAAGGCTGATTGATCTTATCTATAACCATCGTACCGTTCTCACCCTGAATCTCGGCGGGGAGATAGGAATCTGCAATCTTCGAATGCATTACGACAGCATCCATATCGTCATAGCGCATCACGATACTTCCTTCACCATCCACACCTGAGGACAGCAGTACACCCACCGCCTGCACAGACTCCGGTTTGCCAAACAACGCCACCATCGGATACAAACAATAGATGCCTAGATCCATTAGAGATCCATTGGAATAGATAGGATTGAATGCGTTTAGAACCGTCCCCTGACGGAAAGCATCATATCTCGACGAGTATTGACAATAGCTTGCAAAATAACGGCGAATACGCCCGATTTTATACAGATTCTCCTTAACAATTCTAAAGTTCGGCATAAAGGTCGATTTCATCGCCTCCATGAACAGCACGTTGTTGCTGCGCGCCGCCTCAATAACTGCTCGAAGCTCTGCACTGTTGGAAGCAGCAGGCTTCTCGCACAGGACGTGCTTACCGTGATTGAGACAGATAACCGCCTGCTCCGCATGCATCGAATTGGGACTGGCAATGTACACCGCATCCACTTCTTTGCTGGATACCATCGCCTCCAGATCAGTGTAAATCGTCGCCCCCGCATATTTGGCCGCAAATGCCTCGCCTTTCTCCTGCGTACGAGAATACACCGCTGTCAGAAGAAATTCCTCGTTCTCCAAGCCGGCTTGAACAAAGCGGTCTGTAATCCAGTTGGTCCCTATGACCCCAAATCGAATTGTCATGATGTGATCCCGTCCTTTTTTATTCTACTGACTCTATATGCTATTTTCTCACTCCATGATAGGTATGTCTACTTTTCCGGACATTTTTCCGACAAATTTTACGTTTATTTGACCTTCTATTCACACAGTAGGTGCCACCGCACGAAAGAATGGACTCCGCATCTACTGATACGAAGCCCATTCTGATGTATACCTTCATTCATTTATTCGTAAAAGGCCTGAAGCTCACGGATAATAACTTCCTTGTCATGCTCTACCACCGTCTGATGCTGTGGCATTTCGAAGAGCGCGGCGATCGGTGCCGGGAATTCCTGCTTGATGTCAATCAGTTGAATCGCTTCATCGAACTTCGCCGGATGTGCCGTCGCAAAAGTAATTGCAGTCTCGCCAGCTCCGTTAAACGCCTCATATGCCGCAATACCACAGGCCGTATGCGGATCGAGCAGATAGTCATACTCCTGCTTGTACTTGCCAATCGTATCGAGACACTGCTGATTCTTCGCGCCAAGTGCATTAAAGTCAGCTTGCACCTGTGCCAAAAGCTCACCGTCTACCGTGATTTTGCCTTCACTTTGCAGCTTGGACATATAACTGGACAGTTTCTCAGCATCCTCGCCTAACAGATAATACAGATAGCGCTCGAAATTGCTCGCAACCTGAATATCCATGGAAGGACTGTACGTGCTCTGGAAGTTCCCCGGTTTGTACTCTCCGGTATTCACAAAACGCTCCAGAATGTTGTTCTCATTCGTTGCGATAATTAACTTGTTGATCGGCAGACCCATTTGCTTCGCCAGGTATCCGGAGAAAATATTACCGAAGTTACCAGATGGTACGCTGATGTTAATCTTCTTCTCGGCACTGCCTTCCACATGCAGATAAGCATAGAAGTAATATACGGTCTGCGCCAGGATGCGCACAAAGTTAATGGAGTTAATCGCCCGTAGGTGGTAGCGACCCTTGAAGTCAAGATCGGCGAACAAATCCTTGATGACCTTCTGACAATCGTCGAAGTTACCATGTACGGACAAATTCAGCACATTGCTATCATCCACTGTCGTCATTTGCAGCTCCTGAACCTTGCTCACTTTGCCGTGCGGGTGCAGGATACAAATCTTGATGCCTTCCTTACCGCGTACGCCCTGAATCGCCGCTGCACCGGTATCGCCCGAAGTGGCTCCGAGGATATGGATAATCTCGCCACGCTTGCGGGAGATGTAGGAATACAGCTCACCCATAAATTGAAGCGCCACATCCTTGAACGCAAAGGTAGGACCGTGGAACAGCTCCAGCACATACAGGGAATCATTCACCTGATGCAGCGGAGTCACCTCCGGTGAACGGAAAGTGGAATAGCTGGTGGCTACCAGTTCTTTTAAATCCTCATATGGGATCTCGTCGTTCGTGTACAGGGAAAAAATCTTCAGGAACAGCTCCTGGTAGCTGAGGCTTCTCCATTCCTCCAGCGTAGCCGCGGATACGGCCGGAATCTGTTCGGGAACCATAAGTCCTCCGTCGTCCCCAAGTCCCATCAAGACTGTATCGATAAAGCCCTTAGGCTCCACATGGCCTCTTGTGCTTATATACTTCATGCTCATCCTCCTGAACCCCTATTTATTTACCCTATAGTAACACGTTTACGCGCTAAAGTCCGTTATTTTGTATTCTAATTGTTGAAAAGAGGCTTGGCATCCGGTTTAGCGGAATGCCTTGTTCTGTAGTTCCTTCCAGACCGTCTTATTGCTGTACTGCCGCTCGGTACTAACATCCTTGCCGAACCAGTCTGGCGCCTGAAAGCCCTCTGCTTCCTCCAGCGAATCGAATTCAACCTCCAGCACAGCCAGCTCCAGCTGGGTGTACACATCAATCTCTACCGTAACCCCATTCCAGAGCGCGGTAATACGCTCCTTGACGAGCGGGATCGCCCGAACAGCTTCAACCATCTGGGTGTACAAGCCTTCCGAGATACGGTATTCGATTTCTTCGCGCTGGATGCCTTTACCATCCTTGAACGTATGGGTGTAAAATACCTCTCCCGTGTCCAAATCCGTAATCTTGCGCACTCGCAGCTCCTGGCCTCCGTCAATCGCCAGATATGTCTGGTCGATGCTATGCCGGGTCACAATCTTCAGTTCTCCTTGCTCAATCCGTTGCTCCGGGTATTCCGGCAGCAGAAATTTACGTTCAATCTCCTGGCCCATGATGTCTCTCTCCTTCTGGTCTTTAGCTACTCTATATTATTAATCATCATAGGGGCGAGGCATACGCAAGTCAATCCGCAGAAGGGCATCAATAAAAAAACCTGCATGGTTCAGCAGATTTCCCGTTGTCCCTCTTTTTTTGTTAGAATAGAAGGGTCGGCGCATAGATTATAGCGTCAGTCAAGGAAACGGAGGCAAGTACCTGTGGATTATATTATTCTGGACATCGAATTCAACGGCCGCAAGTTTGCGAGTGAGCATCCGATGGAGGTCATTGAGATTGGTGCTGTCCGGCTAGACTCTTCATTGCAGTATAAGGATGAATTCTCATCCCTGATTAAACCTATATATTTCTCAACCCTTAATTCTTTCATCAAGAAAAAAACAGGTATTCCGCAAGAGGATATTGATGTTGCAGCACGTTTCCCCAAGGTCATCACCGCCTTCAAGGCGTGGCTGGACCAGAGCACGGACGGCGTACTGCTGCTCACCTGGGGCGGAGAGGATATGAAGCGGATTATTCAGGATATCCGTATGCACAAAATGGACGAAGCCTATTGGATGGCTGCCACCTATTTTGATCTGCTGAAGGGCTTGCTGCGCGCCCGGGGCTTAACCAACGATATCAGTGTTGAAGGCGCGATGGCGCTGCTCGGCCTAGAAGCTTCCGGTTCTGCACACCGGGCGCTTGATGATGCCCGAATGACATCTGAGATTTTCCGTGCGGTGTTCAGCGAACTGGACTTCGAACGGGCACAACATTACGTGGACACCTTCTCCAACGCGAGGGAGCGCAAAACTGTCAAGATCGCCATCAAGGCAATGACCTCACAAAAGGTCGTCCCGACCTGGGAACTCGTGGAGGAGCACTACTTCTCCGACAAGAATACCCTTACTGATCCCCGCAAGCTGGCGGAGCTGAAGGCATATTTCGAGGCACAGGTAGGCAACGTTAAGAAGTAGTCCTTCTGGTCTTCTTTTCCTCTGATTAAGATTAAGCAGCAACAACATGATAACGGCGGCAGTTTCCTGACAGTGATTCCATTCGGTAATCCTGCGGGATAACGCCGCTGTTTTGCATTCCTTTCGTTATTCAGGCGATGAATCATTCATGCCATCAATTATTTCCTCATTCTCAAATTTTCCTTATGAAAAACTGTTTGACATTGCCGCTACGTCAAGGTGTACATTAATTTCAAGCTTAAGCTGACGAAAGATAAAGGATGTTCGAAGCGGCCGCCGGACAGCCTGATGAGTAACGTTTTGGAGGGATTACTACGGAATACACAGTGCAAAAGCTGGGGACACTCGCCGGAATCAGTACAAGAACATTGCGGTATTACGATGAGTTCGGGATTCTGAAGCCGGCAAGAATCAACTCTTCCGGATACCGTATATATGGCCAGGTTGAGGTGGACCGGCTGCAGCAGATTCTTTTTTACCGGGAGCTGGGCCTAAGCCTTGAACGGATTAAAGAGCTGGTGACAGCACCGTCCTTCGACGGGGCGAGAGCACTGCAGGAACACCGCGACAAGCTGCTGCAAAAAAGAGAACAACTGGACCTATTGATCGCCAATGTCGAGAAGACTCTCGCGCAAACGGAGGGGAGAATAATGATGAGTAACGAGGAGAAATTCGAAGGCTTCAAACAAAAGCTGGTTGAGGATAACGAGCAGACCTACGGGCAGGAAGCACGTGCGAAATATGGTGATGAGGCCATTGACCGCTCCAACCGGAAACTGAAGGGCATGACCGAGGAACAATACACCGCCATTCAGCAGCTGGAAAAAGAAATGTTGGAGTTATTGGAAGAGGCTATGGTGCAGGGTGACCCAGCCAGTGTATCCGCTCAGAAAGCAGCCGATCTGCACCGCCAGTGGCTCTACTTCTACTGGGACAATTATTCCAAGGAGGCCCATGCCGGAGTCGCGCAAATGTATGTGGATGATGAACGCTTCACTGCATACTATGATAAGCATCGTCCCGGTCTGGCTGCATTCCTGCGAGATGTCGTACACATCTACACAGGTACAGAGCAAGCGTAATCACAGACATCGCGCTGAACGCCAAGAGCGGCACCGGAATATCCCGGTGCCGCTCTTTTTGCTGCTCAGCCTGCGTCTTCACGTTAGCAGACTTTGTGTACAATGCAGGGCAAGCATCGCCCCTTTTCAAAGCCCGTTCCCAACCCACTAGAAACTACGATGCAGCAGGCTTTGTTTGCTCGTGCTGCTCCGCGACAGCGATTTGTTCATGGGCCACGATACGTGTTACTCTCACTAGGCCTTCTCCAACCTTGTAAGCCCAGTTTCACATAAGCACAGCTCCATGCATTCTGGTGTTCCATCAGTCAGCAGCACATCCATCTGTAGCCTATTGATTGCGGTGCAACCTAATATGGAGCGTCATCCTGAGGACCTTGGCAAGCATATTCACCTGCCGCCTACAGACTCCGGTGCAGCAGGTTCAGCGTGTCGCGCAGCTCCGCGACCGCGATCTGTCCCGGAGCCGATGGCTTGCGGGCCGCACCGAAGGTTACGGCGGAGCCGAATACTTCGCCGGCCAGACGGCTGATCACGCCAGAACCGGCCATCGACATCGTGATGATAGGTCGGTCTGCGTACGCTGTCTTCATCTCATGGGTAGCTTCCAGCAGGATCAGTACATCACCTGGTGACTGAGGCATCACCGCAATCTTAGGCAGATCGCCTCCCAGCTCCTGAGCTTTGCGAAGGCGGGCAATTATCTCTGCTTTAGGTGGTGTGGCGTGAAAATCATGATTAGAGAGAATCACGAACACTCCGCTGGCATGCGCAACTTCTACAAGCGCCCGCACATCATCTTCTTCGTTGAACAACTCGACATCTATGATGTCGGCCAGTCCACTTTCCGCGACTGCCTTGTTAAGCTGCACATACGCTTCCCGGCTGATCTCCTTCTCGCCGCCCTCCCGCGCACTGCGGAAGGTGAAAATCAGCGGGAGCTCAGGGATAACTGATCGGATGGCCTGCAGCGCTTCCTGAACCGCCACGGTATCCTCGACCCCCTCATAAAAATCCACGCGCCACTCTGCCAGATCCGGAGCCAGTAGCTTCAGCGCCTCGGCCTCCTGTTTCAGCTCGTCCACCGTCACCCCGACAAGCGGAACACAAATCTTGGGTACACCTTCGCCGATTACTACATTCTTCACTGTCAGTATGCTACTCATTGGTTCAGCTCCTTGTGTATCCAAATCTATTCCTGCTTCCCGGTTCCGGAGGCCGCTTGCAGAAATTTCTCTACCTCGGCCAGCCTCGGCAGTGAAGGAATCGCCCCTGGCTTACCTACAGCCAGGGCGCCTACCGCGTTGGCGAAGCTCAACGCTTCCGTGAGTCCCGCCCCACGGGTCAATTGCAGAGCCAATGCCCCGTTGAAAGAATCGCCGGCGGCTACGGTATCCACCGCCTGCACCGGGTATCCGGGAACATGCTCTGTTCCCGTCTCATTAACAATCAGTGCCCCTTTGGAACCAAGGGTCACGATTACGTTCTGCACGCCCTTCGCCAGCAGCTGGCGGGCGGCTTCAGCCGCGGTGTCCACACTGTCCACCGCGATCCCGGACAAGACGCCCGCCTCTGTCTCATTGGGCGTCAGATAGGTCACGTGGCTGAGCAGCTCATCGCTCAGCGGCCGTGCCGGGGCGGGATTCAGGATCACCGGAATCCCGTGGGCATGGGCAATGGCCGCGGCGCGCTCGCTCATGGCCATATCCATCTCAAGCTGCATGACGACGATCTCCGCTTGGCGGATTACATCCTCAAGCGCTTCAATGTCCCCTGCAGTAAGCTCAATATTCGCACCGGGAACCACGATAATCCGGTTCTCCCCGTCTTCCTCCAACACGATAGATGCAACCCCTGTCGCTTCCGTCTTACTGATGGAGATATGCTCTATATTTACTTGCTCCTGTCTCATAATCTCCCGCATTTCGTTGCCGAAGCCATCTTGGCCGACCCGGCCAATCATAGTCACCTCTCCGCCAAGGCGAGCTGCGGCAGCGGCCTGATTGGCCCCTTTTCCGCCAGGGGACAGACTGAAGCTTTGTCCGAATAACGTCTCTCCGGGTCCCGGAGCCCGTCCTGTACGAACAACCATATCCATATTTAAACTTCCAATTACCACGATACCCACGTAGACACCACCATTATTATTCTTATTCTCTTATTCCTTTATCTTATGGCCTACATCCCAGTTAATCAAACAATTCTCTACATTACGGTACAACTTTTCTTTGGTCCACTCCTGTAAAAAGACAAAATCATGATTACCCTATCGATAAAAGGGGAACATAATAAAGGGCCCTCTGCTGATACATTTTGTGCAGAGATGCTTAACAATAAGTTGTTCATTCCATTCCTGATTGGGAGGCTTAGCAGTGAACGAGAAGAAATTGCCGGTAGTCGCCTATTTCTGCATGGAGTACGGCCTTCATTCCGATTTCAAGCTGTACGCAGGCGGACTGGGCATTCTGGCAGGTGACTATATTAAAGGTGCTAAAGATATAGGTGTTCCCCTCATTCCCATCGGACTGAAGTGGAAGCAAGGCTATACGGATCAAAGGATAGGTAGAGACGGTAAACCCTACGATGCTTATCACAATTATAACTATGATTTTCTTGAAGATACTGGCGTTAAGGTGACAGTCAAGATTCGGAAGACCGATGTGGTATGCAAAGTGTGGAAGACCGATCATTTTGGCAACAACCCGTTATATCTGTTGGACACCGATGTTCCGGAGAATATGGATGCATGGATTACTGGGCAGCTATATGGCTGGTTTGGTGAGGAGCGGATCGCTCAGGAGATGGTGCTTGGTATTGGCGGGGTAAAGGCCCTGCGTGCCCTTGGCATAGCGGTCGATGTCTATCATTTCAATGAAGGCCATGCGGCCTTGGCTGCTACCGAGCTGATTCGCGAGAAAATGTCTGGGGGACACACCTTCGAGGAAGCCTGGAGAGCCACCCGGGAAGAGGTAGTCTTCACTACTCACACCCCGATCAAGGAAGGTAACGAAGCACATCCACTGGACCGACTTGAGTATATGTGCGGCTTCAACGGCTTGACTCGTGATCAGATGGAACGGATCGGCGGTGAGCCTTTTAACATGACTGTAGCCGGGTTACGGCTTGCGCGGATTTCAAACGGAGTGGCAGAGCTACATGCTGCAACGGCCAATAAAATGTGGAAGACCGTCGCGGGTAGATCGGAGATTATCCCCATTACAAATGCCATTCATACCCCAACCTGGGTGGACGAACGGATCATCAAAGCTTATGAAAAAGACAGCGATTTATGGGCCGTTCATAAGGAGCTCAAGGGCGAACTGCTCGATTTTATTGCTGAACGCGCCGGGATCACCCTGAACCCTGATGACCTGCTGATTGGGTTCTCACGCCGGGCTGCCCCTTACAAGCGCAGTGATCTGATCTTTTCCAATCCCAAGCTAATTGAGCCATACCTGGAGAGCGGCCGCATCCAGATCGTCTTCTCCGGTAAAGCGCATCCGCTGGATGATGTCGGCAAGCAAATCATCAGCAATTTGGTGGCGATGATGAAGAAATATCCGAAAAGTGTTGTTTTCCTCGAAAACTACGATATGACTATCGGTGCAATGCTAACTCGCGGCTCCGACATCTGGCTCAACAATCCTCGAAGACCGCTGGAAGCCAGCGGAACCTCTGGAATGAAAGCTGCGATGAACGGAGTGCTGAATTGCTCCATATTGGATGGCTGGTGGCCTGAGGCCTGCATCGACGGTGAAAATGGCTGGAAGATCGGCGATACCTTCGAGACCGGTGACCTGGAATTTCAGAATCAGCACGACAGCGACGCGTTATATGATACCCTTTTGAACAGAGTCGTTCCAACCTACTATGAGAATCGCAGCAAATGGGTGCAGATGATGAAGAAGAGTATAGAAACTACAATTACTGCCTTCTCCACCAAGCGTATGCTGGAAGAATACTATAACAAAATGTATATCAAATAAGCCGCACGAACCCAATCGCATCTTACACCATCTAGACTTCCCAGTCTTCGGACCTGTTCCCGTCCACCCACTGTGGGCGGGTTTTTGGCATATGCATACGGACTACGCTGTTCCGTCCCCCTGCTTTGGCCGCGTACAATGCCTCATCTGCAATCTTCATCAGTTCGGCAAACTGGTCATTATTGCGGACTCTGCCTGTCGTTGTTCCTAGACTGCCTGTTACAAATCCGCCCGTGACGGAAAATTCGTGAGTGATCTTCATCCCACTGATCTGCGCACGGATTCTTTCCGCAATTTCCGCGATCTCTTCCCTGCCGGTATGAAAAGCCGCAAAGACGAACTCTTCTCCCCCTAGTCGTGCAGCGATATCTTCAGGCCCTCTGGACGCCGCATGAATGACCCCAGCGATGCTTTTGATCACCTTATCGCCTTCCGCATGACCGTAATTGTCATTGAACTGCTTGAAATAATCAATATCCAGCATGATCAGAGACACCTCTGTATCCGGAGTGTCCTGACTGCTGAGCATCGTCTGCACCTGCTGATCGAAGGCACGGCGATTGGGAATCCCTGTTAGCTCATCGACGAGCGACAGCTTCAACAGTTCTTCGTTCGCTCGTTCCAGCTCCCGGTGTACCCTCAGGTTTTCTTGTATTTCCTGCTCCAGCCTGGCATTACTTTGCCCTAGCAGAACCTTGCTATAGAAATTGCGACAATAGGTCACAAACAGAATCCGGGAGGCAATCCATGAGAAGAATACGAAAATGCCCAGATTCACATAATGACCAACCAGCACCTCGCCTGAAGATTGATAGAATGGCAACCCCGCCGCCAATAATAATGTCGAAACACCATATAACAGCAGAATAGTCTTATTGTTAAAGTAGAAAATTACCGAGATACTCATCAGGTTCACGACAAAAGCCATCAACTGGCCATAGAGCCTCTGATCTACCAAAGTGACAATAGTTCCCCACACCACGAATATAATGGAGTAAAGAAGAAAGGCCCCTTGATATCTCCGGAATTGCTCAGGTGAATACGTCTTGTCAGGATCATATTTTCTAGCAGCAAGCAAAAAACAGATGTTCATAATAATCATCAGCATATACATAACAAAATAAAAGCTGAAGTGAAAGCTCTCATGTGCGCTCGACAGAGAGGCCGTCACATCGGCAACTGTGAGCGCGGTTTCCAGACCGATGATGATTCTGGCGAACAACAACCCTCGCGCAATATTTTCCGCAAACATCTGATTCTGTAGCTGCTTCTTTTCCTTGGCAGTTAACTCGAACGGTAGCCTGATCAACCTACTCAGCATGTTAATCTCCCTTTGCCGGGGAAGAACCCCCGGTAATCTACTGATAACGGCTTATAGTATCCTTTATCTTCTAATGGTAGTACATCACAAATACATATTCTATGCAAATTGTGTACCTCCCCTCTTACTCTATTTATAAATATTTCTTATTTAAAATTAATATAAAAAAGGATTGCATTTTCCCTGTAACTTGTTAATATAGAACTTATACTAAATCTAAAATCAAATCCCATGAGGTGATTCTATTTATGAGTTCCAACCCTAATAACCTTACGACTAGCTGGGGCGCGCCGGTAGGCGACAACCAGAATTCCATGACCGCCGGCTCCCGTGGTCCTAGCCTATTGCAGGATGTCCACCTGCTCGAGAAACTCGCGCATTTTAACCGGGAACGGATTCCCGAGCGTGTCGTGCATGCCAAAGGTGCCGGAGCCCATGGATACTTTGAAGTCACACAAGATTTATCGCAATATACGAAAGCTAACTTCCTGTCCGAGGTGGGCAAGCGCACACCGATGTTCATCCGTTTTTCCACCGTTGCTGGTGAATCCGGCTCGTCTGATACGGTCCGTGATCCGCGCGGCTTTGCCGTGAAGTTCTATACCGAGGAAGGTAACTACGACCTTGTCGGCAACAACACGCCTGTCTTTTTCATTCGCGATGCCATTAAGTTCCCGGACTTTATTCATACACAGAAGCGTCATCCGCAGACCCATCTGAAGAATCCGAACGCCGTCTGGGATTTCTGGTCTCTATCACCTGAGTCACTGCATCAAGTCACTATTCTGATGTCCGACCGGGGCATTCCCGCTACACTGAGACATATGCACGGCTTCGGAAGCCATACCTTCAAATGGGTGAATGCAGAAGGTGCTGTTGTCTGGGTGAAATATCATTTCAAAACAGAGCAAGGCGTGAAGAACCTGGATGTGAAACTGGCTGCTCAGCTCGCCGCTGATAACCCGGATTACCATACCGAGGATTTGTTCAATGCCATTGCTGCTGGTGACTTCCCTGCTTGGAGACTGTATGTACAAATTATGCCGGAGAAGGATGCCGACACCTACCGCTTCGATCCGTTCGACGTGACCAAGGTTTGGTCGCAGAAGGACTATCCCCTGATTGAAGTGGGCCGCATGGTGCTGGACCGCAATCCGGAGAACTATTTTGCAGAGGTAGAGCAGGCGACCTTCTCCCCTGGTTCGTTCGTGCCTGGCATTGAGGCTTCCCCCGATAAAATGCTGCAGGGCCGCCTGTTCGCCTATGCCGATGCTCATCGTTACCGGGTAGGCGCCAATCATAACAGTCTGCCGATCAACCAGCCCAAGGCGGAAGTGCGAAATTATCAGCGCGATGGGGCTATGAACCACGGCACTAACGGCGGAGGATCTGTTTATTACGAGCCTAACAGCTATAGTGGTCCTACTGAATCACCAGCAGCTAAACCAACACCGTTTGAAGTGTCCGATCAGGCAGACAGCGTCGCTTACGACCATAATGATCATTACACCCAGCCCGGCGATTTGTACCGTCTGCTTAGCGAAGAAGAACGTACCCGTCTCGTTCAAAACATTGTCGGTGCCATGACCCCGGTTGACCGGGAAGACATCAAGCTCCGCCAGATCGGACATTTCTATAAAGCTGATCCTGAATTCGGGCAGCGCATTGCCGCAGGATTGGGCTTAGAGGTGCCAGATAGCGTGTAAGATGATCCTGTTCTACAAGAGCAGTTTATTATAGAAGAGAACAATGGAGTTCCCCTATCACTCAATTTGTGATACTCCAATCCCCCCCTTTAATCCTTATATAAAATAAAAGGACCTCGCCTCCACTCTGCAGTGGGGTTCGAGGTCCTTTTATGTGTTACTAACGGATAAATCCAAAATAAATTACTACGAGCATAATAGCAATGGTTGATATTGCAGAAATGCAGGTGAAAAAGAGGTTCCAGCTATTGTTTCTCATTCGTCTTGTATACGATTAGGATTGTCGATCTCTGGTGTTCCGTACCGCCGCGTGAAGCCTTGACTACAGATCCGTAACATATATTCACTACCTGTTCTTCTTGCAGTCCCGCTAAAAATTCATTCGCTTTGTTCTCCGCATAAGAATTGTCCGTATCCACGAACTCCTTGACTTGAATCATCCCAATCTCTCCTTTGTAAGATTATTCATTTCCATTTTCTCAGCTTCTACCTGAGCCCCTAGAATGCACATGACGCATCACTCCTAAGGTAACATTTAATGTAAACTATTCGCAAACGTAGAGTAAGGCACTCCGCAGCTACACGCAGAATGCCTTTACTTGAGCTAAGCTTAGCATTCCCCCTGCAAAGAGTCAACGGGATGGATTGGATTTACAGTTGGCAGCTGTTATACTGTGGTGAAGGCCCCGAATGATGCGGGGTCTCTATTCGTATAGACTAATGCAGGAGGGATTCAGTATGGCGAGGCTTTATATTTTATCTACAAGAAACGTGATGCTTAGAGGGGGGGAAATCTACTATGAACCATAGTCTTCTCTATCAGGGCTCACGGACGCAACTCGTTGGGCAGCTTCTGTATTTTGACGAGGAAAAGCTCGGCTTCCTGAATCAATATTTCCCTGATCGAAGCAAGCAAAGAATCGAGGCTGAGGAGCTTTTGGCTCGTTATTGTGCCACACTGGAGCAACTACTCGCTGAATTTAGCGAAGAAGGACTGAACTCTGTGGTCCTGATTGGCAGCCAGTTGACTCTGCGATATCTTGATGATGGCGAAACCGATATCTACACCATCGTGTTCCCCAATCAAGCGGAGCCAAGTGACAGTAAGGTCTCCATGCTCTCGCCTGTTGGCCTGCAGCTACTGCTGGCGGAGGTGGGTAGTACACGGCGGCTGCAAGTCCCTTCGGGTGAGTTGGAAGTCGTCGTTGAGAGCATCAAATTTGTGAATAGCGGCGAAGTAGGACAGTTTATTTAACCCCTTTTCCAAGATGCTTGGCCTCCAAAAACATTGGCTAAATGTTAACAAGAGGCCTCTTTGTTGTCCTGGACAAGAAGAGGCCTCTTTGGGGCTAAGCTATAGAATTAAGTAAACATTCATTGACCTGTCTCTAACTCTAACAAGCGATCAAAAGAGCAGATCGATAAGTTCCTTGTCTACAACTACTCTATTCAGTAGCTCTGTTCCTGCCTTCGTATTATTCACCAAAGCATCCACCAATTGTTTTTGTTCGGTGGTGAGCTGTATGTAATCGGCCGGAAGCTCGCGGCATTTCAACAACATGCCCAGTAGGGCATCGGTGGTACGCGCGCTAAGTTCCAAGATGTCCAGAATGTCCTTACGCGTCGCTTTTACCGTGCTGACATACCGGCTTATTTTAACAGTCTCCATATTAGCTCGCTCAGCGAGCACCTTATTGTTCCTATACCTCAGAAGGACGGTGTTCAGAATAGCACCGCAGCCTGTAGGATTAGCTAGTCCCAATAATGGGGTCCCAAAGTTCCCTGCAGTAGTTCCTTTTCTTTCGATAGTCTGTGCCCCACTCCTGTGCCGAGGTAGCTCTGCATGGGTAGACCTTGTACTAGTACGTGTTGGGATTGTTCTGCCAGAATCAACTGTACGGATCGCAGTCGCAATGGCCAGCACTGCTGTTGGGCCAAGAGAAGCGACACCCCTACCGACCACAATATTCGCGGCTGTCAGCTCGCTAGAGCTGTGACTTGTATTGCTAATCGTCATTTCCATTGTTTTCAGCAGACCGTAGAACTTTTTAGCCTCGATCTTGATTACCTTCAACTCCGTGTTTAGGGCTACTGATTTGTTACTCATGTTATTGACGAAATCCCATGCTTCATCGATAATCGTCTGGAGTCTCCTACGTTTGTCCAGCAACCGCTTCGCATCCTTGATAAGGCCTTGCTTCTCTATTTCATAAGTGGCTTGCACCCTCTTCATATTCCCAATGGCTTCTTCCCGCTGACCTTTGCTGAACACAGGTAAGCCCCCTCATGAGCAGTAATAGATGTAATCAAGCAATCTCTCTATGGATGAAGTATACCTAAAATTTGGATAATTATCACTACCGATAAAGATTCCTCCACTGCTCCAGTTGCAGCTTCAACTGCTCTCTAGCAGATGATGGCTCCAGAATCTCGGCATTCGGTCCGTATTGGAGAATCCATTTCATAAACTCCTTCTCGTTGTTAACAGTAACTTCAAAGAGCAAACTACCATTCTGCTCATCCCTCATCCGCGGGTGTACGAATAACTCTTCCTCTTTGATATACCGGGCCACCTCTGGAGAAAAACGAACTTTGAAATTCGTATTTTTGTTCCCGCGATCAATCGACCATGTATTTTTCAAATATTGCTTAATGTTGAAGCCGCCCTTGTCAAAATACTCTGCCGTGATTTCCACCTGCTGAAATCGGCTGATTCGGAAGGTACGAATAGCCTTCTTCAGATGGCAATGGCCGATAAGGTAAAAGCGCTGATCGCGCGGGATCAAATAATACGGGTCTATCTCCCGCTCGGTTATCGCATTACGACTCTGCGAATGATATACAGCACGAATGCTTCGTTGCTCCAGAATCGCTTCAATAATAGGCTGTAAAAAACTTTTGCTCTCCTTGCGATAAGCAGGCGTCCCCATCTGGATAATATCGGCTATATTTTCAAGGATACCGTTCTGCCTGGACTTCTCCTTTAAATGCGTCCCCATAACCTTAGCATAACCAGTATGAAAACCTTGGGGGATATTATCCTGATTCAGGACAGATGGCAGTAGGGAGAACGCCAGCGCCTCTTCTTCGGAGAAATCCAATGGGTACATGAAAAACTTGCCCATAAACTTATAGCCAGTCCCCCTTCCTTCATTTGTTATGGGTGCGATGTGGCTCAGCAGCTCCAGATCCCGGTAGATTGTCCGGAGGTTCACATCACATTTAAACGCCAGATCGGAGGCAGTGATTCCCGGGTTGGACTGAACGGCATTGATAATTTTAAAAATACGAATTACTTTGTCTGTCATTATGTATGCATTGCTCCTTTGTTGCTATGTTACAAAGCCATCCATCTGCAAAATGAATATAGCGGCCTTACCAGTCTTTACGCTGCCATCGTATATCCGTTCCATTGCATAATAAAAAACACGGAGAGTAAAAGCCTCCGTGTTGCGTGTTTGAATGAAGCTATGTTTTGCCAAACCATTATTTCAATCTAAGTCCTTCGGCCAGCTTGCCCACTGATTTTTCAATTCGGGCTGCCCGTGTCTCCGGGCGTTTCGCCCCCTCAATCCAAGCGACATACTCTTTCTGGTAAGAATACGCCAGACTATCATAATAATCTCTAGCTTGTTCATTGGTGCTGAGGGCAGCTACAAAGTCATCTGGCAGCAATACCTCTCGTGACGCGGAATCTTCTTCCATCTTCACACTAACGGTGTCGCCTGGGCCCGCCTTTGCCAGAGTCCGCAGTTCCTTGTTGACTACCATAAAGTGACGTCCATCCCCATGCGGCATCAGTGTCCCTCTATAGGGTACCCTGTTAATTGTTCCTTTTACCTGGACACGAGATTTCGTTCCGAAAATCTCCTCTACCGCCAAGGGTACGTTAAAATATGTCCAACTCCCGGTCGCCTCCGGTCTAATCAATCTTGCCGTGAACTCGTACATGGGCAGTCCCCCTTAATGGTACTACTTATTCTATTGTACCATCTGGGGTGGACCAAACAAAAAAAGACACCCGCCCGGAATGGGCAAGTGCCTCTTGTTATAAGCGGGTGATGGGAATCGAACCCACGCTATCAGCTTGGAAGGCTGAAGTTCTACCATTGAACTACACCCGCACAGATATAAAATCGGGATGACACGATTTGAACATGCGACCCCCTGGTCCCAAACCAGGTGCTCTACCAAGCTGAGCTACATCCCGACAATATAGTTTAATAAAATGGCGCGCCCTGAGAGATTCGAACTCCCGACCTTTTGATTCGTAGTCAAACGCTCTATCCAGCTGAGCTAAGGGCGCAAAAATTATGGAGCGGACGACGGGAATCGAACCCGCGACCCTCGCCTTGGCAAGGCGATGCTCTACCGCTGAGCCACGTCCGCAAATAAGTGGTGCGCGTGAAGGGACTTGAACCCCCACGTCGTGAAACGCCAGATCCTAAGTCTGGTGCGTCTGCCATTCCGCCACACGCGCAAACTTGTAAAAATGGTGAGCCATGAAGGACTCGAACCTTCGACACCCTGATTAAAAGTCAGGTGCTCTACCAACTGAGCTAATGGCTCATAAATGGCTGGGGATATAGGATTCGAACCTATGCGTGACGGAGTCAAAGTCCGTTGCCTTACCGCTTGGCTAATCCCCAACGTTCATGAATGGTAATTATAACTTGTAAAGAATGGCGGAACCGACGGGATTCGAACCCGCGATCTCCTGCGTGACAGGCAGGCATGTTAGGCCAACTACACCACGGTTCCAGATTGGTTGCGGGGGCAGGATTTGAACCTGCGGCCTTCGGGTTATGAGCCCGACGAGCTACCGGGCTGCTCCACCCCGCGTCAGTAAAATCATATTCTCTTGTCCTCCAAAGGAGGTTACATGGTGGAGGCTGAGGGGATCGAACCCCCGACCCTCTGCTTGTAAGGCAGATGCTCTCCCAGCTGAGCTAAGCCTCCATAAATATGACCCGTAGGGGATTCGAACCCCTGTTACCTCCGTGAAAGGGAGGTGTCTTAACCCCTTGACCAACGGGCCATGCTACAAATCTAATCAATAAACATTGTATCGCTTGTCCACTAAAAACAAAACTTTCGAACGGAGAGAGAGGGATTCGAACCCTCGAGACGCTTGTGGCGCCTACACGATTTCCAATCGTGCTCCTTCGGCCAAACTCGGACACCTCTCCAAATGGCTCCCCGAACAGGACTCGAACCTGTGACAACTCGATTAACAGTCGAGTGCTCTACCAACTGAGCTATCAGGGAAAATGGTGGGCCTTAGTGGACTCGAACCACCGACCTCACCCTTATCAGGGGTGCGCTCTAACCAGCTGAGCTAAAGGCCCTTTTTACTACATATGTAGTCATTGCGGCAAAAAATAACCACGGGTTTGTGGTTTCCGCTTGGCGGCGTCCTACTCTCCCAGGACCCTTCGGTCCAAGTACCATCGGCGCTGGAGGGCTTAACGGTCGTGTTCGGGATGGGTACGCGTGGAACC
>NZ_JBYUPV010000018.1:0-86841 GCF_058133325.1 Paenibacillus sp. MAHUQ-45
AGGATGTGTTTTTTTGCGTAGACATGAGATTCACCTAGCCTTTATACGTTGGTGTTCTCATCATAAAACATCTGTTGGCTCTCGGGTACTCTGAAATTGTTTACCTTTAATTGGAAATATAGTGATACAAGATTAGACTCCAGAGACGCTATAAACAGAAATCCTGCTAATATTCCACTGTTTAGAGGGAATAACGTCATCTGAATCCGCTCCAAGTTCAGAACAACTTCATTTGGCAAATAACTACTATAGAGTCCGTTAGCTCCTATAAATGAGCTTCAACCTACAGTATGGAATGCTTTCATCAAGCATGTTTGACCAAAGTCTTGTGTCCAGCACTGATTATGACGTTGAACCATAAACGTATCTGTATTTCTCCAGCTCCGCAACCATTCAAAATAGAAGCGAGAGAGTGAACAGAGAGAGTGAGAAAAAGCGACCTCGCTAGGTCGCTTGAGGCCGCTTTTCAATTTACACAACTGTTAGCTATTGATTGAGTAAACTTATAATATCTACTTATTATTCAGCAATCGCAGGATCAGTGTTAATGCTTCGGCCCGCGTGGCATGTGCCAGCGGATCATAGCGGTTACCGTCCTTACCTTGCACTAGCCCTGCCTTAACAGCGGCGGCCAATTCGCCCCTCGCCCAAGCCGGAATGCTGGCTGCATCAACGAAGGTCAGCTGCGGGTGTTCTTCTGCCGCGAGCTGCGCCGCGCGGGCGGCGATGACCGCGATCTCTGTACGAGTAATATTCCCACTTGCTCTGAACGTGCCATCGGCATAACCGTTCAGTAAGCCTGCACGACTAAGTGCCGTTACCCCTTCAGTAGCCCAGGCCGGAATTTTGGCCTGATCCTTGAAAGCTGGCGCTGAAGCCGCTGCCGAGCCAAGTTCCAAGGCACGGCTCAGGAACACGGCGAACTCACCCCGGGTCACGATATCATCTGGCCGGAAGCTGCCATCCTCGAAGCCGCGCGCAATTCCGAGCGCGGTCGCCTGACGGATGGCATCCTGTGCCCAGTGGCCCTGCACATCGCGGAAGCTCACCGGCTCCGCTGTCGGCTCAGCGGGCGATGCTCCAGCAGAGCTGCCCTCGCCGCTTTCTGCACCCACGATGGTCCCTGTTACTGCACCGCTAGAAGCAGCGCCGCCCAGACTAGGGCTTGGCGTCCCTAACGAACCCGGGTTCGTGCCGGTACCAGGGTTCGTTCCTGTCCCCGGGTTCGTGCCGGTACCAGGGTTCGTTCCTGTCCCCGGGTTCGTGCCGGTACCAGGGTCCGTTCCTGTCCCCGGGTTCGTTCCAGTTCCCGGGTTCGTTCCAGTTCCCGGGTCCGTGCCGGTACCCGGGTTCGTTCCAGTTCCCGGGTCCGTGCCTGTCCCCGGGTTCGTTCCAGTTCCCGGGTCCGTTCCAGTTCCCGGGTTCGTTCCAGTTCCCGGGTTCGTTCCGGTACCCGGGTCCTTCACCACGGAAGCCTTCAGCTGCGCCACGGCTTCCGTCAGTGCAAGCAGCAGCTCATCCGATCGCTGCTGGGTACCGCCCAGATGCACCGCTACGCGGTGTGCATCTGCAATCGCCGCGGCCAGCGTTGCCTTGGCCGCTGCCGGGTACTGCCCCGCAGCCGTGCCAACCTCGGCTGCGTCGTGGACCTGCTGCGCAGCTGTAATCGCCGCCGACAGGCGGCTGTTATCCGCTGCGCCAAAGTTCAGCCGCACCGCGTACACGGTGCCGCCCACCCGCAGCTGCGCGTCATTCAACATCGCCGGGTTAACCGGCTTGATGTACACCACGCGCGCACCCGGCGCTGTCTCTTCATCAGGTGCAGCCGTGGCTGTGCCACCACTCACCTGAAGCTCATCGACAGCCGAATCCACCGTTACGATGGCGTAGGTATCCCCCGCCACCGTTGCAATCCGTGCGGGGCTATGAATGTAGCCCCCCGCCGGAGAGAACTCGTCTTTATCAGCAGCGGCAACTGAGACGTTCACGGCATATACCGCATTCTTTTTGAATACATTCAGCGCCGCTTGCAAAGCCTGTGCGGCAGCCTTTATTTGCGGCTGCGTAGCCGCCAGATTGGCTCCAGTCTTAGCAGCGGTTTGCACCGCTTGCTCGGCCTGCTGTTTGGCAGCGATGAATACTTCTTCCGCGCCGGACGGCGCTGACGCTGTCTCTAATAATCGCTTAGCGGCAGCTACCGAGTTGTTCAAGTCCTTCAAAAGCTGTGTATTATAGCTGATATACACGCCTCTGATTTCATCTCCTACCTTATAGCGGACATAAGAGAGGCCCAACCAATTCGCTCCAGCCGTCTCCGTTCCCATAGCACTGCGGATGGTAACCTGAACCGCTTGCTCCTTTTCTGCCACCCCATTCTTCAGTGGGATTGCCCGGTAGGCCTCCTGTGAATAATCCAGTCCGTCAATAGAGAATCCTCCTCTAAAGTTCGGTATAGACTGCACCATTTCTTTGGCCTGAGGCACAACCGTAAAGTTCGCGTACGCCTTATCGCCATATTCACCTGAAGCGAGCTTAAGTAGAACCGCTGTACGGCCAAAATCGGCTTCATATACGGACAGCGTCGCCGTTTCCGTAAGTGTATCAATTACATGGACAGGAACAGGTGCAGTCGCAATATAATATCTGTCCTTATTATTGTTATACCGGGTTGTGAGCGCTTGGACCGAAGCGTCCACCGCAGTCTGCGTGGCGCTGTCATTCCCCATTACCGATACAGCAGTCCGCAAAACATCACTATTTAGAGACGTTGAGACCCCTTTTACATACTCTCCTGCCGAGGCTGGCGCAAAATTATACCCTGGCTTGCCCTCAGCCGTTCCCAACTCTTTCAGATCAGCCAACAGATCTTCCACCTTAGCGATAATATATCGCAGTGCTGTCTTATTAGCCGTGTATACCGAAGTCTTATAAGCTGCAAGCCCATCATTGAGTGCGTGGTAAGCAGACTTAATATCATCTGGAGACGGAGCTGGCTGCGCTGCGACTTCCTCCGCATGAACAATATGCGTATAGAGCACACTCCGCGATCCAATTGGGTATTGACCAAACGCCGTCCCTTCCACTGTTGTGTCGTACACGGAACGGGATACCGTTACGAGTTCCTGCAGTTGTACAAGCGTAATTGCAGATGGTCCTTCGCCGCCCCCCGGCTCTCCACCTTCTCCAGGATTCACAGGTAATCCGGAAGGATCCAGCCAAAGCTGCACATTGTACCAGTAATCATAATCCAGACCTGGATAGGTCGGATTGTTCTTGATGATGACATGCATCAGGACATCTGTGGGCTTCTGAATGTCTGCAATCGGCACGGACATGACAGTCTTTCCTGCTGAACCGCTGCCGCGTGTCACTTGGTATTCCTGATATCCCTCCATCCCTTGTACATGACTGCCGGTAATCACAGCTTTTGCCGCACCCGGCTTACGAAAGGCGATATAAGGAATCAGCGCCGCATTCTCTGCTTTGATCTCATGCTCGAAGACCGCCTGGCCATTCTGCACGGTCAATTTTCCCGAATTCTCTACATACAGGAACACATTCGCTGCGGAGTCAGAAGAAGTGTTATCCATCAGATAACGGTAAAAAATATTGCCGTATGTACCGTTCTGCCCCCCTGCTGCCGCGGCTGTCTTTGCGCCCCCATCGAACGGAGTTACCAGGAGCAGCAATGCCAGCAGCAACGCTGCGTATTTTTTAAACTTCATCATTTCATCCCATTCTCCTCTTCTCAGTGTGCCTTTCTTGTGCCTGATATAAAAGAAGGAAGAAGAAACGGAGCCCCGCTTCTCTTCCTTATGCAGTCTTTAAGAACTCGGCCCCTTGGCCTACTGCTTGTTAATTCCAGTGAATGTCCAGATCGTACAGTTGACTGTGGAACACGGTGGAAACGTATAATTGAATACTAATGTCCGAATTTGGGTTGGTAGCGGTGAAAGTAAAGGTGGTCAAGTCGGTACTAGCATCGTAAGAACCGTAATAAGTAGAACTCTCTGCACTCAGGTAAGGGAAATAATCGCCTTTAAGCTTAATAGTAACTTCGTTGCCGTTCACTTCAGCCGGCCCGCTAATAAACCTGCTGGAGTGAGAATCGTAGGATCCTCCGTAGTAGAATTGATAGGATTTGCTTGCTGCAAATGCCGGAACGGCCAACATCAGTGTAAGTACAACCATCATCAACAAGGATACTGTCTTCTTCGCTTTTACCATTATGCAACACACTCCCTATGATTTGATATTAGAGCTTACGCTTTAACTGCTTGGTTCTCTGGACTTTACGACGAACAACAACCTTCCCTAGGCAAAAGCGGCTGTGCCGCTTCATTATGTGCTGAGCTTCTACCTGTACCCTTAAGATCATCCCGCCTTTCCGTAATTTCATTGCCCCTCTTAATTGATAATGATTATCAATATCAATTAATTGAGTTGATCTTACCTGTTTATCCCAGTCCTTGTCAATCCTTTTTTGTATAAAATTTGAATAATTAATATTAAATTAGTTCAAGCCCTTCCTTTTCGGAACGATGTACAGCCCAGTCTCCGGCTCCCTTTTTACCACGACCTCTACCCCATACACAGCCTTGACCGAGTCCGCAGTGATAACCTCCTCTGGTGGACCTTCCAGTACCACCTGACCTGCCTTCATCGCAATCAAATGATCGCTGTAATGAATCGCCTGGTTCATGTCATGCAGCACCATCACGACGGTCAGGCCATGTTCCCTGCCCAGCCGCCGGATCAGATCAAGCATTTCATACTGATAGAAAATATCCAGGTACGTCGTTGGCTCGTCCAAAAAAAGAATCGGTGTCCGCTGAGCCAAAGCCAACGCCAGCCAAACGCGCTGCCGTTCTCCACCCGACAATTCGGCTAGCGGCTTCTGCCGCTTGTCCTGCATATCCGTGCAGGATAGCGCCCAATCCACCGCCTCTCGGTCCACTTCTCGCTCCGGCACCAACAGCGAACGGTGCGGAAGACGTCCGAAAGACGCCAGCTTCTCCACGGTCAGATCGCCTGGCGCAGTATTCTGTTGATGCACCACCGCCAGCTTGCGGGCGATCTCCCGCGGCTTAAGACGGGCCAGCTCCTGCCCGTCCAGAATGACGGAACCGGAGGAAGGTGTATAGTTGGCAGCCAGCACGCTTAGTAAAGTGGACTTGCCGCTGCCATTGGGACCGATAATTGCCGTGGTGCAGCCCATAGGAATTGTCAGATTCAGCTCCTCCAGCAGCTTTTTGTTACGGTGATATGAGAAGGACAGTTCTTTAATCTCCATGGTTCACCTCTCCTTTACGCAGCAGGAAGATTAGAAACGGACCGCCGATCACCGTCATGATAATCGAAGCCGGAATCTCCACAGGTGCAAGCACTGTGCGCCCAAGCGTATCAGCCACCAGGATTAGCAACGCACCGGCCAGTGCCGAGAAGGGGATCAGCACCCTATGGTCCGAGCCAATGAGCTGACGTGCAATATGTGGCACCAGCAGACCGACAAAAGCGATCAATCCGCCAATCGCCGTCGCCGTTGCCGCCAGCAACACCGCCACCGCCGACACTGCAATCCGTACGCGACTTACATGCATACCGAGATTACGGGCCGTCTTGTCTTGAAGCACCAGCACATTGCACCAGGGGCTAATCAGTAAGGCCAGAATCAGACCAAGCGCGCCATATAGCACGATGATTCGCACATCTTCCCAGGTTTTCAGGTTAAAAATCGAAGTCGTCGCCATATTCACCATCGTGACTGCATAGCTACCCCTGTAGTTAAAAGACTGCCCCAGCCCAGTGAATGTCGCGTTCACAGCAATCCCGACTAGAACTAGCCTCAGCGGCTGAAGTCCTGACTTCCAGGACAAGGTGAAGACCAGTAGGCAGGCAATGGCTCCTCCGACAAAAGAGAATACCGGCATCCAAAAAAACATTGTCGGAAAAATCGTAACCATCGTCAGCGAAACAAAGCCCGCGCCTGAGGAAATACCGATCACTCCGGCATCAGCTAATGGACTACGCATCACGGATTGAAGCAGCACGCCGGAAACAGCCAGCGCGGCTCCGCAGAACAATGCCACAATGACGCGTGGCAAGCGTAAATCGCGAATGATCGCTACATTTTCATTGGTACCTGTAAACAAGCCCTGCAACAGTTCAAGCAAACTGACCTGCAAGCTGCCGCTAAGCACCGACCAAAGCACTGCTGCCAGCAGCAACACCAAGACAGCGGCAAAGCTCCACAGTAATTTCTTCATGTTCTCTTCATCCTCTGTCTGTTGTTAAAATACACACCGACTCTACTGCTTAAGCTCCGGGTAAAGCATCGGCAGCAAATCGCTAAGCGCCGCATCGGCTGCAAGGTTCGCCGTGGTGCCGAATAGCTCCTCGGGGAGATCGTATACACGTTTGTTCTTAACCGCATTGAAGTGCTTCCAGATATCATTTTTAATAAAATCCTCGTTGAACATCTTAATCACTTCTTCCGGCATCCCGTGCGCCGCGCGCAGAATCACATCGGGATTGCCCTGCTGCAAATATTCCGTATTGGAGGCCAAATACTCGACCGACTCCCCTTGGACGATATTGACTCCTCCGGCGATACGCACCAGATCACCGATGTAAGAATGTTCGGTCGCCACCAAATAGCTGCCCGGTACCCCAAGCAAGATAAGCACTTTTGGCGAGGGTTTCCCAGCTATAGCCGCTTTGATTTCGGCGATTTTATCTTCATAACGGGTAATTACGCTATCGGCCTGCGCCTTGCGATCATACTTCTCCCCAAGCTGAACCACCGACTCCTCCAGCTTCGCAAGGCTGGTCAGGTTGAGGAAGTTCGCTTCGATCCCGGCGCTCTGGAACAGCGGCTCCAGATCATATTTCAGTGTGGTGACCGACAGAACCTCGGTCGGCTTGAGTGATTTTACTTTTTCCATATCTGGACCCATGGGGTTGCCGACCTTCTCCACATTCGCATAACGTTCCGGCAGCTTCTTCGCACTGGTCGGTATACCCACCAGATTCAGATCGAGCAAGTCCATAATCTCAGTTGCCGACACAGTAGTTGCTATAATACGCGGCTCCTCCTTGGGTGTGGGCTCAGGTGTGACTTCCGCTGCTTGCTGCTGCGTGGCTGCCGGGGTGGACGCCGGACTCTTTTTCTTTGCGCTGTCCGTATTTGCAGCACAACCCACGATCAAGACAACCCAGCATAAGACGGCCATCCATCCTATCATTCTTTTCATAACAGGAACGTCCGCTCCTTTCTTCCTGCAAAACTGCGAAGGACGCCATAAATTCGGCATCCTCCGGTAGTCTGTGCTTATGTGTAGTAGATCCTTATTGCTCCAGCAATTTCACGAGTAGGGTTACTGCCTCTGCACGAGTTGCATAATCACCCGGTGCATAACGATTTCCACCTTTACCACTGATTAGCCCAGCTTGCTCCGCAGCTGCAATGTAAGGGCGTGCCCAAGCAGCAATATCGGCTGCATCACTGAACGTTGGTATTGCATTGGGATCAACCGTCAGTCCTTGCGCACGAACAATGATCACCGCGAGCTCGGCGCGGGTGATTTTGCGGTCGGCGCGGAAGCTACCATCTTCATAGCCACTGATGATTTTGCGAGCAGCTACCTGTGCTACACCGTCTGCTGCCCAAGCGGGAATGCTGCTTGCATCGCTGAAACCACGGCTGTTCGTAGCTTCGCCTTCAAGCTTCAGCGCCCGGCTCAGCAAAACAGCAAACTCAGCACGGTTTATCGGATTGTTCGGACGGAAGCTGTTGTCATCGTATCCTTTGACAAGTCCGGACTTGATTGCCTGCTCAATAGCAGCTTGTGCCCAGTGGCCGCTCACATCTGTCAGATTGACGGAGCTATCGCTCCCTGTTGCAGTCGATCCAGTATTAACTGCTGGCGCTGATGTCGGAGTAGCGGACACGGCTGGTGTAGCCGATGGGATTGCTGTTGCCGATGGTGTTGGTGTAGCTGCTGGCGCTGATGTACCCGAATCAATTCGGCCAGCCGGGTTGCTTGTCTGACCTCCTACCGTATTGCCTACTTTGATATCCACATTATAGGTGTGGAAGTAGTTGAATTCAGGCCAGTCAATCTTGACCCATGCTTTAAGTCTGACCCCGGTGTTGCTAATGGGGAACTGCACGGTACGAGTGTTGGCTGCGTTATCCGAAGCGATTACAGAGACCGACTGCTGTCCTACGGTGAATCCAGTGATTTCCTTGTTCTGCGTTAGTGTAATCGCCAAATATTTCTGCCCACCGGATACAACCAACGTACCTGGGTGCTGTACATACGTATCCATCATGGATACCTCGTTGCTGCCATCCTTGAGAATACTGTAGTCGATGCTGTAATAACCATCTGCGATGGAAGATCCCGGAGTTGTAGTTGGCGATGGACTTGGTGAAGTGACTGGTGCTGTTCCCCCGCCCTCACCTCCGCCAACGTCAGTACCTGTTGTTGGTGTAGGTGTAGGCGTCGGGGTTGGCGTTGGAGTAGATGTTGGCGTCTCTTCTCCGCCGCCACTTACAGCTGTGATGGAGTCCAGATTAAATTTATAACGCACCGCATGCGATTTGTCATAATTTGCGGAAGCTACGACAACACGGACTGTTCCGGGAAGAATAGCGGATAACCGCTCCACAGGAAAAGAAATCACACGCGTATTAGCAGCCGTATCCTCACTTACTGTCGTTACCGGCACAAGATTTGTTCCATCGCCGGCGACTTGGATTTCATGAATGGTAGAGCTGTCTTTAATTACGCTAAACGAGATGCTCTTCTGTCCTTTGTCCACCGTCAGTACTGCTGGAGTGCTGAAATACTTATTCATCGAGGACTCGGTGTCCCCGGTTGCCTGAAGCACTGAATAGGCAATAGTATACTGTCCATCGTTCAATACCGGGTCGGAAGGTGTTTCCGGCTGGGGCTCCGCGGCCGGAATCTGGCTTGGATCAAACTTGAAATCAACGTCGTACACGTTGAAATAGTTGATTTCAGGCCACTCAATCTTAACCCATCCCTTAATCGTGGAGTTCAAATCACCTAACTCGAATTTAACTGTTCTTTGGTTGTTAGATGCATTTTTATTCGTTACTGTTCCTTCGGATAATGTTCCGTCTACGGCTGTTAGCTTCAGCCCGGTAATTTCCTTGTCCTGAGTAACTGTAATAGAGACGTAGTTCTTGCCATCTTTAACTTCCAATGCAGCGGGCTTAAGGACAAATCCCTCCATTACAGAAGGGCTGGTAGTGCCATCCTTCAAGATGGAATACGGAAGCTCATACTGGCCGTCCTTGTAACGTGCGCTTTCAGCGTACGCTCCGCCAAGCGGCTGGATCACTGACCCTATAAGTAAAATGAATGCCATAATCCTTAGTACAAAACTGAATCTTGCTTTATTCAACAGAATCATTCCCCTTTAAACTTATTTTTTTCTGGCTTTAAAAACTGCATAACCTACCGCCGTAACCAGCACAGCCGCTCCACTACTCAACGCTGGGATAAGCTTCGGTCCCGCCTGCTGTTCCGCTACTATAACGGGTGCTGGCGTGGGATTTGCTGCTGCCGTCGGCTTCTTTGTCGGCGCTGGCGTAGCTGCCGACTTCTTCGCCGGTACTGGCGTAGCTGCTGGCTTCTTCACCGGCGCTGGTGTTGCTGCTGGCTTCTTCGCAGGTGCTGGCGTGGCCGCTGGCTTCTTCGCCGGTACTGGCGTGGCCGCTGGCTTCTTCGTCGGTACTGGCGTGGCTGCTGGCTTCTTCGCCGGTACTGGCGTGGCCGCTGGCTTCTTCGTCGGTACTGGCGTGGCTGCTGGCTTCTTCGCCGGTACTGGTGTGGCTGCTGGCTTCTTCGCCGGTACTGGTGTGGCTGCTGGCTTCTTCGTCGCTACTGGTGATATCGCCTTTAGCTTCCCGGCCTCAAACACAAACCGGATCGTATAGTCATGATCGTAATCAATAGACGGCACAGTGACATGAATCTTCGCAATCACCGGTTTTTCGACATCCTTGATTTCAAATTCCACTACCCGAGTATCTGCCGCCTTATTGCTGCTCACGACTTTGGCATTACCGCCTGGAACTTGGAACTCGGTAATCCACTCGCTATGATTCAGCTGCAAGCGGACTTTAACCGTTCCCCCTGAAACTGTCAGCTGCGCCGGCTTCTCAAAATAATCATTCGCCATGGAAACGGATTCATCTTCAGCCTTTTTGATGACATAATCGACGCTATAGGTTCCGTCGGCCGGAGCCGCGGAAGCATGAAGCAACGGCTGCACAGTGTAGGCAAACATCAGTAAGAGCATGAATACCAGTCCAAATTTTCTTCGAATCAACACGATATCGACTGCACCCCTTCCAAAATCATGCATTTATCATTGATAATCATTATCAATTTATCAGCAAAAAAAAAGCAACCCCTGCTCCCCTTTTTCTTGTATTTGCCAATATTTCTTGTAATGTTCCAGTAAAACATGTAGAAGTTAGACGCTGACATGATAATAATGTGATTTTTCAAGCTTTGTCAACCCTTTTCTATGATCTTCTTTTTTGAAATTACTCTGTTTTCAAAAAAAATTGAATGCAATTTTAGCGGCTTAACTCCGCATTTAGCGCTTTCCAATAAGGTTTCTTTCCTAAATTCCAAGGCTTGATATCAATATTTCGCCTTGTAAATGTGAATATTGTTTGACAACGATAATGAGATTCATTATCATTTGACGGGAAGAACTATTATCTTCCAGACTTTCACCCTCTTTCGGTGCACCTCCGAAAAATCATTATGGGGAAACTACAATCTCACAGGAGGCTATCCATGGTCAAACAATGGCATACACCTCTTCTCCTTCTAACCTTGTGTGCCCTCCTACTCACAGCCTGCGGGTCGGCAGGGCGGAGTGAAGTCGCTGGGGCCAATGCAGCTTTACCCGCGCTGACCCTGACTGATTTTGCAGAAAGGCAAGTCAGCTTCCCCACTGTACCACAGCATATTGTGGCGCTTGGTAATGGAGAAGCAGATATTATTATCGCCCTAGGGGGAGCCTTGGTTGGTAAACCGACTTCAAGTGGCGGCACCACGCCTAAGGGAACCGAGGACATTATGCAGATCGGCACGGCGCATGAAGTAGATTTGGAGAAGCTCGCCTATCTCAAGGCAGATGCGGTGCTTGGCAATACGCAGATGAATGCCAAGGATATTCCGGCTATCGAGAGCATCGGGGCCAAGATGGTGCTAACCCAGGCCAACTCGGTGGCGGATATTACAAAACAGATCACCCTTTTCGGCCAAATGCTGAACAAGGTCCCAGAAGCGCAGCAATTAAGCGCGGATATTGAGGCCGGGATAAAGGCTGCAGCAGCCACTCGTACAGGTGAGAAACCGCGAGTACTACTGGTATATGGCGCTCCTGGCACCTATATGGCGGCACTGCCGAATTCACTTGGCGGAAATATACTGGAGCTGGCGGGCGGAGCCAATATTGCCGCGGATTATCCCGCGCTACAGAGTTATCCGCAATACGCCACGTTGAATACGGAAAGGGTCATGGAGGCTAATCCACAGATTATCCTTATCATGACGCATGGCAACGGCGAGGAAGTGCAAAAAGGCTTCGAACAGGAAATGCGCCAGAATGCAGCTTGGAGTTCCATTGATGCGGTCGTACATAACCGGGTGCGCGTACTTCCCGCCGATCTATTCGGCACGAATCCCGGAACGCGAGTGAGCGAAGCCTTGCAACTGCTAGTATCACTGTTTGCCGAATTGGAGGCGCAATGAACAAGCAGCAACGCAATACCCGGAGAATTCTCGCTTTTATTCTTGCTCCTATCCTGTTGTTGCTGGCCTGCCTGTATGGGCTGACCTATGGTTCCGTCTCCATCTCTCCCGGTGAAGTCTGGGCCATTCTGCTGGGCGACCGCCCGGAAACATCGTCGCTTATTATTATGGACCTAAGGCTGCCCCGGGTACTGATCGGCCTCTTGGTTGGCGCTTGCCTAGCCGTTTCCGGCGCGCTGCTGCAAGGCGTGATGTCCAATCCCTTGGCCGATCCCGGCATTATCGGCGTCTCTGCCGGCGGAGGTTTGGCCGCCGTCATTGCGATGGTGGTTCTACCGCAGTACAGCTATCTACTGCCTGTCGGAGCTTTTCTCGGCTCGTTTCTCGCCGCAATCATGATTTACTTGCTGGCCTGGGACAAAGGTGCTTCGCCCATGAAAATTGTGCTGGCGGGCGTAGCGATCAATGCATTGCTCGGCGCTGCTATGAATGCCTTCATGGTCATCTTTAGCGACCGCGTTCAGGCGGTGCTGCCCTGGTTGTCCGGTGGACTGAACGGACGTAGCTGGCATCATCTCGGCTTCGCTGCGCCGTATGCCCTAGTCGGACTGGTCTTGTCGCTCCTGGCCATCAAACCAGCAAATCTTCTGCTGCTCGGCGACGATTCCGCGCGGCTGCTCGGACTGCGAGCAGAAGTATCCCGCCTCCTGATTATTCTACTGGCCGCACTGCTCGCCGGAACTGCCGTCAGCGTGGCCGGGCTGGTTGGCTTTGTCGGACTGGTCGTTCCGCACGCGGTTCGCCTGTTAATCGGCGGGGATTATCGTTTCCTGCTGCCGATCTCCATGCTGGGCGGCGGCGCGCTTGTCGTCTTCACAGATACGGCTGCCCGCACCTGGTTCGATCCGGTCGAGTTACCGGTCGGAATTCTATTAGCCGGAGTGGGCGCGCCCTTCTTCCTCTACCTACTGCGCAGAAGGAGGCTAGCTCCATGAGTACCACCAGTGGCAACAGCACAGTCGCCCCTGCCATTGAATGCCGTCGGTTGCATTATGCGCACGGCGGCTTCAAATTGAAAGATATTGAGCTTAGTATTCCGTTAGGACAGCTCACTGCAATTGTTGGTCCCAATGGCTCCGGTAAATCCACACTACTGCGTATCTTGGCAGGCCTTGTCGCTCCGGAGTCGGGAGAGGTACGGATTCTTGGCGAGGAGCTTCATAAGCTTCCGCGTCGAAAATTAGCCCGCACCCTTGCGATGCTCCCTCAGTCCAAGCAAGTGCCAGAAAATTTAACCGTTCGCGAACTGGTAGCCTACGGTCGTTCTCCCTACCAAAGTCCCTGGAACTACTCGGCAAGCGCCGAGGACCACCAATGGATCGACCATGCGTTGCAGCTAACGGGAACTGCCAGGTATGCAGACCGTATGTTTCATACTTTATCCGGGGGTGAACAGCAAAAAGCCAGAATCGCCATGACCCTGGCTCAAAATACGGACATTCTACTTCTTGATGAACCGACTACTTTTCTGGATATTACCCATCAGTTCGATGTTCTGAACATGCTTGCAGCCATCAACCGCGAGACCGGAATCACAATAGTGATGGTACTGCATGATCTGCCGCAGGCCGTTGCTTTCAGTCATCATATGGTGGCGATGCGGCGCGGATCTGTTGTAGCCACGGGAAGTCCGCGGGGATTACTGGACGATGTCTTTTTACAGAAAGTATATGATCTTGAGGCTTCAGTGAGTTATGTGGAGAATTACCCTGTAATTATTCCAAAAACCTATTATAAATTGGAGGAACGTAACATGATTATCGTGAACAATACTTCGCAAATTAAGAAAGGTCAGGCTTCGCTGCTGATTAACCGGTTCGATAAGGTCGGCAAAGTTGAAGAGATGGAAGGCTTTCTCGGCCTTGAGGTACTTCTGAATGAGAAACCGGCGGAATACGATGAAGTAACCATCAGCACGCGCTGGGTATCCAAAGAAGCTTTCCAGGGCTGGACTCGCAGCGACGCCTTCCGTGAATCGCATTCCCACCGCGAGACGCCGGAATATATTCTGTCTAACGCCATTTCCTTCCACGAGGTTAAAATTGTTCGCAATCCGATCAGTGCTTAACTTGATTTAAGCTACTGGATTAGTGAACGCAAAGATCTGTTAACTTGATATGTACCACTGTTGCTAAGTATGAGTTGAAGTAACAATTCACAGGAGCGGGAGCTAAGACCTTGTTATAGGCCAAAGGCTCTCGCTCCTGCTTATTTTAGATATATAAAACGATGGAATTATAGATTCTTCTCAACCATTAACCGACCATTTTTTTGGAAAAGAGAGCTCTTAGTTCGATTCATTATTTTTTTCTTTTCCAAAAGATTAAAAATATAATTCCAACGAGGAAAAAGCATGCTGCAAACAATTCTATTACGCCAAACTCTTTATTTATTAAGTATCTAGCCAGAAATAGGCCTCCAAATAAAACGGCTCCCCCAATACTGACGTGTAACAGACTATCACTCTTTTGCAAATGTTATCCCCTTCCTGACCTAGATACGATTCTGACTAACAAATTTGAAAATCTCATCGACAGCTTGGTGAGACCCGCCTGCTTTTAGAAAGGGTTCTCTAATAGCAGCAACAGCTTCCTTGAAGGATGGGTCACTTAACACATGATCTACGGCTTCACGTAGTTGCTTGGCAGTCAGGCTTTCCATTTGTAATTTAACTCCTGCTCCTATATTAGCCACTCGTCCGGCAATGACCGGCTGATCCGCGCTCTGTGGGATTACGATTAGCGGAACCCCGTAGTAGAGGCCTTCATTCGTGCTGTTCATTCCACCATGTGTAATAAATAATTTAGTGTACTTCAGTAGTTCCGTTTGTGGCACATAATTTTTTACGATGAAGTGATCAGGAATCTCACCTAAATCAGCGATTTGAACCCTACTCCCAATAGACATGACTATCGTATGCTCCGTGTCCCCCAGTGCCGCAAAACAAAGCTTATAGAAATCAATGGCTTGGTTGAAGATAGTCCCCAACGAAATGTATATTGGGCTTTTCCCCTTAATTGCCGTAAGGTCGAAGTTTTCTTGCGTTAATCGTGAAGAAATAGATGGGCCTACAAATTTATAGGTTTGGTCGATTGCTTCTTCATAAGGTTGAAACTCCCTCGTTGTATACACGATTGTAAGTGGTGCAGGATTACAAAATACATCATAAGGAGAAGTGATCTCCACATTATATTTTTCCTTCACCATGTCCGTCAGTTCTTGAAATTTATCATATATAGGTGTGGCTATTTCTGCAGGTACCCCTGTAAAAGACTGCTCCAATGTTCTATCGAATACTTCTTTGGTTTGCGCAAAAGTAGTACAAGAGCTGATGGCAGGAAGCTTAAGAATTTGCGCAAGTAAACGTCCACAACCAAACATGGAGTCATGGATGATGTAATCAAAATGCTCTCCTGCGATCTGTTCAAGAACGGTTGGTATCACTATATCTGCCGTAAGTAAGAGACCGTTGATTCTTTCGAGCACATAATCTTTTCCACCTGAGATAAAAGCATTAATAAACTTTTGACCGTCAAAGGTTCGTACGGTAGCCCCCGTCTGCTCAATCCGCTCCCTATAAGCTTCTATAGAAAAGTAAACTACCTCTTCCCCACGCGTGATAAGCTCTTGTACTACGCCAAGTGTTGGATTGATATGTCCCTCAGATCCACCGTTAATAAATAAAACACGCGCCATTTTTACCACTCCTTAGGGTTATTATTCTCTAAACTGAATAAGAGTACGAGGCACTATCCACAACGCCAATATAACAAATATTGGAATTTATTCTTATCATAGTACAATCCCTAAAAAATCTCAAAACTTTTATCATATAGGAGGGACTTGCCCCACGAAAAACTGACAACACGCAGAAAGACCACCTTCAAGGGTGGCCTTCACTGATACTATCTATAAAATTCATTTCCACTCATCTGCCAAAATAGCATAGACGCAATCATCATACCAAGCATCATTCATCCGGTAGCTTTTGATAAAATGTGCTTCTTTTCTAAATCCCAAATTCTCCAGCAGCTTTATCGACTTCAAATTGTCAGGGTCCACTGATCCTGTAATTCTATGCTTACCTAGCCCGGTGAACAAATAATCAATTACGGCCCGAACCGCCTCGGAGGCATAGCCTTTGCCTTGGAATTCAGGAGAAAGCGTATATCCTAGTTCGGCCTGAAAACCATCATACAAAAAATGAATGCCGACATCACCGATAAGCTGCCCGTCCTTCAGAGAAATAGCCACTTGAAGCCATGAATCGCTGGTATTCGGTACGACAGTCAGATTGTCCGAGATAAACTTCTCAACCTCATTAATATTCGCTGGTTTCCATGATTGATATTTATATACCTCAGGCATAGCACGATATCTGAAAAAATCCTCTTTATCTTTCATTTCCAGTGTTCTGATTAATAATCGGTCTGTTGTAATCACATTGAATGTACTCATATGATGCCTCCAATTTATATAAAAGCTAAAGATTTAGCAATTTACAATATAGACATATTGTCTACAAGAGCTCCATGTTTATACTAACTTAAAAATCCGTTGTGTACAATGAATCGGCAACGTAAGCACACACCCTAACCCGGACGATCTTCTCAATCTTGAACTAGTATAATGCACCGTGCAATCTCCTGGTACCTTTCAAACTCAACCCACAGTTGAACAATAACACATCCACTCATCTTGAAATAAATGGATTTCCCATTTCAAATTCTTATAATAAAAGGTAACGACGTCGTAATACACTTTTTTGGGAGATGTAAATATGTTGAGCAACGAAAAGGTCGGGAACAGAATCTCAATGCTCCGTAAAGAAAAACAATTATCGCAAGAACAACTGGCTGAGCAATTAAACGTTAGTGCCCAGGCAGTTTCTAAATGGGAGACGGGAAAATCTTTGCCCGAAACGTCCACCTTGCCTCTGCTCTCCACTGCACTGGGCCACTCGATTGACAGTATTTTGATGCCTCAGCAATTGGTTGTTCTCTATGCAGCATACACCGATGGCCATGAAAGTCATGATGTTACTCATTTCGTTAACCAGTTCGTTGTCGGCAATCATCTCACATTGACCGTAAATGAGCAGACTTTTCCCAGTCGTATTAATAGTAACCGGACCAAGCTGCTGCTGATCAAATATCAGACACCTTCCGGGACCTATGCTACTTATGTTCAGCAGAATAACCAATTAGTGCTTGATCTTAATACTGAAGGTTATCCATTGCAGCCAAAGGGACTGAATATTGTGCTTGCTACCTATGGTAATGAACAGGCAAATCAAAATGTCTTAGCCAAGATGGAACACTATGAGTATTTTAAATGGGAGCATTTTATCGCAAATCACGAACTGTTCCCCAGCCTGATCGACAATAACGGAGACGATTTCCTATTACTTGTATATGTTAACGCCACAGGTATTCATGCAATTAGCTGTCCCGAAGGCAATAGAATTCATTATGCACCGGACCGTTCTCGCCTATTTAGAAGTGACTCCCAGAATGATTATTATATTGTAGAGAATGTGGACCAGCTTGGTTTTGGTCAAGGAATGGATTGCTCCTGGGCAGGTGCGCTTTATCTTTCATTGAAGACTATGGGACAAGAAACAACCTATGAAACGGTGATGGGTGTTTCGGGAGCATGCTGGAGGATCGCTTTTAACCCCGTTTGGGATTACAGCTCTGCTGATGGACTGGTGGGTTACGACTATGCCAGCCTGGCATTCAAAGCTTATGGACTTCAGGCTAGCTGGGCCGATCGCATCACATCCGAGGAACGTAAACTGGAGAAGCAGATGATTATGGCCAGCATCAAAAAACATGAATTGCCGATAGCCATTAACCTCCGTGTAGCTCACGAGTGGGGAATTATCACCGGCTACCTGGATGGCGGGAGAACATTACTTTGCCGTAGCTATTTTGACCAAGAGACTTTTGAAGATCTAAAAGATGATCCGGAATTTCAGGAGTACATGAAAACCACAAAGGGATATCTTAATGTGGACCACTGGCCATTCGTCATCATTCGTTTTAGCAGCCAATTGGCTAAGCCATCCGCTCTAGAGAATCTTTACTCTTCACTCCAGGCCAAACTGGACTCCATGAAGGCTCCAGATAATAGAGGATATAAGCTAGGATACCAAGCCCTGAAGGAATGGCAGGAAGGCTTGCTCGATGAACAATGGTATCAACATGCGAACGATCAGGATTTTGCCAGAAGGCTAGGTGTTAATCACTTTTGTATGATGGCTCTGACCGATGCTAGAAGAAGTGCGGCAGTATATTTGAATCATTGCCTTTTAACTATGGGAACAACGTCTTCAATGAACAAATATTTAGATCTAATGACGAATGTCTACAACGAGATGTATACTCAGCTGCATAATTTCCAGAACAGCCTAATCGACCCAAAAGAACTGGCAGCCTTCAGCTCCCCCAAACAAGCTTGGACGAAGGAGCAACGACAGCTGCAAGCCGATTTATTTCATTCCATCATGGATCTGGAGTACTGTGGAGATGAGTTAGCCGAGAAAATATTGGAGGGTAGGGGAAACTAACGATAAGGCTAAAAAGGAGCTTTCATCCCGAGCTCCTTTTTTTATTTGCTAGATTTAAAACAACGGACAGCACCCTATTCCTTAAAGCCAAAGATAATTAACGTTAGAATCTAATACCTCCAATTAAACATCTTCAAACAAATAAATACTCATATTTGCGTATTTGCAATCTCAGGATCTTCGAGACTCTCCCCTGGTAGGAGGAAATCTTCAGAGTAGCATCCTTGATAATCAATACTGTCGTTTTCTCTCAATATACACTGACTATAAGGAACTACCAGCTGGGGAGAAATATTTGAAAGTTTGATCATTTCGTATGCTACCCATTCTGCCAAACCTTCGTAGCCAAATTTATTAGCTTTTCCCCATACGTTTCCCATTTTCCATTTCAGCTGATCACCCTTACTGCTGCTTACAAATGTCTGCCGAAAGTCCTTGCTCACTTGCAAAACGGGGATGGACATCAGCGCACGTCAACTCCTCACCAGAGAATCGAATCCACACGTAATCATCATATAGTACACCATGTGTTTGTTTTACTATATCGGTTGGTACATAATCTTGAAGATCTAGAGCATGCAGTACTTTTTCAATATGATGCCGGGTACGCGGTAGACACCGAGACTCGAAATAGTCTAGTACATCGCCAACTAGCACTTTTTGCTTACCGGGAAAAGGTAAAAAGACGGGCAACACCTCTTCATCTTGCCAAACATCAACGTTCTGATTCATGTAGTCCAGTTTAACTTTCGCAATTACCCGATCATGTTCTAGCACCTCAAACTCGAGCGGAGGAGAAATATACGATTTAAAATTTTTCATGTTCAACCTCCCACAAATAGAATAACTCGAATTGAATCCATAGTATTAATAGATACTATTATATCATTCAGCTATCTATTTTATTCTCTAAGAAATACCAACCCTTTTTCCGTCCAACGGCTTGTTAAGCTAGAACCGTCAATTACAATCTCGCCTTCTCTGGAGATATTTAAAATGACAGGCAGATCATTTATATAAAACTCGGTAGAGGTGCGCGCAATCAATTTATGTTTACTCCCATTAGGATCGATTAAGAAATATTCATCGTTATCTTGCTTGATCTTAAGCAATAACCCCAGATCGTTGTTCAAATAATCTCCTTCATAAATGCCAGCATCTATATCAGGGAGCCGTGTCAGTCCAAAGAAAGCAAGCATGCGCTCTTCGAACTCATTCCATTCTCCACTTGTAACCTCAATGGAAAGCTTCGGGCACTTCGCCTTGTTATACAGTTGTTGGGCAATTGCATGATAATCGGCTAAAAACTCGAAATACGTTTCCACCTTGTCCGGACGAGCTTTGTAGTAAGGCCTTAAGCGATCCCTTTCCCAGATGTTTAGAAAAAACGACTCTCCCCGTACCTGTCTAAGATGACTAATTGCATCAGTTATAGAATTGCGATAGAGATAAACCAATTTAGGACTGAGCGGTGTCAGACACTCCCATAAAGCTTCGATAAAATAATCTAACTGTTGTTGCGGAGCGTTAGCCAATTGAAAACTAAAGATTTGGTATTGGAAAATACAACTGTCTAAAATGACTACCTGCTCGGGATCACCTGCCACTTCCTTCGCAAAGAACCTCCACTTTTCCAGCGCAGCCTCTATATATTCATCCAGTGAGAATTTCCACACATCTCTTTCTTGAATTTCATTGAAGGCCATTTCGGATAATGCTTCTTTATAATTCCACGACAACTCGAGCAAATCGAAGCCAACAGACTCCTCACGGATTGTAACAAATTTTTCTAGGAGCGAAGTTGAAAGGTTATGGCGGGTCTTCCAATTGAGATATTCTTTCGTCTTCAAGTGAGATTCTTGAAAAAATAACACAGGATGCGGCCGATCAAGCTCATGTACCCATCTTGTTTTAAAGCCATGTCGCTCAAACTGACGAAATAATAAACCCGAGTTCGTTGACTTCCCAGCCCCAGGTAATCCTTCCATTAAGATAAGCATGGTCACTCTCCTCAATAAAGCATTTATCTTCAATCCAGTTAGTCACATCAGAGAATAATTCCGCTTGATATGGGTTAACACCTTTTTCTAAATCATATTATTATTAACATTTGTTCAAAGACCGCGACTGATGAACGCCAAAGCCCCGCAACCTGCTGCACATGCAGAGTTTGCGGGGCTCTCAATTAGGTATCAAAAATTCAAATTATTAAGCCACTGGGTCAACGCCGACAGCGGCCCCGTTCTAATTTCTTTTTCAATGGAAATCGCATCCTCAGGGTAATCTGTTATGATCCCATCGACACCCATACTGAAGAATCGTCTCATGCTGTCTTTGTCATTAACTGTCCAGACATAGATAGGCTTGTGATACCGTTTGGCTGAAGCGATGACCGATTCTTTGACCATATATTCTTCCATCACGACAAAATCAGCGGCAATCCGCCCCATATCCGGGACACCTGCGAACATAATATACCCCACCTGAAGATCCGGGGCCGCGGCTTTGACTTGCTGCACGATTTCATAATTCAGCGACTGTACAACACTTTCATTCTCAAAATGATTTTCGCGCATAATCCGGATAAATGTCTCCACCAGATTTTTTTCCTTGCCGTGTGTTTTGATTTCAATGTTTAGCTTTATTTTGCCTCTGGCCACATTCATCACTTCTGCCAGGCTACTGATTCGTCCTGTGAAACTCCCTTGTTTCACTTGTAGCTCTCGTAATTCATCCATTGTCAGATCATATACCTGTGCATGGGTACCTGTTAGACGCTTCAAATTAGTATCGTGTATGACGGCAAGATCCCCGTCCTTCGTTTCCAAGACGTCGATTTCTGCATAATCCGCATGTGCCTCAATCGCACCCTGTATTGCTTCAATCGTATTCTCCGGCCCTTTCGAAACGTATCCTCTATGGGCCATAATCTCAGCTTTTTGATCCTCCATCTGCATTCCATCAATGGCTGGCAGGAGTGCAAGTCCCGCTGCAAAAACAGTAACTGAACCAAGGACGATCAGCTTTCTCTTATGTTTCTGCAACAGTCCTTGATTCTGAACAGAACGGTCTTCCTTACTCTTCGGCTCAGGAAGCTGCAGCATAGCATGATTCGGGTCCGCTTTTACCATGTATAAACGCGTAGTCGTGGTAATATACAGCGGCATTAAAAAAAGTGTCGCCATATAAAAGGATAGTACAACGCTCTTTAAAGCGACGATCCGCACAACGCTGGCAAATATCGTCTGCTGCTCCCACAGGAAGTATAGAAGACCAACAGCTCCCACAAAAAATACAATCAGCAGAATGACAACGAGCAGATACAGTAAGAATACTGACAGCATAACCACTGATATGCGGATATATCTCTTTTTAAGGAGTGCAGCACTTTTCTTCGCCGCCTTCCGAAAGCTTGCCGCCCCCTCGATCACCACAATATGGAGCAAAAAGGTCCAGCGAATATTGAAGAATAACATGACCCCCAGTACACCAATAAGCAGCAAAGTTCCTCCGCCTGTTTTTATAAGCTCGCCCGAGATAAAATTCGGAATTTCCAAAGAAGGAATTAGCGAAGTACCTACCCCCGCACCGAGCGGAAGAAACAGCAACAGATAGATCACCAATCCTAGAAATCCTATTTTGAACAGGGACGGGAGATAGGAAAGCGACTGTAAAAACGCCGGAATAAGTCCGATTCGCTGCCTTTTTTGACCATAATACGAGAGGATAATTAGAACCGATAACTCTATAAAAATCAGCATTGTGGCGATAGGAATCAGAACCAGCATGCATAACAAGCCATACCTACTCATCGCAAATTGCAACAGTTCGTAATTGGTGGCTCCGGCAAACCCGCCTAAGCGGAGAAATCCACGAAATATGGATGAGATAGCCGGAATAAAGATAAATAACGTCAGCAACTTATACAGGAGTTCGAAAATTAATATTTCCCGGTAGGAAAACGCAAGCATCCGAAAGATATCAGTAATCTGCTTGTGTATCGGAACCTTTGAAGCCTCGCTCATTATTTTGCACCTGCTTGTAAAAGAATCATCCGTGACTGACAGACCACATGGCGGACTTTAACTATATTGTCTCATTTAACTATATATTAAACTTAAGGTACTTCCAAACGGTCTATCGGAATCTCATCCACTTATTCCTGCTACAGAGATCGTAATGTAAAAAGCAGCCCACCCTCAACGGAGGATGGACCGCTTTTTTATTTCCCCTGATCATAAACCAATTCAACCTTATCTTCTACCCGGGCGATTTCGATGTCATTCTCCTTATAATAGTCCTTCAATTCATCTTGGACGCTCTGCTCGGCTAACGGCACCTGGCTACGGTAAGCGGCCCGGCAGATCACATGGGCGGCCACTGGAGCTGTCAAAAATACAAAGAAGATACCCAAGATGAGGCGGATGCTGAAGAAACCGTCAGAAATTAAGAAGTACAGCAATGTTCCAACAAGCGCACACAGTACGCCAAGTGTAGAACTTTTAGAGGCAGCATGAGACCTTGTGTACACATCGGGCAAACGCACATTCCCGATCGCGCTGATTAAGCTGAAAATGGCTCCAATGAGAATGAGGACGGCCCCGATGATTTCACCGCTTACGCTCAATGACAACACCTCTTTCAATAAATCTGGCGAAGGCAACTGTTCCAATAAACGAAAGGATCCCGATCAGTAAGATAAGATCAAAAAAGGCATGTGTGTGCAGCAGCACAGAGAACACGGCGGTACTGGCAATCAGATTAATACCAATGGAATCCAAAGCTTGCACGCGGTCTGCACTGGAGGGCCCTTTTACAATCCGATACAAATTGGCCAGTATAGCCAGCATTAATAGACATAATGCAGTGATCAACACCGTCTCAAATATCATTTTCTCGTCACATCCTTTATCGCTTTTTCAAACACAGATTTTGATTTCAATACAGAATCCCTGGATTCAGGCATGTTCAGACCGTGGATGTATAGCACCTTGGAATCAGGGGTTACCTCCATGATGACTGAGCCTGGTGTTAAGCAAATTAATAAGGATAGGAGCGTAATTTCCAAATCCCCCTCCAAATCGGTTTCCACCTTGAAAATCCCTGGTTTCACATCGATTTTGGGACGGAGTACATGCTTCATAACCATCATCGCAGAAGTATTCAGCTCATGGATAAAGAGAATGAACAGCTTACCAATTGCGGCTAACGTGAATAGATAAAACGGCTTTTTAAAGAAACGGCGGATGCACATTAAAATAAACAGACCAACGAAGTAACCGCTGATAAAGTTTAATATGCTCATATCCTCTTGCAGAAACATCCACAAGTAGGCAATGAATATGTTGAGTAGCACCTGAACGGGCATGACTGTTTCCCCCCTTTAATCAAACACAGCCTGAATATATAAACTTGGATTGAGCAATTCCTCGGCAGCTTGGGCTACATAACCCGTAATCGCCTCAGCGCCGATTCCCATAGCAACACTAGCCAGCGTCAATAGAGCGATTGGAAGCAACAAGCCTTTCGTTGTTCCTTTCTCTTCGTCTATACTTAGAATCGTTTCACCCCAGAAAGCATTCATAAACAATTTGATCATCGAATACAGAATGAACAAGCTCGCCAGCAGTCCGATTCCTCCCAGCCAGTAATAGCCGGCTTCAAAGACGCCTTGCGTCGTGAACACTTTGCCAAGAAATCCGCTAAGCGGAGGAATACCAACCATAGACAACGCCGCGATGAAGAACATCCAGCCTAACTGGGGGTGCAGGCGAATCAATCCGCTAATTTTCTTCAAATCACTTGTCCCCGTGAGATGAACAATCGTTCCCCCAATCATAAATACAAGCCCTTTAATCAGCATGTCGTGAATCAAATAATAAATAGAACCGGTTATACCGGTAGATGTAAAGGAGACGAGTCCAGCCATAATAAATCCGACGCTGATGACTACATTGTAGGTTAATATTTTCCGCAAATCCCAAAAACCTATAGCGCCGATTCCGCCTAATATCATCGTAATAGCCGCTAAGATCCCGATAAACAGATGGGTTATCTGCGGTTCATGATAAAAGATGAGCGTGAACATTCTGAAGATGGCGTATATCCCTACCTTAGTGAGTAACGCAGCGAAAATAGCAGCGATTGCCGTTGGCGGCACGCTATAAGATCCAGGTAGCCAGAAGAAGAGTAATAGTCCAGCTTTCATGGCGAAAACAATCAGGAATAATAAGGCGACGGTAGTAATTAATCCGTCCTGACCAACCTCTGCAATCCGCATCGATAAATGGGCGAGGTTCAAAGTGCCCGTAATAGAATATAAGTAGGCAACCCCGATCAAGAAGAACGCAGATGCAATAATGTTCGTAAAAATATATTTGAGTGACTCGCCAAGCTGCCGCTTGCCTCCCCCCATTGTGATCAGTACATAGGAAGCAACCAGAAACAATTCAAAGAAGACATATAAGTTAAATAAATCCCCTGTTAAGAACGAACCATTGACACCTGTAATCAAAAATAAAAATAGAGGATAAAAATACAATTTTTCTTGTTTTCGGCCAATCGATGAAAAAGAATAAATCAAGCAGCATACCGCAACAATCGAGGTAGCCAACAGCAGCAAAGCACTGAACATGTCGCCCACGAAACTAATGCCGTAAGGCGCTTCCCAGCCACCCAACTGTAAGGTTTGAATACCGCCCTCTCTGATCCCATTCATCAATAGAACAGCAATGACACTGGTAGCTAACAAGGCAGCCAGACTAAGAATCCGCTGCAGCTTTATATTTTTCTGGAATATAATGAGGACCATCCCCATTAACAGAGGAATGATCACCGGCGTGATCAACAAATTATTCATGCTCATTCCCCCTTAATTGCTCCATGTCATCCGTCCCGAAGCTTTGATAGGCCCGGTAACATAACACTAGTACTAGCGCTGTCACGGCAAAATTAATGACAATCGCAGTTAAAATTAATGCTTGAGGAATAGCATCCGTAAAGTTCGCGACTTTCTCTCCCAGCAGAGGGGCACTCCCCGTCTTCAGCCCACCAGAAGTGATGAGCAACAAATTAACCGCATGGCCCACAATGGATGACCCAAGCACAATCCGCAGCAATTGCTTAGATAGAATCAAATAGGTTCCAATGGATATTAAAATACCGACCAGTATGACCATTAGTGTCTCCATATTAACGATCCTCACTTATGCTAAGAATAATATTGACTGCGGTGCCTATGACAGCCAAAGCGACTCCGGTATCAAAAATCAAAGCAGATGCGAGCTCCGTATCCCCAAAGATCGGTAAATCAAAATGACCGAAGGTCTGGGTTAAAAAAGGCTTACCAAAAACTACGCTCACTGTTCCGGTCGCAACGGCAATCAATACTCCCACCGCAGAAAGCTTTTTGAAATCCACCCGAATGTTTTCCCTTACCTTCTCGACTCCAAAAGAGAGATACAGCAGGACAATCGATGATGCCATACTCAGTCCCCCAATGAATCCTCCTCCTGGATGATGGTGACCGTTCATAAACAAATAGATCGAAAAGGTCAATATGATTACGGCAGCAACTCGGGTGACACTTTTCAATATCACATCATTCGGTTTCATGTTGTTCCCTCCTTTTGGAACGCTGGTGAACGAAGATATAGACCCCTAGCCCGGCAATGGTTAACACGGATATTTCCAGCATCGTATCAAATCCGCGGAAGTCCACTAATATAGCGTTGACAATATTTTTGGCACCCGCGAGCTCAAAGGCATTTTCAAAAAAGGATGTAATTGGTTCAAATAACTTGTGCCCATTCGCGGACAATGCGAGCACGGTCACCGTTAAGCCCATCGCAATCGAGATGACCAGATTCGTCAGTTTGAACGGAATCCGCTGAATGCTTTTCGTAAGCTTCGGTAGATGATAGAAGCACAGTAGGAACAGAACCGTTGTCACCGTCTCCACTACCATTTGCGTCAATGCCAAGTCAGGCGCCCTAAAGATTACAAAGAACATCGAAACCATATAGCCTAACGCTCCAAGTGCAACAATAGCCACGATTCGATTGCCGGCAAATAACACCGTACATGCGGAGATGATCATCCCCAGCACAAGTCCGACATCAAAAATACTGATAGCTGCATCACTTGAGAAATCGAACTGAAGACCATGGAGCAGCAGAAGCGAACTTATCAATACAATGACAAAGAAAGAAAAAATGTAGATCAGATACTGTCTCAGTGAGCCTGTCATATACCGATTCGTTAGAGATGCCGAGAGCCTCTCTGTACCTGCCAAGCCCTTATTGTACCAATGATTCAATGTTAAGCCCTGCGGGTAATTTCGCATGACCTGTATCCAACGCTTCGATGCTTTGAAGAGAAGGAGACCGACAACAATGACACCGAACGTCATCACGAGCTCCGTATTAATCCCATGCCAAGCACTGATTTTCAGGTCGTATGGAGACAAAGGCATCATCGGCAAAATCGAGGTTAACGCCGGGGTGAGAATATACTTACCCAATACATTGGGGAAGAAGAAAATGAGTATAACGAGTAATGCCAAAACGGCGGGTGAAAACAGCATTCCCCAAGGCGCTTCATGCACTTTTCGTGTCAATTTCTCAGGACGATATTGTCCTCCAAAGGTCTTGAATACAAAAATCATACAGTAAACAAAGGTAAAGATACTGGCTATCCAGGCGATGATCGGGAATATGAGACCAATGCTGCCTAAACCGAAAATACCGGCCTGGGATACCTCATTCACCGCTGCAAAGAACATTTCCTTACTCAAAAAACCGTTAAACGGCGGTAATCCCGCCATAGATAAACCGCCAATCAAAGCGATCGTGAACGTAATCGGCATAACTTGCATCAAACCGCCGAAATAGCGAATATCCCGCCGGCCTGTCTCATGGTCAATAATACCGACAACCATAAACAGACTTCCTTTAAAGGTCGAATGATTAAACAGATGGAATAGGGCGGCAAATGTAGCTACCGTAAAGATCGTGCCACTCTCACCAGGTCCGAAATAGACAGCTAAAGAGCCGACTCCAAGCAGACACATAATCAATCCCAATTGACTGATTGTAGAATATGCTAACATCGCCTTTAGATCGGTCTGCCTCAGCGCTGTCAAAGAACCATAAAGCAGGGTAATGAGACCAATTCCAGCCACAAGCCAGAACCACACGGAGCTCCCTCCGAAGATCGGAGTCATACGAGCCACTAAATAAATGCCAGCCTTGACCATCGTAGCCGAGTGGAGATAACTGCTCACCGGAGTTGGAGCCTCCATCGCATCTGGTAACCAAATCCCGAACGGAAATTGCGCGGATTTCGTAAATGCCCCGAGCAAAATACATAGCATTGCAGGAATAAACAAGACATGGCTTTGTATGACTTCCAGGTTCGCAATCATTTCTCGAATGCTGTAAGTATCCGCCATCATGATCAGCATAATGAACCCGGCTAACATGCCGAATCCGCCAAGAACAGTAATCAATAACGCCTTTAAGGCACCTTGGCGGGAGCTCTTGCGCTCGTACCAATAGGAGATTAATAAGAAGGAAGACACGCTGGTTAACTCCCAGAATCCGTACAGGACTAGGAGGTTATCTGAGAATACGACCCCCAGCATTGCGCCCATGAACATGAGCAAATAAATATAGAAGTTATGGAGAGCCTCTCGAACCTTAGACATATAAAATATAGAATAAATAATGACCAAGCTACCCACACCGCTGATGAGCAGACCAAATAACAGACTGAGCCCATCCACATAGGAGATCATATTCACATCAAGGGACGGAATCCAGGATAATGTGTACTTATAGGTGTCACCAGCCGCAACGCCAGGTATATACTGTACTAAATAGATAAAAATAGATAAAGGTACAAGTAAAACGAACCATCCCGTATGTACTAGGCGATTGAAATACTTATAAAGGAAGGGAACAAGTATTGCACTGATCAACGGGAGAAAAATATAGGTATAGAACATAGTCAAGCGTACTCCTCCTTATTCATGACTTCTGCTTCCGTATCTACATATTGACTCTTTTGTTAACTTCAACTATAGTCTTACATAGTTTAAACGAGTCCTACTACTAGCATTGAGGTGAAATACTTAAAATGATTAACGTATTTAATGAGAGTATTCTTGTTTGCGTTTATTATGGTCCCAATAGCGAAAGACTAATCAAACGTGGCTGTGCAATCGCTAATATCATGAAAGCTCCGCTGTACATTTTGACGATTGACCCGAAGCCATTCGACGAACTGGATGCCGAGAAATTACTCTATATCGAACAATGGAAAGAATATGCCCACGCTCATACAACGGCCCAATTTATCATGAAGGATAACGAAAGCCGCCCTGTCTATAAAGTCATTGCAGAAGTAGCTAGAGATAACAACATTACACAGATCATTCTTGGCCAGACAGCAAGCAGCCGATGGGAACAAATCACGAAGGGATCAATCATTAATTCTTTGGTACGCGAGATTCCCTTTGTCGATCTGCATATCGTTTCCGTTGCCCGTTATATTCGGGATGAAGAAGGCAATTATCAAAAGGGCATTCGTGCTTATTTGATTAAAGATGGGGAGCAATACCAGCTAACCTTCAGTCACGATAAAGAAACTGAATATGAAGGCCTTTTCTTCAAAGAAATTGATACAGATTTCGATAACGGAATTTTCCGTTTTATGAAGGATGCTTCAACTTTGCATGTTCTCGTAACTGACGGGATTGTAACTGAACTAACTAACGTAGATATCAATACAGCATTGGGTCTGGACGATGTTAAATAAAAGCGAATAAACAACTACCCTCTCCGTATGTTCCATACGGAGATTTTTTATTTTTTCAAAACACAGAGCATTTATAAATTAACATCCACTTTAATGGGCCGCTTCTCAGCCCTGTCGATTCCCAGATACTTTAGCGTCTCTGCCGTAGAATGGTGATGCAAAATCGACTTTAAGATGGAGATGGCAACTCCTCTATAATATGCATGGTAACCAAACGTCTTTCTCAGTGTATGGGTCCCAATCTTCTCAGATATTCCTACCTCCTTTGCTGAGTGGTTAATAATTCGATACGCCTGTTGACGGGTAATCGGACGACAATCCTTTTTGGATTTGAACAAATAATCCTCTGATTTGCAATCGACGTTAGATAAATACTCGCTTAGTATCTCCCCGACCTTGCTGTTTAAGTAATAAGCCTTTTCTTCTCCTGTCTTCTCATCCTTAATGTAAAGAAACTGTTTAGCATTCTGGCCATCCCAAACGTCCTGTACAGTAAGATTAAGCAAATCAAGAAGACTAATCCCGGTGTTAATTCCCAATACGAAGAGCAACAGATCCCTTACAGAGTGTTTTCGGAGCTCCTCTTTCATCGCTTGTATGGTTTTCACGTCCCGAATCGGATTAACAAATTGCACTAAAAACCCCTCCGATAATGTTACTTAATTTAAGGCTAACATATATTAAGTAACATAACAATTAAAAAGATCGCTTAATTTAGTAAATAAACTGCCGGTTAGTTTGTCAAAAAATAAAAAACGCCACATAAGAAGCTTTCCATTGAACATAATATCCAGCCGGACAAGAATCTAACCAACAAGCTGTAATACACGTATTCTAAAAGCATTTTGCAGTAGCAGGCGCTTCGCTCCTACAGTTCCAAAACAGCGCATCCCCTCCTTCCAAAAAAAAGACCCCCATTGCGGGGATCGTAAGGTTAGGTCTATTGTACTGACAGTTGGAAACATAGGGGTTTTCCTAATATCTATAAAAACTCCATATTCTAAAGCTCTCTATAGGCTGGCTGCATCAACCCTTGAGTGGACTGGTCCTTGGTAATCATAATATTGCGACTGAACGGAATCATACATTGGCGCTTCTACTTGGACTGATGGCTGCTGGTATGCCTCATCCACATACATGATTCTGCGCTGAATTTGCATGAGGCCATTCACGATGCGAAGCGCAATCCAAAAAAGTACAAGACCAACACCTACGTACAACAGATATTGCTGATTGTAGGTCCAATCTATGTGGAAGTAATTAAACAAGCCATGCTCTAAAATATCCAGTTGCATTTCATTCATCAAAATAATATGCACGGCTGGAAGAGCAATAAAGCCTAGTCCTAATGAAATCACCGTTACCATAATCACAAAGAATACAATGCCTGTAACAAATCTTAGGAATACGAGCAGCAAATTTCGAATGAATAACCCGCCGTCAAACCCTTTTACCATTCGCTTCAACCAGTTCTGTCCAGCGTCAGACTGTTGGTTGTTATTATACGAAACAGGCTGAATCGGCAAGCCTAAAATTTGTCTAATCATACTTTGTTCAAATTTTACAATCCCATCTAACAACTTAGCTACTCCAAAAAACAACGGGATCCCGATAAATAATGGAGTTAAACCGATGGATAGTACAACTCCCGTTATCGCTACTGTAAGATAGATAATCCCTAACGGAAGAGATATTAAAAAATAGAGGATTGTTGCATAAGTTTTCGGGTTAAAAAGCACCCAATTCACCTTACCTGTTGGCTCCTTTGCAGTCGCTTCTGTTGCGTTCATATTCAAACACTCCTTTGCTTCATTAGTCACGTTCTTCGCAATAAATTAATTATAGCCGTCTCATTAACCTAACATAACCGTCTTAGGGGGTGTTTGTGCCTAGACTTTAGGCTAGGACTAGTCCTGGTAGGATGAGCTTTTGACAGCAATGACGCTATATCACACACCTTCAAATGCTATAAATTTATGCTAAACGTTCTATCCTCTGCAGAATGCATAAAGAAATATGGCGTGCGCCCATTCACTTATCTCCGCTCCTACATACAATGTGTTAGCCCATCCATTAAGGAGTGACGAGATCATGTCATTTTTAACACCGCCAAGTACCCCAGGATTTCCAGGGCAGCCTGGACAGCCAGGATTCGCAGGGCAACCAGGATTCCCAGGACAGCCGGGGCAGCCGGGGTCCGCGGGACCCAGCTCCCCTCCCCCGGGATTCATCCCTCAGCAACCTGCAATTACCCCCTTTGCTGTCGACCCCGGAGCGATTGCTGGTTGTTTATTTCGGAATACGTACATTTGGCTTGTGAATAGAAACCAATTCTGGTTTTTCCCCGTTTTCGTAGGACGCACCTCGGTTGCAGGATTTCAGTGGAACGGAAGGTTCTGGGTGTACACCGGATTTGATTTGAATTTGATCCAATCGTTTACGTGTTTCTAAAAGAACTCGAGGAAAGCTCCGTTCCAGTAGGAACGGAGCTTTTTGTGTTTATGGCTGATTCTGTAGAGGCATTTATAAAATTAAAGAACGAAAAAGACACCCTTTGAGGTGTCTTTTACTGGCACTTTATATGGAGCTGAGAGAGTTCAACCCCTGCCCGAAAATAACGGCACATAAGTTTCTGCGAGTGTAGTGGCAATTTTTATGTCACCTAGGAACTTCCCGTCACAGAATTTCGAAAGAGTAACATGCCCATTTAATTATAAGCTTCCTAATGATAAAAGGTTCTATGCCCTTTTTACTTATCTGCCAATATCCGTTTGGCTTCCCGAAGATCGATCCTTGCTCGATGCCCATGCTTCTCTAGGAGGTGTAATAAATTTGAACCATTTAATAATGTAAGTGGCTTTCCTTTGGCAAATTCATATGCATCTGGGCCGTAATCAGCAGTAGAAACAAGAATTCCTTTTGTCGCACCTTCATTAACTACAGTTCCATATAAATCACGAACCGCAGAAAGTCCCACTGTATTTGTATATCTTTTTGCTTGAATTACGATTTTCCCGCCTCTAATCGGGTCAGGATCAAACGCAACCGCATCAACTCCACCATCTCTGCTTGCTTGCGTAACTTTAACCTCACCGCCATTAGTTTGGAACTCCTTTTCAAACAATTCCCTGATTAGATGTTCAAAATCTTCCCAATCCATTGCAGCCAAATTCGTTGTTTCATCCAAATGATTTGCTACATTGTAACTCTCAACAAATCGCTTATCCGTTTTACTGATTTGGAGTATTGGGTTGACGGGGCTAAGTGCACTAAGTTTACTACCAGCAACACCTTTTAAGCTCCTAAAACACATTTTCGGATCAACGTTTGCCAAATCAATAACTCTAAACTCTTCTTTTTTTACTTGGATTGTTAGTATACAATTGTTTTCTTCTTTTCCAGTAGCTTTATTAATGGCTGTGACCCACCCGTTGAATGAAATTGCGTCAATCGCTTCCGCCTTATCCGCTTCGAACAGTTCATGCAAAGTTCGTAAACTTATTTTATACATTGACTCATCAAACATCTTCTGAATCTGGTTTTCTGAATGATAAGCTTCTTTAAGTTCTTTCCTCGTTGCAATATATTTAACTTCTTTCAACAAAGGGAAACAATCGACCGAAGGCAATTGATATTCAACAATAAGAATTTTATTCTCAGGATTGTACTCCAACTCATAGCTCTTCGGAAAAGTCTCTGGATATTGGGAGTTTTCAAGCACCATTTCACAATATTCAATAATTGAGGCTTCGTTTTGCTCAAAGTAGGAACTCTTCATCTCTTCTATTTTATTGTTGAAAACTTCTTGTTCCCTCTCAAATACTTCTTTCCTACCTTCCCATTCTTTGGCCTTCTCCTGCCATTGTTGAGTTTCCAATTCGTACTCTTGATCCAATAAATTATTATAGTTATCCGTCTCTGACTTTTGTCTCTCCCAATGAGCTAGTGCCATAACGTGCTTGTTGTCATAATCTTTTATTTTTTGTTCTTTTTTTGATTTAAGTATTTTCTCTAATAGAGTAAAAATAGGTGTCTCTTTTATGGGTTCTTGCAAGTATTCCTTCTTCATCTTTGGAGATGGTTGAGATGGATATTCTTCAGCATATTTATCGTATCTTTTTAGAGAATTCCAATTAATAGCATCATCAATAGTCAATGTGTGTATCAGAAGACTATCAATAGCTCTAATTGCTTCAACTGCTTCCTCTGTCCTTTTAGCCGCCTCGTCAATACTTGCTTCCTTTTCTTCTAATATCCGTTGTCTTAAATCGATTTTCTCCCACTTTTCATTCCACTTTTCAATCTGCAGATCTACTTTATTCTGAAGAATGGCCAGATCAGGAGCGGATATAATCTTGTGTTCTTTTAACCCTTCGTCGAACATTTCAATAGAATATTTAATAATTCTAGTACCCGCTACATTCCAATGCTCCTCTGCATATCCTACATTGATACGTTTTCCTTTCACAGTACCCCTCCATCTGCTACTTCAATACGTTGGAACCATACTATATTATTTCAATATTCTCCATATTCCCCAATTTTCCTCCTGTATTATACAGAATAGAGACACTTAATCGAAAAACAAATTAAATCAAACAATTACAGGTAGGAGCAGTTACAATGCACGCAATAATTAGAACTCCCTTTGATAAACACAGAACAATGATGGTATGACTTCTCATAAAAATCAGCGGAACCAAGTTGGAAAAGCGTAATAAAAAAGCGACCCAGTTAAGATCGCTTATCTGATACTTCATATGAAGCCGAGGGGAATCCAACGACTGTCCGAAAAAAACGGCACGTGAGTTTCTGCGAGTGTAGTCATCTTCTCTTAACCAGCAGTTACTCTCTCAGGCCTGTCAGACGAATTTCGTTTAGCTCCCCCGGTGTCATTAATCCCGATTTGTACAGGTTCATATACTCCTGTGATACGCTTTGATTAAAAATCAACAAATCATCGGTATTAAGGGTCACCGGAACTCCATAATCACAAAGCTTACGAATGGGGTGGCTGCCGTAATTCTCCACAACACCTAGCATAATATTGCTTGTTGGACAGACATTCAATTGAATATGATGATCGGATAGCCACCTCATGATCTGAGGCGAGCGGGCTGCCGCAATCCCATGATGGACCTCCTGAAGCTCCAACTCCTCGGCCGCCTCCAAAACATCATCAGCGGTCCCGAACTCTCCCACATGCGCTTTAAGAACCAATCCCGCAACATTTGCCGCCCTGTAGATGGACTTGAAGCAGGTAATGGTCTGAGCAAATTCATCACCGCAAATATCTATCGACCGAAACCAACGGCAAGCGAATATAGCATCTAGTCGTTCATACACTTCATCTATCTTACAGCCACGATCCAAAGCCAGCTCCGGGAGAAACCTCGTTTTAGGAGCAAACCGGCGATGAAAATCATCCATGATCTGTACAAATGGCTCCATCCCTCCCAAGGAATCAATCTCGTCAATCCCAAAGCTTAACGCCAATTTTTCGATATGATCCTCGGCTGCCTGTACAAAGGAAGCTTCGAGGCGTTTCAAATAACCTTGGATACCAGGGCAATGGCGTTTCACATTTTCAACAAACCAGCTCTGCATTCCATGTAACGATTGAAATGGCTCAATCGGCGGTTGAATATTGACGTTGGCCCACTCACTAATATATCGAATCGACCCTCCACGTCCAGCGTGGTTGTGCAAATCGCTTTTCGGTATGACTTGCAGCCCTGAGAGTGAATCATTCGTCAAGCTATCTATAAATACTTGGTTAATAGAGAAGTCCTCAAGTCCTATTAGCACTCTCAACAATCCCTTCAAGATATTGGAATGTAACAAACTTATATTCCCATACCAAGAACTCACTGTCAAAGAATTTTCAGCTGTTTCGCATTCAGTCCGGACTACAATTTAGTCACGACATGCTTCACATATAGAACCCCTCCGTATGTGCAAATTGCACCGTGATGTGTACTTGCTGTGTCCTCCTCATCACTCGCACCTGCGATGCAAACTTGCTGATTAATGGATACAACATCTACGGATTGTGCACCTCGTGACGATCCAGTAACACAAATGGGCTAATGTGCATAGACTGGGCTTGAATATAAACCAGATTCTTTTGCATTGGAGATGTGAGAATTGAGTAATACAAAAACTAAGGATAAAGCTCAACAAATTCCTATGAAAAAGCTTTCTCACGTTAGCATTGTAAGGGAACTCCCCCCTGTCCGTGATATTGTAAGGACCTCCTCCTCGAATCCTACGCCCACAGATCATAAAAAGTGCACATCATCAGCTATCGATGCATGCGTAGATCGAGCTTTTCGAATTCCTATATTTTTGAGTACAACAAATACGGTAAATGACCTGCAAGGACAGTTTTTAGACCGGCTTATTACTGAAATTGAAGAGGCATTGCTCTTTCCCCGCACATTGCCCGTAAGCGAACAATATCCGGAGAACATCCTGACGAATATACGACGTTTAGTTTTTTCAAGCTATGGTTTGCTCGCGATCAACTTCCACAAATTTTACGTCGAAATTCTCCAATCCAATGTGGGACAACCGCCAAAGACCACCCCGTTCTGGGAAGGATCTACTTTTTCTCAAATCGAGCTTGCCATGGCTTTTCAATTCGGAATTCCAATTTTATTAGTTAGAGAGAAGGGACCGACGTAAACAATGGAATATGGGCTGGAGGAATCACACCTCTCAACATATTCGTTGATTGGGATTCCGGCAGCCAGTCCATAGACGATTTCTTTAACAGCATTCAATGGAGAGAGGTCTTTGCGAATTGGGCTGCGGAGGTAAGGGGTAACTATTTACTCAGGACGGAGCCTCTGTTCAATAATCAACACTAGTTAAAACACCACAGCCATAAGTGAAGTGACCCCATAAAGTTAGACAGGTTATATGATTAGGCGATTCGTTGGGCATGAGTTCGGTACTGTACCGGACTCATGCCTTTTAGTTTTGCCTTAATTCGCTTGTGATTGTAATAATCCATGTATTTTGATAGCTCTTGTTTAAAATGTGCGATGCTTTCAAATTCCTTTAAATACAGAAATTCAGATTTCATGGTGCCAAAGAAGCTTTCAATGACGGCGTTATCGTAACAGTTACCTTTGCGTGACATACTTTGCTTGATACCATGTTCTTTTAGGGCATGACGATAGGGTTTCATCTGATAATGCCAGCCTTGGTCAGAATGAATCAGGAGTTTATGTTCATCAGTTAATCGCTCGAATGCTTGATCTAACATCGTGGAGACCAGGGAATAGACCGGTCTTGATCCAATCGTATATGTAATAATTTCGCCATTATATAGATCGAGCATGGGAGATAAATATAGTTTTCTCCAAATAATTTAAACTCTGTTATATCCGTAACCCACTTCTCGTTCGGCTTTTCAGCGTGAAAGTCACGTTCTAATATATTCGGTGCAATCTTGCCAACTGTGCCTTTATACGAACGGTATTTCTTCATGCGTACAAGACTCTTTAATCCTAATGCTTTCATCAAACGTTGCACCTTCTTATGATTCACACGGTGCCCACGATTGACTAACTCATCTCGAATTCGGCGATAACCGTAGCGCCCTTGGTGCTCCTTATAAATCGCTTGAATCAATTCTGTTAACTCGACATCTTTGTCTGGCCTACCGAACGTTTTTACCGCGTAATAATACGTGCTACGAGGGATAACCGCTAGCTGCAGGAGTGCTTTCACCGAGAAGTCGTTCCTTAGTTCATAGACTACTTGCGCTTTGTCTTGTTTGGTGATTTTTCCTTGTTTTGAACTAAGGCATTCAACTTTTTTAAATACGCATTCTCCATACGCAAGCGTTCTACCTCTGCCTGTAAGGCCTCTACAGACCCTTCTACTAACGGTTGATTCTTTTGTTCATTTGAACTCTTTTTCATGGAGGGACGCCCCTTTTTCTTTGATTGTAGAGCGTCTATTCCATGTATTTCTAAGCTTCTTTGCCAGCTTAAAATGGTACTATGACTCGCAATATTAAATACCGCAGCCGTTTCTCTAACAGACGTCCCATATTCGTTCATATAATGAAGTACGTCTAGTTTATCTTGTGCGCTATATGATGTATAGCCCTTTATAAAAGCTTCTTCACCATGATGCTCATACTGCCTAATCCAGTTTGAAAAAACAGAATGGTGGACTTCTATGGATTGGGCAATGATTTTCAAGCTTTCCGATCCATTTTTATAACGCATTATTGCTTGTAATTTTTCATCTATACTAAACTTAGTCACAGAAAAACTGCACCTCCAATGTTAGATGGTGTCTAACAAATGGGGTGCAGTTCATAAGGCTGTGGTGTTTGGTTTTTTAGAATGGCCGAGTGGAGTCGCGTCTCTATACAAATGTAACGGCACATAAGTCTCTATGAGTGTAGCTGCACTTCAATCACAAATAACACAAAACCATGCTATAGTGAAAAATCGGTAACACCCTTTTTATAGGCATATTTCAAAGTATATCTTTCTTCTTTTCCGTAGGGCATTGTAGCAATTTTTATATGAGTATAATCAAGCCTGCTGTCTCTTAAAACTCTTTTTACCAAGGCTATACTCTGTTCTTCTTCCGTAATGATACAAAATATATTAAGGGCATACTTTTTCGGGTCGGAAATGCATTTGCCCATATCAAAACCATCAACATAGCCTAAATTAGCATCTGCTAGCGATATCTCCAAGTATTCCATTACTTTATCTCTTAACCAGTGGTCACGTTGACTTCCTTTTGCACTTTTCAAAGGATACTGTACCACTAACCAAAATTTTTCTCTCATTCAGATTCACCAGCCTATTTACAGGTAATAAAAAAGCCAAATGCTTTTGGTCATACTTCTCCTTCAAGGGATTTACATAATTCATTATAACAAAGGAACTTTGTAAAAGGGACTGCATATTAAAAGCAGCAAAATTACCATCCTCATGCAGATGGTTTTCATGGTGGAGCGGAGGATAGTCGAACCCCTGACCGAAGGTAACAGCACATAAGTTTCTACGAGTGTAGTCACAGTTTTGACGTCACCCGAGAATCGCCCCGTAACCGGCTACACGTTAAACCAGCCTAATCTTCTTTCGTTGACCCTAGGCGGAAACCAGACAGCATATCCCACTATTTGTTAGCTCCTATCCTTGTCACATGGACAGTTATTTCATAATTTTTCCATAATATTTGCTGAAAAAAGGAAGGTTTGGGTAGTTGAGAACAAGAATAAAGTTAAGATTCTAAATTTAGTGAAATGAGTTGATGAGCATGAGTGACAAGTTGGTACCATCTTAAGAAGACAGCTTGATTTGAAAGTAGAATGTTGAAGTATCTCATCGAAGTAAGGCCTAAATATTTTTGGATGGGTGCCAAGTAAAGACCTAGAAAAGGTACGTAGAAGATATTGAGTGGTTCGAAAGTTTTGATGAAATCAATGACGGCTGAGTATTGGAACCATGCGTACTATACGAAGAAATAACTAAAACTGATATAATCCTAATGCAAATTCAACATGTTGAATTCAAAACACCCAGAAGCAGTGAAGCGGCTATGATAACGGGAAAAATTGAAAGTAGCCTTTTACAATGAGGAGTGTTGTCTAATATGGATTATGAATTTGATAGTGAGATAAAGCTACTGGAAGGTAAAATGAAATGGAAGGTCGTTTATTTCCCATTTTCCGTAAGCGAACTATTTAATACTAATGGTAAAGTACCTATTCAAATCTTCGTTGACGGGCACGAGTTTGACCATACGCTGTTACCATCTAAGAATGGGCATTATTTTGTGTATAATGAATTTATTCGAAGAGCAGTACAAAAAGAGTTAGGTGATAGACTCCATGTAAGACTTAAGAAATGTGAGGGAAACCGTAAACTTGTTGTGCCTGATTACATTACTAAAAACCTCGAAGAGTACCACATTTTGAATACATTCCTAAAGCAGCCTGATTATATTAAGCGAGAGCAGATAAATTATATTGAGCTTGCTAAAAAGGAAGAAACAAAGAATAACCGAATGCTAGCTTTAATCAATAAACTTAAAGATTAATAAACGAGTGTGATCAAAGGCGAGAGCATTGTATGATCTAGATGAACAAAACAGATATGCTGAGATTCAGATTCGGAATGATAGATATGTGAAGAACGCAGATACTATGCCAACCAATAAGATTGACTTCCAGAGAGTTTTCTGTAGAATACGCGAAAATAAAAAAGCGACCTTAGTGGGTCGCTTTTTCTAATACTCCATATGGAGCCGAGGGGAGTCGAACCCCTGTCCGAAGATAACGGCACATAAGTTTCTACGAGTGTAGTCACAGTTTTGATGTCACCCGAGTATCGCCCCGTAACCGGCTATACGTTGGGTCAGCCTGATTATCTTCTTCCGTTGACCCCAGGCGGAGACCAAGCGGCGTATCCCACTACTAGTTAGCCCCTATCCCTGTCACATGGGCGATGCAGGGTAGAAGCACGCACACAGGTTATTAAGCTGCGAAAGCGTAGTTGTTTTGTTGTTTGCCGTTTAATAGGCTTTAGCGTTGATGAAGCGGACGCGTCCCCACTACTCGCTGCTCATGCTCGAACTACCCCCGTCGAATCCAAGAACGGCCCCTCATTAAAAAGGGCGCTTCGGATTAAGCGGATCATTCAGCAAGAGAGATCCAATCCACAGCTTCTTTATCAGAAGACTGTTTAGAAGCGAATCAATTACTTTACTTACACAGTATATCACATTTATCAACACTTTAACACGTAGGTTAAAGGAATTGAAGGTTTAAACTGGAACTGCTGCAAACAACGTACCAACGAGACTATCTGGCAATCTTCTGCTTCTCACGCAGTGCACGTTGAATATCGCGTTGTGCATCTCTTTTAGCTGCAGAATCACGCTTGTCAAATTGCTTCTTACCTTTACCAAGGCCAATTAACAGCTTCGCATAGCCATTGCGCACATAGATCTTCAGCGGCACGATGGAGTAGCCATCTTGCTTCGACAGACCAAGCAGCTTGTGAATCTGTGCTTTATGCATCAATAGCTTACGTGTACGGGTAGGATCATCAGGATTGGAACGGTTGCCCTGTTCAAAAGGGCTGATATGCATATTGTGAATGTGAATCTCACCGTTACGAATCGTAGCGAAAGCATCCCCAATATTGGCGCGGCCGTTACGAAGCGATTTGATCTCTGTTCCCGTCAGCACCATTCCAGCCTCAAAGGTGTCCTCGATAAAATAATCATGGGATGCTTTTTTGTTCTGGGCGAGCACTTTCCCGTCTGCCTTTTTACCCATGAGAATCACTCCTTGAATCATATTTCATAAGTTTAAAATAACCGCTATCGCTTTCTTGTTCAAAAGCACGATTATCAGAATATCAGAATTATATTGTAACAAATGGAATCCACGGAACGCAAGGAAGTTGGCAGGGAGTCTCTAATCTATTTTTTACGAGTCTTTGCATTTTGGAATTTACCTATCTTTGTGACTTAGGAGCATGATATCGAGCTTCATTACTGCGCCAAGACCCTTCAGATAACCAACTGCGTTTCTGCTACTGAAAAAAGAACGCCGTTCCCTGCAAACAGAGAACAGCGTCTTAATAAATACCTATTCAGCAGCTTATTGCGCTGCGATCTATTTCTTTTTCTTCTTCCGGCTCTTGCTCGCGCCATCTTTACCGCTACGTTTAGAGGCTGCCAGCTCCGAGGTTTCCACGTTGCCCGGGGTCACGGCTTGTCCGATGAACACGCCGCCCTTGTTTTTTTTCTTGCGGCGTCCTTTGCCTTCGGAACCTGCACTTGCGCCGCGATCCTCCCGGCTGCGGAACTTCGTGCTGCTGTCCACGCCGCGGAAATCGCTGCGGCCGTTGCGATCATGGCCGCTGCCTGGCGCGCTGTAGCCGCCCTTGCCGGAGCCGAAGCTGAAGTTGATGCCTCCACTTCGGCCCTGCTCCTTCGCGCCGCCAGCGGTGCGCTCGGCGCCGTCGCTGCGCTCTGCACCCGCGCTCACGCCGGGAGCGAGCACCGCTGCTGCCCGGCTCGCATCCTCGCCGGCCCCTCGGCCGCCGCGTTTGCGCTTGCCGCGGCCACCGCCAGCCGCGCCGCTTTCAGCACCGCGCGGCATTTCCCAGGCGCGTGCACCCGCCGCGCCTGTCTTCCCTTTTCCGGCCTTGCCAGCATCGGCCGTAACACCCGCGCCCTTGCCTTTGCCAGCTCTGCCAGCATCGGCACCTGAGCCGGGCTTGCCTTTGCCGCCACGGCCCTTACCACCGCCGGCCTTACCGCTGCCCGGCTTGTTGAACCCGCCTGGGCGGCCGCCCTTGCCGCCGCGGCCACCGCTAAAACCACCGCTGCGGCGCTCGCCTGCCGCGCGCGGCTTCATATCGACGAGCTCGAAGTCGATCGTGTGGTCGTCCATGTTCACACGGGCGACCCGAATCTTCACCTCATCGCCGATACGGAACACCTTGGAGGTGCGCTCACCGATGAGCGCCATATGGGCTTCGTCGAAGTGGTAATAATCATCCGTCAGCGCACTGAGGCGAATGAGACCTTCGACGGTATTTTCCAGCTCGATGAACATCCCGAAGCTGGTCACACTGCTGATCATGGCGTCGAATTCCTCGCCCACCTTATCCTGCATGTACTCAGCTTTCTTAAGCTGCTCCGTATCCCGCTCGGCCTCTACAGCAACGCGTTCACGCTCAGAAGACTGCTGAGCAATGTCTGGCATCCGGGTAGCTAGGTATTCCTGTCTCTTCGGAGTCAGCACACCGCCGCCTTCAATCACCTCACGCATCACCCGGTGAATGACCAGATCGGGATAACGGCGAATTGGCGAGGTGAAGTGGGAGTAGTATTCCGCGGCAAGGCCGAAGTGACCTGTACTTTCTGCATCATATTTGGCCTGCTTCATCGAACGAAGCATCATCGTGCTAATGACCGTCTGTTCTTTCGTACCGCGAATCTCCTCCAGGAGGTTCTGCAGCGCACGCGGGTGAACAGAGTTGCCCCGACCTTTGACATGATGACCGAAGTTGGCTGCAAAAGCCATAAAGTTCTGCAGCTTCTCCGGGTCCGGATCTTCGTGAATCCGGTACAGGAAAGGAACCTTCAGCCAGTGGAAATGCTCAGCCACCGTCTCATTGGCTGCCAGCATGAATTCTTCGATAATTTGCTCGGCGACAGAACGTTCCCGTTTTACAATATCTACAGCCTTGCCGTTCTCATCAACAATGATCTTGCTCTCTTCAAAGTCGAAGTCCACTGCCCCGCGCCGCATCCGTGCATCACGCAGCTTCATGGCTAGCTCTTTCATGAGGCGGAAGTCTTCAATCAGCGGACTGTAACGCTCCAGCAGCTCAGGATCTTCCTCTTCCAGAATTCTGCGAACATTTTTATAAGTCATCCGCTCTTTAGTACGAATAACGCTCGTGAAGACATCATGCTTCACAACCTTCATATGCTCGTTGAACTCCATCTCACAGGACATCGTCAGACGATCCACCTGCGGATTCAAGCTGCAAATCCCGTTCGACAGTCGGTGCGGGAGCATTGGAATGACCCGATCCACCAAATACACGCTGCATCCGCGGTCATACGCTTCTTTATCTAGCTCTGAGCTCTCACGTACATAGTAGCCGACGTCCGCAATGTGTACGCCCAGCTTATAGTTTCCGTTCGGGAGCCGCTCTACGTTGACTGCGTCATCAAGGTCCTTCGCATCCTCACCGTCAATGGTAACGATGTTCAGACCCCGCAGATCGCGCCGTCCTTGCTGAATGATCTCTTCTTCGGTAATGGCATCTGGAGCAGCGTTTGCTTCCGCCATAACCTCCTCCGGGAAAGCCTCTGGCAATTGATGCTTCCGGATAACGGACAAAATATCGATGCCCGGATCATCCTTATGCCCGAGAATTTCGATAATTTCCCCTTCTGCTGCCGAACGGCCCTCTGGATAATTCACAATGCGTACAACGACTTTCTCGCCGTCCACCGCCCCATTGAAGGACTCCCTGGGAATAAAAATATCCCGGTTAATCCGTTTATCATCAGGCAGCACGAAACCATAGGCATCCAGACTTTGAAATACACCTACAGTCTGTAGCACACCTCTTCTGACAATCCGTACAACCTCACCTTCCATCCGTCCACCGGACGGACTCTTGGAGCTAACGCGCACCAGTACGATGTCGCCGTTCATGGCTCCCTTAAGATCGTTCGCATGAATATATACGTCAGGATGTTCCCGATCATCGGGGATGAGAAAAGCAAAGCCCTTGGCATGTGCTTGCAGTCGTCCGCGCAACAGATCCATCCGCTCCGGCACGCCGTAGCGGCCATGGCGGGTCAGCACCATCCGGCCGTCCTGTTCCAGGGCAATCAGCAGCTCCTCGAACGCTTTGAACTCGTTGCTATCTTCCAGAGCGAAATGGCTCACCAGTTCGTCGTAAGTCATCGGTTTGTAGGCTGTTTCACGCATAAAATCAAGTAGTATTTCCTGTGTTATCATCTGTTCCTTCACCTCGGCCCTCCGCGGCTCCGTAGCCGCTGGCATATATGTATGGCTTGTCCCTTAGGATAAATATGCCGCAAGTAAAATTTACCTTTACCTACTTCATACCCTAGTATACACGAAATCAATCCTCGGCATCCCTAGAACTGTAATCTGGACGTTAAGTCGGGACAAAAAATTCAAATATACAACAAAAAAGCCTTCGCTCTGTTCCATTCAGAAGAGAGCCAAGGCTTTGCATTTACATTATAAGAAGTCTAGTCAACAAACACAGCAACAAGGATTGCCATGATGAAGAATCCAGCTGCCAGACCAACTGTTACACGTTGCAGTACGAGTTCCATACCACGTGCCTTTGTTTTACCGAAAAGATGCTCAGCACCGCCGGAGATGGCACCGGAAAGACCTGCGCTTTTCCCCTTTTGCAGAAGAACGACCGCAATCAGACCGATCGAAAAAACAAGGAGCAATACTTTCAAAAAGATATCCATTCACTTCCACCTCCTACGTCTAAGCATCCATAATCTATAGGCATTTAGGACTCACGAATCTTAAACAGCATTTTTATTTTATCATAACAACCGGGGTAATACAACCAGTAAGACCATAAGTTCCTTGGAAATCCGGCGATTTGCAGCAAGTTAACGTGTGAAGCGTCAGAGACATTTTCCCTACACAGCCACGTCTATGGAAAATGACTTCGCACTAACGTCCTATGACCACTCTCTAACGAAAAAAAGACCTGCCGAAAGCGGCAGGTCTACTGTACACCTCTACAAGAGAAGTGAATTATCTTTTAAGGTTGTAGAAGGATTTCAGGCCGTTGTATTGAGCCAATTCACCCAACTCATCTTCGATGCGAAGCAATTGGTTGTATTTAGCAACACGGTCTGTACGGGAAGGAGCACCTGTTTTGATTTGGCCAGCGTTAGTCGCAACTGCGATATCAGCGATGGTGCTATCTTCGGATTCACCGGAACGGTGAGAGATAACTGCTGTGTAACCAGCGCGTTTAGCCATTTCGATAGCATCGAAAGTTTCAGTCAATGTACCAATTTGGTTAACCTTAACCAAGATGGAGTTACCGATACCTTTTTCGATACCTGTTGCAAGACGCTCAGTGTTTGTAACGAACAAGTCGTCACCAACCAATTGAACTTTGTCGCCCAATTTTTCAGTAAGCAATTTCCAACCATCCCAGTCGTCTTCGGACATACCGTCTTCGATGGTGATGATTGGGTATTTATCAACCCAAGAAGCAAGAAGGTCAACATACTCAGCGGAAGTGTAAGATTTACCTTCGCCAGCAAGTGTGTATTTACCGTCTTTGTAGAACTCAGTGGAAGCAACGTCCATACCCAGGAATACGTCAACACCTGGTTTGTAACCTGCTTTTTCGATCGCTTCGATGATTGTAGTGATTGCTTCTTCGTTCGAACCAAGGTTCGGCGCGAAACCACCTTCGTCACCAACAGCTGTGTTCAGACCTTTGGAGCTAAGTACGGATTTCAGGTTGTGGAAGATTTCTGCACCAACGCGAAGAGCTTCTTTGAAGCTTGGAGCGCCTACAGGAAGAACCATGAACTCTTGAACGTCGATGTTGTTGTCAGCATGCTCACCACCGTTGATGATGTTCATCATTGGTACTGGAAGAGCTTTAGCGTTGAATCCGCCAAGGTATACATACAAAGGTACATCCAAAGCATCAGCAGCTGCGCGAGCTACAGCCATGGATACTGCCAAGATAGCGTTAGCGCCGAGTTTACCTTTGTTAGGAGTACCATCAAGGGCGATCATCAATTTGTCGATACCCAGTTGGTCAAGAGCGTCCATACCGATAACTTCTGGAGCGATGATTTCATTTACGTTCTCAACAGCTTTCAGAACACCTTTGCCGAGGAAACGGGATTTGTCGCCATCACGAAGTTCTACAGCTTCGTGTGCACCAGTGGAAGCACCGGAAGGAACGATAGCGCGGCCTTTAGCGCCGGATTCAAGGTAAACGTCAACCTCAACAGTAGGGTTACCACGGGAGTCAAGGACTTCGCGAGCATATACGTCAGAAATAATAGTCATGTTAGTTAATCTCCTTTTATCGTTGGTATAGTCTTAATCTTGCTTTATTAAACGTTCCAGCGCCGAATGAAGCTTACTTACGGCTGGCAATCATGGATTGTCCGGTCATTTCCGCAGGTTGCGGAAGGCCCATCAAATCCAGAATAGTTGGTGCTACATCCGCCAAGATGCCGGAATCGCGCAATACAACATTTTCATCGGTGAGGATGAACGGTACAGGATTAGTAGTGTGTGCCGTGAACGGACGACCTTCCTCGTCAAACACCATATCCGCATTACCGTGGTCAGCGATAATAATCGCTACGCCGCCCTTGGCAACAACCGCATCTACTACCTTACCTACGCACTCATCTGTTACTTCAACAGCCTTGATGGTCGGCTCCAGCATACCGGAGTGTCCAACCATATCAGGATTGGCGAAGTTCAGAATAATAGCATCTTGTCTGTCCGCTTCGATCTCCGCTACGCAGGCTGCAGCCACTTCGTATGCGCTCATCTCCGGCTTCAAGTCATAGGTTGCTACCTTCGGCGAGTTAATCAGAATACGGGTCTCCCCAGGAAGCTCTTCATCGCGGCCGCCGCTGAAGAAGAAGGTTACGTGCGGATACTTTTCAGTCTCTGCAATACGCAATTGCTTCTTGTTATTCTGTACCAGCACTTCACCTAGCGTATTATCCAGGTTCTTCGGTGCGTAGGCTACGTATCCTTGCACCGTTTCGCTGAATGTCGTTAGGCATACGAAATGCAGGTTTTGCGGGAACAACGGGCCCCGATCGAAGCCGCGGAAATCCGCATTGGTGAATACTTGCGACAGTTGAATAGCACGGTCTGGACGGAAGTTAAGGAATACGACGGAATCGCCACTTTCTACCGTTGTCAGAGGCTTGCCTTCGCTGTCCACGATTACACTTGGCTCTACGAATTCGTCAAAGACGGAATTCTCGTAGGAAGCGGTGATCGCTTGCAGTGCGTCGGTGTATTTCGGACCTTCACCATACACCATGGCACGGTAAGTCTTCTCTACCCGTTCCCAACGTTTGTCGCGGTCCATCGCGAAGTAACGTCCGGATACGGTAGCGATATGGCCTACACCAACTTCTTCGATCTTGGCCAGAAGGTCCGTAATGAACTTCTTACCACTGTCAGGCGCTACGTCGCGGCCATCCATGAAGGCATGGATGTACACGTCGTGCATATCTTCCTTCTTCGCCAGATCAAGCATCGCGAACAAGTGTTGAATATGGCTATGTACCCCTCCGTCGGATACAAGCGCGTACAGATGAAGCTTTTTACCGGTTGATTTGGCGTTTCTTACAGCCGCAACAAGCGTCTCGTTATCGAAGAATTCTCCGTCACGAATCGACTTGTCAATACGGGTAAGATCCTGGTATACAATCCGGCCGGCACCAATATTAAGGTGACCCACTTCAGAGTTACCCATTTGTCCTTCCGGCAGACCCACAGCTTCACCGCAAGCGGTTAGCGTGGTGTTCGGATATTGTTTCAGGTAACGGTCGTAGTTCGGCTTGTTGGCTTGGGCAACAGCGTTGCCTTCATCCGTGCCGCGCAGACCGAAACCGTCCATGATAATTAACGCTACAGGTCTTGGTGCTGACATTATTACTTCGCCCCCTCAACCAGGGCCACGAAGGAATCAGGTTGCAGACTGGCACCGCCGACGAGTGCGCCGTCGATGTCGCTTTGACCCAAGTACTCCGTTACATTCTCAGGCTTCACACTGCCGCCGTATTGAATGCGAACTGCATCAGCTGTTGCTTCATCGTACAGACCTTTTACAAGGCTGCGGATGTAGGCAATAACTTCATTAGCGTCCTGGGAAGTTGAAGATTTACCGGTACCAATCGCCCAGATTGGCTCATAAGCGATAACCACTTTAGCTGCTTGCTCAGCGCTAAGGCCTTGGAATGCAGCTTCAGTTTGAACTTTACAAACGTCTTTGGTTTGGTCAGCTTCACGCTCTTCGAGCTTTTCGCCTACACATACGATTGGAGTAATGCCGTGACGGAATGCTGCGTGCAGCTTCTTGTTCACGATTTCGTCTGTCTCGCCAAAGTAAGCACGACGCTCGGAGTGGCCGATGATAACATAATCCACACCAAGATCGCTAAGCATTACGCCGCTGATCTCGCCTGTGTAAGCTCCGTTATCTTCGAAGTGCAGGTTTTGTGCGCCAATCTTGATGTTAGTACCTTTTACTGCTGCTACCAAAGCAGGCAGGTTAGTGAATGGAGCGCAGATTACAGTCTCTACGCCTTCTACTTCTGCTTTGCCTTTGATGTCTGCGATAAAGCTTTCCGCTTCCGGAACAGTTTTGAACATTTTCCAGTTGCCGGCGATAATAGGTGTTCTCATGGCTTGGTTGCCTCCTTCTACGTCTTACTTATCGTTAAGTGCTTCTACGCCAGGAAGAGCCTTGCCTTCCATGAACTCCAGGGATGCGCCACCGCCAGTGGAGATGTGATCCATTTTGTCAGCCAGATGGAATTTCTCTGCTGCCGCTGCGGAATCACCACCGCCGATTACAGTGTAACCTTCTGTAGTTGCGCAAGCATTAGCTACTGCGAGTGTACCTTCAGCAAACTTGTCGATTTCGAATACGCCCATAGGACCATTCCATACAACCAGCTTGGAGTTTTTGATTACATCTGCATAGATTTCACGAGTTTTCGGTCCGATATCAAGACCTTCCCAGCCTTCTGGAATTTCATTGAAAGGAACAATCTTAGTGTTGGCATCAGCACCGAATTTGTCGGCTACTACAACGTCAACTGGCAGCAAGAAGTTCTTGCCAAGTGCTTTTGCTTTCTCGATGAATCCAAGAGCAACATCCAGTTTCTCGTTGTCCACCAGGGAAATACCGATTTCATAGCCCAATGCTTTAGTGAAGGTGTAGGACAAGCCGCCACCGATCAGGACATTGTCAGCCAGAGTCAGCAGGTTGTCGATTACGTCGATTTTGTCTTTTACCTTGGAACCGCCGATGATGGCAGTGAAAGGACGTTCCGGATTGGACAATGCTTTACCAAGTACGGACAATTCTTTCTCCATAAGTAGACCCGATACCGCTGGCAGGAAGTGAGCGATACCTTCTGTGGATGCATGTGCACGGTGAGCCGCGCCGAAAGCGTCATTCACGAACAGGTCAGCCAGTTCTGCGAACTGCTTCGCCAGTTCAGGATCGTTCTTCTCTTCACCAGGGTAGAAACGAACGTTCTCAAGAACGAGAACATCGCCTTCGCCAAGCTCAGCGATTTTAGCTTTAACAGCTTCACCAATCGCTTCATCTGCTTTTGCCACTGGTTTGCCGAGCAGCTCGGACAGACGCTCAGCAGCAACTGTCAAACGCATGGAATCTACGAATTGACCTTTAGGACGGCCCATATGGCTGGCCAGAATGACCTTTGCACCGTTCTCGATCAAGTATTTAATCGTAGGTAGCGTTTCACGGATACGAGTATCATCTGTAATCTTACCATCTTCTACAGGAACATTGAAATCGACGCGCACGAATACGCGTTTACCCTTTACTTCTACATCACGTACACTTTTTTTGTTCATGACAGTTTCCTCCACACCCATAGTTTATCCGAACAGGAATTACAAGGAATGCATTTAGAAAGAGCGGAAACAAGGAACATCTGTTTCCGCTCTATAGATAATGCTTATATAAAAGTGATATTACTTAGCGATTTTTGCGAAGTGCTCCAAAGTACGAACCAATTGAGCAGTGTAGGACATTTCGTTGTCATACCAAGCAACAGTTTTAACCAGTTGTTTGTCGCCAACAGTCAATACTTTAGTTTGTGTAGCATCGAACAGGGAACCGAAAGTGATGCCCTTAATGTCGGAAGATACGATTTCATCTTCAGTGTAGCCGTAAGTTTCTGGATCGGAAGCTTCTTTCATTGCTGCGTTCAGCTCTTCAACAGTTACGTTCTTCTCAAGTACAGTTACCAGCTCAGTCAGGGAACCTGTAGCTACTGGAACGCGTTGAGCCGCACCGTCAAGTTTGCCTTTCAGTTCTGGAATAACCAGACCGATTGCTTTAGCAGCACCGGTAGTGTTAGGGATGATGTTCTCAGCTGCTGCACGAGCGCGTCTGAAGTCACCTTTGGAGTGTGGAGCATCCAAAGTGTTTTGGTCGCCAGTGTAAGCGTGGATAGTAGTCATCAAACCTTCAACGATACCGAACTTGTCGTTCAGAACTTTAGCCATTGGAGCTAGGCAGTTCGTTGTGCAAGAAGCACCGGAGATAACAGTTTCAGTACCATCAAGGATGTCATGGTTAACGTTGTAAACGACAGTTTTCATGTCGCCAGTAGCTGGAGCAGAGATAACTACTTTCTTAGCTCCGCCTTTAAGGTGCTTCTCAGCTGCTTCTTTAGTTGTGAAGAAGCCTGTGCACTCCAGTACGATGTCAACGCCAAGGTCGCCCCAAGGCAATTCTTCTGGGTTGCGGTTCGCAAGAACCTTAACTTCTTTACCGTTTACTTTGAAGAATCCATCATGCACTTCAACATCGCCTTTGAAAGTGCCTTGAGTTGTATCATATTTAAGCAAATGAGCAAGCATCTTAGCGTCAGTCAAGTCATTGATTGCTACCACTTCGATACCTTCTACATTTTGAATACGGCGGAAAGCAAGGCGGCCAATACGTCCAAAACCGTTAATACCTACTTTTACACTCATTGAATAGTTCCTCCTAGATTTCTTTTTATTTATTCAAGACAAGCCGTAAAGCTTGTCAAGACAACAATATTAAGTATAATGCAAAATAATTAACGTTGCTCCCCATTTTCTGTAAAACTATAAAGGAAGCTGTATTTCACTGTCGATTTCTCTACCAATCTCCACCGCAGCGGCCTCATCGGTAATCAGAATATCCTCTTGCCCGAAACGAAGCATCGCATGGATGGCTTTGGCCTTACGTTTGCCGCCGGCAATTCCGACGACGACTTCCGTCCGCATGATATCCTCCAGACGCAGTCCCATGGTGAGCATGGTGTGAACCACCTTGCCCTCTTCATTGAAGTAATAACCGAAAGACTCGGCTACCGCTCCTTCTCCCTGAATTTCGGCCACTGTGGCTTCATCCAGATTACGGCGGCGGGTCATCTCCAGGGCGTCACCGATACCGTGCACGATGATCCGTGAGCGGCGGATGATGCCAACGATCTCTCCAATATTGGAGTCCAGCGCAAGGGACTGAAAAGCATCCTCGCTGAGCAGGTCCGGTACATGCAGCAGCCGGTAATTCGCGCCTACCCGTTTGGCCATCGTAGATGCGATCGTGTTAGCCTGAATCTCCATACTCTCTCCCAGCCCTCCACGCGCCGGTACAAACCAGGCGTCCTTATAGGAATGGGATAGCGGGGGGGACAACTGATCGGCCATCTCGGCTAGCGTTGAGCCGCCTGTGACGGCAATAGTATCGTCTGAACGCAATACACCGAGTAGCGCCTTGGCGCCAGCGCGTCCAAGCTCACGTTTGGTGAAAGGTGACGATTCGCAGTCACCCGGTACTATAATAACTTTACTAAGACCATAGGTTGTGCGGATTTTCTCTTCCAGATCATCTAGGCCAAACAGGCTCTTGGCGATCGGCTCCAGCAGGTCAAGCAGTCTGCGACCGGCATCGCTAATGCGCATGCCTACGCTCTCGATCTCGATGAGCCCTTGCGATTTCAGAAGATCCGTCTCGGCTCGCAGCACCCGCTCCGTCATATCCAGGGAAGCGGCCAGCGTTCTGCGCCCGATAATATCGGACAACATGATCTGATGAAGAATCGTGTACCGTCTCTTAAGGGTTTCCATGAGATCAGGCAGAAGCTGCTTTTGGATTTCCAATAAATTACGCATGCTTTCACTCCTGCAACTTCGTCTTTCTCTATTCCCTCGTTCATGGTCTTAAAACGTCCCGGGTTAACTTTTTAAGTCCCACCCATATTCTAACCAAATTTCGAGCGAAGCGCAAGTCTTCCGAGAGTAGAATTCACAACCTCTTTTCATCTTATACATATATCACGGGATGTAAGGGCTTTACCCCCCTCTTTTGCTGGATAATCCGCAGGGTGGACGGGCTTGTACGATTTTCATAAGACCCGCTAAAAGAAAGATTTCAACGCTTTGATATTAATACATTGCAATTGTAATCTTCTTGTATTATAATAATTTCTGTTGCGCCCGTGGTCCAATGGATATGACGTAGGCCTCCGAAGCCTGAGATCCAAGTTCGATTCTTGGCGGGCGCGCCACTATTTTTAATAGCTTCAATTGTGAGTTCTATATTGTTTTTAACCAAAGTGCCATGATGTGGCTCTTTTTTTTGCAACTAAGTTTGACTTTCTTTGACTTTTTGTTTGAATTTGTTTATCATGTGGTTATTACGGTAAGAGTAACAAATGAACACATTCGAAGAGCCAATACCAAGGAGGTTTTCCACGTGAGTTATATCCCAATGGTAGTAGAACAGAGCAACCGCGGTGAACGCGCTTATGACATCTATTCCCGCTTGCTGAAGGACCGCATCATTTTCCTCGGAACGGAGGTTAATGACGTGGTGGCCAATTCCATCATCGCCCAAATGCTGTTCCTAGCAGCTGAGGACCCGGAGAAGGATATTCACCTCTATGTGAACAGTCCTGGCGGATCAATCACTGCTGGTATGGCTATATTTGATACAATGCAATACATTAAGCCTGACGTTTCCACCATTTGTGTGGGCATGGCTGCTTCCATGGGAGCGTTCCTGCTCAACGCTGGCGCCAAGGGCAAGCGTTTTGCGCTTCCGAACAGCGAGATCATGATTCACCAGCCGCTGGGCGGAGCTCAGGGACAGGCAACGGATATCGAAATCCGCGCCCGCCGCATCCTGAAGCTGCGTGACAAGCTGAACCGTATTCTGTCTGAGCGTACTGGCCAGCCGCTGGAGCGTATCGAGAAAGATACAGATCGTGACTACTTCATGAGCGCTGCTGATGCTGCCGAATACGGTATTGTCGATAAGGTGATTGAGAAGACACTGGTACCTGGAGTTTAATTCTCCGAGCATGCAAAAGCCCCTGGATCCGCGATGCAGATTCAGGGGCTTTTTTTAACGTATCGAACTTTACACGCTTGGAACTCATCGTTTTAAGTAAACAACCTTTAACAACACCTGCACCAGTTACTCAGTACAGCATCCCGTACCGCAGCCCATCCAGCTTGTTCGCAATCACCCGGTATCCCCGTCCATTGGGATGGAGATGGTCAATGGATAGTAGGCTCCGCTCGTTACCAGCAAAATCACCATAGATCGAAGCAAATCCAACCACCCGACTGCTATAGCCAGAAGCATACTGGTTGAACTGGCGTACCCACGCTGTCGCCTCCGCTATCTGAGGGTAGGGATTATACAATCCCACTATTCTTATAATATAAGGCTCCCGTGTACCCGCCTTCAATTGTCTAAGCGAAGACATAATTCCGGCAAAGTTCTCCCGGCATTCCTGCAGTGATTTTTGCAAAACCCGGGGTGAAATCCCCGAGGGACCTCCTCCAGATTTCGCGGCATGGATCAAATCATTCCCGCCGATGGACATTGTAATAATGTCCGCTTCCCGCACCGACTGACGAAATCCGTTGCTTCTGCGAAGCTGCTGCTCCAGGTCGGCCGTAGTCATTCCATTGACACCCAGATTGGACGAAGCCACGAAGGCGCCTAGCCGGGATTCCGCCGTTCTGCGGTATACTGGCACGAATCCATTGCCCGGCAACGCGCCAAAACCCGTCGTCAGAGAATCGCCTATCGCCGTATACTGAAAACCCATAACTCTCCCTCCCCGCTCTGTGCTAGACCTCTATTCAGCATATGAGTCTCACATAGATTAGGTAACTGGAAGATGTCCCGAGGTTATTTTAAAGCGGAAAACGGGCTACTCCCATTTGGCAACAATTCCTTAAAAGTGAAGGTGAATTCAGGGAATCCGGCAGCGTATGGAGTGTATTCATAAAGTTGGAAAAAGATAACGACCTTGCCGTCTTTCAAATAGTAACTTTGCTCAGTATTCAGGCCTGTGAACCCGCCAAAATAACCTTCATCTGCTTTGAATCGCTGGCTCAGCTTGGTATTCAGGTCTTTCTTGTAATTGGGATTAGCGCCGAACAGATCACGCAGGAGCAGCTGTTTCCCATCCTTCAAGGAGAAGGTAAAGGCCTGACGATAAGACATGCCATGCGCACCTCCAGTATAGCCGTACTGGTTCAACAGCAAGCTCAGTACGCCGTTCTGATTGTAGGTCACAACATATCCTGCATCATATTCATAAGGACGACTCTCTTCGTCCCTGTCTGCAATGTCCGCTTCGGCCCCAGCCGCAAATCTCATGGTCGACTGCTTGAGTGCAGCATTAATTTTCTGTTGCGCATCAGCATTAGCCAGCCCACTTATTTGCGGGTAATCGAGGTTGATGACTGCCCCTTCATCCTCACTACCCTTGGCATAGTTCGCTGAGGTGATTTTTAACGCATTCTGCGGGCTGACCATAAGGTTTAGGCGGCCGGAAGGAGCGTTCCAATCGCCTTTATAACCCATATAGTCAGTCAGGAGACCCAGTGGAACATAAAGCCGGTTATTGACGTTTAGACCTTCATACTCCCTAATAAAAAAGTTATTCACCGTGATGGAGACCCCATACGAGGAGACCAGAAGCTTCGTCTGTGCACTGCCTTTTCCAATCGTATAGGCACTGTCCGTCTGACTGTAGCTCACCGGAAGCTTCACGACATCACGCAGAAAAGTTACTGGTACAAAGACCTCGCCAGATCGAACGATCCCTGTCTGCTGTGTAAGGACACCATTCCATTTCAGAACAGCCACCGTGTCCGCTTTACTCGGATTCTTCACCGCAGGTGCAGCAAAGCTAGTATGTACTGGCAGCACGCCTCCGCTCAGCAGCAGCCCCGCCGCCAGCAGGCCCACGCCCCATTTTCGACCATTTTTCATCGCTATTTTACTCATTGTCATTTCTCCCTCCAAGATCATGATGTATCCTTTGGAACATTACCAAGAGAGAAGCATCGTCCTCCGAGTCATTTCCACTCCTCTAATTATAGAGAACCCGCCAGATCCAGTCGTTACAATTCTCTTTACAATTCCTTAGTAAATTAGCAGCATTATAGTGAGTGTTATTACATTTCATTAAACAAAATGAGAGATTTCGCACCTTTTCTATTGAGTATCCGGAATATCCGCAGCAAAAAGAGGCCACCTCCTTCGCTCACGCGGTAGGAGATGGCCCCTTCATTGATTACAGACTGTCGTTATTCATTACGGGACTGCTGATTTATTTCAATTCATAGGTTACATTAAGCTGAGTAGTCACTTTAACTTCTCCCGGCTGCACGGATGTGTTGCCAGAGGCATCTGCCGAAGCGGCCATCGCTTTTAAAGTTTGATCGAAGAACACTGGCTGGCTACCAAGGTCGTTTTGGCTAACACTGATCACCTGACCCAGGCTGCGCTTAGAGGCCTTGGCAATCGCACCAGCTTTAACATCGGCGTTAGCCATTGCTTTTTCAATAACCTGTGCTTCAAAAGCAGCGCTGTCCTCTACTGCAAAACGTGCATTGCCGATATTGTTAGCGCCTGCAGCGGAAGCAGCATCCAACAACTCTCCTACTTTTGCCAGATCACGATAGGCAACCACCAATGTATGATTAGCGTTGTAGCCCTTTACCTGCTGTCCTTCTTTCTCACTGTAAGTGTAATTTGGCTGTACATAGAACTGGGTGCTTTGAATGTCCTTATCCGCAATCTTCCAAGTGCCCTTCAGCAGTGTAGTGATTTTTTGGATCTTGGCTGCGTTTGTTTTCTGTGCTTCCTGCGCTGTTGCTGCTGAGGTGTCTACAGCGATGGACAGATAGACGATATCCGGCTTGATAGACAATTCCCCTTTGCCGACTACATTCACGACATTCTTCTGTACTTCATCCGCATAAGCCGTGGCAGTCCCCTGGAATACAGCGCTCAACGCACTACCTCCAATCAACAAACTCCCTGCCAGCATTACTGTTCCAAATGATTTAGCTAATTTATTCATGTTTGCTATCCCCTTTCAGCCTTCTTGATTAGTTGGTACCCTTTAGACGGGACGGGTTGGCAAATGTTGCATCGTTTTATGCCTGAGCACAAAAATATTTATTGGTTGTTCCAGACTTCATGCATAATAATCCTTAGGTCTGAATCCAGAAGCGACGGACGACATTCCCATCTTCTTCAGTGTATGGCTCATCTTCCGCACCGTCGTTATTTGCAATCGTCTTCGCCGATCCTGTATTTACTGCATCACAAAGCACCAATGCTTTATCAATGCCAAGTTCCTGGGCTTTCACCAATGCCTGCTTTAGCAACTCTGTTGCATATCCCTTGCGTCTGGCCGTAGGTCTGATCCCATAGCCGATATGCCCACTCACAAGCAGACCCTGTTCAGTTAAAGTATGCCTAATATTAACGGCGCCAACAACTTGTCCCTCCTCGGTCACGAGCCAGAACGTTGAATTCGCCACCCATCCTTCCGGTAGACCTAGGCCTAATCGGTTCTCTTCCAGAAAGAGCAGCATCGCTGCAAAATCGTTAGGGTCCTTCTCTACAACCCAAGGAACGATATCTTCCCCACTATCCACCCATTCCTGGTAAAACTCCAGATAGGCCCCTTGATACTCAGAATTAGGCGATACCAACCTTACATTCTTCGCCATAACTTTGCACCCCATTATAGATAGTTTAATAAATTTAAATTTATAGTTTTAAGTATGAAAAAAAGCCCACAAGGGGGCTTTTGGTCCTGCGGATATAAAGTAAGGCCTTACAATTATTGGTTCTCGAGCTCTTCCTTGCTCACCAAACTGGTCAAAGCGGTTACAGCTTGATCCGCATCAGCGCCATCTGCGCTAATATAAATCTCCGTGCCGGAACTGATCGCCAGACTCATGATACCCATAATACTCTTAGCGTTTACTTTTTTATCGTCTTTTTCCACGAAAATCTCCGACGAAAACTTGTTGGCTTCTTGCACGAACAATGCTGCCGGCCGAGCATGGAGACCCGTCTTCAGCCGTACAACTACCGGGTGCTTTGTCATGAAACACTTACCCCCTAATTGAGATCTGCCCAAAAATTTCACATTAAATTTTATAATATTATATCATTATTACTTATTCCGCACTAGAAAAAAAATACCTAGCCGCCTCTTACCTTATCAGCCAGCTCATCAATCTTCCGTAATCGGTGGTTTACGCCCGATTTGCTGACCGTTCCCTTCAGCATCTCACCAACCTCCTTGAGGTTGATATCCGGATGCGCCAGCCGTATTTCTGCTACTTCACGCAGCTTATCCGGCAGGCTCTGCAGCCCAACTTCCCGCTGCAGCAGCTTGATATTCTCAATCTGCCGCACGGCGGCACTAATGGTTTTGTTCAAATTAGCCGTCTCGCAGTTCACGATCCGGTTGACCGAATTACGCATGTCGCGCATAATCCGCACATCCTCGAATTTGAACAAAGCTTGGTGCGCCCCAATCAAGCTAAGGAATTCGATGATTTTCTCGCCTTCCTTGATGTACAGAATGAAGCCCTTCTTACGCTCAATGCAGCGAGCATTCAGGTGAAATTCACCTGCAAGATCCACCAGCGCCTTGCAGTGCTCCTCATACATTGAAGCAATCTCCAGATGGTAAGAGGACCCCTCCGGGTTGTTGACCGAACCGCCGGCCATGAATGCTCCGCGCAGATAAGCCCGCTTGCAGCAATTCTTGGCGACAATCTCATGATCAATCCCATCTGTGAAAATAAAGCCCTCGGAGACGATTCTTAGATCATTCAAGATCTCCTGCACGTGGCTAGGGATGCGAACGATATAGACATTATTCTTCTTCAAACGCATTTTTTTACGCACGAGCAGCTCGATATGGACCTGGTAATATTTCTTAAGCAAAGAATATACCCGTCTTGCAATCGCGGCGTTCTCCGTCGAGATGTCAAGAACCACCTTTTTGCTCGAAAGCTGCACCGAACCGTTCATCCGGATCAGGGCTGACATTTCCGCTTTCTCACAGCAGGGCTGGCTCTCCACCATCGTCAGCTCTTTTTTGGTTAATGCCGCAAAAGACAAGAATCTCACCTCTTTCATGATATCACTTTGTTACCACCCGGGGAAATTCCACGGACAACTGAACCTAAGCCTCGGGGCTTGATCCGTTGCTGACAGGCTTTCTGGTCATCCAGTCCTGTACAAGCTGGTAAATGTGATGGCTTAGCTTATCCGTATCATGCCTTAAATACGTCCGAAATAATACAAGTTTGTCGGCAATCACCTTATAACGATTGCTTTCCAGGGCCTCCTGATCGAGCTGTACCGGCCGCGCGCCCTTTTCAGCGTATTTACTCTGGACCTGCTCTGGAATTTCGCCATCATTCACGATGACGTAATCGAACAGATGTAGACCAATATGATCATAGACAGCCTGGAGGTGGTCACTCACGGTGTAGTTATCCGTCTCCCCGGGCTGAGTCATGACATTGCAGACAAAAATCTTGATCGCATTCGAATTCACGACCGCCTCGGCAAGCTTAGGCACGAGTAAGTTCGGCAGAATGCTGGTGTAGAGGCTGCCCGGTCCAAGAAGAATGGCATCTGCCTCTTCAATGGCCTGCAGCGCTTCGGGCAGCGGTTCCACATTGGCGGGCTCCAGGAACACCCGCTTGATGACACCACCGGCCTCCGGAATCTTCGACTCGCCGGTGATGATGCTGCCATCCGCCATTTCGGCATGCAGCACAACCGCATCACCCGCGGCCGGCAGCACCCGTCCGCGTACCGCGAACAATCGGCTTAGCTCACGGACCGCGGTGACGAAGTCACCGGAGATATCGGTGAGCGCCGCCAGAATCAGGTTGCCGAGGCTATGCCCGGCAAGCCCCTCACCGTTGCTGAAGCGGTATCGCATGATATCCGCCATCAGCGGCTCCACATCCGCCATCGCCGTGAGGACGTTGCGGATATCGCCTGGAGGGGGCATCTGCAGCTCACTCCGCAGAATGCCGGAACTGCCCCCATCGTCGGCTACCGTAACGATAGCCGTTATATCAAGCGGCTTTTCCTTCAAACCGCGAAGCATTACAGACAACCCTGTCCCGCCGCCCATTACGACGATTTTGGGACGCTGTCTTTGTTCTTCAACCACTATTGATCCCTTCTCTCGTTAATGCCGATCACGCTCGGAATCACGGTGACTGACTGTGACGGATTCCGTCTCGCTGACTCCCAGCATTTTACCCAGGTATTCCGATATCGCTACCGAACGGTGCTTGCCGCCGGTACAGCCAATGCCAATAATAATCTGGGATTTGCCTTCTTTGCGGTACTGGGGAATCAGAAAATGAAGCATATCGAGCAGTTTGGTCAGGAACGCCTGCGTTTCAGGCCATTTCATTACGTATTCGTAGACATCACTATCTTGGCCTGTATGAGGGCGCAGGTGGTCCACATAATGCGGGTTGGGCAGAAAGCGGACATCGAAAACGAGGTCTGCATCAATGGGTATTCCGTACTTAAAGCCAAACGATGTAATGTTGACGGAGAGAGTGCTTTTTCCAAGGTGGGAAAAACGAGATACAATCTTCTCCTTCAACTGTGCTGGCTTCATGCTGCTGGTATCCAGGTACTGGGTCGCTGAACTCTTCAGCTCATCCAGCATTTTACGCTCCAGCTTGATGCCATCAAGCGGCATACCCTTCGGGGCAAGCGGATGCCGGCGCCGGCTTTCCTTGTAACGCTGGACAAGTACGGAATCGGTAGCGTCGAGGAACAAAATCTCGCAGCCGATGGTAAACTGTTCTTTAATAAAACTGAGCGACTCAGACAGGGCCGTGAAGAACTCCCGTCCCCGCAAATCGATGACGAGCGCGACCTTGGCGATCTTGCCTTTAGATTGCTCGATCAGCTCTGCAAATTTCGGGATCAGTACGGGGGGCAAATTATCGACACAGAAGAAGCCTAGATCTTCCAGACTCTGAACAGCAATCGTCTTGCCCGCACCCGACATACCTGTAATGATGATCAGGGTGGCTCCTCCGGTCGGAGCTTCCTCCAATTCCGTCATCAAGCGTCCCCTCCTACTCGGATATTATATGAATAAAGACGGTCCTTCGAGAACAAATCTAAGAGCGAAGCAGCAAGCCTGCGGCGCCAACAATACCAGCATCATTACCCAGCTCGGCAGGGATAATGCTTACGCCACCCTGAAGCGGTTCAGGTGCCAGCTTAGCGAATACCCGGCGAACCTCATCAAATAGAATATCTCCGGCCTTGGACACGCCTCCGCCAACAATAAAGCTCTCAGGGTTAAGCACAGCCGCTACAGCAGCCATGGACTTGCCCAGATAGTAAGCAGCGCGATTGACGATGCGGATTGCCACTTCGTCGCCAGCTTTTGCCGCATCGAATACTTCCTTGGCAGCGATTTTCTCCACCATGGACAGGGACGTACGGTCACCACGTGCAACAGCATCATTGGCCATACGAATAATTCCTGTTGCCGAGGAAACGGTTTCCAGACAACCCAGCTTGCCGCAACCGCATTGAATAGCTTCCAGATCCGGCACAACCGAGATGTGACCCAGTTCACCCGCGAGGCCTGCGAAGCCTTGATAAATCTTACCGTTAATGATAATGCCGCCGCCGACACCGGTTCCGAGAGTATAGCAAACGCAATTCTCTACACCGCGTCCCGCACCGCTCCATGCTTCGCCAAGAGCTGCCACATTGGCATCGTTGTCTATTTTGACAGGCTTGTTTAAACGCTCCTCCAGAATGGCACGGATCGGCACATCCCGAAAACCTATGTTCGGCGCAAGAATGATGATTCCCTCACGGATATTTGTGAACCCGGCCACCCCTGCTCCCACACCGGCAAGCTGGTCCCAAGTGTATGGAGAGTCTTCAACGATCTGACGTACGTACTTTTCGATATTATCGATAACCGTATCGACGCCTTCTTGGGTCCCTGTCGGACCTTCATAAGTATGCAGCAGGTGCCCCTCGGCATTGCAGATTCCAACCTTGATTGCGGTTCCGCCCAAATCCACGCCAACGTAGATATTTTCAGACATGTAACAAGCCACCTTTTTCTATACTAAAATAGTTAATCCTACGTACCCACTATAATAGAAGCCCTCCCTGCGGTCAAGGAAAGGCGACACACCCGGCTTTTTGTTATATATCGCCTGTAGATTCTATATTAGTAAAAAAGACTCCCTGCCCATTAGGGAAGAGAGTCATATATTCGGCTACCAGGACTCCCTGGTCTATTATAATCCACTCGCAATGCTGATGTTACTCCGATAAAATGCGTTTCTGCCCCTCTAGTGCTCGAATAGGAGCAATATTCTGCGTAAACTCTAGAGTACCCATATAATTACCTTCCTTATCCCGCACAGCAAAATAACGGATATAGATGAATTTGTCCTTGATCGCAATCCAGAAATCCTCGGCATCCTTGCGACCCGCCTTGAAATCTTCCAGCAGCTTCTCTACTACATGCACGCTTTGCGGCGGATGGCAGTTCTGAACAGTGCGGCCGATAACGGCTTTGGTCCGGGCGAAAATACGCTCCTTGCCGTGCGAGAAGTATCGCACCACATCGTTCTCATCGATAAAAGTCAGGTCCACCGGCAAATGATTGAGCACGGTCTCCAGTTGATGAAGTGACAACAGTCCAGTCTCAAAGCGGATAAAACCCTGCATGGCGTCCCCAGCTACTTCTGCAGTTGCAGATAGTGCTGCTCCCTCCGGCTCAGGAACACGCTCTGGGATCCATTCCTGCTCTGGGAAGGTCAGGCAAAAGCCAATTTCATCGCTTTCCCGGGCAATTTTCACCCATTCATCTTCAGTCAGTTTATCGAGCGCCATAGGGAATAGAATATTTTCTTCCTTAAATATCATCTCATTAACTTCCTGGATGATCTCTGCCAGCAGCTCACTAACCTCCTTCTGATTTCCCTGATAAGGACTTAGCTGCGCCTTGGCAGATTTAATCAAGCTGCGGATGCCGTCATCGACGCCCCACATCACTTTGGTCGGACCATAGATCCCGTATTTCTCTAGATAGGGAAACAATAGATTTTCCTTACGGCTGTAATGCTTATCGAGATCCAATAGCAAACTGAGGTCTTCCAGCAGCTTGTAGATTATCTCTTCGCTATCCTGTCTGGCAAATTTATCAGCGTGCAGGGACAGCCGGAAGTTCAGGAGCTTTTCCACCTCACGGTTCTCCAGCTTGAACGTATGCACAGGGTGTCCCGGCTGCTCCTCCGGCTTCGAGGAACGGTGAATGTCCTGAATAGAGCCTTTAAAGATCGCTGTATGCACAGAACACAGACGCTGCACCTCGGAGACCGGAATGCCCTCCTCTGTCATCAGCGCATGCTCCAACGCGGAAATTTCGGCTACCGTCACATCGCCAACCGCTTCTTCGAAGCGGGCTTTGACCTCCTCTACACTTTTTCCAGCATGCAGCTCCTTGATGATCTCCTTTAACATCGCTTGACGATGGGTCTGTTCCGGCACTGTGACTTCACGGTTATTGATCAGTTCGCTCATTGGATTCTCTCCTTGTCTATAATAGGGTTAGTCGGCGGAGCTTCTATTCCAGAACCTTGAACCCCCGCTGCTCAAAAGCCAGCTTAACGGTATCAGGGTCCATTTTCTTCAACTTGATTCCCTTAGATAGGGTCATGAAACGGCCGGCTGTCTGCAGCATGCCCGGCTTGGCAATATCGCGAAATCCCAGCTCCGCCATAATCTCCATCACCTCGGGATGTCTGCCCACCAATTCGAAGATGGATTCATCCAGCTTCAGTACCTTTTCCATGTGTACTCCCCCTCACTGAGAACTCTTCTCACAATCAGATTAGCATAGGAGAACATGCACCATGGTGATTGCAGTCACAAAGTGAAAAAAATAACTTTTTAGCGGATAAGTAGAGATGTATAGGCGAAAGCTGTTCGATAATCGTAAACCTATATAGATTGAACTTAGGATGTTCACAAGGCCAAAAATTTGTCATTCCTGAAAATGTTGGACTTCCAGCCGCTGTTATCCCCAGATTTGTTGGGATTGTACTGCCATTCGCGGATAAAATCCGGAGAGCCCATGCTTACGGATGCGAGTTTTCCTTCCGAAAGCTTTTAGGTGGATGCTATCACTACTACAGATCCAACTTCCCCCTTCAATCCTCTCCCTCAAATTAAATTTTTTAGTTGAGACGAATATAAGAGCATTTTTGTACCTTATTTTTCCTGAGAAGAGGTAAATAACAAAAATAAGGGCATTATTGTAGCCTATTTTGACGAAAGTACACCAAAAGGGCTAATGTGGAAGATTTAACGTACAATATTGCACTTAATTTCCATTAACCCCTAGTTGCAGACTATTTAAGGTACAAAAATGCCGTTATTTACACTTCGGATGTCATTATTATGAACTCTCTTTGTTCTAGGCTTTGTTTGTTATTGTAATACGTTCTATATAGATGGAATTTACGAATAATGTAGGGGAACAGAATTGGGGGGGACCATGCTCCGTATGAGGTTTACAACTGATTTAATATAAACGTTAAAGCTAATTTAATATAAACGTTAAAAAAACCGCGTACCCTCAACGGTACGCGGTTATACTACATTGCAAATATGCTTATTTATCGAGTGTCTCGCTCCAGTCATGCACAATGCTGCCTTCGAGGAATTTCTCTGCGTCCATAGCAGCCATACAGCCAGTGCCCGCAGCCGAGATCGCTTGGCGGTAACGGTTATCCTGCACATCGCCGCAGGCGAAGACACCCGGGATATTCGTCTCCGTTGTACCTGGATTTACCACGATATACCCGCCTTCATCTGTGGTAATTTGTCCGCCAAGAAATGCCGTGTTAGGCGTGTGCCCAATGGCAATAAATACACCGTCTGCTTCAACAAGCTCTTCCTGACCCGTCTCATTATTGCGCACTGTCAAGCCCTTCACGCCGGTCTCATCTGTCGTGACTTCAAGCGGAGTCCGGTTAAGCGCCCAAGCTACCTTACTGTTGTCCCGCGCACGATCCTGCATGATCTTCGAAGCACGCAGTTCGTCCCGGCGGTGTACCAGCGTAACGCTGGAAGCAAACCGGGTCAGGAAGCTGGCTTCCTCCATCGCGGAGTCGCCGCCGCCGACCACGACAATCTTTTTGCCGCGGAAGAAGAAGCCGTCACAGGTTGCGCATGTGCTAACCCCGCGCCCCACATTGTCCTGCTCGCCGGGAATGCCCAGATATCTGGCCGAAGCGCCGGTAGAGATAATCACTGTTTCCGCCTCCAGCACGCCTAAGCCGTCTACTGTTACTTTGAACGGACGCTGAGAGAAATCAACGGACTCCACCCAACCATTCTTGAATTCAGCGCCGAAGCGCTCGGCCTGCTTACGCATGTTGTCCATCAGGTCAGGACCAAGTATTCCTTCAGGGAAGCCCGGGAAGTTCTCTACTTCAGTCGTGGTGGTCAGCTGTCCACCCGGCTGCAAACCTTCAATGACCAGCGGGTTCAAGTTGGCACGTGCTAGATAAATAGCGGCAGTCAGCCCGGCCGGGCCTGTTCCGATTACAATTGTTTTGTACATCACAGTGGCCTCCTCGCAGATAGGGTTTTATAAGAAGAAACGGGGTGCCGTTCTCCAGAAAAGAGGAGCGGCATCCGTTTTCTTGTCAAAAAATAAAAATCATTTATATCATAACGCCTATAAATTGTTATATTTTCAGACATCCTCCGGTATGCACCAGGCACTTATCTGTTCTCAGTAAACGGGGTTAAGCTCCTGTCCAGACTCTCGGTGATTTCACATTCGGCTGCGATTCGCTTGGCATAGCGACTGACCATTGATTCGGTGACACCATACCGCTGTGCGACTTCACGGAACGTGACCGGCCGGCTGTGCAGCTTGGCGGTCAGATATTCCAAAGCGGCACACCAACCCTCTGCATGGCGGATGTAAGGTACATCCGGGTATAGGCGGCTAATGAACTGCTGCCACAGCTGCTCGGCGTCCTTCTTCTGGCTGGCATCATAGCGCCGGTCCATCATGCTTGCGGTCTGGTCAATGACCCGCTGCCAGTCCTCTTTCCATTCCGGTTGCCCATTCAGGAACAAGGGCGCCGGTTCAGGCTCTTGCTGCAGCGGCACCGTCTCCACCGGGCCACTGCTAATCAGCTTCTGCAGGCTAAGTAGAGCGGCCTCCTGCAGTTTCTCCTCCTGCAAAGGCTGCTGGCTCAGCAGGTCTTGCAGAATCTCGGACATCTCTGCGTCGTCAATCCAGCGCAACGCTTCGGTGACCTGCAGCTTCGTATTGGTATCGCCATAACGAAGCGCCCAGAAGAATGAGGAGCGCAGCAGCGGATTGGTCTTCACTTCCTCCGCGAAGCTGCCCTTATTGTCCTTCCACAGCTTCAACTTCTCCTGAAAGGGCAATTGATAGTTGTAGCTCACCAGCGGCATGTCGATCCCTTCACTCTGGGCTTGCTCCAGCTGAGCCAGAAAGAACTGCGGGACCACCGATTCGGGGTCCAGTTTAGTAACTTGCCGCCAGCAGCGCTGGGCTTCGGCATAAAGCCCGCTGTTGCTGGCTGCGGCCGCACAATAATGATAGAGACTGGCATCCCCGCCGACTTCTTCATCCTTCAGCAGACGCCGGAAATGACCGTAGGCGGTGCGGTGGCGTCCCAGAATGCCCATGGTCGTCGCCAGCTTGAAGACATGCTCTTGATGGAAAGGAACGGTAGCCTCCAACATGCGTACCAATCGGGTCAACTGATCCCGGTCCCCTTCATATTGCAAGAAGATCGCCAGATTGCACAGGGCATGCAAATTGCCAGGGTCTTGATCCAGCACCTCGGAGATGCACTCTCTAGCCTTGGCGAAACGTCCCATATAGAAATAGGCCAGCGCCAAATTGTTATGTGCAGCTAGAAAGTCCGGGGTAGCGCTCACGATCTCTTCCAGCAATCCGACTGCCTGCGTAAACTGACCTGCTTCCAGAAGCGCCCGGGCCCGGTCATGTTCCACGACCCCTTCCCGGCTCTTAATCCGGTTCAGTGGTGCCGGGCGATTCAGCTCATACTGCAGCAGTTCCATCAGTTCCTCAGATTCAGCCAGGAACTCTCCCTTGGCATCCTCTTCCAGATATGTGACGAGCGCCCGCTCCGCCTCTTCAAAGCTTTCCATATTAGCGTAATTATTAGCCATATAGAAATGGCATTCCGTCATTCCTGGATCTATTGTCTCCAGAACCTGGGCCAATATATCATTCGAGGCTTCATATTTACCCATCTCTGATAATATACCCGCCATGTTGCAATGATTGACCGGATTATCCGGTTCGTACTCTACAGCCTTGCGAAAATGTTTTAATGCCTTATCATATTGAAAGCGGTCCAGCGACCGAACGGCTCTTTCAAAGAAAAAATTGGCATCCAGAGTGACGGGGATCAGCTTGCTGTTTCCCGCATCGTTCTCTGAAGTGGTTTCCATCATGGAAGCAACGCACCTCCCTTGTTAAGCTTCCTTATCCTTATGAAAAACAGGAGAGCGGCGTCCTGCGGCAGCCCTACACTCCTTATTTAAGGTCTTTGTCGTTTCCAGTAATGGTTCCGACTGTCTTCACACAGTATACCACATGTAACAAGGAGATTCTCACAATGAGCACAGGGTTCACACTGCAAAAACAGGAAAAGGAAGCCTTCAGAGAGAGCCTCAGAGTTCAATCATTAAGATTACGCAAAAAAAGACGGGGAATCTAGATTCCCGCGTCTCTGAATAACTGATCAATGGAGCCACCTTCCAGAATGATACGCGTAGCCTGTGCCAGCATAGGGGCAACAGACAGCACTTTAAACCGGCTGGAGTGGTTATCGGGCAACGCGATAGAATCGGTGACCACGACTTCCTGAATGCTGGGATGATCCAGCTTCTCTACGGCATTCCCGGAGAACAGACCATGCGTAGCGCAAATGATGCTGTCCTTGGCGCCTCTTTCCTTCAAGCCCTCGACCACATTGACAATCGTGGTGCCCGTATCAATTAGATCTTCTATGATAATAGGCGTACGTCCTTCCACATCGCCGATCACATGCGTAATGACCGATTCATTATGGGCTGGACGCTTCTTGATCATGATCGCGAACGGCGAGTCCAGACGGTTCGCCAGCTTTTCGGCCATGGACGCACGTCCGGCATCCGGAGAGACGACCACGAGATCCGTAAGCTTCTTGTTCTTCAGATATCCGCTGATCAGGTCAAGCGCAGTCAGATGATCGACCGGAATATTGAAGAAGCCCTGAATGGCCGCTGCATGCAGGTCGATCGTAATAACACGGTTTGCACCAGCTGTGGTCAGTACATCCGCCACCATTTTGGCCGAGATCGGTTCACGCGGTGCGGACTTACGCTCCTGCCGGGCATACCCGTAATACGGCACAATAATATTGACAGTGCGAGCCGATGCGCGCTTGGCGGCATCAATCATAACCAGCAGCTCTACAAACATCTCATTGATGGGATGAGAGAGGGATTGCACCAAAAATACGTCGCAGTTCCGGATGCTTTCTTCGTAGTGCACGTAAATCTCGCCGCTCTTGAAGCGGGTCAGCTTGATCTGCCCCAATTCCACTCCTAACCGTTCCGCAATATCTGCGGCCAGCTTTGGATTCGACGAACCGGAAAAAATACGCAATTGATGATGATGCATGATGCCCTCCTGCAAGATTATATTTTTATAGTTCAAAAGGTACGAATGTGCGTGTGCGACCCTCGAATACCGCTAACTCGCGGAAGCCCGTCTCCCACAGCAGCCTGCGGGCCTCTTGGAGACCTTCTCCAAGCTTGGTTGGGTCGTGGGCATCAGAACCGAGGGTAAGCGGAATACCGAGCGCCAGCGCCTCCTTAAGCACATGCTCCGCCGGGAACATCTCGGCACAGGGCTTAGTCAGCCCGGAAGCATTCAGCTCCATGGCGATGCCACTTTCAGCAATGGCTTTCAAGGCACTGATTTCAAGCTCCCTCACCTCAGCCCGCCCTTCCGGGCTTTGCGGCCCATAGCCGAAGCGCTTAATCACATCCATATGTCCTATAATATCATATAATCCCGATAACGCCGACTTCCTAACCGCATCATAATATTTCCGGTAAACATCCAGGGGATCCTTGCCCTCCCAGCCATGAACTTGCCGGAAATCCGTGATGTCCCACTCTCCCAGAAAATGAACGGAGCCAATCAGATAATCCCACGGGTACGGAGACAGCAGCTCACGAATCTGCTCCTCGTACCCTTCGATATAATCAGCCTCTAAGCCTACTTTCAGTTCAATAATGCCCCGATATCGCTCTTTTAGCAATAAACACTCTTCCACATAGCGAGGCAGCTCAGATAGTGGCATCGCCATCTCGGGATAATAGCTGGCCGGGTCCACATGAATCAGCGGCAAGTGATCCGATAAGCCCAACTGTTCCAGACCTAGTTCTATCCCGCGCTTGACGTACTCCTCCAGCTTGCCCACGGCATGCCCACAGCGTTCATGATGGGTATGATAGTCGATATGCATCCCTTAAGAACCCCCTTAGTCGCGGCGTGGGCGTTCGTGGCGGGCACTCAGCTCAGCCATGATCTCGTCCAGCGGCAGCTTGCGTTCCTGCAGCAGCACGAGCAGGTGGTAGATCAGATCACTGATCTCCAGGCGCAGCTCGGCATTATCTTTATTCTTGGCGGCGATGATTGTCTCGGAAGCTTCTTCGCCCACTTTTTTCAGAATCTTGTCGACGCCTTTATCGAACAGATAGGTTGTGTACGCACCTTCCGGCCGTTCCACTTCCCGCTCGGCAATGACGCGTTCCAGTTCGCCAAGCACCGCGAAGCGCTGACCGTCTGTAAGATTGGCTAAAGTATTGGCCGCTTTCGCATCTTTCTCTGTCTCTGACTCCACCGCAGCCGGTCGATCCAACGGAATCTCGCGGTAGAAGCAAGAGGTTGCTCCTGTGTGGCAAGCCGGGCCTTCAGGAACCACTTTAAGGAGCAGCGTATCGCTGTCACAATCATAATGAATGGAAGTGATCCCTTGGGTGTTCCCGGAAGTACCACCCTTATGCCATAATTCGCTGCGTGAACGACTCCAGAACCAAGTCTGTCCACTCTCCAGCGACAGTCGCAACGATTCCTCGTTCATATAGGCGAACATTAGAACCTCCAGCGTATTTGCATCCTGAACGACTGCAGGCAACAGACCCGCCTCGTTCCAGCGGATGTCCTTCAAGACCTCTTGTTGTGTCAGCTCTTTCTTTCCTTGCTCCTGGCTCATCGGATCTCCACCCCTTTATGCTTCAAATCAGCTTTTAACTCCTGAATCGCAATTTCTTTATAGTGAAAAATAGTAGCGGCCAACCCAGCGTCCGCCTTTCCTTCCGTAAATACGTCGTAAAAATGCTCCTTCTTCCCGGCCCCGCCTGAGGCAATCACGGGAATGCTGAGCAGATCACAGACGGCGCTCGTCAGCTTCAGGTCGAAGCCATCCTTCGTGCCGTCAGCATCCATACTGGTAAGCAGGATTTCACCTGCGCCCAGTTTTTCCGCTTCCTTGGCCCAGGATAGTGCACGGATTCCGGTCGGCTTGCGTCCGCCATGGGTATACACTTCCCATTCACCCCAAGTATCATTGTATTTGGCATCTATAGCTACAACAATACATTGAGACCCAAAACGCCGGGCACCTTCCAAAATCAGCTGCGGGTTGGTGATAGCCGCGGTGTTGATCCCAATCTTATCCGCACCTGCGCGGAGCAGCCGCTTCATATCCTCCGGGGCAGAAATTCCGCCGCCGACGGTAAAAGGAATTCTGATCTCACCCGCCGTCTGCCGTACCACCTCAATCATGGTCGCCCGACCTTCCACTGACGCAGAGATATCCAGGAATACTAGTTCATCCGCTCCTTCGCGGTCGTATAACGCTGCCAGCTCGACTGGATCACCGGCGTCGCGCAAATTGACAAAGTTGACGCCTTTGACTACCCGCCCGTCCTTGACATCGAGGCAGGGAATGATACGTTTAGCCAACATAGATGATATCCCCCGATCTTATTTCTGTCCTAGCGCCTTCAGCGCTCCGGCAAGGTCGATATTGCCAGTGTAAAGCGCTTTACCGACAATTGCACCGCCAATACCGCTGCTGCTATGCACGTTCAGGCGCAGCAGGTCATCAAGGCTGGTCACGCCGCCGGACGCGATCACCGTTTTGCCGCTGGCAGCAGCCATCGACAGAATGCCCTCCACGTTCGGACCCTGCATCATGCCATCCCGGGAAATGTCAGTGTAGATGAAGGTCTCGGCGCCTTTGGCTGCCAATTCCTTCGCCAGATCCTCCGCGCGCACTTCCGAGGTTTCCAGCCAGCCATGCGTGGCTACGAAGCCGTTCCGTGCATCAATGCCGATAGCGACCTTGTCACCGTATTTGCCCAGCACCGCTTCGGTGAACTCACGGTCATTGATCGCCGCTGTCCCGATAATCAGACGACTGACTCCGAGACCCAGCAGCTTTTCCACGTCGGCAAGGGTACGAAGACCTCCTCCAACCTGTACAGGAACGTTCACGCTGGAAGCAATAGCGCCGATAATGGCATCGTTAACCGGATGCCCCGCCTTCGCTCCGTCAAGGTCAACCAGGTGGATAAACTCCCCACCTTGGGCTTCCCACGACTGTGCCACTTTCAGCGGACTGTCGCTGAAGATCGTTTCCTGATTGTAATCGCCCTGCTGCAATCTGACGCATTTTCCATCCCGGATATCAATTGCCGGATACACTATAAAAGAAGACATTGACGCTCCCCGCTCTCGTTACAATATGGTTATAGCCCAGTAACGGGCTTATGGTTGTTATGTTTGGTTGTTATGTTTGGTTGTTATGTTTGGTTGTTGTACTTGGTTATTATGCTTGGTTGTTAGGGTCGATACGGTGTTATTGTTACTCTCGCAACTAGCATTCTAATTCTCATGGTTACGGTCCAACACCTTAATCTTAGCCTTCACATGATCCTTAGGCGCTCATAACCGTAGCACTTTTAAATCCCTTAAGCCTGTTTCCGCGTAAGTTTCAAAAAATTCCCCAGCAATTGCACGCCAAGGTCCCCGCTCTTCTCCGGGTGGAATTGCATGCCGAAGACATTATCCTGTCCGACGATTGCCGTTACCGGATGACCATAATCAGTTACGGCCAGCAGATTGCTATCCCTGCCCACTTCTACATGATAGGAATGAACGAAGTACACATGTCCTTCCTCTAGCCCTTTCAGCAGTGGACTCTCCGGCTGGCGGAAACTCAAGCGGTTCCAGCCCATATGCGGCACCTTGTAGCCATCACGGGGCGCGAAGCGCACCACAGATCCGGGTAAAATATCTAGACCGGCATGGGAGCCATGCTCCTCACTGCTGCTGAACAGCAGCTGCATGCCGAGGCAGATGCCGAGGAGCGGCTGTCCAGCGGCAGCAACCTCTTTTACCACGATATCCAGGCCACTCTCCCGCAAATGCTCCATGGCATCGCCGAAGGCGCCGACACCTGGCAGAATAACGCTGTCTGCAGCCAGTATCTGCTCACGATCACCCGTCACCAGGGACTCGAAGCCGAGACGCTCGACGGCCTTGCTAACGCTGTGCAGATTACCCATGCCATAATCGACGATTGCAACAACAGCCATGTTACAGCACTCCCTTAGTGGAAGGCACACCCTTCACACGAGGATCAATCAAAGTAGCTTCATCCAGTGCACGTCCCAGCGCCTTGAACACAGCTTCGATCATGTGGTGCGTATTGGAGCCGTAGTGCACGATGACATGCAGTGTAATCCGTGCTTCGAGAGCAAATTTCCAAAGGAATTCTTGCACCAGTTCCGTGGAAAAGCTGCCTACCTGCTGAGAAGGGTATTCTGCCCGGTATTCGAAGTGAGGGCGGTTGCTGATATCAATAACGACCTGGGCCAACGCCTCGTCCATCGGAACGAACACACTCGCATAACGCTTGATTCCTTTTTTATCACCCAGCGCTTCACGCAGCGCCTGTCCCAGACAGATACCGATATCCTCCACCGTGTGGTGATCGTCAATATCAATATCGCCATTCGCTTCAACCTTGAGGTCGAACTGGCCGTGCTTGGTGAAGAGATCCAGCATATGGTTCAGAAAAGGCACCCCGGTCTCCAGCTCCGAAGTCCCGTTCCCGTCTACAGCAAAGGACAGCTTGATGTCCGTCTCGTTCGTTGTGCGGCTTAACCCCGCTTCGCGTGCTACCTGTCCGTTATTGCTCTCCATTACCGTTTCCACCTTTCAGTTCGTTCTCAAGTCTGATTTCAATGGCCCGCGCATGGCCTTCCAGCCCTTCACGGCGCGCCAGTTCTATAATCGTCTGCCCGTCACGCAGCAAAGCTTCCTTGCTGTAGTAGATCAGGCTTGATTTCTTGATAAAATCGTCCACATCCACAGGGGAGGAAAAACGTGCCGTACCATTGGTCGGTATGATATGGTTCGGTCCCGCAAAATAATCCCCCACCGGCTCTGAGCTATACGCACCCAGGAAAATTGCCCCAGCATTCTCGATCGCCCCGGTCAGGCTCATCGGATCGGCTGTTACAATCTCCAGGTGTTCCGGCGCTAGCCGGTTAACTACCGAGATGCCCTCTTCCATCGACTCTACGACGATGATCGCACCGTAGTTCTCTACCGAGGCCCGGGCGATGGCCTGCCGTGGCAATGCCTGCAATTGCCGCTCGACTTCAGCGGCTACAGCGTCCGCCAGGCTGCGCGACGGCGTCACCAGAATGGCCGAGGCCATTTCGTCATGCTCGGCCTGTGAGAGCAGGTCAGCAGCGACATAAGCCGGCTCGGCGGTCTCATCCGCCAGCACGACAATCTCGCTTGGACCGGCGATGCTGTCGATATCGACAGCCCCGTACACCTCGCGCTTTGCCAGCGCGACGTAGATGTTGCCGGGGCCGCAGATCTTATCGACAGGCGCAATGCTCTCCGTGCCGTAGGCCAGTGCGGCTATCGCCTGTGCGCCACCGACACGGTAGATCTCGTGTACGCCCGCTTCCGCGGCGGCCACGAGAATATAAGGGTCAATGCCTTCCTTGCCGCCGGTGGATGGTGGAGTCACCATCACAATCTCCGGCACCCCCGCGATTTGAGCGGGGATTACGTTCATCAGCACGGAAGACGGATATGCCGCCTTCCCGCCAGGAACGTATACGCCCACTCGCTTCAGCGGGCGAATGATCTGGCCGAGGATGGTGCCATCCGGCTGCAGATCCATCCAGGAATTGCGTTTCTGCCGGGCATGAAACGCCCGAATGTTGGCTGCCGCCGCGCGGATGGCGGAGACAAACGACGCCTCAACCTTGCCGTAGGCTGCCTCCAGCTCCTCCGGCTTCACCCGCAGTGTATCCGGCGTCAAGAGGGCGCCGTCATGACGCTCCGTGTACCGGAAAAGCGCAGCGTCTCCTTCTTTTTTAATATCGGCCACAATATCCTTCACGGCCTTATTCTGCTCCGGCGTTCCATATTCAACTTCCCGCTGAAGATTGAATTCCTTACTTGATTGGATCTTCACTGCTGGTTCCTCCTTTAGACATCCTTAACGCGGCTTGTTCACGCTAGCTTCGAGCCCTGGGCCTGCAATCACGCCTTGAAGGCGGTCGCACAGCTGCTGAATTTCCGCATTCTTCATTCGGTAGCTCACCCGGTTCGCCACAAGACGGCTTGTAATTTCAAAGATACTTGTCATTTCCACGAGTCCATTATCCCGCAGGGTCTGTCCGGTCTCTACCATATCTACGATCCGGTCCGCAAGTCCGATCAGCGGGGCCAGCTCGATAGAGCCGTTCAGCTTCACGACCTCCACCTGCTGTCCCTGCTCGCGGAAGTAACGGGACGCTACATTAGGATACTTGGTGGCTACCCGCTGCTGAATGCCCGGCTGCCAGTTCGGCAGTCCGATAATCGACATCCGGCACCGTGCAATACCGAGGTCAAGCAGTTCGTACACATCCCGTTCCTCTTCCAGCAGTACATCCTTCCCTACGATTCCGATGTCTGCCACGCCATATTCGACATATGTAGGGACATCTACCGGCTTCGCCAGTATGAATTCCATGCCAGCTTCAGGAATTGGGACGACCAGCTTGCGGGATTCTTCGCCATCCGGCGGAATCGGAAGCCCGGCCTGGCGGAATAATTCCGCCGCTTTATTGTAAATGCGGCCTTTAGGCATAGCCACCTTCAAAATCTGCGCCATTGTTCAATTGCCTCCATTTCCGGTGCGGTCATTTTATTGTTCTTCTGCCACGACAGTTATTCAGTTCTGGTTGATTATATGTTAATTCAAGGTCATGAACGGACCGCGAATGTTCGAATTTCTTCATATCTTGCTTCTTGCTGCTTGCCGTTATCAGCCCCTGATTTCTCAAGGCTATCAGAATCTCCTTGCTCGGAGACCAAACGGGTTACTACAACACGCCCCTCGGACCGCAAACGTGCAGCCTCCTGCAGCCCTTCCTGGCGCCGGGATACATCGTATTGAACCAGAATCGGCAGTTCTTCCGTCTCAGTCTCTGCAGGTACACCGTCCAAGATACGGTTCGTCTTGAGCGAGAAGCCTGTGGAAGGAACGGGACGACCAAACTGCTGCAGCAGATTGTCATAACGTCCACCGCTGCATACCGGGAAACCTAGCTCAGCCGCATAACCTTCGAAAGTCATTCCGGTGTAGTATGTGAAGTCTCCGATCATCGTCAGATCGATCAACACATGCTGAGACACCCCGTAAGACTCCAGCACTTCCCAAACCTTGCATAAGTGCTCGATTGAAGTCCGGGCCAGCGGATGACCGCTAAGCTCCAGCGCCTGACCGCATATTTCCTTACCTCCGCGCAACCGCAGCAGGCCGTTAAGCTCATTCTTCTGTGCTTCCGGCAGTTCAAGACGGTGGAGGGTCTCACGGAAGGAGACATAATCCCGGCCCAGCAGATGGCTCTTCAATTCCTCCTGAGCCTCCGGCAGACCGGGCACGGCTTCTTGAAATAGCCCATTCAGGAAACCCACATGTCCCATCGCGATTTTGAAAGACTTCACGCCTGCGGCCTGTAACGATGCAATCGCCAACGCAACCACCTCTGCATCCGCCTCGGGGGAATCGTCGCCTACCAGTTCAACGCCAGTCTGGAAAAATTCCGCTTCCCGCCCGGCCTCTTCCTCAATCGCCCGGAAGACATTCGCGTGATAAGAAAGACGTAGCGGCAGTGGCTCATCCTTCAGCAGCGAGGAGACCACCCGGGCTACGGGTGCAGTCATCTCTGAACGCAGCACAAGTGCCTGACCACGGTTATTCAGCAATTTATATAACTTCTGATCGGATGTAGAGCTGGCAACACCAACGGTATCGTAGTATTCCAGCGTAGGTGTAATCATCTGCCGGTATCCCCAACGGCTCATGCAATGCAGCACGTCTCTTTCAATCTTGCGCAGCTTCGATACCGCATGCGGGAGATAGTCACGCACGCCGGCTGGCTTCTCGAATCCTTTTGGTTTGGACATCTTCTAGGTTCACCTCATCAGGTATCATTGGATTTATAGATTCCACTTACTTCACTATGGTAAAGTGGTAGATAATTAAAGTATTTGCAATATCGTATCACGTACTGCTCTAAATCGTCAATTGTGCCTTGTAAAACTAGGGCTGTTCAAGCCTGATTTCTTAATTGTTAGCGTATCTACAGGCTTTCTTGACCTTCTACTCTGCTAAGACATAATGCAAATATCTGACTTAAAGGGGTTGGAACCACCCTCACGAGGTATGCTAAAATTATTCGAGAGTCCAGCTCGGCTGGTCTCTTGTACTTAGAATACGGGCATACGTCAGACATTTATTTAATTGTGTATGTAATATATTTTCTTCAGACTGCATGAAATCCCTTTAAAATGTTGTTTTCTTATGCAGCACTTCCAATGGAAAGAAGGACTGAAGCATGAGCAATTCCTATATGATTGGCGTGGATATCGGGACAACTAGTACCAAAGCGGTCCTCTTCCGGGAAAACGGTGACATTGTAGCCCAGGCTAATATCGGCTATCCGCTCCACCAGCCGTCCCCATCGGTGGCAGAGCAGGACCCGGATGAAATCCTGGAAGCAGTTATCCGCACCATTTCGGATGTAATGAATAAGAGCGGATCCTCGGCGAACGATGTATTGTTCGTCTCCTTCAGTTCCGCCATGCATAGTGTCATTGCCGTTGACCGCAGCGGCAATCCCTTAACGGCCTGTATCACCTGGGCCGACAACCGCAGCACAGGCTGTGCGCTGCGTCTCAAGAATGAACTGCAGGGCCAGGACCTGTATCTCCGAACAGGTACACCTATACATCCCATGTCGCCAATTACCAAGCTGATGTGGCTGCGGGAGGATCAGCCGGATGTGTTCGGGCAGACGGATAAGTTCATTTCCATTAAAGAATACATATTCGCCAAACTGTTCGGCGAATATGTCATTGATTACTCTATCGCCTCTTCGACAGGCATGCTTAACTTGGAGCAGCTGGACTGGGATACTGAAGCCCTTGATATCGCCGGGATTACCAAAGACCGGCTCTCGAAGATTGTGCCGACTACACATGTCATTCAGGGCCTGCTCCCCGGGCTGGCGGACAAGCTTCGCTTGCTCCAATCCACCCGGTTCGTTGTTGGTGCCAGTGATGGCGTGCTGTCCAATCTCGGTGTAGGTGCTATCCAGCCAGGCGTTGTTGCCGCAACAATCGGGACCAGCGGGGCTATCCGTACAGTTGTAGATCGTCCAGTTACAGATCCTAAAGGGCGGATTTTCTGTTACGCTCTTACAGCTGACCATTGGGTCATCGGCGGACCGGTGAACAATGGTGGCATGCTGTTCCGCTGGGTACGCGATGAATTCGCCGCCTCTGAAGTAGAGACAGCGAAGCGTCTTGGCATCGATCCCTACGAGGTTCTGACGCGTATCGCCGAGCAGGTCCCTCCCGGCAGCGGCGGCTTGCTATTCCATCCTTATCTGACAGGCGAACGTGCTCCGCTATGGAATCCCGATGCACGCGGCTCCTTTTTTGGATTGTCGATGAACCATCATAAGGAGCATATGATCCGCTCCGTGCTGGAAGGCGTTATCTTCAATATGTATACCGTATTGCTAGCGATGGAGGAGAGTATTGGCCGTCCGCATCAAATTCTCGCGACAGGCGGCTTCGCCCGCTCCCCGCTCTGGCGGCAGATGATGGCCGATATTTTCGACCAAGAGGTTGTTGTGCCGGAGAGCTTCGAGAGCTCCTGTCTAGGCGCGGTTGTCCTCGGGCTGCTCGCCACTGGGCGTGCCGATTCCTTCGACATCGTGTTCGATATGATCGGGTCCACTCATCAGCATCCTCCAATTCCTGATCATGCCAAGGTGTACAAGAAGCTCTTGCCGATCTATATCTCTGTATTCCGAAGCCTGGAAAGCCAGTACGAGGCTATTGCCGGGTTCCAGCGGGAACAAGCCGGGGAGTAGGATCAACTCCCTACATCTACTGTAACCAGAAAGCGCCGTACACCCCAGTGTGGGGATGTACGGCGCTTTTGAAGCTGTCATTGATTATCAAGTAATTACTGTAGACTACAGGTCGGCAGGTCAGCTATGCACACCTGGTTTGGCCTTCTGCGGTGCAGAGCCAAACACAATCCATGCTGGCTTCACATATCGGAAGGCTACAGCGACAATGATCCAAGACACCAGCAACGCGGCTAGCCAGCCTCCGGCAATGGCTGCAGTGTAAGCCAGCGAACCGCCATGGAATGGCAGTTTTCTATAGAAGAAGAGTATCGCCGGGTGGATCAGGTAGATCCCGAACGAGCAAGCGCCGGCGGAGGTCAACAATCTTGCTGTCAAACTGCGGCCTGCACCGTAGAGCAGGAAGGACAGCTGGAGCAGTACAAGACAGGAAAGCAGTGCATGCAGGTTGGAGAATGCCTCATACCACAAGCTGTTGATGACCGTTTTCTTGGTAAAGTTATTGAACCATAGCTCCACATGGACCACACCCGCCGCGATCCAAAGTAACCAGAGAGCAACCCAGGCAGAACCTCTACCGGCACGCCAGCCTTCGCGGGAAGGAACCAGCCATTTTTTTAACGATCCGTAATAGACCGCTACTCCTGCCCCGAGCAAGAAATAAGAGAAGTATGTGATGGCCAGACTCCCCTTCGTCAATTGCCAGTACCCGTGATTGGTCATATATTTGTTTAGAATGACGAAGCCCCACTGAAGCGCCAGCCCGATTAACGGGGCCCAAGCCGCCAGGGAGCGAACCTTTTGCAGACACCACAGGATGAGCGGGAACAGTACATAGAATTGAATAATGATAATGACGTAATAAAGGTGCGTATACGCCGTACCTGTCAGTAGATACTTCCCCAGCTTGGAAGCCAGCTCCATGGGCGGTAGACTCCATGTGTGGCCTGCGGTCATTTTCAGTGCAAAGTACATCAGCGAGAATATCACATACGGCACGACGATATAAATTAACCGTCTACTGTAGAATTTCCCAAGCGTCTTCCCGCTTAGTGGCCGATCTATGTAATTGTAGAACAAGACAAACCCGCTCAGGAATACGAATGAGGGTACCGCGAACTGACTGAATTTATTAATGAATAAGAACGGGTGAAACATTGAGGTTCCCAGCGTCTCCGCCAGCGTACGCGAAGTAGCATGAATCGCCAGCACTGCGAAAATAGCAATGGCCCGGAAAATATCCAGCTGCGGAATCCTTTCTTTTTGCTTCATCATCTTCCCTCCTGTTAAACTATGTATTTCTATTATTCATACAAGACGCGAAAAACCCTGCAGGTGTTGCGCACAAGCACGCAATATTCAACTGCAGGGTCCAAGCCGTTATTCACGATTCTTCCACACGATCTGCGGTTTGGGACGGTCTCAGGTCTCTAAGTGGATTACCTCCCACAAAAGCACCGGCTGGCACATTTCTGTGGACTACAGAGCCCGCAGCTACAACAGCCCCATCCCCAATAGTCACCCCGGGAAGGATCGTGGTATTGGCACCAACCAGCACGTTCTCCCCGATAATGACTTCACCCAGGCGATATTCCTTAATGAGATACTCATGCGCCAGAATAGTTGTGTTATAGCCAATAATTGAGTTTTCACCAACCGTTATTTTTTCCGGAAAAAATACATCCACCATCGCCATCAGTCCAAACGCGGTATGCTTCCCCACCTTCATGCCGAGCACCCGCCGGTATATCCAGTTCTTTAGCGGCAGGATGGGACAGTAACGGGCAATTTGGATGAAAATAAAGTTTTTAACACCCTTCCACGGGCTGACCGTGCGGTAGATGTACCACAGCGAGTTATGTCCTTCTACCGGATAACGGGTCACATTTCTCACGATTAATCCGTCCCTTGATCCACGAGATCACAGATTTCCTTCATATCGTGGATAATATAGTCCGGTCCATATTTGCTAAGCGTCTCCGCGCCCTTGAGTGACCAGGCAACAGCCGCCGCGTAAACCCCTGCAGCCTTGGCTGACTGAATATCCACGATACTATCGCCCACCATCAGGGTCGTGCCGGGATCAGCATTCAGGTTGCGAACAGCTGTCAGGACAGGCTCTGGATGTGGCTTAGGTTCCGTAACATCGTCCACCGTCACAATGGTATCCATGTACTTGAGTAGGTCGAACATTTCTAGGGCCTTGATGGTCGTCGGACGGATCTTGGTGGTTACAATCCCCATCTTAATCCCCCGCTGGGCCAATGCTTCCATCGTCTCATTCACATGTGGAAAAGAACGAATCAGAGCATCATGATGCTCGTAATTATAGGCGCGGTAGGAAGACTCCAATACGCTTACATCCTCTAGCCCCGAGAATACTCTCATCTGGTGTTGAAGCGTAGTCCCCATATGAGGAATCATCTCATCCCTGCTCAGTGCGGGCAGGTTATTGTGCTGTAGTGCATGCATGAACGAATTGAGAATCAGCTCATTCGTATCAACAATCGTTCCATCCAGATCAAAAAGAACGCATTCAATTTTCAAAGTTTACTGCTCCTTCTTATCCTCTTCAGCAGGCGGCTTGAGACCGGCCTGTGACCCTTGAGAAGTCTTCTGTGGTGTATGCTCTGCACTATCAGGTACAACGGTATCAGCGTTCCCGATCTTAGTCGAGACAATAGGATCGGAATAATGAGCCTTGGGCTGTCCTGTAGTCCGGCGGATAATAATGAGCACTACAGCGGCAACAATAATTAACAAGGACAACAGCTGAGAAATGCGGATATTTCCGTAGTTCGGGTCCAGGTACCCAGGTTCAAAGCCTAACCATTTCATCGGGCTCCACAGTCCACTGATGAACGAGGCCAGACCACTGCTGCCATTGTAACCGAGGCTGTCCGTACGCAAGGCCTCAATAAAGAAACGTCCAATAGAGTACCAGATGAAGTAAGACAGGAATATTTCACCCGCTCGGACGAACTTCTGGCGCCGCAGCACCATTAGGAGTGCGATCCCCAGCAGACTCCAGAGTGACTCATAGAGGAAGGTAGGATGATGAAAGGCATCTCCTATGTACATTTGATTGACAATGAAGTCAGGCAGATGCAGCTTGTTGCGCAGGAAAGATTCCTCAACAACGCCGCCATAAGCTTCCTGATTCACAAAGTTCCCCCAACGCCCGATCATCTGACCAGTGAGCAGCCCAGGTGCGCAAATATCAATAATGCGCCAGAATGGATAACCTTTATACCGGAAATAAATGATTCCGCATATTATGGCTCCAATCAGCGCGCCATAGATGGCAATGCCCCCGTTCCAGATTTTAAAGACATCGACAAAGTTATCCTTATAGTCACTCCACTTGAACGCTACATAGTAAATGCGGGCACCGATAATTGCGGAGGGTACACCCAGCAAAAGCATGTCCATAAAAAACTCCTGAGGAATGCCAAAACGGTTACCTTCGCGAATGACCAGAAATAACCCCGCCAATGCCCCCAGTCCCAGAATCAAGCCATACCAGTGAACCGGCAGAGAACCAATTCTAAAGACTATAGGGTCTAAAGCTAAAGGGAACATTCTCTCACACTCCTAGTCCAGATCATCCATATCCTCGGAAATGGTGGCTGTTAATTTGTTGGTAAATTGCAGAGCCGCATTAAAGCCCATTTGCTTCAAACGGTAGTTCATCGCCGCAACCTCGATAATAACCGCAAGGTTACGTCCCGGACGAACTGGAATGGTTACCAGCGGAATATCGGTATCAATGATACGAGTCGTTTCCTCATCGAGTCCCAGGCGGTCGTATTGCTTATCCTGCTGCCAAGCTTCAAGTCTTACTACTAGCGTAATACGCTTATGATTGCGAATTGCTCCTGCCCCAAACAGCGTCATCACGTTGATGATCCCTACACCGCGAATCTCCAGCAAGTGACGGATCAGTTCCGGTGCTGTACCATGAAGCTGGTTATCCGAAGTTTGGCGGATCTCAACCGCATCATCGGCAATCAGACGGTGACCGCGTTTTACAAGCTCAAGTGCTGTCTCACTCTTACCGATACCACTGCTACCTGTAATAAGCATCCCTACTCCATACACATCACACAGTACGCCATGAATGGTAGCTGTGGGAGCCAAGCGACCTTCCAGGAAACTCGTCAGACGGCTGGAAAAAATCGTAGTCGCCATCGAGCTGCGCAACACAGGCAATCCCTTTTCATTACTTATATCAATAAGTTCCTGTGGCACTTCCAAAGCACGGGTGATTACAATACAAGGCGTATTGTCATTACAAATGCCCCGAACACGGCTCTTCCGCTCTTCCTCCGGTAGCATGGAGAAGAAAGCCAGCTCGGTCTTGCCCAGCAGCTGAACTCGTTCTTCAGGGTAATATTCAAAATAACCGGCCATTTCCAGACCAGGGCGGTTGAGGTCATCGACCGTGATCGGCCGCTTCAGGCCCTCATGTCCCGATACCACTTCTAATTGAAAATTTTGTACCAATTCCGATACTTTAACCTTCTTAGCCATGTGAATTCTTCCTTTCCTCGCCTGCGGTTTTTTATCCGCTATCCCGCGTTCGGTTAGGATGATATTCCCATTCCATCCGCAGGTAATTCTCCTGCTAATCTTAATGGATAATGCCTATGAATGCAATCTTATAGCCCTCTAACTAAGGGTATATCCCCTTTTGACGAAGATAATATTCCCTCCACAAGACAACAAAAAAGCCACCCCAAAGGGGTGGCTCGTAAAACTGGATAAGTCTTATCCCAGCAAGATGTTCTTTTCGGATTCTTTGTCGAAGAAATGAACTTTGTTCATGTCGATCGCGAGTTTTGGCTTGCTGCCTTCACGAGTTGTAGAACGTCCGTCTACACGTGCAATCACAGTACCGTTACCCACACCGCTCAAGTACAAGAGCATTTCGTGACCAAGGTTCTCGGTAACATCAACCAACGAAGAGAAGATTGTGTTCGGAGAAGCTTCCAGGAATACTGGCTCTTCGTGGATATCTTCCGGACGAACGCCCATAACCACTTCTTTACCAATGTAACCTTTGTTACGAACGATTTGAGCTTTGCCGCCTGGAACTTCAACATCCAGGTTATCAGCGCGGAAACGAACAGATCCGTTTACTTCGCTCAAAGTACCAGTGATAAAGTTCATAGTAGGGGAACCGATAAAGCCCGCTACGAACAGGTTTTGAGGTTGGTTGTACAGCTCTTCAGGAGAAGCAGCTTGTTGAATGATACCATCGTACATAACTACGATACGGTCACCCATTGTCATAGCTTCTGTTTGGTCATGCGTTACGTAGATACAAGTGGTTTCAAGGCGTTTAACCAGCTTAGTGATTTCCGCGCGCATTTGACCACGAAGTTTAGCATCCAAGTTGGAAAGAGGCTCATCCATCAAGAAGACTTGCGGATCACGGACAATCGCACGTCCCAAAGCGACACGTTGGCGTTGACCACCGGAGAGTGCTTTTGGTTTACGCTCAAGCAAGTGCTCGATGTCGAGAATCTTCGCAGCTTCACGTACCTTCTTGTCGATTTCTTCTTTCTTCACTTTACGCAGTTTCAAACCAAACGCCATGTTTTGGTACACGCTCATGTGCGGGTACAACGCGTAAGATTGGAATACCATCGCGATATCGCGGTCTTTAGGAGCAACGTCATTCACGACACGGTCGCCAATGTACATTTTACCTTCAGAGATTTCTTCCAGACCTGCGATCATACGAAGTGTAGTAGATTTACCACAACCGGAAGGTCCTACCAGTACCAAAAATTCCTTATCTTTAATATCAAGATTGATATCTTCTACTGTAGCTTTATCAGAACCCGGGTATTTTTTGAAAATATGCTCTAAACGTACGCCTGCCATTGTATTTCCCCCTCGAGTCATTTATTGGATTAAAACATCAATTCGTTTCTTGTACACTTATCTTACCCCAGTTATGCCGGGATGGCTATTTGTAACGTTCACAAAAAACCTATTTTCTTTTCGTCACTTTATACAATAGCATGGTGAGCTTTACAATTGCGGCGTCTCCAAAGCTTCGGACATCGGCCCCTGTCTCCTGTTTGATCTTGTCCAGGCGGTACAGCAGCGTGTTGCGATGGATATATAGCTTCTTGGCGGTTTCGCTCACATTACAGTCCATTTCAAAAAAAGTCTCCAGTGTCAGCAGCATCTCCTTGTCAGACAAGACAGAGGTATAGTCGCCAATCTGCCCAAGCAGCTTGCGTCGTCTGGAATCAGGAATACTATTCACTAAACGCTCCAAGCGAAGCTCCCATGGCAGATGAATATATTCACCAACCTGAAAAATTCGCCCTAAAATGATGGTTTCTCGTAGTAACGCCACTGAACCGGTAAGACCTTTGACCGGAACGACCGCTGGTGCTACCGCTAGATGGAAGATCCCCACCCATTCACTGGCAATCAGCTCATGCAGCCCCATTGAAGTCTGGGCCAGCAGATCATCCTCATTCTCTTCCTCATCTTCCTTATCATCCCCGCCGGTGAGCAGTTCCTTACGCGCTAAAATCAGCCATTCCTTCTCCTGCAGCGGAATAAGTAAAACCTCATTCTCAAAATAACTCCGCAGCAGCTTCATCAGCGATCTGTAAGATATCTGAGGACTGTGTACGTTTTCACTACTTAGGAGAAAAGGAATCATATCGCTGAATAATCGGCTCTTTAAAGCCATATCATCAGGGATCTCCGCGTCATCCTTCTCTTGCTCCAACTGGACATTCAACCAACTGCTAAGCTGGCGGGCTTCCGCCTCGCCTTCTTCGCGGAATCCCGTGGCCTTCAGCGCTACTGCAAAGTTCTGGGCTGCATAATTGACCAACTGAACTTCCCGCGGACTAAGACCTTCCAATTCTACCCACAATGCCATTATACGGCCATCATTATCATATAAGGGCACCCACAAATTTCCCTCAGAGATAACAGGCTGATCCTTACCTTCCGTTCCTATGCCAAAAAGGGAAGCCGATTGCTGCCTCCCTAACTGCTTAAGTCCGGTTCTTTTTCCGGTGAGCTGTTCCAACTTTTGACGCAATGCCTCGCTATCCATCGTCACCATACTCCACCACTCTTACTCTTTTCGACTATCTTAACATATTTCTACACAACATGCGGTGTCAGAAAAGGTCGAACGATAATATCTTGTGCAATTCCATGTCATATTTCAGTTCTGCTCTAAGTATGGTTATGGTCTTCACGTTTCAGTTTCTTTAAAGCCTTGTTCATCCAGATTGCAGCCAGGGCACCCTCGCCCATAGCTACTGTCGCTTGCTCTGCATGAACTGCTACATCTCCTGCCACCCATACATGTTCCACATTGGTTGTCATTGAACGCTTATTAGCTTCTATGTGCTTGTTCTTATGCAATTCTACCCCCAGCTGGGCTGCAAGTTCCGAATGTACAGGATTCCCACCAAAAGCAATAAATCCACGCTCTGCAGGAAGAAATGTCCCATTTTCCAGAGCTACTCCTGCAATCATTCCATCCTCATGTCCGTCCACATGCGATATAGCTTCTTCTATATATGTTATGCCCTCTGCGTTCAGACGCTTTAGCAGCTCAGGGGTCAGCACCTTTTTCTCATGATTAATATAGGTTAACTGACTGGTTCGTTCACGTAAAATAAACGCCATATTCGCCCCGGCTTCCCCCGCACCCAGCAGCACAGTCTGCTGGTCCTGAATCTCATATCCGTCACAGTCGGGGCACACATAGACACTACTGCCCAGCAAGGAGATCAATCCTGGAAGTTCTGGAAAACGGTCTGATACCCCAGTTGCCAGTAATATCGTCCTCGTGTGATAGGTTTGGCCTTGGCTACCCTGCAGTTGAAAATGCCCCTCCTGCTTCTCCGCCTTTAGGATCTCATCCGCCAGAAATTCAACGCCGACACGCTCCGCCTGCACCCTACCACTGGCCCTCAGCGCCTCACCGGATATGCCATCTGGCCACCCCAGTATATTATGATAGCTCCGGCACAGATTCGAACGACCCTTCCCAGCATCCACCACCAGTACACGATGAGCCGAGTAGCGTCCCAACTGAATCGCTGCCTGTAAACCAGCAATCCCACCACCGATAATAATTGCATCATATATCAAGGAATATCCCTCGTTTCTACACTGCATGGATATTCTTATAATTCAACAAAGACAGAATTTTTAAACTGAATTACTACGATTCTGTTTCAGAATTTCACTGGAAAAACAAAAAAGCCACCACCATAAAGGTGATGACTTTTTCTAATTGGGATGAGCCATGAAGGACTCGAACCTTCGACACCCTGATTAAAAGTCAGGTGCTCTACCAACTGAGCTAATGGCTCATAAATGGTGGGGGATGATGGATTCGAACCACCGAACACGTACGTGAGCAGATTTACAGTCTGATGCGTTTGGCCACTTCGCTAATCCCCCAAGAAAGGTGGCTCGGGACGGAATCGAACCGCCGACACGAGGATTTTCAGTCCTCTGCTCTACCGACTGAGCTACCGAGCCATATGAAATTTTACATGACAATGCAGTGGAATAGTTATGCACTTCCACTTTCATGTGGAAAACTATACTTCATAAAATAAGTGGCGGAACCGACGGGATTCGAACCCGCGATCTCCTGCGTGACAGGCAGGCATGTTAGGCCAACTACACCACGGTTCCACACCTAGATAAAAGATGGTGCCGGCGAGAGGACTTGAACCCCCAACCTACTGATTACAAGTCAGTTGCTCTACCAATTGAGCTACACCGGCACAGTGTAAGGTATTACGGTTTTATAAATGGTGGAGGCTGAGGGGATCGAACCCCCGACCCTCTGCTTGTAAGGCAGATGCTCTCCCAGCTGAGCTAAGCCTCCAGGTATTATGGTAGCGGCGAAGGGGATCGAACCCCCGACCTTACGGGTATGAACCGTACGCTCTAGCCAGCTGAGCTACACCGCCACAATAATTAGTAATGTTATGGATTGGAATGGCGGAGAGAGTGGGATTCGAACCCACGCACCGCTTACGCAGTCTAACCCCTTAGCAGAGGGTCCCCTTATAGCCACTTGGGTATCTCTCCAAAAAAGACTTCTTTCCATATAATCCATATCAGGCTTAATCGCCTGAAAACTGGATCGAAACGAATTTGCATTCTAAATGTTAGGATAAGCCCTCGACCGATTAGTATTGGTCAGCTCCATGCATTGCTGCACTTCCACCTCCAACCTATCTACCTCGTCGTCTTCAAGGGGTCTTAC
>NZ_JBYUPV010000019.1:0-84386 GCF_058133325.1 Paenibacillus sp. MAHUQ-45
TTTTGGACGCCCTTCGGGCTGCTTACGCAGCGAAGCGACCAGGCAAAGAGCTCTTGCACCACTCCGACCGAGGTTCTCAATATACTTCTAAGGATTATGTCGAACAACTGAAAAGCTACGAGATGGAATCCAGTATGAGTCGCAAAGGAAACTGTTACGATAACGCCTGCATCGAGTCTTGGCACAGTATTTTAAAGAAAGAGCTCATTTACTGTAACCCCCGTTTCAAAAACAAGGAAGAGGCTTACAATGCCATTTTTCAGTACATTGAATTTTACTACAACCGCAAACGAATACATGGCGCGCTAGGGTATCTTTCTCCCGCTCGCTTTGCACAGCAATTTAATAAAAAATCCGTTGCGTGACTGTCCACTTTCTTGACAGAGGTCCAATTGTACCTTAAATTTGCCAGAATCCCCCGTCCAGCGTGCTTTTTCGAAAATTAAGATACAATAATGACCTTATTTCCTTAATTCACCTATATTGAAGAAAAATAAGGTGCAAAAATGCTGTTAGTTGGGAAAAAGCCCCTCTTTTTCACGGTTTAGACGACAGGTCAGGGGGAATATCCCGCCTCTACGCTTCTAGTGGTTGAAAATTGTCGATAGTCTATGTTCCGGTGCTAGCTTTCCTGTGGAAAGCTTTCAGGGAAGCGCTTTGCGCCCACAGCTCCAGACTTCGTCGTTCTCTCATCTTCGCTTTTGTTCGGCTTATAGATACAGAGGAATAAAAATATTAGCAAAGAAGCTCCGCTCGCCCGAAAAAGGGCAGTGGGGCTTTTTTGCGTTCTGCTATTGCAACTATTGCAACTATTGCAGTCATTGCAGTGTGCAGTCATTGCAGTGTGCAGTCAATGTAGTTGTTCAGATATTGCCAACGTTGCAACGTCCCTGAAAATGTTATTCAGCAAACATTCAGCCAGCACTCATTGTCCATTAAGGTACGGATGCGATACTACATCTGCGGAACAAGGAACATCGAAACGAAGTAGCGATATACCGCAAGATGAAGTTCAAGAGCGATGGGAGTGTGGGGGACGTATGTCAACGATCAAAAAGCAGGGACCGGATCTAGTTTTGCCTTTTATTCTGCTCCTGGCAGCATTTCTGTATGGCTATGGCATTTGGAATGATCATTATGTTAATACCTATTACACAACAGCCGTAGGGAGCATGCTGCAGAGCTTTCATAATTTCTTTTTTGCTTCCCTGGATTCGGCAGGTTCGGTAACGGTGGATAAGCCGCCGGTAACATTCTGGATTCAGAGCCTCTTTGCCCTGATCTTCGGGCTGCATGGCTGGAGTGTGATTTTGCCGCAGGCGCTGGCGGGTGTTGGCTCAGTTCTGTTAGTGTATCTGCTGGTCAAGCCAACCTATGGTATTAACGCAGCACGTATTGCCGCACTGGTGATGGCTTCGACGCCGGTAGCTGCGGCGGTTAGCCGCACGAACAATATTGATGCGATGCTGGTATTCACGCTGCTGCTGGCAGTCTGGTTTCTTTTTAAAGGGACTAAGAGTAATCGTATGGGCAGTCTTCTTGCCGCTTTCGCGTTGATTGGGGTCGGATTCAATGAAAAGATGCTGCAGGCTTACATGGTGCTTCCGGCATTCATCCTGTTCTATCTGCTGGCAGCCAAGGTGGGCTGGAAGCGAAAGACAAGTGTGCTGGCAGCAAGCACAGCAGTCATGCTTGTGGTTTCATTGTCCTGGGCGGTAATCGTCGATGCTATCCCGGCGGATAAGCGTCCCTTTATCGGAAGCAGTGGTACCAATTCCGTGCTCAATCTGGCGTTTGGGTATAACGGCGTCTCCCGGCTAACGGGGGATCGCAGCACCGGTGCTGCGTTTGGTGGCGGTGGCGTGCCTAACATGAACGGTAACGGGATGCCTGCATGGAACGGTGAAGTGCCTGACGGAGGCAATGGCAACGCGTTCGGGACGGACGGCGGCAGGTCCGGGATGGGCGGCATGGGCGGACGTGGGGCGAATGGCGCCCGTGGAATAGGCAGCATGGACCCCGAAGGGCAACAACGGGATCGGGGCCAGCGAGGTCAAGGCGGATTCGGCGGCGGTGGTGGGATGTTCCACACAGGTACGCCCGGACCGCTGCGGCTATTCCAGTCCGACCTGTCTGGCCAGGCTAGCTGGCTGCTGCCGCTTGTAGCGGTTGCTTGTATTGGGCTGTTCGCTAGTCTGCGTAGAAGAAACTTCACGCAGCAGCATAAAGAGGCAATTTTCTGGTTGGCATGGCTGGTGCCAGTAATGGGCTTCTTCAGCATCGCCGGGTTCTTCCACCAGTATTACCTGATCATGATGGCTCCGCCGATTGCTGCATTGGCCGGCGCAGGCTGGAAACAATTATGGAGTCAGTACCGTGAGCACTCCGGCTGGCGCTCCTGGCTGCTTCCGGTAGCCATATTGGCCACGATGGCCTTGCAGTGGTATATTCTACACCCTTATGACAGCACCATCGGTAGCGGCTGGTCCATCGGGATTTTGGCTGCGGGCATCCTAGCGACCCTGTTGCTCGTTATTTTCAAAGGCAGAGAGCAATCATTCGTGCATACAACGGCGGTTGCCGGGCTGCTGGTGCTGTTGATCGGTCCCCTCTACTGGGCAGTAACGCCGATTGCCTATGGTTCCAACAGCATGACCCCGGCAGCGGGACCTGATAGCAACTCCGGCCCGGGCGGTATGCGCATGAACGCTGGTTTCATTCCCGGTGGCAACGATCCAAATGCAATAGGTGACGCTGCGGGCAACTTTGGTGGTGTTCCGGGTAACTTCGGTGGTAGCGCAGGTAACTTCGGTGGCGGCGCGGGTAATTTTGGTGGCGGTGCAGGCAATTTTGGTGGTGGCGCGGGTAATTTCGGCGGCGGTGCAGACAACTTCGGTGGTGTTCCGGGCAACTTTGGAGGTGGTAAGGGCGGCTTCGGTGAGCGCGGTAGTGAAGGAGTCAACGAAGCTTTGCTGACTTATCTGGAGGAGCATAATTCCGGCGAACAATACTTGTTCGCGACAATGGATTATGGGACAGCCGGACCTTATATCATTGATAAAAATGCTTCCGTAGTAATTCTTAACGGATTTAATGCCTCTGACCAGGTCTACACGCCCGACTCTCTGAAGGCATTGGTAGAGAGTGGGAAGGTGAAATATTTCCTCATTTCCGGCGGCGGGATAGGCGGCGGTCGTGGCGGAAATAGCGAACTTACAACCTGGATTACCGAGAATGGAACCGAGGTACCCGCGGCGGACTGGCAGGGAGCAGGTACAGCCGCCAACACCGGAACCCTATACGAGGTCACCTTGAAGTAACAGAATGGCTTTTAACCATAACAAGGCAAGCACGCTGTGGTCTGTGAGGTACCGGGCGTGCTTGACCATTTCCCAGTAAAGGAGGTAGCGTCCATGAGTGTAACTATACGCTATTCCATTATCATACCGATGTTTAACGAGGAAGCAGTCATTCAGGAGACGTACCGGCGAATCAAAAAAGTAATGGGCACAACGGGCGAGTCGTACGAGCTTCTTTTCGTGAATGATGGCAGCACTGACCATTGCGCAGAAATGATTGAGGAGTACAGCCACTGGGATGAGAGCGTCCGCTTGATCGACCTGTCCCGCAACTTTGGGCATCAGGTGGCGATTACGGCAGGCATGGATTATGCCCAGGGCGATGCGATTGTGATTATTGACGCGGATCTTCAGGACCCGCCGGAGCTAATTTTGGAGATGATAGAAGAGTGGAAAGTGGGCTACGATGTGGTGTACGCCAAACGGGTGAAGCGACATGGGGAATCGTTGTTCAAAAAATGGACGGCAAGCCTCTTTTACCGGGTACTTCGCTATTCTACTGATATATCGATCCCGGTAGATACGGGTGATTTTCGCCTTATTGACCGTAAGGTTTGTGATCAGCTAAAACGTCTGCCCGAGAAAAATCGTTTTGTACGCGGACTCGTCAGTTGGGTCGGCTTCCGGCAGAAAGCTATTGAATACGAGCGCGACGAACGCCTTGCTGGTGAGACCAAATACCCGTTGAAGCGCATGATCAAGCTGTCCCTGGACGGAATCACTTCTTTCTCGTACAAGCCGCTGAAGCTGGCAGGGTATCTGGGCGGGGTACTGTCAGCTGCTGGTTTCTTCTACTTGATGTATGTGCTGTACCTGGCTATTTTCACAGATTCAGTGGTTAAAGGTTGGGCATCAATGATCGGCATCAGCTTGACGTTCAACGGGTTCGTACTGGTCATGCTCGGTATTCTCGGCGAGTACGTGGGCCGCATTTACGATGAGACCAAAGGGCGTCCACTGTATATCGTGGAGGAAGTATACGGAGGCCCATCACAGGCTGTTCAGGAGAAACGCAAGATTCAGTTGAACAAATAACGTTCCGGAAGGAAGTAAGGAGAACGGAATAAAGTAAGAAAGGGAGAAAGAAGGGAAGTAGGGGAGAAAGTAAGGGAGTAGGAAACGGATAAAGAAAGGCAGAAAGAAAGGAAGGAAGGAAGGAAGGAAGGAAGCGTCTTCCAGGTGATGGACTAGAAGATCTTTGTTGCTTCGTTATTCGTTTTACTAAAATAGGGGATGCTCTTGCAGCGAATGTTTGGGCTGCGGGCATCCCCATTTCGGTAACAGGACTTTCCTGATAAACGTGACAAGTATACCATCTCCATCGGTGGGCATTCCCGCTTCAGTAACAGGATTTTCTCCAGTTAATTCGGAGAGAAATCCTGTTTTTTATTTTTTAACAGGAATTTCTCCTGTTAATTATCTGTAATTCGCTGATATGACCGCTCAAGGCCAATAATAACTGGAGAAATTCCAGTTATTGAATATGCTTTCTGGTGTGACGGCGAATTAACAGGAGAAAATCCCGTTATAGGTGTTGAATTTGACTAAATCTCGACTACAGCCGATCCCCAACCAGTCCGCAACCGATCCCCAACCCCCCAACCGATCCCCAACTATAAACACAGTTTATTTATAGTTGTTTTTGAAAAGCAGCTTTGCCAAACTTATTTCCCTGCACAAGCCATTTGCCTTCCACGTAAAATAGAGTCAAAATCCCTTCTAACGGAACGCGGATACATTCCTTATTCTCTTAATCTATTAAGACAGGATCGGTGTATGATTCAAATTCATCCGATCATCTTTCGGGTCTAATACCTTGAATTTCAGATTCTCAGAGATAACCAATGTTGGATGGATAGGGGCTATGCTTACGAGTAAGGTTGCATAACGAGTAGTAAATGCTTTTTCAGAAAGATATTTATGAAGCCTACCTGTGCAAAATATGAAGCGGGTTCTCAGCGTTCTTTAATTCGGAGTAGACAACAAAAATAGCAAGTTCCGGCGCCTGTCCGGTGCTTGCTATTATAACGTGCATGCCTACTATTAAGACATTCCTTGCACACAAGGAAGAGACACCTTGAAGACTGTTTCTACACCCGGAATACTGGTGACGTTGATGTCCCCGCCATGGGCTTCGACGATGGACTTCGAGATCGATAGGCCCAGCCCGGACCCTCCGTATTTGCGGGTCCGGGAGGAGTCGCTGCGGTAGAAGCGGTCGAAGACGCGGGGCAGATGCTCGGCAGTAATGCCGGAGCCATTGTCGCTCACGGTCAGCTCGGCCCGCGGCCCCTCGGCATGCAGCGAGATGCGGATGACGCCCTCCTGGTCATCCGTATGCTGCACTGCATTGTGGAACAGGTTCAGGATCACCTGTTTGATTTTATCGGCATCATAGAGGCCATGGATGCCGTAGGAGATATCGAAGCTGACCCGGCGGTTCCCGGCCAGCACGGGCAGACCGGGCTTCATCTCCTCCAGGATGCCGCCGAGCTCAAGATCTGCCAGGCGCAGCTGCGGTGCGCCATCCATACGGGCCAGCAGCAGCAGGTCCTCCACCAGCTTGTTGATCCGCTTCGATTCCCCGTGCATGCTGTTAAGCGCGCTGTACAGCTGCTCACTGTTGTCGGCAGCGCCGCGCAGCAGAACCTCCAGAAAGCCGTGGATGGAGGTCAAGGGAGTCCGTAGCTCATGAGACGCATCAGCGGCGAAGCGCCGCATCTGCTCTTTGGCTTCCCGCTCGTTGCGGAAGGAGATCTCCAGACGCTCAAGCATCGCGTTGAACGACCGGGACAGCTTGTCGATCTCCATCTGCCCCTGAGATACCGGGAACCGCACATCCAGGTTACCGGCATCGATGCGCTGTGCGGCGTCCCCCATATTGGACAGGGGGACAAGCGTCTTTCGCAGCGCGGGCAGATACAAGAACAAGCCGGCCAGCAAAGCTGCCAGGGACAAGGCAGCAAAGATGAGCAGTTGCTGGAGGATGACATCCTTCAGTGGGCCCGTTTCCACTGTCATTTGCAGCAGCAGCCTTGTATTTCCTGGCCTGCCCAAATTCATGAAGACAGCCAGATGCTCGCTGCCGTCTTCGGCGTTGATCAGCTTATATTTGCCCGTGGCCTGATCGGGTGTCCGCCTCATCAATTCCTGATACTCTTCGTTGGTTAATCTGGGAGCGGCCGCCGTAGACAGTGTGTCCTGCTGAAAATCCTTGAAAGTGCCATCCGAACTGTAGATGGCAAGAGTCGCATGGGCGTCCAGCAACAGCGGCCGCCCTGTACCGTAACGGGGATTGCCGGGTCCGGATATCATGCCCCCGCCCGGAACGTTGGTATCGAAGCGGCCGCCGCTCCCGCCGCCAAAATTCTCATTAGGCTTGTTTGTACCGGCCTCATCTCGCAACGAATAATTCAGGAAATTAAAGAAAAACTCACGCGGAACGGACCGCAGCTGGGTTTCCATAGCTTCCGCCCTGTTCGTATAGGTGAAGTTACGCATCAGGATATATTGCAGCACACCAATCAGCAGCAGCAGCAAGGACAGGATCAGCAGCGAAATGGAGAGCAACTGTTTGCGGAGAGAACGGGGCGCAAAACGATCCCATATCGTGCGAAGTCTGCTTTGTCCACTTGCTGCCACTCCAATATTGCCCCTCTTACGCGATGGCCCGGTCATTCCAGATCCACCCGGTAGCCGGCACCGCGCAGAGTACGGATAATCCGATGTTCTTTATCGCCCAGCTTTTCACGCAGGGAACGGATATACACCTCTACGATATTCTCCTCTCCGCCAAAATCATACCCCCATACTTTGTCCAAAATCATGGGTTTGCTGAGAACGAGACCATGGTTCATTACAAGATATTGCAGCAGTTCATATTCGGTGGGTGACAGCTCCAGCACCTCGCCGCGAAAACGAATTTCCTTGCCCCTTCCGTCAATACGGAAAGGACCAAGACGTACTTCGCCCAGCAGGCCAGGGAACTGGTTGCGCAGCCGGGCCTGTATTCTTGCCAGCAGCTCCTCGAAGCTGAACGGTTTGATCATATAGTCGTCCGCACCAATAGACAGCCCTTTGACCCGGTCATCGACTTCGTCTTTGGCGGTCAGCATAATTACCGCGATATCATTCTCTTCTGAACGCAGATAGTGGCACACCTCGAAACCGTCCATTCCCGGCATCATGACATCCAGGATAGCTACATGCGGCTTGAAATCAGCGGCTTCAGCAATAGCGGTCAACCCATCAGGAGCCGTTCGTACTTCAAAACCTTCATTGATCAAACCAAGTTCCAGAAACTGCAGAATATGCGGTTCATCATCAACAAGCAGCAGCCTGACGCCTGGGGTAGCTTTCATTCCGATCCCTCCAACATTCTGATACTCTATTATGCCACAACTTTTTGAACGTTTGCTGAAGATGCGGCACATGCTGCTATGCCCTAAGGAAGACTGAATTCCTCAATGTGCTGCATAATGTTTAATCAATAGGATAAGAAATTCATGTGCTTAATAGCCAATAGGGTTATAGTTTCTTATTTTTAATTCCTGTGAGAAAGGGTTTTGACGGCAGGCTATCGAACAATTTACAATAAGAATAACTTACCCGGTATGGAGAGCCCTCTCCAGTCAAGGTAGGCCATTTGAACGACTCCGTTTCCCCGTTTGTAACCTTGTCTAAGTTCCTATCTAGCTCATTTCTTTCTGTTTCACTTCTTTCTGGAATTTTGATTTCATCGTCATTCTATCCATTCCACTTCTTAATCACTCAACCTTGTTTACTGCAGAAGCTTTGATACCCATAAGTCAAGGGAGGCTCTTCCATGAAGAAAAAAGAAATGGTAGCCATGCTATTGGCAGGAGGCCAAGGGAAAAGGTTGAAGGGATTGACCAAATCACTTGCCAAGCCCGCTGTTTATTTTGGAGGAACCTATCGCATTATTGATTTTCCTTTGAGCAACTGCTCCAATTCAGGGATTGACACGGTGGGGGTGCTCACGCAATATGAACCGCTTGTACTGCACTCTTATATTGGCATAGGCAGTGACTGGGATTTGAACCGCAAGAACGGCGGGGTGTTTGTGTTGCCGCCGCATGAGCGGGAGAACGGAAGCAGTTGGTATAGGGGGACGGCGGATGCGATTTACCGCAATCTCAAATTTGTGGATCAATTTGACCCTGAGCATGTGCTGATTCTCTCGGGTGACCACATTTATAAAATGGACTACAACGCGATGCTTCAATACCACAAGGAGCGGGGAGCCGATTGCACGATCTCGGTGATTGACGTTCCACTGGAGGAAGCAAGCCGTTTTGGCATACTTAACACGGAGGATGATCTCAAAATTTACGAGTTTGAGGAGAAGCCTGCGGAGCCCAAAAGCACACTTGCTTCAATGGGTGTATATATTTTCAAATGGGAAGTGCTTCGGCAGCATCTGCTGGAGGATGGGGAAAACGCTGATTCCTCCCATGATTTCGGCAAGGACATCATTCCCCTGATGCTGGAGGACGGCCAGTCGCTCTATGCCTATCCATTTGAAGGCTACTGGCGGGATGTGGGCACTGTGACCAGCCTCTGGGAAGCGAACATGGACCTGCTCAGTGATGATCCGCCGCTCAATCTCAATGATCCTGGCTGGCGCATCTTTACCCGCAATCCGAACCAACCGGCTCAATATGTGGCCCCTGGAGCCAATGTCTCCGGCAGCATTATTAACGAGGGCTGCATTGTATATGGTGAGGTTAAGCACTCGGTGCTCTTTTACGGCGTGGAGATTGGTGAGGGCAGTTTAATCACAGATTCGGTGATCATGCCGAAGGTCAAGATCGGTAAGAACGTACGGATACACAAGGCAATCATCAGCGAGAACACGGTGATTGAGGATTATATGGAGATTGGCACCCAGCGGGAGAATGAGGAAGAAATTCTGCTGGTCGACGATAGAAGCAAAAAACGTATTTCCGTTGCAGCCAAAACCATATAACCATGTAGAGGACGGTGGAACCCGATGAAGCAATTGATGGGTGTAATCAATCTGGATCATGAGCTCGACAAACTGAATGAGCTAACCTATTTCCGCTGCGGCGCAGCCGTGCCTTTTGCCAGCCGCTACCGCCTGATTGACTTTGTGCTTTCCAATATGATGCGTGCGGAGCTGGAAAGTGTCGGGCTGTTCGTCCGCCGCAAATACCGATCGCTGATGGACCATCTGGGCGACGGAAAGTCATGGGATATGAACCGCAAGCATGGCGGACTGTTTATTTTGCCTCCGGACTGGAACGATCCGACTGACACCTCCCTAGGTGACCTCCAACACTACCACAACAATCTGGATTTCTTCAAGCGCGCCTCCGCTAAATACATCGTGTTCTCGGGCAGCCAGCACGTCAATACGATCGACCTTGAGGATCTTTATCGCTATCATCTCGACAAAGGCGCCGATGTTACGCTTGTCTATAAGAAGATCGAGCATCTCCAGCCGGAGCATGATTTGTGCAGACGCATCGAATGCGATGAAGATCAGAATGTCATAGAAATTCACCACGAGAAAGACCACCCCAACCTCTATCTTGAAATTTTTATTATGGAAAAAGAGTTGTTCCTGGAGAAGGTTGAATACTGCATCGCCCATGGGGAGAGTTATTTCTTCCGGGATGTTATCCAGAAGCAGCGCCACAAGCTCAAGATTGCCGCCTATGAATACCACGGTTATCATGCTGTTATCAATTCTTTGGAGAGCTATTACAAGAACAGTCTGGAATTGCTCCAGCAGGACAATTACTTCAGCCTGTTCCGGGAGAATCCGGTCCAGACGAAGATCAAATATGAAGCACCAACCCGTTATTTGGAGAGCGCAAATGTTAGCAATTCTCTGGTAGCTAACGGCTGCATTATTGGCGGCACGGTGGAGAACAGCATTATTTTCCGGGGCGTTCAGGTCCGAAAAGGGGCAAGGATTATCAACTCGGTCATTATGCAGAAATGTGTGATCGAAGAGGATGCCGTCATCGAAAATGTCATTATGGATAAGGACGTCCATCTCAGCAGGGAACGTATTCTTGTCGGAGATCATAAACGTCCGTTCGTTATTGCCAAGAGCAGCAAGATTTAGCAGAAGGAAGCCGGGAGATCCGGTTGTTGTCTGTCGGTTGTTCTACTAAAAAAGCATTGTTAGGAGGAACCTACTGTTGTTTAACGATAAAGAAACCTTCAAACAAGTGTTCCGCGAGAGACTCATCGGAAATTTGGGCAAACCGCTCGCAGAAGCTTCAACTGCCGATGTCTACAATATTTTGGGCAGCATGATCCGCGAACGCGCAGGCAGCAATTGGGCAGATACGAACCAGAAGTACAAGGCCGATAAGGATAAGCAGGTCTACTATTTTTCGATGGAATTTCTGATCGGCAGACTTCTTGGCAATAACCTGCTGAATATGGGTGTACTGAACATTGTGCGTGAGGGACTGGCTGATCTCGGCTTTACCCTTCAGGATGTTGAAGAGGAGGAAGCGGATGCGGGCCTCGGCAATGGTGGTCTCGGGCGTCTGGCGGCTTGCTTCCTGGACTCGCTGGCTTCCCTGCAATATGCGGGGCATGGGTGCGGGATACGATACAAATATGGCCTATTCGAGCAGAAGATTGTTGACGGGTATCAGGTAGAACTGCCCGATTACTGGCTGCAGAAGGATAACGTGTGGGAAGTGCGCCGTGAAGACAAGGCCGTGGAGGTGCGTTTCTGGGGACAGGTAGAGACGGATGCCAGGGATGGAGAATTGATCTTTACGCATAAAGATTACGAAGCTGTGCGGGCGGTGCCTTACGATATTCCCGTTATCGGGGCTGATCACAGGCATGTGAACACACTGCGTAACTGGAGCGCAGAGTCGATTACGCAGCCGTCCCGGACACTCGGCGTGTTAGGCGGAACGGACTATCACAAATATCTGGAATACAAACGATCTGTTGAATCCATCTCGGAATTCTTATACCCGGATGATACGCAGTATGAAGGCAAGCTGCTGCGGCTGAAGCAGCAATACTTCATGTGTAGCGCAGGGCTGCAAAGTATTCTGCGAACCTTCGGGAAGCTGGATCTGCCCTATGAGGAGCTGCCGAACAAGGTGGCCCTTCATATCAACGATACACATCCCACGCTGGTGATCCCGGAGCTAATGCGAATTCTGATGGATGAGAAGGGGCTTGGCTGGGATCAGGCGTGGGATATGACGACCCGAATGGTCTCTTACACGAACCACACTATTCTGAGCGAGGCATTGGAGAGATGGCCGCTGCAGATGGTAAAAGAATTGCTGCCGCGCATCTTCCTCATTATCGAGGAGATCAATGCCCGCTTCTGCGGTGAGCTGATGAGCCGCTATCCTGGCGATCAGGACCGTATCGCGCAGATGGCAATTATTCACGATGATCAGGTGCGGATGGCTCATTTGGCGATTGTCGCCAGCCACAGTGTGAATGGGGTGGCGGCGCTGCACACGGAAATTCTGAAAAAGCGTGAAATGCGGTTGTTCAACGAGATGTATCCGCATCGTTTTAACAATAAAACAAACGGGATTACCCACCGGCGCTGGCTGCTGCATGCCAACCCTGAGCTGGCCAGTCTGATCAATGACTCCATCGGTACGCGCTGGATGCATCATCCGCAAGAGATGATCGGGCTGATCAAATACGGCGAGGATGTCTCCTTCCAGGAGCAAATCGCTGGCATCAAACGCCGCAACAAGCTCCGTCTCGCTGATTATATCCACAGCAAGCATGGTGTCTGGGTAGATCCAGATTCCATCTTCGATGTCCAGGTGAAGCGGCTGCATGCCTATAAACGTCAACTGCTGAATATCCTGCATATCATCCATCTTTACAATCAGATCAAAGACAATCCATCGATGGATATGGTACCGCGTACTTTCATCTTCGGAGCCAAGGCTGCGCCAAGCTATCATCTGGCGAAGCGGATTATCAAGCTGATTAATACCGTGGCAGATGTCGTCAACAATGATCCTGATATCAAAGGCAAGGTGAAGATTTTCTTCCTGGAAAATTACTCGGTTTCCCTGGCGGAGAAGATCATTCCCGCTGCGGATGTCAGTGAACAGATTTCTACGGCAAGCAAGGAAGCGTCCGGTACCGGCAACATGAAATTCATGATGAATGGTGCGTTAACGATCGGGACGATGGACGGGGCCAACGTGGAGATGCATGAAATGGTGGGCGACAACAATATGTTCCTGTTCGGCTTGCGGGCGGAGCAGGTGCTTGATTATTACCAGCATGGCGGTTATAACGCCCGTGATGTCTACAGCGGTGACGGCAGGGTCAAAGAGGTGCTGGACCAGTTGATTACACCAGGGCCATTCTGCAATCACACTCAGGAATTTGAGACCATCTATCATTCGTTGCTGGATAACAATGATGAGTTTTTCGTCCTCAAGGATTTTGCTAGCTATGTAGAGACCCAGGTCGAGATTGACCTGGCTTACCGCAATCGTAAAGAGTGGATCAAGAAATCGATCATCAACATCGGCCATTCCGGTAAATTCTCCAGTGACAATACCATTAGCCGTTATGCGTCCGAGATTTGGAACATTCATCCTGTGCTGCTCTAGTTGCAATAATCGATAAGTAAACAAAAGAACGGCTGCGCCTCTCGGTAGGGAGGGTGCAGCCGTTCTTGTTGTGTTTCTTAATGAGACGATAGGCCTTAGATAGCTTCGACGATGATCGCTGCGAACCGTTCCAGAAAACGACGCTCTTCGTCATCAAAACGATCCTTGAGCGGACTGTCGATATCCAGAACACCGAGTAGTTCGTCACCTTTGATCAGTGGAACCACGATCTCGCTGTTGGAGGCAGCGTCACAGGCAATATGCCCTGGGAAGGTATGGACATCGTCCACGACTAACGTGCGACGCTCCGTTGCAGCCGTACCGCATACTCCGCGGCCCAGCGGAATACGGATACAAGCGGGCAAGCCCTGGAAGGGTCCCAGTACCAGCTCTTTGCCATCGAATAAGTAGAAACCGGCCCAGTTGGTATCCGGCAGAGCGTGTTTAAGCAGTGCTGAGGCATTGGCCAGATTGGCCATCGCACTCGGTTCGTCTTTGATGAGTGCCACGAGCTGAGTCAGAACCATCTCGAATTGCTCGCTGCGTGTTCCATCATAAGGCATAGCCTGAAACATAAAGTATCACCTTCCTGTACCTTTGGGTCAGTATAATTCTATAACTGTATCTATCAACATAGTACAGCCGGAAAGGTACGTCAAGTCTTAACCTGATGAGGCATGAAATCTTGACCAAGTCGGTGTCTTGGGACTGAAAAGTGACTGGGTAATGTTTCCGCTGCTTACCATAAGGGTAATGCATTTATAAATATCGAAGGCTCATGGCCGGAAGGAGTGGAATATGCGCGCCGATGTACAGAACTTGTTCATAGGAATTCACATGCTCTATTTTGCACATGAGAGGGACCTGACGATTGCAGGGATGCAGCCTGAGCTGGAGAAATTAGGATACCGGGTGGCTGAGCGTGAAGTAAAGCAGGAGCTGGAACGGTTGACTCAAGAGAATTTCCTGACCGCCCATGATGATGCCTACAGCATCACAGGCACGGGTATTGAAGAGTTTAAGGCCATACAGGACAAGCTGGGGGTTCTTTACACGGAAGTGCTGAGGCCGGTTAAGGCGGTAGGAAGTACAGATTAATCTGATAAAGTATAATAATCATAGGCGTCTATAGTTGGGCATTAGTTGCTGCCTGATTATATACGCTGTTTTTGTGTGCAATACAGCATTTTCATGGATATGCCCTCTCTTCTGCAAGAGAAGTCTGCAAATTGATGTATAATAAGTAAAGTTGAGGAGGCGAGAGCGTGGAGTCACACAATGAGGAGACGCCTGAGTTAGTCGGAACCAGAGTGAGGCTGCGGGCGTTGTCCATAGATGACGCGACTGCACTACATGCCATCTGGAGTGATCACAGTGTGGCTCGCTGGCTGGGGGCTCCACCGCTAGCCTCTGTGGAGGAAACCCGGGAACTTGTGGCACTCCTGCTGCAAATGGCGCAGGAGGAAGAGAGCAAGCGCTGGTGCATCGTGCTGCCCGGCGGACAAGTTATCGGCAGCTGCGGCTTCAATTACTGGCAGCTGGCCGGTGCTTACCGCGGCGAGATCGGATGCGATCTGTCACCAGCGTACTGGGGACAAGGCTACATGAAGGAAGCACTCGGGCTCGTATTGGGTTACGGTTTTGAGACTTTAGGGCTGAACCGAATTGAGGCCTTGTGTCATCCGGAGAACGACAAGGCGGCAGGCTTAGTATCCTCACTCGGCTTTCAGCGGGAAGGCCTGCTGCGGCAATATCGCCATACTACCGCAGGATATCAGGATATCGTTTTGTACGCCTTGCTACGTCAGGACTGGCAAGGAGATTATTAGAGAGAGAAGGTTTGGAAGCATTGAGTGGAATGGGAGAGAAGGAACGCAAGCTAATCTTGATCGGGGTGCTGCTGGCTACCTTTTTAGCAGCGATTGAAGGAACGGTAACTGGACCGGCAGGACCAGCCATTGTGGGCGATTTTCAGGGAATACAGTGGCTGAGCTGGATTTTCACTGCATATTTGCTGGCGATGGCGGTCACGACGCCGATTTTTGGCAAGATCAGTGATCTGTTTGGCCGCAAACCTGTCTTTATCGGCGGTGCCGCGGTCTTTTTGCTAGGCTCGTTGTTGTGCGGGATTTCGCAAAGTATGGAACAACTGATTGTGTTCAGAGCCATTCAGGGGATTGGTGCCGGGGCACTGATCCCAATGACCTTTACGATTATGGGCGATATCTACAGCCTTGAAGAGCGAGCCAAAAAACAAGGACTACTAAGTTCTGTCTGGGGGATTTCCTCGTTGATTGGTCCGCTCCTTGGCGGGTATGTTGTCGATTATTTAAGCTGGCGCTGGGTATTTGTATTCAATTTGCCCTTTGGCCTGCTATCTATTGTATTCATCGCGCGTTATCTAAAGGAAGGGAAAACGCGCCGGAAAGCACATATTGATGTCGCAGGCGTGCTGCTGTTTGCCGCCGGGATGAGTGCGCTGCTCTTTGGGCTTACAGTCGGTGGTCAGAATCTGCCTTGGTCTTCGCCGCTGCTGCTCTCCATCTTAGGGGCATCTGTAATCCTGCTAATTGTGTTCGTTATGGTAGAACGACGTGTGGCTGAGCCTATGCTTCCGCTGGGGTTGTTTCGTATCCGGAACATTTCCGTATCCACAGTAGCTAATGTACTGGTCAGTATGCTTATTATCGGGCTCTCTACGTATATCCCGCTTTGGGTACAGGGTGTGAAGGGCCAAAGTGCAACGATTTCCGGAGTAGTGCTGGCGCCCTTGTCCGTAGCCTGGGTGTTCGGTTCTTTCGCGGGTGGTCGAATGATTCTCCGCGCTGGTGCCCGCCGGGCAGGTCTCATCGGCACCTTTTTCATAGCAGCAGGCGTAGTAGGGTTAATTTTCCTTGCGGGGCATTCATCGCAAGCGCTACTGTTGATTCTGATGACCGTAGCCGGGATTGGTTTCGGCTTTGCTTCGATCGTGTTCACCATCATTGCCCAATCCTCAGTAGGGCATGAACAGCGCGGAGCTTCTACAGCCTTGAATACATTTACCCGTTCACTGGGACAGACGGTCGGTGTTGCGATTTTTGGTTCGTGGCTTAATTTGAAGATTAACAGCCTGCTGTCCAAACAGCCGGGCGGGGAGAACGCCGGGGGCGATATTAACCAATTACTGAACCCTCATAGCGGAAGCTCCTTATCAGGAGAAGCCTGGACTACTCTCCGTGGCGCACTTGAAGGTGGTCTTCACTCACTGTTTATCGTGATGGCTGTGATTTCCGTCTTATCCTTGCTCTTCAGCTTTGGGCTCCGCAGCGGAGTGCCTTCTGATTCAGAGGAAGGAACGGCATTGAAGAAGGCATAAGGTGTAATGCGTAAGGCGTAAAGCCGTAAAGCCGTAAAGCGTAGAGTTTGTCTCGGTAGCTCGATACAGACAGACAGTACGAATGGGAGAAGTTGATCAAATGCAGAATCGCACCTTAATTTTCATGGGAAGAGCCAGTTAGGGTAAGGGGTGCAATTAACGGCATTTTTGTATCTTAATTATTCTATAGTCAAGGGAAAGTAGGAATTAAAGGCAAAAATGTATCTTAATTCTTTGGAAATAGCACTTTCAGCGTAGTTTTTCGAAAATAAGGTACAATAATGACCTTATTTCCTCCTTTTATCTATATTTTCAAAAAATAAGGTGCAAAAATGCTCTTAGTTGAGGAAAATGACCATTTTCTCACTGTTAAGAAGAGGGATTAAGAGGATGGCAGATTAGCGTCCTAAAGCCCTATCTTCACCATAATCATGCCTGGTCTTCTGTGTACATATTATTTTCGCTTTATACAGTGTCCTTATTGTTTATATACCTGAATTAAGGAGTGGAAGCTGCGTTCCTTAATTCATCATCCTTCGTTCTGTACCTTCAAAAACTAACTTCGTTCTTTACCCTAGAAACTAACTTTAGAGCTTGGCAAAAGGCTCTCATCCTTCGCAAACGCTGGAAGGATGAGAGCCTTTTGTTCTGTTCTCGGAAGTACATTTTATTTAGTACACTTTGATGAAAACCTCATCGTGGCCGAGTGCAGCTATGCGGATCACTCTCTTACTTGCGCGGGAGTGGAGACAGCTTCTCAGCCTGTAATCCCATCTTCTTGAGCAGTACGATCATCTGCTCCTTCTCTTCGTCGCTCAGCCCGCTGAACGCCAGATGCAGTCTCTCCGAATACTTCGGATACATCTCGTTCATCAAGCGTTCGCCCTCAGCCGTCAGTTCGGCGAAAATCACCCGTCGGTCGCTTGGGCAAGGCTTGCGCTGCAAGTAGCCGCGTTCCTCAAGCTTGTCGATGACGTAGGTGACGTTGCCGCTTTGCAGCAGAAGCTTGGCGCCGATCTGTTGGATGGGCTGCGGCCCTTTATAGTATAGAACCTCCATGACGGCGAAGGCTGTAGGATTGAAGCCTTCGATTTTGCTACCAGTAACGGCATGCTCGTTGATGCTTTTGAAAGATTTGGCGAATACCCGGTACAAATGCAGTGTTAATTGAGTATCACGTTCATAAGATTGTATCATGCTTCTCCACCCTCTATAAGTTAATCGTGTGAACGCGTCGCACGGTATGATGTCAATGCCTGTATTGCTAGGGTCACCTGTGCAGCGATCCTGAGATAACTTTACAATACGTTAAAGAAACTCAGAAGAACATGTGATTTGTCACAATGAGCACACTTTTAATTATTAAAAATCAAACAATTTTTAAAATCGCTCTATTTTTGCTTCGTTTTCAGCAATGAAGCAAAGATTTTCTGGTTGTTCTGCAGGGATAGGACGGTATAATGGAGGGAATATGAAGGCGTTTCACTTGTGACACGTTTGAGCGATCAGCTTGGCTTGCGGACAGAAAAAGGGAGTGTTGTCTTGCTTCAATCGAACAGAACCTACTTCAATTTCCGGTCACTGCGGGGGCGGCTGGCCTTCGTGCTGGTGCTGGCAGCCATATTTCCGATTGTTGTTATTGGTTTTATCTCTTACCGCTGGATTTACACGGTACAGACGCAGAAGATCGATCAGGATTTGCAGAATAGCGTGATATGGCAAAAAGAAGAGCTGGAACGAAAAATCGAGGAAATGGAACGGGTATCCCAGCTCCTCGATATAGAGGGCGGTATTGGCCGTGATGTTGTACGTTTTTTGGACAGTACAGTTCCTTATGAACGATCTACGCTGTACAGGAACATCTCATCGTCCATGGCCAATGTCAACTTTTCCAATCCTAATCTAGGTGCCATGTTCTTCTATTCTCCAGATTCTAGTCAGAAGGTGATGTTTCCGAATTCACCCGATCTTGCCGGATTCCAGCCGGAGCGCTTGAAATTGTTATTTCAGCAGCGTAATTTCTCCTATTACGGCCCTTACCGCACGCTTACCCGAACGGATAATAATCTCGTATTTTCATTGATACGAAAGCTGGAGAATTCTCCGAGGCCGCCGCTCTATGTATATATTGAGATTAAGGTGGTTGGCTTCAGCGATCAATTTGCCGATACCTCAGGCCGTTCTCCGGGGGATGACCTCTATTACACACTGATGAATGATCATGGCGAACTTCTGTTTAGCAACTTGCCGGAATCCTCATCGGTAACTATAACCGAGGCGCATCCGCTGCCCGCTGGCTATAAAGCTTTTGAAGCGGAGGGGCAACATGGCTGGAAGTTGTATCAGTTCGTACCTATGAAGAACTACAAGCATGAGATCAACAAATGGATTTCGCAGTTTATTCTGTTCTCGTTCTTGTCGCTTTTGTTTGGCGTGTCTCTGGCCTGGGGCGTCTGGCGAATGGTATACCGTCCTTTGCGCATGGTGAATCATGAAATTTTGAATTTCAGACAGCAGCGTGTTGCTGAGCCTTTTACGGATACCGGACTGGTTGAATTCAACCATATTCTTTCCAATATTACAGAGATGCGAAACCGCATACATGAGCTGATTACAGATGTAGAGGAAAAAGAGAAGCGGCGAGGCAAGCTCGAGGTGGAGAAATTGCTGGTGCAGATCAATCCTCATTTTCTGCATAACACCTTGAATACGATTCAATGGCTGGCCCGTATGCAGGGTCAGACCAATATAGCGCGGCTAGTGACGATATTTACAAGAGTGCTGCATTATAATCTCGGCAAGCAGAATATTATTGTAGAATTAAGGGCCGAAATTGCCGCCTTGAAAGATTACATTGAATTGCAAAATATACGCTATGACCATATATTTAACGTGGACATTCAAGTTCCAGAAGAGCTTTTGGACATACAGGTGCCGAGATTTATTCTGCAACCCCTTGTTGAAAACGCTCTATATCATGCTTTTAATCAAGATGAGGGTGAGATTTCTGTGCTTGCTGTGTTGGAAGACTCGGATACGCTTATGATTGAGGTGCGCGATAACGGCTCCGGCATTCCGGCGGAAAAGCTTGGAGAGATGTTAAGTGAAGAACGGATTGATCAAGGGTCTGGTCTAGGGATCGGTCTGCGATATGTACGCAAAATGCTTGAGGTGTACTACGGCGAATCCGCAGAATGGATTGTGGAAAGTTATCCGGGTGCGGGGACCTCAATTGTAATGAAGCTACCTACTGTGATCAGGGAGGAGAGGGTACAGAATGATTGAAGCTCTCATCGTCGATGATGAAGGTCTGGTCCGTAAAGGCTTGCGGGTTATGCTTCCCTGGAAGCAGCACGGCATTCGGATTGTCGGGGAAGCAGCCAGTGCCGAGAAGGCTTTGGAGTTCATGCAAACCCATTCCATTCGCCTGCTGGTAACGGATATTACGATGCCGGGGATGTCGGGACTTGAACTCATCGAACATTTGAATGAGATCGGGTCGCCGATAAAGGCGGTTATTTTAACCTGTCACCAGGATTTTAATTATATTCAGCAAGCTCTTCGTCTAGGCGCCATCGATTATATTGTCAAAACACAGCTGGAGGATCAAGACCTGAATGCTCTGCTGGGCCGAATCGCTGCTGCTGTCAATCAGGCAGAGGCTGATCCACAGGCTTTTGAAGCAGCGCTCGAGATGACGGCAGCGATGTTAAATCAAGAAATGCACAAACTTACATGGGTGTTTCAAGATGAGGGGTTTGAGCGCCTGATGGATTACATGCAAGCGAAGAATAATGGGATGGAGCTGCAGACGGCAGCAGGGAATTGGTATGATTTTGTCCATCAAACGTTTCCCCGATTTGAAAAGAACGAGCTCTTGCCGGAGAGTGGTTCAGGTAACCACAACGTATCCCGATTAGCGGCTCAGCGTCAACACTTGCAAAAGTGGCTGCGTGCTTCCGGCTACAATGAGGAGGTTCTGGTATCGATTATCCGTGCTGTCAGTCTGATTCTGGAAGACCGGGAGGAACCGCTGAAGCAATCGGGGCTGGCCAAAGAAGTGAATTTAAGCCAAAGCTATTTTAGTATATCCTTTAAAGAGGTTATGCGGATGTCATTCACGTCCTATATGCAATGGGTTAGCATTGAGCGAGCCAAACAACTGCTCCGTTACACTAACCAACCCATTTACTGGATTGCCGAACAATGTGGGTTTACGGACCAGCGGTACTTCAGCCGAATGTTTAAAGATGCGACAGGGCTGCTGCCCAGTGAGTTCAAACAAACAGCTACTCCGTCCTAACCTTTATCTGTTTAACCTTAACAAAACCATGGTCTCTTACGTGGTTTTTTTTCTTTTTTTAGGTGGATGATTTTTAAAAGAGGCCTTTATCGTTTATTGCACAAAAAAATCATACAAGGCGAGAATGGTAGCCTGTCACTCATTTTTGTAAACGCTTGCTATAATCACAGTGTACTTATCATAAACACAAAAAGGGGATGTCCGTGTGGGGAAAGCAAAACTGCTAGTAACCGGAGTTACAGTGATGGCATTAATGTTCGGAGCTACGGCATGTGCGGGCAACAATAACGAGGTCACAAGCAATAAAAGTGCTCCCGAAGAATCAAAGCCGCAAGCAGAGAATGTTGATCCACTGGGTAAATATGAACCTGCTATTACCGTTACAGCTGTCCGCGCAATCTCGGATGGAATGACCTTTAGTGAAGGGGAGTCGCTTCAGAACAACGTTTGGAGCCGTGCCTACGAGAAGGAACTGGGGATCAAAATCAACTATGACTGGACGACGCCGACAGCCCAATATGATCAAAAGCTGAATATCGCCATCGCGTCAGACCAGCTGCCCGATATTATGAAAGTGAATGCGGCCCAGCTAAAGCGCCTGGTAGAAGATGAGCAAATAGAAGAATTAACTTCATATTATTCCAGTACTGCTTCTGAATTTACGCAAAAGATTCTCTCAGAGGACGGGGGCAATGCGCTGAAATCAGCGACGTTCCAAGATAAGCTGTATGCCCTTCCGATGATGGGTTCAGGGCTTGGTCAAGCCGATGTGCTGTGGATCAGGGCCGACTGGTTGAAGAACCTCGGTCTCGATGTACCGAAGACGATGGATGAGCTTATCGCTGTAGCGAAAGCATTCACCTTTAACGATCCTGATCAGAACGGCAAGCAGGATACGTATGGACTTGGACTTAACAAGGATATCGCTGATAAGGATGCCGGGGCTTATTTTGCCGCAGCAGAAGGGTTCTTTAACGGGTATGGAGCTTATCCGAATATTTGGGTCGACAAAGAAGGAGAGCTTGCTTTCGGCAGCATTCAGCCGGAGGTCAAAACCGCGCTCGCGTCCCTTCAGAGCATGTACAAGGATGGCTTGCTTGATAAGGAGTTCGGAACGAAGGACCCGAGTAAAGTGAACCAGGATGCCGTGGCAGGCAAGGTGGGCATGCTGTACGGATACTTCTGGAATACAGGTGCCGGTTGGCTTCAGGATAGCAAGATCGCTGATCCGAAGGCGGATTGGATTGCTGTATCGCTTCCATCTGCGACGGGGGAGCCGGCGAAGGCACAGGTGCCTTTTGCGATTAATTCATACTACGTCGTGAAGAAGGGTGCGGAGCATCCAGAAGCTGCGGTCAAACTCCTGAATCTGGCACTGGAGAAACTATGGGGCGAAACTGCAGAACCGGATGTCTACAATACGGATGCCGAGAAAGGGACTGCATTGTTCAACTATGCCCTGTTATACGGAGAAGCCCCGCGCAAGAATCTGGATGCTTATTTACATGTCACGGATGCTTTGAAGACTAAAGACCCTTCCAAGCTGAATCCGGAGGAGAAGGGGTATTACGATAGCTCGGTCAAGGCGCAGGGCGGTGACAACAATTACTTTGGTGTTCTGAATATGTATGGTGAGAAGGGCTCACTCTCTGTACTCGAGAACTATTCGAAGAATAACACGCTGCAAAATGATCTGTTCTTCGGCGCACCTACGAACGGGATGACTGAGCATAACGCTACCCTGCAAAAGCAGCAGCTCGAAACCTTCACGCAAATTGTTATGGGCGGGGACCTCAATCAATTTGACCGCTTTGTGGAGAACTGGAAGTCTCTTGGCGGCAGCGCCATTACAAAAGAGGTGAATGAATGGAACAAGTCACGATAGGAAAAACCGGGAAGCCGCAAGTATCAAGCACAAAAATACGGGGGTCTAACTGGCGTGAGCTACCCTATCATCTAATGATCCTTCCAGGATTTCTGCTGGTGTTCATTTACAGCTATATTCCGATGGCCGGGATTATGATGGCTTTTCAACGCTATCGTCCGGCTAAAGGGATTCTGCATTCGCCTTGGGTGGGCTGGAGCAATTTTGAATACATGCTGAATATTCCAGGCATTTATCAGGTGCTATGGAACACGGTATTTATCGCGCTAATGAAGATTATTGCGGGAATCCTGGTGCCAGTAGTGGTAACGCTGCTGCTGAACGAGGTAAGGGTTCGCTGGTTTCAGCGCGGCATTCAGACGATCATCTATTTCCCTCACTTTCTGAGCTGGATCATTCTGAGCGGGATTCTGATTGATATTTTGTCGCCTTCAACAGGAGTAATCAACAGCCTGCTTAGCTTCTTTCACATCAAACCTGTGTTCTTTTTGGGCGATGTAAAATGGTTCCCGTACACCATGGTGCTGACGGATACCTGGAAGGAATTCGGTTATGGAACGATCGTGTTCCTTGCGGCACTAACGGGGATTAATCCGGCTTTATACGAAGCCGCCTCGATAGATGGGGCTGGCCGCTGGAAGCAGACGCTTTATGTGACGCTACCTGGTATGCTCCCGATCATTATTCTGATGACTGTGCTGAGCCTTGGCAACGTGCTGAATGCGGGGTTTGACCAAATCTTCAATCTGTACAGCGCCCAGGTGTACCCTAGCGGAGACATCATTGATACGTTGGTGTTCAGAATCGGGATGCAGGATGCCAATTATGGTGTCGCTACTGCAGTGGGACTGTTCAAATCCGTAGTGTCACTGATCATGATAGGAACCTCCTATCTATTGGCCTATCGCTTTGCCGGGTACAAGATTTTCTAAAGAAGGGGGGAGACCTATGAATAGACATAATAGCCCTGGACGACGCGTCTTTCTCATTCTGAATTACACCTTTCTGATTCTGCTTGGGTTGGCATGTCTGCTGCCGCTAATTAATGTGCTGGCGATCTCGTTCAGTTCAAGCACGGCAGTAAATGCCGGAAAGGTCAGCCTGTGGCCGGTGGAGTTCAATCTGGATTCTTATCGCTTTGTGGTCGGGAAGCCGGAATTCGTGCAAGCCTTTCTAGTTTCAGTAAAAAGAGTACTGGTCGGCGTCCCGATCAATATGGTGCTGACCATACTCGTCGCCTACCCGTTGTCCAAGGAGCGCAGCACCTTCCGCTTCCGCAATTGGTACGTATGGTATTTCATTATTACGATGCTGTTCAGCGGTGGATTGATTCCCTGGTATATGACGATTCGGGCGACAGGTATCCTGGATACGTTCTGGGCACTTATATTGCCAGCGGCTGTACCCATCTTCAACGTCATCCTGCTGCTCAACTTCTTCAAGAATATCCCGCCGGAGATTGAGGAAGCTGCGCGGATTGACGGGAGTGGGGTGTGGCAGTCGCTTTGGAGAATAGCTGTGCCATTATCTGCCCCGGCGATTGCGACATTAACCCTTTTTTGCATCGTAACGCATTGGAATTCCTGGTTCGAGGGACTGATCCTCATGAACAATCCCGCAAATTATCCGCTGCAGACATATTTGCAGACGATTATCGTTAATCGGGATATGAGCCTGATCAACGTGGCCGATTTGGCCCAATGGGCGGCCATTTCAGACCGGACCTCACGGGCGGCGCAAGTATTTGTGGCAATGCTGCCTGTTATGCTCGTCTATCCTTTCCTGCAGAAATATTTCAGCCAGGGTATTGTGATGGGAAGCGTAAAGGGGTAACGAAATAGTGAACTAAATTAGCCTTTATAAAATCGAATTTATCAAAATTTATAAACAGAAAGTGGAGGAAGACCTCATGACCAAAATTGCCTTCATTGGTGCAGGAAGCACTATTTTCAGCAAAAACGTACTGGGTGACTGTATGACTACTCCGGCTCTAGCAGATGTGGAAATTGCCCTGCATGATATTGACCATGAAAAGCTGTTCAATTCCGAGAAAATGCTGAAGAATCTCAGCCGCAATCTGGGCGGACGCGCCCAAGTGACTGCTTATACAGATCGTAGAGAGGCGCTACGGGGGGCCGATTATGTCATCAATGCCATCTCTGTTGGGCAGTATGAACCTACGATTAAGAGTGATTTTGAGATTCCGCATAAATATGGACTGAAGCAGACCGTTGCGGATACGCTAGGTGTGGGGGGCATTCTTCGCGGTCTGCGGGCCGCATACGCCATGCTGGAATTCACGCGGGATATGGAGGAGCTGTGTCCGAATGCGTGGTTCCTGAACTATACGAACCCGATGGCGATCGTAACGGGAGCAGTGCTGCGAGGTTCAAAGATCAAGAGTGTAGGATTATGCCACAGTGTGCAGGTATGTGCCAAAGAGCTGCTGGAAGGACTAGACTTGCCTACGGACAATGTCCGCTACCGGATTGCCGGGATCAACCACCAGGCCTGGCTGCTGGAAATTACGCGAAATGGTGAGGATTTGTATCCTGAGATTCGCCGCCGTGCTGCAGAGCGTCCAGCCCCGCATGATGATATGGTACGATATGAGATCATGAAATCCTTCGGTTACTATGTGACGGAATCCAGCATGCACAGTGCGGAATACATGCCGTACTTTATCAAAAGTGGCCAGCCGGAGCTGCTTGAGCAGTACAACATCACGACAGACTGGTATCTGACTTGGGGTGACAGCAAGGCTGAATATTGGCAGGAGGTCATGGATTCTCTCGTCAATAACCCAGATGTATCTCATTCACGGACCCATGAGTATGCGTCTTATATTATCGAGGCTATGGAGACCGATGTACCGTTTAAGATTGCTGGGAATGTACTCAATACCGGGGGGCTGATTGGCAATCTCCCGCAGGATGCGGTTGTAGAGGTGCCTTGCCTCGTGGATGGCCAAGGGATCACCCCTTGCAAAGTAGAGGATTTGCCGCCGCAATGTGCAGGTCTCAACCGGACCAATGTTAATATGCAATTGTTGGCGGTTGAAGCGATCCTGACCCGCAAGCGCGAGCATATTTACCATGCGGCGATGCTTGACCCGCATACTGCCGCCGAGCTCTCGCTGGATCAGATTCGGTCTCTGATCGATGAAATGCTGGAAGCGAGCGCGGAGTTCCTCCCGGAATTCATATAGAAAGCAATCCTGTACAAGCAGGGATTTATGAAATAAAAGGCCTTCTTCTGCAGATGCTCTGCGGGGGAAGGTTTTTTTACTTTTTCATGAACTTTAAAGGGGAATTTCCCGTATATCTAGAATTATGGGAATAAAAGTTAACCAATGGCAGGAGACAAAGAGGCAGATTCTGCGTTTACATATTAGAGGGATCAGGCATTTCAATAACCCAAATTAGGAGATGGGCAGGATGGAAGAGACCGGAGCTGCACAGGTAGGCGATACGAAGGATATCACAGAGACAGGCGATGAAATTGTATTGGACGTTGAGATTGAAGAAGCCGGTTATGAGGCGGGCGATCCCCGGATCTTCGATATTTCCTTTCAGGTCCGGCGTGGGCAGCTGCTGGGGTTGATTGGGCCGAACGGGGCGGGTAAAAGTACAACCATCAAGACACTGCTGGGCCTGTTGAAGCATGCCAAGTCCAAGGTTGCGATCGGCGGGGCGAATAATTCGTATGCGTACGTACCGGAGCAGCCGGTTTTCTATGAGGATCTGACACTGTGGGAGCATCTGGATTTAGCTGCTGCTGCTTATGGACTGGATTACGGTCAGTTTCAGGAGACGGCGGAAAGGCTGCTGAAGCAGTTCAGTATGGAGCATGTGCGCAATGACCTGCCGGCGGGATTCTCCAAAGGGATGAAGCAAAAAATGATGCTGATGCTCGGGTTCCTGGTGCAGCCAGACATTTACATTGTGGACGAGCCGTTCATTGGTCTGGACCCAAGGGCCACGAAAGACTTTCTGCGGCTGCTGGAAGCGGAGCGGGTACGCGGTGCGGGAGTGTTGATGTCCACGCATGTCCTGGATACTGCGGAGAAAATCTGCGATGATTTCGTGCTGATCTCCGGCGGTAAAATGGCAGCAACAGGAACACTGGAGGATATCCGCGCGCAGGCCGGATTACCGGAGGCGTCGTTGTTTGATTGCTTCGACGAACTGGCATGAGCGGGCCAAGTCGTTCATCCTATGCTTTCCCGACGGCACGGCGGCTCTTCCGCAGACGGCTGCTCTCGCATTGGCGCGAGCAATGGAGGATTATTCGTACCGCTGCAGATTGGACGGTTCTACTCTATCTCATTATCCCCGGCCTCCTGCTGGGAGGACGGATCTATTATGGATATTGGGTCGAGCCTCTTCCCGCGTGGAGTACAGCAATACCTTTTCCGGTCGTCCCTGCGTTGCTGGCGCTGCTGATAAGTAGGGGAGGCTTACTGCTGTTTATGCAGGAGGGAGATCTGCTGTTTCTCCGTCAGCGGCAGCGTTGGATCAAGGCTATTATGCTGCGCGGCCTGTTGTATAGTCTAGGAGTGACCACGCTGAAGATATGTGCAGTATATCTGGTCATGTTGCCCTTTATCATACGCAGTTATCATCTGCCTGTGTCAGCAGCTGTTGTACTACTGATCTTGACGATCGTCGCGAGTTGGTGCGTCAAGCTGCTGGGGCATCTGGTGAGGGTACATCACCAAGGGTGGCGGAAATGGCTGTGGCAGATCCCGGCCATTGTCCTTCCCTGCGGTTTCTACCTTCAGATGTCTATCCTGTGGCACGACCTTCCAGGCTCTCTGCTGACGGTTGCCGGAGTTTTTGCGGCTGCCACGACTACAGCCGTTCAGCGGCGCTTCCTGCTGCGCGGCACGTTCATGAATGATGTGCGCGAGGATTACAAGCAGCGTATGAATATAGCGAGCCTGCTGCTGCGCGGTGTGATGGATAAGCCGCGCCCGACTCGGCACAAGCCATGGATCTTCCGCAGATCCCAGCCGCTGCTGAGATCAAAGCAAGTCGAGAGCCGCTTCGCAGCCGCTGCGATTAAAGCGCTGGTACGGAATCCGGCGCATATGAAGCTGTACCTGTCGTTCGCCGGGGTAACAGGAGTAGCTATATTTATCGTCCCCTCTGTTCTGAAGTGGCTGGTATTTATCGTGCTGAATTCGCTGATGGCCTATTGGCTGCACTCCTTCTGGTCCTTATTTTCGGGTGATGATTTTGTAGGGATATTGCCCTTTACCAAGGAGCAGAAGAATGGGGCCGGTACCAAGGCAGTGCCTATTCTGCTCATTCCGTTTTCTGTTTTCTGCGCGGGTGTGATCTGCCTGCAGCTCTATGCCTGGTGGGGGCTGCTACTATTCATTCCTGTCGGCAGTCTGGCGGGTATCATAATTGCACGCATATTTAACACCTTTCGACTCAGTTCGTGAGCCGGAAGGGCAGTTAGGACTTAACTGAGATCAAAGTGCTTGTGAAATAAAAACAGCGTAACGGATATCGCTCCGTCACGCTGTTTTTGTGTAGCAGCTTTATAATTTAGGCCACTAATAGTTCAGGCCATTAATATTACCATTGAGGCGCCACTTGTGGCATTACTTGTGTCGGCCAGCTGCTAGATCTTCCCGGCCTCAGCGGCATGCTTGCCGGCCGTATAGCCCGTCGAGAACGCAGCAGTAATGTTATAGCCGCCTGTATAACCGTGGATATCCAGCACTTCGCCGCAGAAGAATAGGCCAGGCATGATGCGGGATTCCATCGTTTTGGGCTCGATCTCCTTCAGATTGACGCCGCCTCCAGTCACAAAGGCTTCCTCAATGGAACGGGTGCCATGGACCATGATCGGCATCCGTTTCAGGAGGCCGGTCAACGCTAGCAGGCCATTCTTGGGCAGGCTGTGACCGGTAATATCCCCATCCAGTCCTGCTTTGGACAGGAGGAGTGGGATCATGCGCTCAGGCAGCAGTCCCTTGAGGGAATTGCGGATCGCTTTTTTCGGCTCCTGTTCTAACTTGTTCTGAATCTGGGCTTCCAGTTCTTGCGGGTGAAGATCAGGGAACAGGTCGACGGACATTTCCACCGTATCCACCCCGAATTTGTTCTTCACCTGGCGTAGAAACTGGCTACAGCGCAGGGCAATCGGTCCGGACAGGCCAAAATGGGTGAAGATCATATCCCCGCGATGGGCGATAACCTTCTTCCCCTTAGGATTCCAGACCGTCAGCGTTACATCACGCAGGGACAGGCCTTGCAGGTCTCCTGATTTGATCCATTCCTCGCGCGAGAGGATCGGTACCTCTGTCGGGAATAGCTCCGTAATGGTGTGTCCGGCAGCTATGGCCCAGGGATATCCGTCCCCCGTGGAACCGGTCTGCGGTACTGACTTGCCCCCTGTAGCGACGATCACCGCCGAAGAATGGTGCACTGCGCCGGACATCAGACGGACGCCTTTGACCGTTCCGTTCTCGTACAACACCTCACGAACTGGACTATCGGTCAGAATCTGTACGCCGAGGCTCTTGACCTTGCTGATTAGGGCCGAGACAACGCTTGAAGCTTTATCGGAAACGGGGAACATGCGCCCGTTATCCTCTTCTTTTAAAGGAATGCCAAGGCCTTCAAAGAAAGCGATAATATCCCTGTTGTTAAAATGGTCGAAGGCGCTGTACAAAAAACGTCCGTTACCCGGAATATGGGCAATCAGATCGGCATTCTCCTTAATATTGGTCACGTTGCAGCGTCCACCGCCCGAAATACCAAGCTTTCGACCTAGCTTAGAGCCTTTGTCGACCAGTAGAACGGACGCTCCGTGCTCGGCTGCAGCCACGCTGGCCATCAGCCCGGATGAGCCGCCACCAATCACAATTACATCGTAGTTACGCATGAATTTACTCCTTTACATGTCAAAACAGAGGTTGTGTCTATCGTTCTTCTATCGGCATCATACCATTTTCGACTTTGATGTCACCAGCCCTGACATTATTTGTCGATTTACAATTGTCAGAAAAGCGCGGTTATGCTTTAATCTAAAGGTGCAGGGTTATTTGTCCAACTTGAGGAGTGATTTCAATTACTGGTGCGGTTAAGGATATTTTATTGCAAATATCGGCTGCGAGCTCCTTTCTATTTCTCTTTCAATGGTGGCTGGATCAGAGCCATTTCACTCGCAGGAGCGGCAAATTCCCGGATGACCAGTCTTTCTTAATGATAGCATGCGCGCTGAGTGTTACGCTTTGCTCGTTATTGTCCACTTCCTTATTCGGAGTTACCTATCTCAATCTTGGAATTTTACCAGCCTTTATAGGCATATTATACGGCAGCTTCCGTTCAGGACTCCGTCTATCCCTCTTATTTCTGCTCTGTAATATTCTCTTCTCCAAGCCGGACAGCCTAAGTCCGCTGCTGCTGAATTCATCTGTTCTGCTATACCCATTGCTGTTTGGTATGTCCAATCTCTTCAAGAAGGGGACGGTCGTGGAGAAAATCGGCCTGCTCTGGATGGTGCTGCTCCCAAGTATGTTATTCGTGGCAATCGTGCCGATTCTGGGGGGACAAGACAAATATGAGCGGCACTTTGGCAATTCCGGAGATACTATGGAAGCGCTTATTCTTACCCTGTATGTGTTTATTGCCATCATTCTGGGGGCAGTATTCGTTTATTTTGTAGAAGTGACGTGGGGGAGAGTTAAGCTCAAGGAACGTATGAAGGATTTCACCGAAAAGTTTCAATGGGAGTCGGAGAAGCTCCAGCAGATTACCAATATCATGCCACTCAGCATTATGTCTCTGGATGAGAATGGAACGATCACCGGAATCAACGATTATATGCTGGAACTGATCCGCAGCCATTATCCCGATATCACTAAAGCCAGTATTATGTCGCAAACTGCCTGTCGATTGTTCAGGGAGGATGTAGACGAAGAGGCTTTTGCACGCTTGCGTGACAGCATCCGGACCCAAGAGCGTTCCAGCGTGAGACTCATTCATAAAGCAAGAGTCTATCACATATTTATAGCCCCTCTAGCTCCCCCGCTATCTGGGCTTTCCGGCGGAGTGGTGCTGATCGTTCAGGATATGACCGAGGAAGAGAAAATGCGGAGTGAACTGGACAATGTGGAGCGGCTGACCCTGGTAGGCCAAATGGCCGCGGGCATCACTCATGAAATCCGTAACCCCATGGCGGTGGTGCGTGGTTTTCTCCAGCTAATGAGAGAGAAGAGTACATCGGAGCTGGATTCCTATTATCAGATCGTGATGGAGGAGTTGGATCGTGCCAACAGTATCATCAATGACTTTCTGTCACTTGCCCAGAGTCGTATTTCGCACAAGGAGAATGTCCTCCTGCATGAAATTATTGATGATCTAAGTCCCTTGCTCTGGGCAGACGCCAATCTGCGTGGCCAAAGTGTTGAATTGAAGCTGAGTCCCTCGTTACCCCTGCTGGATCTGAATGTCCGGGAGATCAAGCAATTGATCCTCAACCTCGGCCGCAACGCAATGGAGGCCATGGGCCCTAAGGGGGTACTGACACTGGAAACGCGGACTGTGCAGGATCATGTCGAACTTATCGTACGAGATACAGGAAGCGGAATTTCGGAAAGTCAGCGTGAGCAGTTGTTTGTTCCTTTTTTTACGACAAAAAGTCAGGGGACGGGCCTTGGGCTATCGCTGTGCCTCAGCATTGTCGAGCGGCATAACGGTATGATTCTCGTCGATTCGGAGGAAGGTAAGGGAACAGTGTTCACGGTATCCTTTCCTGCCGTGCGCGCAGAGGCAGCGGAGTATGTCATTACAGAGAGCAAGGAAGCTTCCGTAAGATGAAGAGTGCCGAAGGACCTTGCACATCCCTTGCTTTCACAGAGTATGGATGTATAATAAAGTTAGTAAGTGCTGTTGTGATATCATCTGACAAGCAGCTAAAGTGCAAAGGAGAGTGCTGAGAAATGTCCATGTCTTTTAGCCAATATATGAGAGATTCAATCCAGCCTATGCGTGACGATCTGACAGGCATCGGATTCGAGGAGTTGTTGACTCCTGAAGCAGTGGAAGCGGCGCTTCCGAATGCTAAGGGTACAGCGCTCGTAGTTATCAATTCCGTATGCGGATGCGCTGCTGGCCAATGCCGTCCAGGCGTAGCCCAAGCTTTGCAGAATGAGATTGTGCCGGATCACCTGTTCACAGTATTCGCCGGTCAGGAGAAGGAAGCCACAGCTAAAGCTCGTGAGTATTTCGCTCCATATCCGCCGTCCTCGCCTTCTATCGCACTGATGAAGGATGGAGAACTGGTTCACTTCATCGAGCGTCACTCGGTCGAAGATCGTTCTGCGACTGAAATTGCTGATGAGCTGAAGGAAGTATTCAATCGTCTCTGCCAATAAATCATAGCTCTAAAGTGAACTTAAGAATCTAAGCTATCATTCTTAAGTTCAGCTTATATCGTCCATATAATCTCGCTGCGCCGGACATTCCGGCTGCATGCGGGATTTTTCAAAATAGAAATACATACTTTCGGGCTGATGTTCCCTCCATGTTTGGGACAAAATAGGTTTGGAAGTGTTCAGGTTCCATAATTATGGTGGTATGATGGTGGTGGAACCATTTCAGACTGATGAAGCGGGGTGTAGTTTGTGAGTTTGCAGGAAGAGATTATTGCCGACCTCGGTGTCAAACCAACAATTGATGTAGAGGCAGAGGTTCAGAAGAGAGTAGATTTTCTAAAAAAATATGTGCTACAGGCGGGCGCCAAAGGGCTGCTAATCGCCATCAGTGGCGGAATAGACAGTGCGGTGGCCGCGGGTCTGTGCAAGCGGGCAACGGACGAGCTGTCGGAGCAGGAAGGCAAAGAGTATGTGACCCTTGGTGTATTCCAGCCTTATGGGGAACAAGAGGATATTGATCACAGTTATGCTGTTGCCAAGGCTTTTGATCTGAAGCATACAGTGGAGACCAATATCGAGGAAGCCGTGAACGAAATTGCGCTTGAAGTGGAGCATGGCATGAAGGCGCTTGGCGATCACCGTCATATGACCCATCAGGGTAAGGGCAATGTGAAGGCCAGAACACGGATGGTAATGCAATACGCCCTTTCCTTTGAGAAAAATCTGCTTGTCGTTGGCACGGATCATGCCTCCGAGGCGATTACCGGGTTCTATACTAAATGGGGTGACGGGGCTGTAGATATTACACCACTCTCTACCTTGAACAAACGTCAGGTGCGGCAAGTGGCTACCTATATCGGTGTGCCGGAAGAAATAATCACCAAGGCACCTACGGCCGGACTTTGGCCTGGACAGACGGACGAGACGGAGCTTGGCATTAGCTATGATGACAACAGCGATTATCTGGAAGGTAAGCAGGTTCGTCCTGAAGTCGCAGAGAAGCTGGAGAGCTACTATCGTAGAACAGCGCACAAGCGCAATGTAATCCCAGGCATATAATCAAGCAAAAGCATACCTGATCTCGAGAACCGCCGCGAGGATCTCTGTGAAACAACGCAGAGTCCGCGGCGGTTCTTGGCGTTTTGATGAGGGTCATGCCAGGAGGAACAGCATCAAGGGGCAACTGCGAACCGACCGGCAGAACAGCGGGAAGCGACAGTTATTGTCCAGTCAGGTAAGCAAGTGTACGGTCAATAAAAGCTTCAGAGGCAGCAATAGCCTGCTCTAGCTGTGGGGTGGGTCCTGTAAAAGGATGTACTGTACCGAAGGTATGATTCCCTTCCGGAATTTGTACCCAGTCGATATCGGGACGGATCGCGTTCAACTGGGCAGAACCGTGCCGTAAATGTTCACCATCACGCGTACCCTGAATCAAGACGGCTGGGAAAGCAGTTTCCTTCATCCGCTCCAGGATTTGATAGCGTGCTTTATGCTGCTCCAGATCTTCCAGAAGCACTGCATCTAGCGGCATTTGCTGACCTGTGCGGCCGTTTAGGATATAGGCCCGGCCATGCTGTAGCATATCTTGTTTCTGATCTGGCGAGTACAAATCTGCAGGCTGGGTCACACCATTCCACGAGATGACCCCTGTGATTCCTTCCGGATGATCCAACGCGTAGAGCAGAGCGTCCGCTCCTCCCCGGCTGTGTCCCAGGAGGAAGACTGGAAGGCTGCCCAAATCAGGATGCTGATTCAGATATGAGAGCAGGATCTCCATGTCTTTGAGCTCGCGGCTGAAGGTGTTACGCGCAAATTTATCGAGCTCGGTAAAATTGTGAAGATCCTCTCCGATTCCTGAGTGTGAGAAATTGAAGGTAACGACTTCATGCTCTTGGCTGAGTGCATTGGCGAGATAGGGAAACATCCCCCAATCCTTGAACCCTTTATAACCGTGTACAATGACAATGAGGCTCTTGGGCGTGCTACGGGCAGGAAAACGGGAGCAGCGAAGCAGGGCGTCATTTCCAGCTGGAATTTCGAAGCTGCGGTTCATAGGGCGATCCCTCTTTTCTATACAAAATGGCGTTTATCGTAAAGCGGTTGTAGCCAATTGGCGGGTGCAGAATGGACTTCGACCGATTTTTCTTTTAAGATACAGAAGGGTTTAGTATGGTTAGTAAATTTATGGTCACTTCTATTATATCGGTATATGTTCAATAAACTGTTCAACAAACGGTTCTACAAGAAGTTCTTACCATTAATAATACCATTAAATGAAGCAATCGGGGATACACGTCTACAAGGAGCGTGAAATATTGATATACGGTATCGGACATGATCTTCTGGAGATTGAGCGAATCACGGCAATGATACAAAAGGGGATAGGTGCGAAGTTGCTGCAGCGGATTTTGACGGAGAAGGAGCAGGTTCTGGCAGAGCGACGGGGCGGCAAGGCTGGAGAGTTTGCAGCCGGACGCTTCGCGGCCAAGGAAGCTGTTGTGAAGGCTCTAGGCTGCGGAATCGGTGGTCAGGTTGGTTTTCAGGATATCGAGATCCTGCCGGACGGACTAGGCAAGCCGGTGGTCACACTGAGTGCGGAGGCTTGGGCGAGACTGGACTTGCCGGAAGGCACGGGCTACACCATACACTTGACGATCACCCATACCCGGGAATTTGCCTCGGCTTTTGCGGTAGTGGAATCTCCATAAGAGAGCTATGAATACACAAGAATAAGGAGAATAGAACATGATACAGCAAGAGCAACAACAGCAGGAGGCCAAGATATTTTTCAGCCGCCATTTGCTGGAGTGGTATCAGCGTGAGAAACGGGATCTGCCGTGGCGCCGCCATCGCAATCCGTATTATATCTGGATTTCTGAAATCATGCTGCAGCAGACGCGGGTGGATACAGTAATTCCTTATTTCCAACGTTTTATCGAACGGTTTCCAACGGTGGAATCGTTGGCTGATGCACCCGAAGAGGATGTATTGAAATGCTGGGAGGGTCTCGGTTATTATTCCCGTGCCCGCAACATTCAGCATGCTGCCAAGCAGGTGAAGGAGCTATACGGTGGACAGGTGCCAAATGATCGTGACGCGGTGTTCGGACTGAAGGGTGTGGGCCCCTATACTGCAGGAGCTATTCTCAGTATTGCCTTTAACCGGCCGGAGCCGGCTGTCGACGGCAATGTTATGCGTGTGTTGTCCCGCTATTTCCTGATTCGGGACGATATTGCTAAAGGACCTACACGGGTAAAAATGGAGGGACTGGTCAGAGAGCTGATCCCGGAGGGAGAAGCCTCGAGCTTCAACCAGGCACTCATGGAGCTGGGTGCACTGGTCTGCACCCCGAAATCCCCGCGCTGCCTTACCTGCCCGGTGATGGAGCATTGCGCCGGGCGGCTTGCGGGCTGCGAGACCGAGCTACCCGTGAAGACCAAGGCCAAGCCGCCGCGTCCGGAAGAGCGGCTGGCGGCTCTGGTGGAGGGCCGCGGTGCCCACGCGGGCCGAGTGCTGATCCGGCAGCGACCATCCAGCGGGCTTCTCGCCCGCATGTGGGAGCTGCCGCACTGGCCGGCGCCGCCTGTGGAGGGCGGCGCGCCCCGCACGCCGCTGCCGGAGGCCGCGGCGCAGGACCGGCTGCGCCGGTCCCTGCAGTCGGCCGGGATCTCTGCCCGGCCGGAAGGGCACTGGATGGCTGCTGAACATGTGTTCAGCCATATCGTGTGGACCCTGCAGGTGTACCGCTGCAGGGAAGAAGAGACCTTACCGCTGGCGGCAGAAGGCCGGGCGGTGTACGGCGCCGCAGCTGCAGAAGCCGCTGCGGGTGGTGCGCTGCTGTCGGATGGCAGCGCACCTGTAGAGCTCTTTGACGACGGCAGTGGCGATCCCGCCGACCGGGGGGCCGTCCGCTGGATCAACCGTGCGGACATGGCAAACTATGCCTTTCCGAACGTGTTCCTGAAGCTGCTGAACAGCTATTTTGATGAGCAGGAGCAGACAGGACAAGAGTAGTGTTAGGCAGGGCATAAAGATGCTCGATCCTGACTTACCCGAGTCAGGTAGAGAAGTTTAGCGCTCAGTTGCGAACAGTCTGACCCGTCTCAACCTGGCCGCCTATTCACTCAGCCATAATGGCAACAGATCTGCCATCCGCAGACTGTTGCCATTAGTTTGTTTGCGGATAGCACAGTATTAATTACCGAATATCAACACAAAGAAGGTATCTCCCTGGTCCTGAGGCCAAAGGAGATACCTTTTTTTGCTGTCTCTATAGTAGAAACCGGATGCTGCCGTTCAAAAGGCAGCAGAGTTAAAGCGTCTTACTTAGCGCTTTCGTAGCGTTTGCCAACTTCTTCCCAGTTTACTACGTTCCAGAACGCTTTGATGTAATCTGGGCGTTTGTTTTGGTAGTTCAGGTAGTAAGCATGCTCCCATACATCCAGACCAAGGATTGGAGTTGCACCTTCGCTGATTGGGTTGTCTTGGTTAGGCGTGCTTGTAACTGCCAGCTTGCCGTCTTTAACAACGAGCCAAGCCCAGCCGCTGCCGAAGCGGGTAGTTGCTGCTGCTGCGAAATCTTCTTTGAACTTGTCGAAACCGCCAAGCTCGCTATCGATTGCGGAAGCTAGTGCGCCAGTTGGTGCGCCACCGCCGTTTGGTCCGATAACTTCCCAGAACAAAGTATGGTTAGCATGTCCGCCGCCATTGTTGCGAACGGCAGTACGGATGCCTTCAGGAATAGCGTTCAGGTCGGTCAGAAGCTCTTCGATGCTTTTGCCTTCCAGTTCAGGTGCTTTTTCCAAAGCAGCGTTCAGGTTCGTCACATACGTATTATGGTGCCGGTCGTGGTGAATTTCCATCGTCAAAGCGTCGATGTGTGGTTCTAGTGCGTTGTTCGCGTAAGGAAGTGCCGGTAATTGAAATGCCATGGAAAAATCCCTCCTGATATTAGTTGTTTGTAATAGGTTATCCCAATATAACCTATGGGGATATGTACCCGTCTGACTACTATCATTAAACAGCATCTGGAACAATAATGCAACACTAAATAAACAAAAATGTTTACTAAGTATCACCCTTGAACACCTCAACTTTCATTTGTAAACGCTGTGTCAAAGAGATAGGATTCCGCAGTGAAGCCCCTTTTATTCCTAGAATATTTCCTTAATAAAGAAGTAATGTAAACTAATACTTTGTAAGCGCTTGATATAAAGCGCTTTCCAAAGAAAATTGGTGATATAGCGAGAATTATGTGCTTTAATAGATTTAAAAGCAGGTATTCCTCGGTTTTTGTTGCTTTTTTCGTCTCCACACTGTTATGGGAACTCCTTCTTTTTGTAAAATCATAAGCCATAGAAAAGGGAGATTTTAAAGAATGCACGTTCGTTCCTTTCAATTAAGCGACGTAAGCTCAGTAACTGAACTGCTGCAGACCGCGCTATCGGATGAGTGTTTCGAGAACACCATTGAGCCTTTCTCCAGACAGCTTTCATGGGATTCCGATCTCATAGTAGTTGCTGAGGACGAAGGAGAGATTGTGGGCGCTCTTATTGGCACGATCGAGAAGAATCACGGCTGTTATTTCCGTATAGCTGTACATCCCGATTATCGCCGCAAAGGAGTCGGCAGAAGTTTGGTAACGGCTATGGAGCACCGGTTTCAGGCACGCAAGGTCAGCGGTATTTTTGTCGCTGTGGACGAGCATAATTCGTTTGCGTTGCCATTGTATGAAGCTATGGGCTATGGTGAGAACCAAATCTTCAAATCCGTACGGAAGCTGAGCATTGTTGGTTAACCGACTTGATATCAGCTGCTGCGTAAGCGGAAACATTTACCTAGAATAGAGAACGATAGTTGTTTCATTATACTGAAGCATATCTTCGAGGGTCCTTTGCAAAGGACTGGGAGATATGCTTTTCTATTGTTATAATGGTCTGAAGGCACAAATAATCACGAATGCTGCCGGACCCTGGTATCAAGAATTTTGTCGATTATTGGGGACAGCAGCTCCCTTTAAAAAAATATCAAAGGAGGATGCGGATATGCACAGAATGCCCGAGACCTCCTATGCCCCACCGCCCTCCAAATGGGAAGAGCTTAAGGCAGAGATCAAGGAGGCTGCGTCGTCACTTGGAATTGATGATGTGGGGTTCACCACCGCAGAGCCTTTTCTTTACTTGAAAAATATACTTCAGCGGCACAGGGAGAAGGGCTTTGAGTCTGGATTTGAAGAGCCTGATCTCGATAAAAGAACGATTCCGGCACTGCAATCCGGCGATAAGCCGGAATCCATTATTTCCATTTCAGTTGCGTATCCTTCCAAAATGGAGAATCCGCCAAAGTCGGAGCCGGGTGCTCGCCGGGGCATCCTAGCTCGCGCCTCTTGGGGACAAGATTATCACCACGTGCTGCGTGAAGCGCTGGCGAACCTCGAAGACTTTATCCGCGCGCGGGTACCGGATGCCGTAATGGACAGCATGGTCGATACCGGTGTACTGGTGGATCGTGCGGTGGCGGAGCGCGCCGGAATTGGCTTCAGCGGGAAGAACTGCTCAATTATCTCGCCCAAGTGGGGGTCATGGATTTTCCTTGGAGAGATGGTCACGAACATCCCATTCCCTCCGGACGAGCCGGTTCAGGAAGGGTGCGGAGAATGCACCAAGTGTATTGATGCTTGTCCTACGGGAGCGCTTGTTGGTCCTGGTCAACTCAACGCGCAGGCCTGTATTTCTTATCTGACACAGACCAAGGGCTTCCTGAGCGATGACTATATGACCAAGATCGGAAACCGACTGTATGGTTGTGATACATGCCAGATTGTCTGTCCGAAAAACCGCGGCAAGAACTGGAACCACCGTCCGCAGCTGCAACCCGATCCCGAGGTCGTTAAGCCGCTGCTTATGCCGATTCTGGATCTCAGCAACAGAGAGTTCAAGGAGAAATTCGGCAGCAGTTCGGCAGCATGGCGAGGTAAAAAGCCGATTCAGCGCAATGCGATCATCGCGCTAGGGAACTTCAAAGAGACCGCTGCTGTTCCGAAGCTGTGTGAGATACTGCTGAGGGAGCCGCGACCGGAGATGCGTGGAACCGCTGCCTGGGCGCTGTCACGTATCGGTGGAGAAGAGGCGCTAGCGGCTGTGGATCAGGCACTGGAGACTGAGCAGCATGAGACGGTGCTTGAGATGCTGGGCCGGGCCCAGGAGAAGCTGCGGGGCGGGCAGGGACAGGGCGAATGATGAGACGGAAATATCGATTTTTCCAATTGCTGTCCACTTGTTGAAATGCTATGATATACTCGCGTGCCTAATGGCGTAGACAAAAGCAATAGAGGTGGACTTAGGATGACTATAGCATTACCAATTATTACGTTAGTCGTGGGTCTGATCGGTGGATTTTTCATCGGTGTATACTATCTGCGCAGACAAATGACAACGATGCAGAATGATCCGGAAATGTTGCAAAAGGTAGCGAAACAAATGGGGTACAATCTGAACAGCAAGCAAATGCAGCGAGCTCAGCAGATGATGAAGGGCAATAATCTGCAGCCGCCGGGACGTTCTGGTCCTGGTAAAGGCGGAAATCGCAAGGGCAGATAACCGAAGTCCGGTATAGATAGATTTTCGCGCAGGTGCGGAAGGGAGAGGTTGTGCATGGGGGGCATCAAGGACTACGTAAACAGCAATGTATCGAAACACCGTGAACAAATAGAGTATCACGTTGAGAAAATATTGGAATTAATCGGGGAAGATACGGCCCGTGAGGGTTTGCTGGAAACCCCGGCGCGCGTTACACGGATGTATGAGGAGATCTTCGGCGGATACTCAGTGGATCCCCGTGAGGCGCTCGGCGTTAGCTTTGACGAGTCACATGAAGAGCTAGTGATCGTCAAAGATATCGTCTACTACAGCCAGTGTGAGCATCACATGGCCCCTTTCTTCGGCAAAGTGCATATCGGATATGTGCCGAGCGGGAGAATAGCAGGACTTAGCAAGCTGGCCCGGCTCGTCGAAGCCGTCAGTCGCCGCTTGCAGGTGCAAGAACGCATAACGGCGCAGATCGCGGACATTATGACAGAGGTGCTGAATCCCCACGGCGTGATGGTCGTGGTGGAGGGGGAACATCTGTGTATGTGTGCCCGTGGCGTGAAGAAGCCGGGAAGCAAGACGGTAACGATGGCAACACGGGGAATCTTCCGTGAGGATGCCGCGGCCCGTGCTGAGTTCCTGGCGCTGATCAAGGAATAATACAGCTAAGTATTAAAAAAGGACCTACCGGCCATTTCGATGGCGGGCAGGTCCTTTTTTTGATCGCTGGAGTGCCTAGAGGCACGCATTATATAAAACGCTCTCTAATATCGATACAGGTTGAGGTTTGAGCAAAGATTTTGAAATAAGGGCAAATTTGTATCTTATTTCTTGGGGAAATTCAATTTAGTGGTAATTAAGTGCATTTTTGTACCTTAATTTTACAATATATCTCTTCTGGAGGTGTATCTAGCTTATTTAAGGTACAATTTTGCCACTAATTGCCGATAAAGTGCATTTTGATCAGAATTAAGGTGCAAAAATGCTCCTATTTGCTTTTGTTCTGAAGAGAATGAGGCATCGTGTGCAGAAATCTAGCAGATTCGAATTGGAAATGAGTAGCTCGCGCTCCAAAACAGATTGGAACACAACCAACCTACTCCTTAATAAGGCTGCCAAGCCAGTTTGCTGGCGGCATCGAAGCGCTCGGATACGTAAGGCCAGTTCACCACGTTCCACCAGTCCTTGATATAGTCGTCACGCTTGTTTTGGTGCTTCAGATAGTAAGCATGCTCCCATACATCCAAGACAAGCAGCGGAATGACATCCCATTGGGACAGATTTTGGTGCTTCTCGGCGGTTAAAATCTCCAGTCTATGGCTGCGTGGACTCCACACAAGGATGGCCCAGCCACCACCTTCTACCTTATTAGCTGCTTGGCTGAACTGCTGCTTGAAGCTGTCGTAGCTACCGAAGCTTTGCTCAATGGCATCCATTAGTGGTCCGGTTGGACGCCCGCCGCCCTGTGGAGACATTACGTTCCAGAAGATGGTGTGCAGGTAGTGTCCAGCCCCGTTAAAGGCCAGCTCCCGTTCCCAATGCTTCACCAGGTCGAAATTACCGCTTTTACGGGCTTGGGCTAGTTTGGTTTCGGCAGTGTTCAGGCCATCCACGTAGCTTTGATGGTGTTTGTCGTGGTGAATCCGCATCGTTTTCTCATCAATATAGGGTTCTAGCGCGTTGTATGCATAAGGCAGAGGCGGTAGACGGTGGCCACCAATCGGAACAGCAGATAGTTCGCGTGACTCCTGTAGCGAATACGGACTATCCTGTCCTGCAAAATAACCTTGCTCCACTGCATAGTCATTTTCTGCTGCAAAATCCTGTTCTGCTGACCGTTGCTCCGAATCAGCTAAGTCGCTCAGCACATACTCAGCCTGTTCCGCTGAATAGTTGTTTTCCGCGAGAAAATCCTGCTCTCTTGGCCGTTCCTCGGAATCTGTTAAGCCGCTCAGCACATACTCGCTCTGCTCTGCTGAATAGTTATTTTCCGCGAGAAAATCCTGTTCTGCTAACCGCTCTTCTGGAGCTGCCAAGCCGCTCAGCGCATACTCGCGCATCAATCCCTCAAGTTGCCCCGGCGCATTCAAAGTCTGCAGGACGGCTAGGAAGTATTCCGATTCGCGGATGATATGTAGCAGGACGACGGTTGCCAGTGGAACGGCCTTGACTGCAGCACTGCCCTCCATAATGGCATAGAGCTGTCTTATAAATTCGGTAGATTGTGCACTGGCTACACGTAGTAGCTGTTCAGTCTCGTTGATCAAAGCCCATTGATTCCCATGAGCCGGAGTAGAAAGAGCAGACTCCAACAGATGTCTGGCAGCTTCCTCGGTAGCTCCGAAAACAACAGCCCATTCATCGAGCAGTTTCACATAGGGTTGTTCCAGATTGGGAACGATGGCCTTGATAACCTCGGTATGCTCCTTCTCCTGAGTCTTCCAAAATACGATTTCTTCCAGAATGCGTACTGGCAGCATCGGTCCGTATACATATAGCATTACCTGTTCAAACCTCCCGTGATATGACTTCACCGATACATTTATATGAGTAGAGTAGACAGCTTATGAGCTTGGCGGAGCGGCAAATATTTAAGGTGGAATGATGGGAGAACGGAGAACATGAGAGAATATGGGGAGAGCTTGGAGGCATCAGGAGGAGAACTAGAGGGAAAGTTTGGAAATAATATGAAAAAGAGTCTGAAGAAGAGCTTGGAGATGACTTGAAGGAGAGTGTGAAGGAGAGTTTGAAGGCACCGGGAGAAGAGCGTGAAGAGTTTGGAAAGAGCTTGGAGATGACTTGAAGAAGAGTGTGAAGGAGATTTCGGAGAACAGCCAGGAGAAGATCTTGAAGGGGGTTCTTTTTGGGGAATGGTTAGAGTGAGGTGATTCAGATTGGTCTACCTTTGTTGAGTTTCAGAATTTGAGTATTCTGCAAAATGGTAAGTCTGTAATGCGTCTGGCTAACCCTGGCTAATCTCACACAAAAGAAAAGCCTCCTGCCGGCAGCATTTCTGCATATCCGGGAAGAAGGCTTACGTAACATTTATGGGTGGATAACGGAAGGTTTATAGCATGACTAAGATAGTCTATGAAACATTAATGCTATGAATAAAATGCAAGCCAACGCTGGCAATAATCTGAGCTATGAAAATAGCTAAGGTTTTACAACGGTGGATTGCTCAATCTCTTTTGCTTCCGCCAACTGTACGTTGCCCAGGAATGCAGATACCCGACGTAAGTATTCGCGTGGATGCTCCCGGAACAGTAATTCATGGTGGCTGCCCTCTACAATCCAGGATTCAGAGTAAGGGTTACTCTGGTTCGCGGCAAGCTCCTCGGCAATCGGATAAGGCGCCTTGTCATCCTTGGTTCCGTGCATGAACAGGATCGGGAACGGATAATCCTCTGATTTTACTTTGGCGTAGGGAATCTGATTCAGGCCAGTTCCGTTCAGCACTGGGAACAGCAGCTCCATAATTTCCAGAGAGGGATGGCGCGGCAGATTTATATTTTGTTTGATATTATGATACAGCGTGTCCGGCTCCAGTAGGAAGGTGCTATCGAGAATCATGGCATCGACATCCTTCGTAACCAGTCCTGCTTGGAGAGCTGTTCCAGCTCCCATGGAGAAGCCCCAGACGACAATCTGCTGCGCGCCTTTCTCCTTGGCGAATTGAATGGCACCTAGAAGCTGTTGGGATTCTTTTTTACCACCAGTAGCGATATCCTTGTTGACCTGTGAAGCAAATCCATAATCGAACATGACAACATTAAAGTTCAGGCGATGGGCGTAATGCGCAAGATCATACATAGGCACCCAGGATTCCTCGCGATTGGCGCCATAGCCATGGCTAAACACGATGGTCTTAGTAGACCCTTCAGCGGGAATGTACCAGCCTTGCATGATGCGACTATTATCCAGTGCCGGGAAGGTTACATCCTCATATTTCAGACCCTTGGCGATCAAAGGGTTGGAATAGAGGGGGGCAACTGTAGGATTGGACAACACCCAAGCAATATAGCCATGCAGCGAGATGAAGCAGAACACGAAAAAGAAGAACACCGAAAGTAGTAATGCTACAATAACATGTTTAAGGCGAATCATACCCAGTGACAATGTTGGCGGCGTATCAGGTTTGCGTTCTATAGGCTGGCGGGGGACCGGCGTGCCGGTACGGGCTGTAGTCAAATCCATGATGGTCACCCTCCTAATCTTTATGACAGATACAAGTGTGAAAAGTCTTACGTATTAGCGTCTTTCTACTTATATATATCGTATGATCATGATTTATCAAAGTCAATGAAATCAACGGTTTTGTAATGCAACTGTAAAGTGGAACCCAGCCTTTTCCGTGTGCTGAATGTGCTGGATTTCCGTAGGGTTTTGCTCTAAGATAGAATTGATATATTTAATAATGTAACCGAGTTTCATTTAATGAAACAAAAGGGGAGATTAAGGTGGAGGACCGCAAACTGACGGTGCGTGCCGTAGAACGGGCGCTTGATATATTGCTCTGCTTTACGAAGGAGAACGAACTGGGATTGACAGAGATCGCAGGGCAGATTGGTCTACATAAAAGTACGGTACATCGACTGCTGACAACACTGGAGGAAAAAGGGTTCCTGACTCGTAATGCGGCGACGGAGAAATACCGTCTTGGCATTCGCGTGTGGGAGCTATCGACTCATCTCCCAGCGTACGATGAGTCGGCAGCTCTGCTGCTACCGGCTATGGAGCGGCTGCGGGACCGGCTGGGCGAGACGGTCAGCTTGTACTTGCGCGACGGTCTGGAGCGCGTGCGTATTCAGGCTGTGCAGAGCCAGCAGGCCATCCGCCGGGTGGCTCAGATTGGCGCTCGACTGCCCCTGTCAGTCGGCGCTTCCAGCAAGGTGCTGGCGGCCTATGCGCCGCCGGAGGTGCTGCAGTCGCTGCTGGAGGGCCCCGGCTGGCCCGACTATGTGGAGCGTGATGCCTATAAGCATCAGCTCCAGGAGGTTATGAAGTTGGGCTACGCGACGAGCTTCGAGGAGCGCGAGCCTGGCGCGGCGGCGGTAGCCGTGCCAGTGGTGGGACGCAGCGGCACTGTCGTAGCCGCGCTGTCCGTGTCCGGGCCAGTCAGCCGTCTCTCGGAGGAGACGCTGCTGGATTATGCCGCCGTCCTCCATGAGACGGCGGCGGAGATGGGCTTGATGCTGCCATAAGCTGTGGCGGCAGCATCAAGCCCTGCAAGCTGGCAGCGCCTCTGGGAGGCGCTAGCCGCGCAGAAGCTCTAGCTGCCCGCATAAGCGCGGTCAGCGCCTAATGTCTGGCCTGCCTAGGCGCATCGCGTCCAGCGTCTGCTGTCTGCGCCAGCTAGGCGCACCGCGTCCAGCGTCTGCTGTCTGCGCCAGCTAGGTGTATCGCGGTCAGCGCCTGGTGTCTGCGCCAGCCTAGGCGCATCGCGGTCAGCGCCTGATGTCTGGCCTGCCTAGGCGCACCGCGGCTGGCTCAGACTGCACCCTGCCGCGTTCGATATCTGCGGCAGCACATGAAAAGGTTGTTCCAAGTGTTTTGGAACAACCTTTTTGTCTCTCTTATGAGCGACTACCTTCGGTTTGGAAAGCAGAAACCAGAAAGCAGAAAACAGAAAGTATACAAGCCGAACAAAAGAAATTAACCAAAAACGAAGATGAGCGAACGAGCGGATGTGGAAGTTAGGAACTGCAGGATTGAGAGAAAGCGGTCGCCTGAAAGCTGTCATAGGAAAGCCAGCGCCCGAACATAGACTATCGATAGATTTCAACCACTAAAAGCAGTCAATTTCCCCTTCACCAGTCGTCTTAACATTGAGAAAAAAGAGTCACCTCCCCAACTAAGGGCATTTTTGTACCTTATTTTTCTTCAATATAGGCAAATGAGGGAAATAAGGGCGTTATTGTATCTTAATTTTCGAAAAAGCACGCTGGACGGGGTATTCTGGAAGATTTAAGGTACAATTTTGCACTTAATCTCCACTAACCCTTAGCTGCAGAGAATTTAAGGTACAAAAATGCCATTAATTACACTTCAATACTACTTATAAGCTCTCTGTTAACAACGAGCCACGAAACGCTGAGCTGCAAGCTACAATCAACGATCCACGAACTACGATCGATGATCCACGGGCTACGATCCGCGTTCCACGATCTATATGAGCTCTCTGTTAACGACGATCCACGGAACGACGATCCACGGAACGACGATCCACGGAACGACGATCCACGGAACGACGATCCACGGAACGACGATCCACTAGCTACGATCCACGATCCATGAACTACGAACAACGGAGCCACGATCCCCCAACCCCAACCCCAACCCCAACCCCAACCCCAATCATTTCACGTCCAATCATACAAAAAAGGATGTCCCCAGCGCCTATGGCTCAAGGGACATCCTCTGTTTAAACGTTCAGGTTATTCAACCGGAAGGGCGCTGTCTGTAGTTGCATCGGCCAGCATCTGGCGGAGTACAGTTTGCAGAATGCCGCCATTGCGGTAGTAGTCGATATCTACGGTACTGTCGAGACGTGCGTTGACAGGGAATTCAAAGTGGGTGCCGTCTTCGCGGGTAGCGGTGACGGTCAACTCTTGCCCTGGTAGTACATTGTTGTCAAGGCCGGTAATGTTGAAGGTCTCGCGTCCGGTCAAGCCCAGGCTGCTCCAGCTTTGACCTTGCTGGAATTGCAATGGCAGTACGCCCATGCCGACAAGGTTGCTGCGGTGAATCCGCTCAAAGCTCTCAGCGATGACGGCTTTGACGCCCAGCAGCAAGGTGCCTTTGGCGGCCCAGTCGCGGGAGCTGCCTGTGCCGTACTCTTTTCCGGCAATGACAACGAGATTCTGTCCAGCGGACTGATACAGCATGGAAGCGTCATAGATAGACATAACCTCTTCGCTTGGTAAGAAGGTAGTTACCCCGCCTTCTGTACCAGGAGCAACGGCGTTGCGGATACGAATGTTGGCGAACGTTCCGCGCATCATCACTTCATGGTTACCACGGCGTGAGCCGTAGGAGTTGAAGTCTGCACGTTCTACGCCGTGATCGCGCAGGTACTCGCCTGCCGGACCGTTCGTAGAGATGTTACCTGCTGGAGAGATATGGTCTGTTGTAACAGAGTCGCCCAGCAGCGCCAGAACGCGTGCGTTGTTAATATTATCGATATCACCAAGGCCATCGGCCAGATTCTCGAAGAACGGAGGGTTCTGAATGTAGGTGGAGTTGTCGTCCCACTCATACAGTTCGCCTTCTGGAACTGGAATCGAATTCCAGCGTTCGTTCGCGGTGAATACATTTTCGTATTTACGACGGAACATTTCCGGGCTCAAGGAGAGGCCGATCGCTTCGCGGATTTCCGCGGAAGTAGGCCAGATATCCTTCAGGAAGACAGGCTCGCCTTGTGGATCGTATCCCAGCGGCTCATTTTGCAGATCAATGTCCACCGTACCTGCCAGCGCGTAAGCAACAACCAGCGGAGGGGAAGCCAGATAGTTAGCTTTAACCTGAGCATGGACACGGCCTTCAAAGTTCCGGTTACCCGAAATAACAGCGGCTACCGTCATATCGTTGTCGGCAATTGCTTCGCTGACTTCATCCGGCAGTGGACCGGAGTTACCGATACAGGTTGCACAACCATATCCAGCTACGTGGAAGCCAAGGGATTCCAGCGGTTTCAGCAGATCTGCTTTTTGCAGGTACTCTGTAACTACCAGTGAGCCTGGGGTCAAGCTGCTCTTAACGTAGCCCGGCTTGGTCAGACCGCGTTCCACGGCTTTCTTCGCCAAGAGTCCCGCACCTAACATAACGCTTGGGTTGGAAGTGTTCGTACAGCTAGTGATCGCTGCGATTACAACTGCACCAGTGCGCAGCTTGCTAGTCGAGCCGTTCTTATGCTGTATGTCCACAACCTGGTTGATTTTTTCGTCGCTGAGGCCATATCCACCCTTGTCTACAGGGGTGCGGATAATGCTCTCAAAGCTTTCTTTCATATTCGTCAGTTCCACACGGTCTTGCGGACGTTTTGGTCCGGCCAAGCTTGGTACAACCGAAGCCAGATCTAGTTCAATGACATCGCTGAACTGAGGGTCTGGTGTTTCTGCGGTGCGGAACATGCCTTGTGCTTTATAGTAGGATTCCACCAGTGCCACCAGATCATCAGGACGACCGGTGCTGCGGAGGTAAGTCAGTGTCTCATCATCGACAGGGAAGAAACCGATCGTTGCACCGTATTCTGGAGCCATGTTGGCTACCGTAGCGCGGTCTGCGAGACTGATGTTCGCCAGGCCAGGGCCGTAGAATTCTACGAATTTGCCGACTACGCCCTTTTTACGGAGCATCTCGGTTACAGTCAATGCCAGGTCAGTTGCAGTAGCGCCTTCTACGAGACTACCGGTAAGCTTGAAGCCCACAACATCTGGTGTAACGAAATAAAGCGGTTGACCGAGCATACCAGCTTCAGCCTCAATACCACCAACGCCCCAGCCCACTACACCAAGACCATTGATCATGGTAGTGTGGGAGTCCGTTCCTACAAGAGAATCCGGATAAACTACGGTTTCGCCATCTTGGGTCTTCGTAGCGGCTACAGAAGCCAGATACTCCAGATTCACCTGATGGACAATCCCTGTTGCAGGAGGAACCGCGCGGAAGTTATTGAATGCCGTCTGCGCCCAGCGCAGGAAGCGGTAGCGCTCTTCATTACGCTGGAATTCAACGTTCATATTGTATTCCAAGGCATCAGGTGTGCCGAAGGCATCAACCATAACAGAGTGGTCGATGACCAGGTCTACCGGTACGAGCGGATTGATCTTCTTGGGATCGCCGCCGGCTTTTTTAACAGTATCCCGCATGGCTGCCAGGTCTACGACTACCGGTACACCGGTGAAGTCCTGCAGTACGATCCGAGCAGGGATAAAAGGGATTTCTTTGTTCCGGTCAATACCGCCAGCCCAGCCGGCCAGCTGCTTCACATGCTCTTCCGTGATTGCTCGTCCGTCGAATTGTCGAACTGCAGCCTCAAGCAATACTTTGATGGAAAAAGGCAGGGAAGAAATGTCGCCCAGTCCTTGTTGTTGAAGGGAATTAAGGTCGTAGTAGCGATACGTTTTGCCGCCCGACTCCAGAGTACGGGCCAGCGAAAAATGATCCTTGCTTGGCATTAAATGCGCCTCCTTGTTTCATCTGTTGAAACTCCATTTCATATATTGCATCTCCTTTAAGTATAACGTTTACAAGGAGGGGAGTAAAGTTTTTTTTCCTCCTTTTTGATGGGAATACCGCCCGATTTCTCCCCCCTGTAACCAAGTGCGAAATGGAGTAGATCTGTATAGGAGCGCATTTTCCTTCATATACATAGGACAGCAGCCAAATAGGGGAGAAGGGGCGGGAGTAGAATGGAGCAGGATTGGAAACGAAGTCTGTATGTCTATGTGGATGAGCTGAACAAAGACCGAGTGGAGCCGGGGGCTCTGCCACGGTTTTCAGTGGTGAGAGATCAGCGCTTTCGGATACAGCAGGGAGAACGCTCCCGCAGGTTGGCGGAATGGTATGCCGGCAGAGGCATCACACCGTTGCGTGGAGAGACAGGGGTCAAGACCTTAAAAGTCGTGCATCAATCTCCGAGTGAAGTCATTGCAGAGGTGGTGCTGCACAGTGCACTTTATTACGAGAAAGGTGGCATGAGGCATCGTGAGGATGCGGTAGAGTCAGAGCGCTTGATTTTTGTGCAGGACGGGAGTTGGGAGATTGCTGCAGTGGAGCGGCGTATTCTAGAGAGGAATGCCAAACAATATATCGAAGCGGAACCGGATGGGAGAGTCTCCAAGTGGGGTGAGGTTCTGCCTGCCGCCCAGCCCTCGCAGCCGCTCCTTAACAAGAATATACTAGGGGGAAATTCCGGCTCTAAAGAGATTCGTTACAACCGTGAGGCAGCTGTAGCTTACGCTGATCGTTGGTGGAAGGAAGGGAACCCGGAATACGAAAACTTCGAAGTGGATTGCACGAATTATGTCTCCCAATGTCTCTTTGCAGGGGGGGCGCCTTTCAACTATACTGGTAAAAGAGAAACGGGCTGGTGGTACAAAGGGTACACTGGAAGCCAGGAATGGTGGAGCTTCAGTTGGGCTGTGTCGGACAGCCTGCAGCGTTATTTGGGCGCCAGCCGCAGCAGCGGCCTGCGTGCTGAAGAGGTAGAGCGGGCAGAGCAGCTTCAGCCGGGAGATGTTATCTTCTATGACTGGGACGGCAATGGTCGCTACCAGCACAGTACGTTCGTTACGGCGCTCGATGCGGGCGGCATGCCGCTGGTGAATGCACGTACGGTCAGCAGCCGCCATCGGTATTGGGATTATCGCGATTCCTATGCGTGGACCGACAAGACGGCCTACCGTTTTTTTCATATTAATGACTATTTATAATTCGGAAAGAGGTTATTGAAGTATGGGGAATGCAAAATTGACCGTTGGTCTGGTATACGGCGGCAAATCCGGTGAGCATGAGGTGTCGCTGCAGACGGCTTTTGCAGTCATGAATGCTTTTGATTACGATAAATATGAGATTCTACCTTTTTATATTACGAAGCAGGGATTGTGGAAGGTAGGCGAGACGCTGACAGCGCCTTTTGCGCAGATTGAGCACCTTAAGCTTGCTGAGGCGTCTTCTGATTCAGGCACTGCGATGAGCGCTATATTCAGCGGTCTTTCCGGCGAGGCGTCAGCGGTGGACGTGATGTTCCCAATGCTGCACGGCACCTATGGGGAAGATGGGACGATCCAGGGCCTGTTCGAGATTGCGAACATTCCTTATATCGGGGCTGGAGTTTTGGCCTCGGCGGCGGGCATGGACAAGGTCGTGATGAAGAAGCTGTTCGCTGAAGCCGGACTGGACCAGTGTGAGTACTGCTATTTCAACGTCAGCTCGTGGAAAAGCAGAAGTCATGAGCTGATTGTGGATGTGGAGGATAAGCTGGGCTACCCAGTGTTCGTTAAGCCAGCCAATCTTGGGTCTAGCGTGGGCATTTCCAAAGCGGAAGATCAGGAAAGTCTGATCAAGGCTATCGAGTATGCTTTCCGGTATGATACGAAGGTCATTATTGAAGAATTCGTGGATGCTCGTGAGCTGGAGGTTGGCGTGCTGGGTAACGAAGAGCCTGAAGCCTCCGTTCCGGGTGAAATTGTTTCTTCCGGTGAATATTATGATTATGCTGCCAAATACATTGACGGCAAGTCACAAATGCTGATTCCGGCACCGGTTGATCCCGATATTGCTGACCGACTCAGAGATTCGGCGCTGGTGGCCTTCAAGGCTATTGAAGGAAGTGGGATTACGCGGGCGGACTTCTTCGTGCGTAGGTCTGACGGCAAAATTATGATCAATGAAGTGAACACGATGCCGGGCTTCACGCCTTTCAGTATGTATCCGCTGCTGTGGCGTGAGACCGGCGTATCCTATAGAGCGCTGCTGGATCGTATGATTGAGTTGGCGCTGGAGCGCTACAATTTCAAGCAAAACCTGAAATACGACAACGAATAATACCAGATGGCCAAGCGCCAGGCGGGATCATCCCGGCCGGAGAGGAGAAAGAAGGATGGGCTTTCAATCAGAATTCAATTCGGTATGCAAATTCAAAAGTGAACAAGAACTTTATGAGCTGCTGGAGTATGGTCGCACCAAGATGGTAAAGCAAGGATTTCGCGTCTATCCGACCGGGCAAAAGGTCATCGCCTACACCCCGGAGAATGTTGCTGTAGCGATTGTCAAAATTTCAGCTTCCATCGCCGAGATCAATTTTCAGGGACATGAGGTCACTGCGGTGGAGATGGATCTCGTCCGTAAACTGAATGAGGAAGAATCAAGGGTGCAGACTGCGCTCGCTTATGAAATGTTCTTTGGAGAAGAGAAATGATTGTACGGTTTGGATATGTGGCGATGTCCACAGTTATTCCCGATTGTTCACCCTCCAAGACGATGACAATGGCTTCATTTAAAAAGCTGGAAGATCGCGAAGCGGCACTTGCCCGCCTAGAGAGCATTACTCGAACGAATTTGCACAATACGCTGCGTCTGCTGAAACATAACAATGGTTCCGATATCAAATTATACCGGATGACCTCGAAGCTGGTCCCGCTGGCAACGCATCCTGATCTCCAGGATTGGAAGCCGCTGGCGGCGCTGGCGGATGCGTTCGCTGAAGTAGGAGACTATGTGAAAGGTCATGGGATGAGGGTATCCTTTCATCCGGATCATTTCACGGTACTGAGTACGCCGCGGCCAGAGGTGCTGGTGAATTCCATCCGGGATCTCCAGCATCATACCGATATGCTGCATGCGATGGGGCTGCCGGCAACGTCCAAGAACAACATTCACATCGGTGGAGCCTATGGGGACAAGCCTACGGCGGCAGCACGGTTTGAAGATCATTTCCGCGACCTTCCATTGGAACTGCAGGAACGTATCACACTGGAAAATGACGATAAGACCTTCAACGCCAAGGAGACACTGGCAGTCAGCCAGCATCTCGGACTTCCCATGGTGCTGGATATTCACCATCAGTGGGTGAACAATGAAGGGGAACTCCCGTGGGAACTGTGGCCCGACATTCTGAAGACCTGGCAGACACCGCTTGCCCTGAAGGATGTACTTCCTGGGGAGCATTTGCCGCCCAAAATTCATGTGTCGAGTCCTCGTAGTCCCTCCGATCCGCGCAGTCATGCCGACGGGGTAGAGCCTGTGCCGCTGCTTGCCTTCTTGCAGCGCATCGCTGCCGATACACCTGCTGTGGATGTGATGATTGAAGCCAAGCTGAAAGACGGCGCGCTTTTTGGACTGATGGAAGCTATGAAGGAAGCCGCAGAGGCTGACCACAGAATAACTGTATTAGACGGGGCCAGCGTTAATATTGAACCATAAACAGTGATAAACCGGGTGATATAGCCGGAACACAGGCCTGCCCATGACTTGATAAGTCTCCGGAAATAAGGTACGTTGGTTAAAACCAAATGCCCGGGAAGTCTCTTGCCGTTAGCTATACTTTTAGTGCAGGGGATTCCGGCCCGGAAATGACGATTATGTTCAAGAAAGCGGAGTGAAATGATGAATCCTTTAAATCCTAATAGCCGAAATGAACGGGAACCCTATGTCGTAACCAGCAAGGGACACACGGCCGTAGCCATTAATGCTGCCGCCAAGGCAGGAGAATGGATCAAGAGCAGACAGGGCCAGGTGAAAGAGCTTGGTACCAAAACCTCTGCGCAGGATCTGGTCACAGAAGTGGACAAGGGCGTGGAGCAGATGATCCGCAGGCTGATCCTGACTCATTATCCGGACCATGCCATCCTTGGTGAAGAGGGAGTAGAGCCGGGGGCTGCCGCCGCCGCTGCTGCTCTTGAAGAAGCGCGTGAGCATGAATATCTGTGGATTGTGGATCCGGTGGACGGCACCACTAACTTTGTACACGGCTTTCCGTTTTACTGTGTGTCGATTGCACTGGCCGTTCGGGGAGAACTGACCGTTGGCGTGATTTATGATCCGACCCGTGATGAAATGTTCGTCGCTGAAAAAGGCAAGGGCGCATATATACACGGGATTCGCGCTTCCGTCTCGGAAGAGAATGAACTGGCCGGCAGCTTGCTAGCCATGGGCTTCCCGCCGGATCGCGAGTTTGCGCAGCCAGCGAACATGGCCGGTCTGCAGCAGCTGCTGCCGCAGATCAGGGGCATACGTGCCGGTGGCTCGGCAGCACTGCATCTTGCCTACGTGGCAGCAGGCAGAGTCGATGCTTACTGGGAAGTGGGGCTTAACCCATGGGATTGCGCGGCCGGTGTGCTGCTTGTCTTGGAATCTGGTGGTAAGGTCACGGATACTCGTGGGCACGCTTATGATATCGGTACTCGCCATGTTGTGGCGAGCAATGGCCGTATTCATGATGCGTTGATTGCTTCGCTGACAGCTGGGGAAGCTACAGGATATCAGTCATAAGGAGGAATCCAATAAGACCATGAGCGGCAATGAGGATTTGGAGCGCAAGCTGAGTGAACTGCTGGAAGATGGCGAGATGGAGCAGAGTGAACGCTCTGCTAAGGAACTTCGGCAAATCTCACCCAAGTATGAGATTCGTATCCAGACTACGCTGGACCCCATTGTGGAGGAGACAAGGCGTTATCGCAAGATTGGCCGAGAATTGGATGACCGTTATGATAAGTATATGGAGCGCGCTGGAGAACCATCGGGTCCAACGAGTAGCTCTGCTAACAAACAGAGTTCAAATCCCGACAGGAAACAGCAATAGAATAGCTATCTTCTTACTAAAGAGCGGTTCTTCGTTTAACGGGGGACCGCTCTTTTGCGTGGGTACCGGGGATGGTAGAATAGAGTCAGAACGAAATAGGGAGGAATACGATGCTGAAAGTTTGGAAGAAGATAACAGCTGCTGGTATGGGTAGTCTGCTGCTGCTATCACTATGGGCAGGGGCTGCCGGGTCAGTACACGCTGCCGGAGAGGCAGCTGCAGCGCAAGGGAACGGACAGGAAACCTTCCGCATCGTGGCATTGGGAGACTCCATAACGGCCGGATATGAGCCGGGAATGACGAACCCGAACGTGAAGCCTTATGGATATGCGGAGAGATTGTTAGAGCAGGGCTGGTATCATGGCCGGAGCACTCTCGCCAATTACGGTATCCTCGGACTAACTACTGCGGGCCTGAGTCACTATACAGAGGCGCTCAAAGCGGGGACGGTCAGCACACCGGAGGCAATTCAGGCAGGTCTTCCTGATCCTAGAATCGCTACCTTCGCAGCAGAGATCCCGCAAGCGGCCAAGGAACTCGCCGCAGCGAATCTTATCACGATTACAATCGGCGGGAATGACTTAAGCAGCTTGTTCTTGAAGGTCAAGGAACTGACAGATGCGGAATTTGAGACACAGCTTGATCAGAAATTGGCCGATTACAGTGCCAATCTGAAGGTCATTCTGGAGAATATCCGGGTGGTGAATCCGGGGGCTAAGATTCTCCTTGCCGATCAGTATCAGCCGGCACCCAAGATTGCCGTTGGTCAGTCCTACACGAAACTGATGAGTGCAGCAGACCGCCTCACAGCCGCTGCTGAAGCTGTGGCAGGTACAGCCAGTCAGAGCAGTGCACCGGTGCTGGTCGCTCATGTAGCCAAGCAGTTTGCTGGTGCGGAATTCTCATTGACCCATATTATCAGTGGTGACACACCGGACTTTCACCCGACACAGCTAGGGTACGAGAAGATCGCTACAGTGTTCGCAGAACTGCAGTGGGGTGCATACCGTACACCAACGGTAGCCGCTACGACTGCCGCAGTTGCACCTATGAATATTGTGGTGAAGGGTGTGGAATTGAATACCCCGAGCAAGCCTATACTCAAGAACGGTCAGAACTTCCTGGCTCTGAAGGATATCCTGAATGCTGTAGGGGCATCCGGGAAATGGGATAATAAAACAGCGAGTGCAACGATTCTATTGGGTGACAGAACGGTTGTCGTTACGATTGGATCGAAGACGATTAAGGTTAATGGGCAGGATGTAGCGATTGATACCCCTGCTTTTCTCCAGAAGGTTGGCAAGGAAGACAAAACTTATCTTCCATTAGCTGCATTAGCTACCGGCCTTGGATTTGAAGTGAATTACAGCGGCCAGCTGCGGACGGCTTTCATAAATCCGTAAGGATGCATACAGTACTTATATATATCTAAATCAAGCCCGTAAGGAAAAGGTGGATGAAATTGTTGTCTAATGCAAAATTTACTGCCGACTATATTATTCGGATGGACGATATTGTTCGGGAAGGAGATCCAGTGCTTCGTGAGGTGACTCAGCCGGTGGAGCTTCCTTTGCAGGAAGCCGATCGTGAGGCGATGCAATGCATGATGCAGTTCCTGAAGAACAGCCAGAATCCGGAAACTGCGGCTAAATACAAGCTACGTTCCGGTGTGGGGCTTTCTGCCAATCAAATTGGGCTGTCAAAGCGGATATTCGTCATGCTTGCAACCGATGAGAAAGGGCGCACAGTAGAGCAAATTTGGGTGAATCCCAAGATCATCAGCCATTCCATGGCTATGGTGTATTTGCCTGAGAGTGAGGGCTGTCTGTCAGTAGATCGTCCAGTACACGGCTTTGTGCCGAGATATGAGTCTGTGAAGGTCAAAGGTTATGATGCCAGCGGCAAAGAGATTGTTGCCCGCTACAAAGGCTATCACGCAATCGTGGTCCAGCATGAGATGGATCATCTGGATGGCATCATGTTCTATGACCGGATTAACAAAGAGAACCCGTTCAAGCTTCCACAGGGTGTGGAGATCCACAGTCTGTATGAGTAGGCTACCAGGTAGGCTTATTTTTGACAAAAGCGCGTAAAAAGAATGGCTTTCGTCCTTCCTTGCAGGGGGATGAAAGCCATTTTTTTGTGATGAAACGGTATTCCAAATACTGGGTTGCAATATGCTATACTGTCATTATTATGACTGAGACAAGGAGGTTGTGGCCATGGGCTGGAGTGAATTCCGGGCAATACCGAATCATTACAATGAGGAAGTCAGAACTATAGATGAGCATATTCTGGGACTGGTGCAGAGGCGGAGAGAGCTAGCTGGAGGGAAATGGACCATTCCCGCTCCTGAGCAGATGCAAGTCTTCGCGGAGCAGTTTGGTCTGAAATTAGAGCAGGTTGCGATGCTTCTGAGCGGGCTGAATGAAAGGGTCCAGCCCGTTCATTGGCCGGAAGAGGAAGAAGTGCTGGGTGTACTGCCAATTATGCAAAAATCGACACAAGATCAATGCGAATATAGTTTGACCCATGCGATGCAGTATGCAAGCTATAGTCTCGTTACGGTAGAGATTAAATATCGCCAAGAAGAAGCCGAGGATGTGCAGCTCCAGCCCAACTTGACGTTGGCTGTTATCGGTGACTCGGAGTATACAGTGCAAAGGCATGGAAGTAGAGGCGGCGGAACCCATGCCCAGCTCCAGTTTGTTGTCATCCCTGCGCTGCCGAATGAACTGAACGGAGTAGTGTTCTCACTGGTGCCGGAGGCGATGTTCCTGGAGCGTAAACTCAGGGAAATCAATCTGAACCGTCAGGTGGATTTTTATCCCTCCGTCTGATTAACCCGAAGGAGGATAAGGTAGCAGGCGGGCTGGGAACTGGACGGTAGTATTTAATCCAAATAGAAACGGCTTTGCCGTCCTCTAAGGGACGGTATCCGTTTCAGCGAGGAATAGAAGGATAATTTATAGCGTGGAATACATAAATTCTTATATTTTAAAAAAGCCGCTGGGGAACGAAATGTTCCCAGCGGCTTTTAATATTATGGCTTATATGAGTTTCACGTACTGATGAAGCTTCTTACAGATCACCCGCTGCCATGGCGGCAAAGGAGGCTTCGGCAGCTTCCAGGGTAGCATCGATATCGGCATCGGTATGGGCGGTGGTCAGGAACCAGGCCTCATACTTGGATGGCGCGAGATTAATGCCGCGGTTCAGCATGTGCCGGAAGAAGCTGGCGAACATTTCTCCGTCCGTATCTTGCGCTTCTTCGTAATCGGTGACCGGGTGATTGCAAAAATGAGTCGAGAACGCACCACGGATACGGTTAATCGTCAGCGGAATACCATGGCGGTCCGCCGAAGCCTGCAGGCCCTCAGTTAGACGGATGGCAAGGCGCTCCATTTCTTCATAGACGCCTTCCGCGCTTAACACTTCAAGACAGGCGATGCCAGCTGAGATGGAAGCTGGATTCCCCGCCATTGTCCCTGCTTGGTAAGCAGGACCGAGTGGAGCTACCTGCTCCATGATATGCTTGCGTCCACCATAAGCACCGATTGGCAGGCCACCGCCGATGATTTTGCCAAGCGCCGTCAAGTCAGGTGTGATCTCTTCATGATTATCGAGGCCGGCATAGGTTTGGGTAGAGCCGTAATGGAAGCGGAAAGCCGTGATTACTTCGTCGTAGATGACGAGCGAGCCATTGTCATGGGCCTGCTTGCACAGTCCTTCCAGGAAGCCTGGCTTCGGCATGACCATACCGAAATTGCCGACAATCGGTTCGACCATAACGGCGGCCACATCGTCACCCCAGGTCGCAAGGGCTTCGCGCAGTCCGTCCAGATCATTGAACGGAACGGTAATGACCTCCTGCGCCAGACTGACAGGAATACCGGCGCTGTCTGGGATACCCAGTGTGGAAGGGCCGGAGCCGGCGGCAACGAGCACCAGATCGGAGTGACCGTGATAACAGCCGGCGAACTTGATGATCTTATTGCGCTTCGTATAGGCGCGAGCCACGCGGATCGTGGTCATGACGGCTTCGGTGCCGGAATTGACGAACCGTACTTTGTCCATCGAAGGGATGGATTCTTTAAGCATTTTGGCTAGCTTGATTTCTAGCTGGGTTGGTGTGCCGTAAAGGATGCCGTTCTCGGCAGCTTGGGTGATAGCTGCGGTAATGTGAGGGTGGGCATGGCCGGTAATAATCGGGCCGTAAGCAGCCAGATAGTCTATGTAACGGTTATTGTCTTCATCCCAGAAATGTGCGCCACTGGCCCGCTTCATGAATACAGGGGCACCACCGCCGACGGCTTTGAAGGAACGGGAGGGACTGTTGACGCCTCCTACGATATGCTGAAGGGCTTCCTCATAAAGTTGCTCTGATGTGGAACGGTTCATTATTAATCATCCTTTCGTCTTCTTCCATAGGCAAGGGAACGGGCGAGCAGCGTTTATGTCCGCTGTTCGCCCGTCCGTGATCATGCCCAGGGGGTTAATTTATAGTCTTCCGTGCCCATAACGTAACTATGGGGTTGCGGAGGCATTGCTACTCGTGCCGGTCTCTGGTGAAGGAGAGGGCTCAGGACCATTCAGTGTATCCTGTACAAATTTCTTGAGCTTGTTATTACTGCTGATTCCGATAACGGCCGATCCATTACTGGTCTGATCTTCCTTGAGCAAATTCATCGGTGGGATTTGCGCACTGCCGCCAATGCTGCTGTCGTAGCCTACGCTCGCCAGCTTCGCCATATCGCTCAGTGCCAGATTGGTATCGATATACGGACTAACATCGGACAGAATGGACGGCAGCTTGAAGAGTGTGGTGGTACTTTTCAGCTTGTCGGCTACGACCTTCAGGAAGGCCCGCTGACGTTCAGTTCGGGTGAAGTCAGAGGTGGCATCATGACGGAAGCGGACGTACTGCAAGGCCTTGTTGCCGTCCAGGTGCTGAAACCCCTTTTTCAGATCGATATCGTATTCGGGTCCGTCGGCAATCGTCTTGTAGACCATATCCTTCTCCACTTCGTAATCCACGCCGCCTACCGCATCCACCAGCTTGATGAAGCCCTGGAAATCGGTGTAGACATAATATTGAATCGGGATGCCCAGCAGATCGCCTACTGTCTGCATTGCCGTGTTGGGTCCATAAATAATCGCTGCGTTGATACGCTGCTTACCGTGATCCGGAATAGATACATACGTATCGCGGAGAATAGAGAAGACAGTGATCTTCTTCTTCAACGGATCAAGAGAAGCGACAAGCATCGTGTCCGAGCGGGGGACTTCGCCTTTCTTCACCCCACGGGCATCCACACCCATGAGCAGAATATTGACGGGTTCTGTGCCCTCCCATTTGGGGGGATCAGGCGTGTTGGTATCTACCGTTTCTGCATTTTGAAAAGGTGAATTCTCATTATCCTTTTGGAAATTGCCCAGCTCATTGGCGATGGAAGTGAAGTAGTATACAGCACCGCCGATGATTAGAAGAAGTATTATAGCCAGAGTCCAAAGCAGTGGTTTCTTAGTTTTACCGGCCTTTGCGTGCCGTTTCCTTCTTGGTGGCATTTCTCGTTCTTCCTTTCGCATTCGCATTCTCTACATTATAATTTCTTTTGGGAATACGCGCAATTTGGTAATAATTATCCTAATAAAATGAAGGTGTGAAAAAACATGAATAATATTGGAATAGAAGTGGGACAAGTCGCCCCGGATTTTACGTTGCCTGCCTCGAATGGGGAACAAGTCCGTCTGAGTCAATATCTAGGACATAAGGTTATTCTATATTTTTACCCGAAAAATATGACAACCGCCTGCACGCAGGAAGCCTGCGATTTCCGGGACGCTCATGAGCGGATTGCGGCTAATGGCGCAGTGGTGCTGGGAATCAGTACAGATAACTTAACCTCGCATACTAAATTTGTTGCCAAGTACGACTTGCCTTTCTTGTTGCTCTCGGATGAGAAGCATGCTGTTAGTGAACTTTATGGCGTATGGCAGCTAAAAAAATTGTATGGCAAGGAATATATGGGTATCGTGCGTTCGACCTTTCTGATTGATGAGAATGGAATCATTGTAGAGGCGTGGAATAAGGTTCGGGTTAAAGGGCATGTGGAGGCAACTCTGGAGCAGCTTGGATAGGGATGTAAAAGGATTAATTTACATAAGAAGTGCCATGCTCGTTTAAATTAAAGATAAGCATTCGTCGGGTCGTCCATGTGAAGTGGGCGGCTTTTTTGTAGATAAAACAACCATTTCAGAAAATTTCAGCAAGTAGTTGACGGGAAAATACGTAAAGAGTAGAATAGTTCGCATGCGAAGTATTTAATTTTAAAGATACTGGAGGGGAAGGCTGTGGAGGAGAACGAGCAGCGGCAGCAACTGGATGAGATTATTTCTTCCTTTCGCCGGATCAGTCATGCTTTTCAGCAGCTGCTTTGGAAAGACGCTGAGGAACTTGATATTACGCCTACCCAGCTGATGGTCTTGCGTAAGATCTCTGCACATCCTTCTATTGGAATCACTGAGCTTGCAGAGCTATTGCACCTCGGAAATAGTTCGGCCAGTGGAGTCGTGGACCGGATGGTGAAGGCCGGTTTGTTAACACGCGAGCGGTCGGAGAGTGACCGGCGGATTTTCCAAGTGTCACTGACTGACAAGGGCAATGAGATTATGGAGAAAAGCAAAGCCTCACTCAGAAGATATCTGATGCCACTGGCAGACATCCCGACCGAGGATGCAAGTGAGCTGCTGCGTTTACATGGTCAAATCGTGCAAATATTAGAACAAGGGAGAGACAAAAAGAAATTATGAGTACAATAACTGCTAATGCTACGGCAGGCAAAGCTATACGCAGAGGTCCGATTATCGCGGCGCTCTTGATTGGCGCATTCGTTGCGTTGCTTAATCAGACGCTGATGAACGTGGCGCTGCCGAAAATTATGGAGGATCTGAATATTCTGGCCAATACGGCCCAGTGGCTGACGACCGGTTTTATGCTTGTTAACGGTGTACTGGTACCGGTCAGCGCGTATCTGGTGGAGAAGTTTACGACTCGCCAGCTGTTTATTACGGCAATGGTTCTTTTTTCAATAGGTACGCTGGTGTGCGGTGTCGGCACCGGCTTTGAGATGATATTGGTCGGCAGACTGATTCAGGCTGTCGGTGCAGGAGTTCTGATGCCGCTGATGAATATTGTGTTCCTGCGCATCTTCCCGATTGAAGAACGCGGCAAGGCGATGGGCTTAATGGCGGTGGCGATGATTTTTGCCCCGGCTGTCGGTCCTACACTGTCCGGTTGGGTTGTGCAGAACTACTCTTGGCGGGTGCTGTTCTTTATCGTCTTGCCACTGGCTATTTTCTCCACGCTGCTGGGTGCGAAGACGATGCAAAATGTAGGGAAGGTCACTTCTCCTTCACTGGATAAATTAGGTGTCATTCTGTCCACACTCGGCTTCGGCGGTCTACTCTACGGCTTTAGTGACGCGGGAACAGACGGCTGGGGCAGCACCACGGTTATCGTGTGCCTAATTCTGGGTGCAGTTTCCCTGGCGTTGTTTGTATGGCGTCAACTGAAGATCGACAAGCCGATGCTGGAGTTTCGAATTTTCCGTTATAACATGTTTACACTAACCACCATCATCAATATTATCATTACGATGGCGATGTACTCCGGTATGATTCTGTTGCCGATTTATCTCCAGACAATTCGCGGCTTTACGCCGATGGAATCCGGGCTGCTGCTGCTGCCGGGTGCGATTCTGATGGGAATCATGTCGCCGATTACGGGGATTATTTTCGATAAGATCGGTGCCAGATGGCTTGCGGTTATTGGTCTAATTATTACTACAATCACGACTTATGAATTTAGCCATCTTACAGATTCCACCACATACACATACCTTATCCTGACGTATACCGCGCGGATGTTCGGGATGTCTATGCTAATGATGCCGATTGTCACTGCGGGTCTGAATCAGCTTCCACAGCGTCTGAATTCGCACGGTTCTGCGATGTCCAACACGCTGCGTACAATTGGCGGCGCGATGGGGATAGCTGTGTTCGTCAGCTTGATGACCAATCGTACGAAGAGTACAATTACGGACGCTTTGGTCAGTGGAGCGGTCTCCAAGACTGATAAAGTTGCCATGCTGAAGCTCTCGCAGGAAGCCACCATTAACGGCATTAACCATGCCTTTATTATAGCTACCTGGGTGACTGTTGCTGCCTTGGTATTATCCTTCTTTATTAAGAAAACTAGTCCACAGCCGGATTTTCTGAAAACAGAGGTTGAAGCTGAGACTAAGGCTGAGGCTAAGTAATACGGATTCTCTGAATGCATTAAAGAAAGGGCTGTTCTCACCAAGATGGTGGGAGCAGCCCTTCTTGTATTTCTGATACTGATTCTTTGCTGTATTTACCAGAGCATTCGCCTGAGCGTTACAATTCTACACTATCCTACTCAGCCCTGCTCAATCCTGCTCAACATACTTGGCAGCAATTTCTGCCGCGAGCCTCCCGAGTTTATGCCGAATGGATTCCGGTTCCAGCACCTCGACAGATGTGCCGAAAGCAAGCAGGAAGCCATAGAGCCAGCTATCCTCAGGATAGTGGATCGTTACGAAGTACCCTCCATTGCCATCAGGCTGCAGCTCGGTAGCATCAAAGCGGTCCTCGGCCAGATGTCTGCCCTCAGCAGAAAAATGTAGTACGCACGGGACGGGGCTGCCCTCTCTCTGCCAATCCCCCGCCCAAGGTAGTTCCTCCAGGGGAAGATCCTCTCTTGTATAGGTCCGCGTTTCCTTCACCAGTGACTTCATCCGTAGTAGCTTGAAGAGCCGGAAATCCTGCCGCAGCCCGCAAATACCATATAAATACCAGACCTGCCCCTTCAGCACCAACGTGTAAGGCTCGACAGAGCGCCAAGTGATGCGACCCTCGGCATCCACATATTCAAACGAGACCGCCACGCTCTCTTCCAGAGCTTCTTTAAGGAGCGTCAAGCGTTCTTCCAAAGGTCCTTTCAGTCCGCGTGGTGAAAAGTCCACGATGAGTTGGGTGGTCTTGCTGCGGAAGGCGGCCGATTGGGAGGGCGGAATCACGCTGCTGATTTTCTCCATGAGCAAGGTATGTTCACTACCACCGGAAGATGAGACACCTTGCAGCGCGGTAAAAATATCAGCCAGCTCCTGATCAGTCAGCACGTTGCGGTCAAGGCGGTAACCTTCCATCAGGCTGATCCCACCGCCGGCCCCCTGAGTGGTAAGCACCGGAATGCCGGCAGCGTTGATCGTATCAATATCACGGTAAATGGTGCGTACAGACACTTCGAACATGTCAGCCAGCTCTTTAGCTTGAATGTGGCGCCTGTTAAGCAGGAGGATGACGATAGAGAGCAAACGGTCTATTTTCATTATAAATCTCACTTTCAAGAGGTTATCGTGCAGTGCTTATCTTCATTTTATCAAAATAAAACGAGTAAACCTATTGCGTGTTGTCTATATATTAGATTAGTATCTAATTAGATATTTATTTAATTAAAGAGGTGAGGATGAAAATTATGAACACAGAATCTGCGGGTGCTGTTTTGAAATACCACCGCGGTTATACCCGATTGTTCGCTACAGGGATTATCAATGGTATCGGTGACCGGTTCAGTCAGGTAGCGATGTTGTCACTTGTGCTGCATCTGACGGGATCGGGACTGGCAGTAGGGATATCGCTTGGGGTAAGGGTATTGCCTTTTCTGCTATTGGCTCCGCTTGGGGGCATGCTCGGCGGAAGGCTGCCACGTAAAATGATCATGATTGCCACGGATTTGCTACGAGTACCGGTAGCGTTGGCTTTCTTGTGGGTAGACGGTCCGGACAAAATTTGGATAATTTATGCTGCGAGTTTTCTACTGGCTGCCGGGGAGGCCATTTATAGCCCGATTCGCAAATCGTCCATTCCGCTTTTGGTGGACCGGGAGCGTCTACTGGCTGTCAACGGGATGGAGCAACTGATGACGGGTATCGTCCTGATACTGGGTGCTTTTGCTGGTGGCGTCGTTTCGTTATGGTTCGGTCCCCAGTGGGCATTTCTTCTGAATGCAATATCCTTTTTGCTTGCTGCACTATTGCTTTCCGGCATTCATTTTCCGCAAGGCCTTGGCAGTAGCTCGGATGGGAAACAGGCTCAAACTCAAGAAAGAGCTAAAGAAAAGTCCCAAGAACAAGACCAGGACCAAGCTCAAGAGCAGGCTCAAGAACATGGCCAAGCCCAAGCTTCCACGAGATCAACCTCATTATCACCGTCGTCACGCAGCATATGGGGAATAGTGACCGGTAGCGTGATCTTGCAAATTATTTTTGCTTTTGAACTACTCGTACCACTGGTCAATGGGTTGGACAATGTACTGATCAGCGTATACGCGGTGCAGGAGTTTGGGGCTGGTGATCTGGGAGTAGGTGCCTTCTATGGCGCTCTCGGCATCGGTCTTAGCCTTAGCTTTTTGGCAGGACGCTTTATGCATAAGCGGCTGCTCCTGGGAGCGCTGGGTGGACTGCTGCTGGAGGGTGTACTCCTGATAACAGTCAGCTTTAGCGGGAGCTTTGTGACGGTGTTTGCGCTGTACATTTTACTTGCCTTCACAGGAGGAATCGGAAATGCCTGCCTAGATACGTTGTTGATGAAGGAAACGCCTGTGCTTTACCAGCCGATCATTTTTGGATGGCTCACAGCCGTAAGCAGTACACTTCTGGGTCTGTCCATGTTTGGTGCGGGGGTTGTACTAGAGATCATGGAGCCACGGCAGCTCGGGTTATGGGGCGGGATAGGCTTCGTATGTATTGCCCTGATCTTGTCCCTATATGCCAAAATCCGTATGAACAAGAAAAAGGACGGTGCAGTCACCGTCCCTTGGAAGTCTCTTTGATTTTAGCCTCAAGCTTGAGTTTGGATCTGCGCCGGAGCAGGAACGCTGCGATTCCCTTACGATAACGATACAGGAGTATGAGGACAACCGAGCCGACAATACCAGAGACAATCCAGAGTGCATACTTCTCTACAAGATGGAAGATGCCCATCCACTGCGGACCGAAGACTCGGCCGATGCCAAGGAACAGCACAACCCAGAACAAGGCACCGCTGTACGCATACACGGCGAATTTACGGAAGGACAGGCCCACAATTCCGGCGAAATATCCGGTAAAGTGGCGTACACCAGGGATGAAATAACCAATGGAGATCAGGACGCTTCCGTATTTTTCGAACCAGCGCTGTGTTTTCTCCAGCTTGGATTCCGAGAACAGAAACCATTTGCCATATCGCTGAATAAAGGGTAAGCCCGCCTTGAGTCCAATGAGATAGGTAATGGTCATACCGACGGTAGTTCCGAGAAAAGCAATTACGACCAGCAGCATAAAATCCAGTCTGCCCGTGTAGGAGAGAAATCCGGCAAAAGCCATCGTGGTCTCCCCCGGAAACGGGAGCGCGACGAATTCCAGCAAGAGTCCGAAGAATAGTACGCTGTATCCGTATTCGGCGAATAATTCCTGAATCCAATCCAGTACTTCCATAGGGTATTCACTCTCCAAAAGGCGAAAAGCCGTATTCTAATTGAAAGCTTGTCTTCATACAATCTACTGACGGCTTTGAGAGCCAATAGAATGCTGGAGGTAGAAAAGATGACGGGTAACAATAATTCAAACGGCCGCCGGATACTGATCCGCGGATTGCTACTTATGACCATAGCACTGCTGGTGACATCCGGATGGAGAACCGATTACCATTTTGGATCGACAAGATCCCTTTCACTACAGACAACAAATGTGGAAGCCTCATCTATTCAGCATAATCGTCTGAATGCTCCGGTGCAAGCGGACACAGTTATTCCCGCTGTACGGGCGGCCTTGGCAACAACACCTATTGCCATTCAGGCGGTTAATTCGGCTCCGATACAACCTCCTACGCTCTCCACTACAGCGCCCCAAACGGGTGTAGTTCAACAGGTGGCAGCTAAAGCAGCAAAAACTGTCTACCTTACCTTTGACGATGGTCCGAGCAAAATCACGCGTGAGGTTCTCGATATTTTGCAGAAAGAGGGAGTCAAGGCGACCTTCTTTGTGCTCGGGAATGCTGCAAAAAGCTATCCCGAGCTGATCAATGCCATCTGGGAGCAGGGGCATACCATCGGCAATCATTCCTACGATCATGATTACCATAATTTATATAGCGGATTCACCGCGTTCTGGGATCAAATCAAACAGACAGAGAATATAATCCGTGAAATTACAGGGGAGCGGCCCCGACTTGTTCGTGCTCCGGGTGGAACCTTTGGTCATTTTGATGATACGTATTTCCAATTGTTGAATCAAGCGGGCTACCTTGTTATGGACTGGACGGTAGACAGCGGCGATTCCCGGAGAAAAGGTGTACCGGCAGCTGAAATTCTGCAGGAATCCACCAAAGACTTAACGTCTTCCGAGGTTGTATTACTGCTGCATGATGGCGGGGGACATGGGGAAAGCGCCAAGGCGCTGCCTGGGATTATTGCCCGCTATAAAGCGGCAGGTTATACCTTTAAGGTTCTGGACGACAGTGTAAAGCCCGTGCAGTTCAGAGTGTCAGCCAAGGCGGCCAGCCTGAATCGGGCGAAGCCGTCTAATGCTTGGATTGCTTCCAATATCCTGCCGAATGCGGCACTCTTCCAGCCGGGCAGAACCCTCGCACTGGAGGTGGGACTGCTGGAGACCAAATTGAATCCGGGTGAATACAGCATCATCAATGGACAATACATGGTGCCGCTCCGGGCTGTGGTGGAACGGCTTGGTGGACAGGTGAAATGGGATCAGACCAGTCGCAGTGGTCAGGTGATCTGGAACGGCAGGACCTTGACAGCGGATGTATCTCGCGGGGAACTGGTCTTCAGTCTTCCAGGAGGCGCTCAGGAGAAACGGGCGGCTAGGGTAGAGATTATTGGCGGTTCCATCTGGGTGCCACTGAGAGAATTGCTAGAGACAGCTGGTCATCCCCTGGAGGCAATCAGTGCTACTTCAGGGGAGCGGCGGGTAAAAGCTGCCTGACACGGCAATATCTCTGCCCTGCCTGACCAGCAAAAAGGATGAAAACAATAGTCTGAGGGGATCCTTTCCTGGAAAGAATAGATATTAACACGCTCATGCCCTAAGTCCGCATTGCGGAGCTAAGGGATCTATAGAGCAAGTCTATGTCTGAAGGAAGGGTATCCTATTGTCCTCTTCATCTTTACATGAAAGTCACGGAAAAGAAGGTTCGCAGCCCATCAAAAGAGCGGTAAGTCTCAGAAATCGCAGTAGTGCCCTTGGAGAATGGCTGCGGATGCTGTCAGCAGGAGGTGTAATTGGTGTCCTCTACGCCTGGCGCGGAGGGCAAGCGCTGCTCTTCCTCTTGTCCATAGTCGTTCTTCTGCTGCTGGGAGGGTTATTGTTGCAACTCTTCGGGCCTCGTCGGATCAAAGTCGAGCGAACGGTTACGCCAGCCCGTCCTGTTGCGGGAGACACACTCCGGGTGCAGGTTCAGGTCAGCTTCATCTCAAGGATTCCGCTCCCTTGGATGATCATATTCGATGATTGGGGGAGTGTCTGGCATCAGGAACTGCTGTTTCCCGGATTTCGCCGTTCTTTCTCTTATTCGTATACGCTGAAAGAGCTGCCACGGGGGGTTCAGCGATTGCGGGCCTGCAAAGCGGTGTGGGGCGATCTGCCTGGCTGGTTCACAGGCAGCAGTAAGCCTGCAGGTGAGGCTACTGTCAAGGTGATGCCTGCTCCATTATATTTCCGCTGGTCGGCGCCGGAAGGTGGAGTTCTTCCAGATCAGATCAGGATGGCGAAGTGGAGCCGGGGCGGCAGTGAGGAAGCTGTCGACATCCGCCAATATGCGCCGGGAGATCCTCTGAACCGGATACACTGGAAGAACAGCGCACGTCGTGGTGTTCTGCAGAGCAGGGTGCCGGAAAAGGAGCGGGGGCGCATGATCTGTGTTGTGCTGGACAATTGCGCCGCCAGCTATGAGGTTCCTTATGGCGCACTAGTAGCACGAGGACGGAGAGGGGAGAGACCCTCCGGCTTTGAGCAGGCAGTATCGGCGGCAACGGGACAACTGCTCGCTGCCGAACACTCCGGTGCTTATATGCAGTTGTTCACCGGAGGCTGGCCGGAAGGGCTGGCTCGTCATGAGGGGCTAGGAAAGGTGCCTGCTCGGGTATTGGACATGCTCACCGAAATTGCCCCGAACGGTGCACGAAGCTTGCCGGAATTGCTCGAGGATGCTGCGCGAGGCTGGATTCCGGGAATGGCTGTCGCTGTGATTACCGGACGGCTTACTGAAGATTCGGCCAAGGCTATTGCACGTTATCTAGTGCAGGGAGTCAAGATGGATCTCTATTATGTATGGGATCTGCCGGCTCCTCAGGGAGGCAGTACTGGCCGCGAGGAATCTTCCTCGGCGGGAAGTATTTCAGACAGCCTGCGCCGTCTCGGTGCTACATTATTTTGCCTGGACGGTGCACTGCCCGCTTATGGACACGGGGAGGTGGAATTCCATGAATCAGCCGGAAAACCAACGATACGGTAACAAAAAATCCAGTGAGACCCGGCACTGCTACGGGAGCAGTTTAGGATCGAGTAGAACAATTACGCCCCTCACTGGGCGAGAGGTGCCCACAGAACCCCAGACTTCTGAAGTTCATACGACGGGACCTTTAACCGGAGCGGCTTCAGGGTTCCCCTTTATAGAGAACAGTCAGGCCGGAGTGCAGAGGGAAGTCCCTCTCGGGTACCGCTTGCTGTTCTCTTTGCCTGTTTTGGGACTTTTTATCCTGTGGCTCTCTCCGCTGTACCGTGTCTCAACGACTCCTGAAACGGCTAGCCTGATGATAACTCTGATGATAGTGGCGGCTGTGCTTATATTCTGGGGCATGCTTCAGCTGCCTGGTTGGCTGCTCTTGACACTACAGTTTGCGAGCATTGCTGCAGCCTGGGTGTATCTGACTGCCAGGGAAGAGGGGACTGGCTGGTTAGCGGAATACCCGGCACAGCTGCTAAGGGATCTCGTTATGCTTCTGTCGGGACATGTTGCGGAACTGGGTAATACGAGTAGATTGCTGATTCTGGCCGCAGGCTGGGGGATGCTGGTCTCGTCGGTGCAGCATTTAGCGATACACAGGGGAAGTTCCTTGCTTTTTAGCATAGTGTCCATGGCTTATTTATTGGTGCTGGATATTGCTTTTAGCATCGAGACGACCGTAGAGGTCATGTTGTCCGCAGGGCTGATTTTATGGATGCAAGGGATGGGCGTGCTGATTCGTCTGCGGGAACGAAATATCCATGTGAGGATTCCTTATGGCCTTTGGTGTAGTACGGCGTTTATCGTAGCTTTCGTTCTGATGCTAACCGCTTGGTGCGGGGAACAGCTCTACGGCTCACGCTCCGTGAATCAGATCACACTGCATTCTGCCTTCAGCAAGCTAAATGACTGGGCAGCCGGGCATATGAAGGAGAGCATGGAGGCGATGGGCAGGGGAACCACGGGCTACAGTTTGAATTCTGCTGAATTGGGAGCCCCACTGACACCCGGCACAGAGCCGGTTTTTACGGCGTTCAGCGATGAGCGAACCTATTGGCGAGGCGAGAGTATGGCTTACTATGACGGCCGCCGATGGATTAGAGAGGCGGATTCCTTTACTCCGCTGAATCTTTCCGGTTTTCCACTTCCACCGGCGTCTGGGCCCGGGCCGTCTAGCCGCAAGACACTGCGACAGCAGATTCTATTGGCTGGCCCATCCCCAGGAGGGTTGCCGGTGTTCAGTGCAGGGACTATTGTTGACATGGAATCAGGGGAACGGGAGGATGGAAGCCGTCTGGGCTATATTCTTGTTAATAAGGAAGGGGATAGCTTCCGTCTGCCGGATGAGGCAGAGGGCGCCTGGGTTACGGGCTATACGGTTCTTTCTGTACTACCCGAATTCGATCCGGCTGTGCTGCGCGGGGTGCAGCAGGGCGACCCTGAAGAGATTCGCAGCAAATATTTGGAGCTGCCGTCGCAGCTACCAGCTCGGGTAGCCTCTTTAGCAGCTGAGCTTACGGCCACCGCTAGTAGCCGCTATGATGCTACAGTGGCGGTAAGGGATTATTTGCAGAGTCATTATCCCTATACTCTGGATACGAGGGTCCCCCCGTCCGGCAGTGATTTCGTAGATGGTTTTCTGTTCCAAGCGAAGCGCGGTTATTGTGTTCATTTTGCAACGGCCATGGCAGTCCTGCTTCGCAGTGTCGATATCCCAGCCCGTTTCGTCCAAGGTTATGGCCCGGGCCAACTGGTAACAGGTCCCGGGCCACAGCGATATGCTGTGACCGAGAGGGATGCCCATGCTTGGGTCGAGGTGTACTTTCAAGGCGTAGGCTGGGTCCCGTTCGACCCGACACCGGGTGGCGCGGCTGCTGGTACCGCGCAGCCTGCTGATCCGGCGGCTTCCTTGGCGCCGCCGTCCGGGTCCGGCCTCTCCGCTGCGCAGCGCGCGGAGAATTGGCCCGCCCAGCCACTGCCGGGCGGGCCGGCACCCGCGCCGCTCCAGCTCGCGGCGCTGGCGCTTCCCGCCGCCGCGTGGCACTGGCGGCGGAGCCTGGCCCTGCTGTGGGCTTACCGCAGCAGGGCTGTGGGCCGGGAGAGGCAGCTTCGCGCTGCCTCTCTGGCCTGGCACGGGCTGGCGGCGCGGTATGGGGCGCCGCCGCCCGGGGTCACGGGCAGGGAGTATGCAGACTCCCTGCCGATCGCAGATGCCGGACTGCGCGTAGCGGTCCGGCGGTTCGTACGCCAGTGGGAGACCCTGGCGTACAGCGGGTCCGGCGGATCACCGGCTTCCCGCCGCACTCCCCCGGCGGCTTCTTCCGCTCCGTCATCATCCACCGATGAAGGTGAAGCCTTCCTACGGGAATGCCTGAGGATTACCTTCCGGCTGACATGAACCGTTTGAGGTAAGCCGTCTGACCAAAACATCTGACGTAAACAGACTAATGTAAACGGACTAACCTAAACCGGCTAACATAAATCGACTAAGCTAAACGGCTTGACCTAAAGCAGCTAATGGAAGTGGAAGGTCCAACCAGTAACACGCTTGCTTGAGGCGAGTGCCCCTTGAAAAAGGAAGCGCCACCGCATCATTTATGTTGCCGCCTTCAACAATCCTGACATTTATCGACATGACAAAATCCAACCAAATCCATGCCCTCCTTTCCTTGACGGTGTGAATTAACCATGAGTATAATGAATCCAATAATCAAGGGAGGCACGTAATGAACAAGCCAAATGAAATCATCGTTGTTCTCGATTTCGGAGGACAATACAACCAACTTATCGCGCGCAGAATCAGAGATTTAGGAGTATATAGTGAGCTTCTGCCTTACAATACACCAGTGGAGAAGATCAAGGCACTATCGCCGAAGGGGATCATATTCTCCGGTGGACCAAGCAGCGTATATGCCGAGGATGCACCGCATGTAGATCCGGCGATTTATGATTTGGGACTGCCAATTTTCGGCATTTGCTACGGAATGCAATTGATGGCTCAGCAGCTTGACGGTAAGGTCGAACGTGCCGCCAAACGCGAATATGGTAAAGCTGATGTTGATTTTGTCGAAGGCTCCCAGCTTGTGAAGGGTCTGGAGAACCGCCAAACAGTATGGATGAGCCACGGAGACCACGTAGTGGAGCTTCCAGCAGGCTTCAAACTGGACGCAGGAACTGAAAGTGCTCCGATTGCAGCTATGAGCAATGCCGAGCGCAAATTCTATGCGGTACAGTTCCACCCAGAGGTTCGTCATTCCGAGCATGGTAACGAGATGATCTCGAACTTCCTTTATGAAGTGTGCGGCTGCGATGGTAATTGGACGATGGAATCGTTTATTGAAGAAGCCGTTCAAGATATTCGTAATAAAGTAGGCGACAAGAAAGTACTCTGCGCCCTTAGCGGCGGTGTGGATTCATCCGTAGTGGCCATGCTCATCCACCGTGCTGTCGGGGATCAATTGACCTGTATGTTTATTGACCACGGTCTCTTGCGCAAAGGTGAAGCCGAGGGCGTTATGGAGATGTTCGTTGGTAAATTCGATATCCATGTGGTGAAGATCGATGCCAAGGAGCGCTTCATGAGCAAGCTGGCCGGTGTGGCTGACCCAGAGCAGAAGCGTAAGATTATCGGTAACGAGTTTATTTATTGCTTCGATGAAGAATCGGCCAAGCTGGGCGACTTCTCCTTCCTTGCTCAAGGTACGTTGTATACAGATATTGTTGAGAGCGGAACAGCAACAGCACAGACCATTAAATCCCACCATAATGTAGGCGGTCTGCCGGAAGACATGAAATTCAGTTTGATCGAGCCGCTTAATACGCTGTTCAAGGATGAAGTCCGCAAACTGGGCGAAGAACTAGGCATGCCAAGCGCTATGGTATGGCGTCAGCCGTTCCCAGGCCCGGGTCTTGCTATCCGCGTTCTGGGTGAAGTGACAGAGGAGAAGCTGAAGATCGTTCAGGATTCCGACTACATCCTGCGTGAAGAAATCATCAAAGCCGGTCTCGACCGCGAAATTTGGCAGTATTTCACAGCATTGCCGAACATGAAGAGCGTTGGCGTCATGGGTGATGCTCGTACGTATTCCTACACCGTAGGTATCCGCGCGGTAACCTCCATCGACGGTATGACCGCTGACTGGGCGCGTATCCCGTGGGATATTCTTGAGAAAATCTCTGTACGTATCGTCAACGAAGTAGAGAACGTAAACCGTATCGTCTATGACGTGACTTCGAAACCACCTGCAACGATTGAGTGGGAATAGGTAAACCAGCAACTATAGATTGAAAAAAACTCTCTTTTATCTGCGTTGTTCAGCAAATAGAAGAGAGTTTTTTATGCTCCTATTAAGAATTCTGTCGATGAAGCGGAAATCATGATTCCAAGATCCGACGGGACACAGCGTCATTCCAAGTTATAGAAGGCTTGTGTTAAATTTTTCACAGAGCAGCCCCATGATTAACATCCTTTTCTTCCCGATTCCTATAAGGAATTGGCGAGAAATGTCGTTTTTACGAACAATACAAAAAAAATAACGTTTAATGTTCGTTTTTGTCATTGACAAGGGCTGTCATATCCCCCTAAAATAATAAAGCACAACAATAATATTTATTCGTATAATTCCGGGGATTGGCCCGGAAGTCTCTACAGGTCACCGTAATGACCTGGCTACGATGAAGAAGAGAACAATCTCCTGTTGATCTTCGCCCCTAGATTGGCGATATGCACAGGAACTTACTCTTTTTATCTGGCCGGTGTCTATCAGACTCCGGCTTTTTGTTGCTGTCAGACACAACATACCTTAGGGGGAGAACAATTTGAATCGCTTTTTCAAGTTGAAAGAGAATGGTACTACCGTTCGTACAGAGATTATGGCCGGCTTGACTACGTTTATGGCAATGGCTTATATCCTGTCCGTAAATCCCAACATACTGACCGCTTTTGGCCAGATCGACATGGGATGGTATTCTGTATTTTTGGCTACAGCGATAGCCGCAGGTGTTTTCACTATTGCCATGGGGTTGTTCATTAACTTCCCGGTTGCACTGGCACCTGGTATGGGACTTAACGCTTACTTCGCATCGGTTATCCTGTCCTCCGCCACATCGGATCATCCATTCACTTGGCAGATGGGTCTTACCGCCGTATTCATTTCCGGTTTGATCTTTATCCTATTAACCGTAACCAAGGTACGTCAGATCCTATTGACAGCTATTCCTGACAGCCTGAAGCATGCAATCACCGTCGGTATCGGTTTGTTTATTACCATTATCGGCCTTAAGAACAGCGGAATCATGACGATCGGCGTAGAAGCCGTAAACGACATTGCCGCTCATAAGTTTACAGATGTCCTTTCTTTCGAAACAGTTATCCATCTGGGCAGCCTGGAGAACACCAATGTCCAGCTGGCAATTATCGGCTTGCTGCTGATCGCAATCTTGATGGTGCTGAATGTTCGCGGCGCAATCCTGTTCGGTATTCTCGGTACTACTGCAGTGGGAATTCTGATGGGCGCCGTGGATTTCAGTCCTCTGTCCAATCCGCAAACACCATGGGTTCCTGATTTCACTCAATTGAACTTCATGAAATTTGACTGGGATGGCATTCTGCATACCGGTATCATTTCCGCCATTGCGACATTCACTTTCGTAGAGTTGTTTGATACTTTTGGTACACTTGTAGGTACAGCTCAACGTGCTGGCATTATGGACAACCCTGAAGAAGGTAAGAAGCGTGTAGGTAAGGCAATGTTCGTAGATGCGGTGGCAGTAGCTGGTGGTGCCATGGTCGGAACTTCCACAACTACGGCTTACGTAGAAAGTGCTGCCGGTGTTGCTGAGGGTGGCCGTACAGGTCTTACTGCGGTAACTACAGGCGTCTGCTTCCTGTTGGCCCTGTTCCTTGCTCCTGTAGCTGCGCTTATCCCTGGTTCTGCTACCGCTGCTGCTCTGATCGTTGTAGGTGTACTGATGGCGCAATCGCTCCGTAATATTGACTTCCAGGACATGGTCGTTGCCATTCCTGCGTTCCTGACGTTTGTTATTATGCCTTTCACTTACAATATCGCCAACGGTATTTCCTTCGGTATCGTTACTTACGTAATTCTTGCTAGTGTCGCTAACTTGGCCGGCAAAAAGAAATACGACATTCACTGGATGATGTGGGTACTTGCGATCCTGATTATTCTCCGTTATGCATTAATGGGTAGTCAGGGCTAAAGCCTGTATCTGATACATCCATCCTGCGGTCCCTTCGATGTTGAAGGGACCGTTTTTTTGTGGTTTTGCGTATCAGTCTTTTCATCATCCATTATTTAGATTATATTGTTGAAGAGGTGATAAATGTTGTCCAGCAGTCTAAATCGGGTATTTATCTTTTGCAAGAACAACCCTTGGCTCGTACTAATGTTCCTGCTGGGAGCGATGATTCGGATAGTGTATATTGGTTCCATTCCGCCAGGATTGAATCAGGACGAAGCGTCGATCGGATATGACGCCTACGCTATACTTCATTATGGTATCGACAGAAACGGAATCCACCTGCCAATCCATCTGATCGCCTGGGGCAGCGGGCAAAATGCGTTGTATGCTTACTTGTCCATGCCGTTTATCTGGTTATTCGGCTTATCACCGGTAACGGTGCGAATGGCGAGTCTACTTATGGGTCTAGTGGGCATGGTAGTGTTCTATCTTTTGTCCAAAAGACTCTTTTCCTCCCCAGTAGCGGGTCTTGCCGCCATGTTCTTTATCGCTATTAATCCATGGCATATCATGATGTCGAGATGGGCGTTAGAATCGAATCTGTTTCCTACGTTGATTCTGCTTGCTGTTTATTGCTTGCTTCGATCCTTCGAAGCTCCCAAATGGTCTTATGCATTTACAGTTATACTATCGTTGTCGCTTTATGCCTATGGGACTGCCTATTTTTTCGTTCCGGTATTTGCTTTGGGAACTATAATTCTTCTATTGTATAGAAAAGTGCTGAAGCTACGGACCATTCTATGGAATGGTGTACTGTTTATCCTGCTGGCTTTGCCGATTCTATCCTTTATAATGATCAATCGTTATCAACTGCAGGGCTTTTCTACCCCGTTCTTTTCCATCCCAAGATTAACTACACCGCGAGTGGAGCAGATCTCCTCAGTCTTCGGCGGGCAAATGCTCGACACTGCCTGGAGTAATCTCCGCGAATTTTTCAAGATAATGCTCAGTGGAAGTGATGGTCTGCCGTGGAATTCCATATCGCCTTACGGCTACGCCTATTCTCTTGGATTGCCCTTTGTCCTGGTAGGACTTATTGTTATAATAAAGTCTTTACGTAAGCGGGATTTATACGGCACTGGTCAGTCGGTGATCCTGCTCTGGTTCCTGACGGCTATTCTGATGGCAGCCATAACGAATGTGAACATTAACCGGATTAATGTTATTTTCTACCCTGTAATTCTGCTGATTGTAGCTGGCTTTTTGTGGCTTAGCACGAAGATTAAAGGGGCAGGCTTGGTTGCAGCGGGTGGATTCGCTCTGTTTTTCGTTTTGTTTGGCATGACGTATTTCCGTGATTTCCCGGGGAGAATCGGTCCTGACTTTTATGAGTCCATCGGAGAGGCTATCCAGTATGCTTCTGCGGAGACTGAAGGGAATGTCTATGTTACCGATAAGGTCAACATGCCCTATATCTATGTGCTCTTTTATGAAACTATCGATCCTCATGATTACCTGAAAACTGTTAGCTACGTCAATCCGGGCGCTCCCTTTCAGCTGGTAAACTCATTTGGACGTTATCGGTTTGGAGGGCTGTCGATTGTCCCGGGTGAGCGGGCAGCGTATATCTTTTGGAATGGTGATCCTCTCCCTGACGGGAATGAAGGATACGAGATTAAGAGATTCAAGAACTACACTGTAGTTGTTGATCGCGAAGGAATTACACCTGTGAATCCTCAGGATACTGAGGGCGACCGCGAACATCATGGACTGATGAACGGAGGGTTCGAGGAAGGGGCGTTGTATTGGACTTTTACAGCCGGTACAGGAATTGGCACCAATAATCCGTATCAGGGAAGCTCGCTCGCCTATCTTGATCCTGGTATGGAAAAGACAATCGCTCAATTGATTTACCCGGAGAAGTCCGGTGAGTACAAGTTTTCGGCAATGATTAGTGCAGGTGGGGGAGGCGGAAAGTTTGGTATACGGGTTAATGGTGCCATCCTTACTGAAACTGAACTTACCGAAGGTGAAAGCTATCATCAGATTGAACTTCACGCAGTGAGCCTGCAGCAGGGTGAACAGGCGGAGATTTATTTTACCGGCGGAAACGGCTGGATTAACATTGATGAGGTGAGGATGGAACAATGATGATCAAGAATACACGTGTGGCCGCAATACTCATTGTCATATGCGTACTCTTCCTGCTTCCAGTGACAAGTGTATTTGCAGAAGGCAACCTGCTGCAGAATCCGGGCTTTGAGGATGGGGAAGGCAGCGCTCCGTCCGGCTGGACGGAGGACGCATGGATTCCGGGAAAAGATGCCGGCTATGTGTCCGTGCAAACATCCGAGGTCCATTCCGGCAGTAAAGCGGCTGTGATCGAGAATTTGCAGCCGAACCATCTGAAATGGATACAGACGATTCAAGTGGAGCCAGACCACTTGTATAAAATTTCTGGTTGGGTCAAGGTTGTGAACACCGTCAGCGGCGGGTTTGGCGCTGGTGTGTTCGTGGTTGGCGTAGGAGGTGGTTATCCTGGTGTCATGGAGACCGCTGGAGAATGGAAGTACCTGGAATTCATCGGCAAGACAGGGCCAGACCAGAAGGAGCTGGGCGTGGGGGCCAGTCTTGGCGGTTATGCCAGTTTGTCCCAAGGCAAGGCTTACTTCGATGATTTGGCTGTAGAGCCGTTAGATGCTGCTCCCGAGGGAAGCAATATCATCTCACTGGATAACAATGCTGCGCCCCAAGGCGGGGACAGCAAGCCTGAAGAAACACCGCACAAAATTTCTCCGGCGAAGTTGCTGCTGATTTCTGCGCTGTTCAGTGCCTTTTTCGCAGTGCTCTGTAACCGGGTCTTCCGTAACAACAAATTAATGAAGCAGCCGGAGAATGTATACAGCCGGTGGCTATATATTTCGATTGGTGCAGCGCTGATACTGCGGGTCTGGATCGGACTGACTGCGCAAGGGTACCAGAATGATATGAATACCTTTATTGCCTGGGGTCAGCGGATGCTGGATCTAGGGCCTGGTAGATTTTATGAGGAAGGATATTTCGCCGATTATCCGCCAGGATATTTGTACATATTGTATGTGCTGAGCGCGATCCGCGGGATTTTTGGCTTGGCGCATGGCTCGGGTGGAGAGAATCTGTTGTTCAAGCTGCCAGCGATCATTTCGGATCTGGTGCTGGGCGGGCTGATTTATCGGGCAGCCAGGCAAAAACTCGGTTCCGGGATCGCACTGGGTCTTTCGCTACTATTCTTGTTCAATCCAGCAGTTCTTATCAATTCCGCTGCTTGGGGGCAAGCCGATTCCTTTTTCCTTATCTTCCTCCTACTTAGTATTGAAGGAGCAGCTAACAAATCTCTGGTTCGGGCAGCCATCTGGTTCGCCATTGCCACACTTGTTAAACCGCAGGCGCTTATCTTTACACCGGTATTGTTGTTTGCCTTTTATCATCAGCGGGCGTGGAAACAACTTGCGCTCGGCGCGGTGTATGGACTCGGGATCTTCGGGGTATTGGCAGCGCCGTTCTTCTGGAATAATGGTGGTTTAAGTGGACTTATTAATCTTTATAAAGGCACATTATCTTCTTATCCGTATTCTACCGTTAATGCCTTTAATCTTTATGCGTTAACCGATCCGATGTGGTCTAGTTTGGATCAAACCTGGCTAGGAATCTCGTACCGGGGCTGGGGATTTGTCTTTATTCTGGTCGCTGTAGCACTCTCGATGTTCTATTCATTCCAGAAGGATCGTAAGGATTTATCCAGATCTTTCTTTATCGGCATGGTATTGATTGTTACCGTCTTTGTATTGGGGACAAAAATGCATGAGCGCTATATGTACCCTGCACTGATTCTTGCCGTGTTCGCGTATATTCGGAGCAAGGATCGCCGCTTCCTGACATTGTTCCTGGGGTTCAGCTTGACCCAGTATGTGAATGTCGGCTATACACTTGCTCATTTGAATGCGGGCAACAACCCGGAAGCAGATGGCATCGTTATAGTTACGGCGATCACAAATCTGGCCTTGTTACTATACATGCTTTATATTGGGTACGATGTATATGGAAGGAACCGGGTGAAGAGTCTGCCCCCTCTACGTTCTGAGGAGGAGCACCGTGCGGAAGATTTGGGCTTGGTACAGAACATTCGCTTGCTCAAGGACAACTCTGGAGACTCCCTATTCAAGCTGAAGCTGAGTCGCAGGGACTGGACCTGGATGCTTGTTATTACTGCCATATATGCCGTGGTTGCTCTGGTCCATCTGGGATCTACGAAGGCCCCGGAGACATTATGGGAACCAGCGGCTAGCGGAGAGAGCTTCTATGTGGATCTCGGACAGAGCAAGCAGCTTGAACGTGTGAATGTCTTCGGAGGCGTTGGAACCGGCAAGTTCAAGCTGGAATTCGGTGAATCGCCTGAAGCCTGGGGAAGTCCGCTCGAAGTTAATGAGGATGTCGGCAATGTCTTCATCTGGAAAAGCCAGCCACTGAATGTGGCGGCAAGATATGTGAAGCTTACTGTCCTCTCGCCAGGGTTCACCTTGAATGAGATGGCTTTCTACGAGCAGAACGGCGGCAGAATACCGCTTCCGATTGCCAGTGTTACTCCGGATGGAGGAACTGCCAAGCGGGGAGCACCTGGAAATCTGTTCGACGAACAGTCGTTGATTCCGGAGTATTCCAACTTCATGAACAGTACTTATTTTGATGAGATTTATCATGCCCGTACTGCATATGAGCATTACCACGGCATCGTGCCGTACGAGAATACGCATCCCCCACTGGGCAAGCTGCTGATTGGGATCGGGATGGAGTTGTTCGGTGTGAACCCGTTCGGCTGGCGGATCATCGGAACTCTGTTTGGAATTGCCATGTTGCCACTGATATATATGATGGCGCTGCGTTTGTTCAAACAGACCCGTTATGCGGCTCTCGCATCAGGATTGTTTGCCCTGGACTTTATGCATTTTACACAGACAAGAATCTCTACCATTGATGTGTACGGTGTATTCTTCATTATGTTAATGTTCTACTTCATGCAGCGCTACTTTACTTTGAACTTCTATAAGGTACCGCTCGGCAAAACGCTGATTCCGCTGTTCTGGTCTGGCCTGTTCTTCGGTATCGGCGTAGCTTCCAAGTGGATTGTGCTTTACGGCGGGGCCGGTCTGGCTGTTATGCTGGCATTGGCTCTGGTTGAACGCTACCGTGAATACCGGGCTGCCAAGCGAGTGCTGGCCGAAGGCCGCAAGCTCGATCAGGCAGTGACCACGGCTTGCCGCGGAGCGGTGAACTCTTTTTGGAAGAATACAATTATAACGCTTGCCAGCTGTATTGGATTTTTCGTTATTATACCGGGGGTTATCTACAGTCTGTCCTTTGTTCCTGCTTTATCGCCATCGGCAAACGGCTTTACTTTGCAGGGTTTGATTGATGCGCAGAAGAATATGTACAACTATCATAGCCAACTCGTTGCAACACATCCATTTGCATCCTCCTGGTGGGAATGGCCGTTTATGAAAAGACCAGTCTGGTTCTTCAGCGGCGGAGAAGGATTGCCAGCCGGACAGGTCAGCAGCATTGTAACCATGGGTAATCCGCTCATCTGGTGGACTGGGATCTTTGCCATGATAGGTACACTGTGGCTGACCATCAAGCGTAAAGACAAAAGCTTGTTCATGATCTGGATCGCATTCTTTTCCCAGTATGTGCCTTGGATGCTCGTACCGCGTGAAACATTCCTATACCATTATTTTGCCATGGTACCGTTTATGATTCTTGCTATTGTATATGTAATGAAGCTTATTGACAGTAGATATCCGAACGCGCGGTACATTCGCTATGTTTATGTCGGTGTGGCGGCGCTGCTCTTTATTGCTTTCTATCCAGTGCTCTCGGGCATGCAAGTCAGTGGAAGTTATGTAACGAGCGTTCTGCGCTGGTTCCCGTCCTGGGTGTTCTAAGATGTTGTGATTTCAGGGCTTGTGTTGCCACAAGCCCTATATAAACTTTACTAGGAGGAACAAAGGTGAAGGCTAGATACAGTGTAGTAGTGCCTATGTACAATGAGGAAGAAGTTATCAGCCATACCTACGATCGGTTGAAGCAAGTGATGGACAGATGCGGCGATTCCTATGAATTGGTCTTTGTTAATGACGGCAGCCGTGACCGGACCGTAGAGATTATGCAGGAAATCAGCAGTCGTGATGAACGGGTGAAGCTGGTGGATTTCTCGCGAAACTTCGGACATCAGATTGCGATTACAGCGGGGATGGACTATGCCTCGGGGGATGCGGTGGTGGTCATTGATGCCGATCTTCAGGACCCGCCAGAAGTTATTTTGCAGATGATAGAGAAGTGGAAGGAAGGCTATGAGGTCGTTTACGGGAAGCGATTGAAGCGGCATGGAGAGACTCTTTTCAAAAAGGTGACCGCCAAGCTCTTCTACCGGCTGCTCAGCAGCATGACCAGTGTGGAGATTCCAACGGATACCGGAGATTTTCGCTTGATAGACCGCAAGGTCTGTGATGTACTGCGGGGCTTGAAGGAGAAGAACCGTTATGTCAGAGGATTGGTGAGTTGGGTCGGCTTCCGGCAGACGATGGTGGAATACGTTCGGGAGGAGCGTTTTGCGGGAGAGACGAAATATCCGCTGAAGAAGATGATCCGTTTTGCCCTGGATGGGATTACTTCCTTCTCGCACAAACCGCTTAAAATTGCTTCCTATGTTGGATTCTTCATCTCGCTGTTTAGCTTCCTGTATTTATTCTTCGTATTATTTCAAAAGGTCTTTACCTCATGGACCGTTCCGGGCTGGACCTCCATTGTCGGCGTTAACCTGCTGTTCAACGGGATCGTATTGATGCTGCTGGGCGTCATCGGGGAATACATCGGGCGAATCTATGACGAGTCTAAAGACAGACCGCTGTACATTGTGCGTGAGACTAGAGGCTACCCTGAGGGAGAGCTGAAGGAGAGTCAGAAGGAAAAAACCTATGTTCGATAACAACCGTCGTGCCGCATTCATTCAATTTCTAAAGTTTAATGCAGTGGGACTGCTTAATACGCTCATCGACTTTGTGGTCTTTACTCTGCTCCATTCCCTTGGGATGATGTATGGGCTGGCGCAAGTGTTCTCTTATAGTGCAGGTACTGCCAACAGCTTTATCCTGAATAAAAAAGTGACCTTTCGGGACAGTAGCCGCAGTGGCAAGAGTGGATTTGACCGAATACAACTGTTGAAGTTTATCATCTTGAATCTTGCTGTGCTGGGGATCTCTCTATTGCTGATGCAAGTACTGACGGAACGGTTCGGGGTGCAGGTGCTTCTATCCAAGGTGCTGGTAACCTTCGTCACTGTAGTTATCAATTTTTTTGGAAGCCGCAAATGGGTGTTCTAGGAATGTAAAATACGGGGGTGAAGATCATGCGCAAGTTCTCTTATCTCATCATTCTTGCGGGAATTCTTATCATGTTGTACCCGAAGGTGAATGAATGGTATGAAAACCGGCAGGAGCAGAAGCTGCTGGAAGAGGCGGAACATAGCTACAGTAATCTGGTTCCAGTCTCTGCCGATAACGATCTCAAAAGCAAATATGCTCAGGTAACGCAGTTGCTTGCAGAAGAGTCTGCTGCTGAAGAGCAAGAGCCCCAAACAGAAACACCTGCAACTGCAGAACCTGAACCTGAGATTGGCGGGAAAGTAATTGCTTTAATTGAGATCGATAAGATCAATTTGAAACTGCCCGTCCTTGAGGGGGCTACCAAGACTAATATGAAGCATGCGGCAGCCCATATGAAGGAGACGACTCCTATTGGCGAGATCGGCAATGCTGCAATTGCAGCTCATAGAGCGAGAACTACCGGAAGGCTATTCAACAGGTTGAACGAAGTGGCCATCGGTGACACCATTACAGTGAAGACTAATGCAGAGGAGTTTGACTATGAGGTCTATGATATCTCTGTAGTAGACCCTACGGATGTGTCAGTACTGAACGGGAATAACAAGGATAAAATCCTGACATTGATCACTTGTGACCCGTTAGTAAACCCTACGCACCGCCTGATTGTGCATGCCAAATTGCCCCAGATGGCAAAAAATTAATGTTTCTTAAGACATTAGTGTTATCTTTTCAATAAATTAGGGTAAATCTATTGATTTAGGCTTTGAATATATAAATGAATATGCTAGAATTAACTTAGAAAGCTAAACACGATAACGGCAAACCTATCGAAAGGTAGGGACGCAAAGCTAAAGGGCCTTCCCGTAAGGATGGCAGCCAGTTACCGAATGCAGAGGCTTTTTTTGTTGTCTTTCCATGGTCAATCTAGTAGTTCTCTAGTAGATGCGAGGATAGATAAAGCTTATACGATAACGGCAAACCTATCGAAAGGTAGGGACGCAAAGCTAAAGGGCCTTCCCGTTAAGGATGGCAGCCAGCTACCGAAAGGAGTTTTATCCATGAAAAAGTTTTATTTTGCTTTAATGTCCCTATTTTTAGTGGTCACCTCTATCAATGTCGCTTCAGCTAACGCTGCAAGTGCAGACGCGAAATGGTTGGATACCTCGAAGCTAAGTCAAGGCGTAGTGGGAATCCAATATGATGTTCCGAAGGATAAACGTATCAAAGTCATGATTACTAAAGACAACAATAGCTACACCTACAACCTTTATTCTGCACAGCAAATCGAGTCTTTCCCGCTACAACAAGGTAATGGATCTTATAAAGTATCTGTTCTGGAGAATACTACGGGCAATAAATATAAATCGGTCTACTCTGAAACTTTGGACCTGTCGCTTAACGACACTAACGCTGTATACTTGGGTTCCGTTCAGAATGTGAAATGGAATTCTTCCGATAATGCTATTCTTAAAGCCAAACAGCTTACAGCAGGCAAAACAACTGATCAAGCAAAAGTACAAGCTATTCATGACTACATCGTTGCCAATGTTAAATATGATTACGCGTTGGCTAATAGTGTGACTACTGATTACATTCCTAATATTAACAACACATTGAATAGTAAAAAGGGTATTTGCTATGATTACGCCTCCCTGTTTGCTGCGATGTCCCGCAGCGTAGGTATTCCTACCAAGCTGGTCATGGGAAATACAAGTTATGTTGCTCAGTATCACGCCTGGAATGATGTATTGATCGATGGTAAATGGGTGACAATCGATACAACTGTAGATGCCGGACTGGGCAAAGCTGCCCAGAATGATCTGTTCAAAAGTCCAAGTAAATACACCGCAGCAAAATTCTATTAATACGCATTGAACATGCCTAACAACCTGCTTAATTATTAAGCAGGTTGTTTTTTTTATATTAGGGGTTGCTTTTTTGTTGAAAGATAGGGTATTATGTAAAAGCGTTGTTGAGCAGGGCAAAGTGCTGTGAAATGATTGAAAAAAGAACTTCAAAAAAAAGCACTTGCGCTTCTGAGAATAACGTGTTATATTATAAGAGTTGCTGCTGAGACATTAAGCGGACAACGAGAACAGTTTGATCTTTGAAAACTGAACAACGAGTGAGTATCGAATTCACGCAAGTGAGTTCACAAATGAGAATGCAAATTCTCGTCAGATGTTTCAAAATGAGCAATCGCTCTTTTCGATAAGTTTTCGGATGGTTATTTTCTCGGATTAATTCGGGAAGTGATCGCTCGAAAAAACCTATTTGGAGAGTTTGATCCTGGCTCAGGACGAACGCTGGCGGCGTGCCTAATACATGCAAGTCGAGCGGAGTTGATTTGAAAGCTTGCTTTCAA